>NZ_SLVH01000005.1:0-333916 GCF_004342335.1 Rhizobium sp. PP-F2F-G48 | reverse complement strand
GGAAGAGGCCGTGGGGGTGGTGGCGATATGGAGTTCATGGGCTTCCCACCCTGACGATCGTGCTGCTCCTCGTTCTCGAGCGGGAGGCGATCGATCTGGCTCTGATCGCGATCTTCGTCGGCTATGCCCTTGCCATTCTCCGTCTCATGCGGCCCGGCACGGATGCCTTGCGATTGGCGCCGTTCGAGGGCGCGGCGCCGGCCTATCGCGCCAGTCTGTTCTCAGCACTTTGCCTTCTTCTCTCGGCAGCCGTCGATCTGTTCGTCGTTCTGGATCTTGCCTGGGCGCAAGGTGCCTATGTCCGGCCGGTGATCGCAATCGCCAATCTCTGCCTGCTCGTGATCCTGGCGATCGCCGCCGCATCGACCGGCGCGCCGCCGGAACGGGTCCCGGTCATGCCGTCCGCTCCCGACGTTCCGGCGTTTGAAGCGCCGGCTTCCGAGGGGCCGGCCCCCGAGGCGGCAACGGCCGAAGAGGCCGGGACGATGGACGCCATCGAACGCCTGATGCAGACAAAGCGCGTCTATCGCGACGTCGATCTCAACCTCGACCGCCTGGCGCGCAAGGCCGGAATACCCGCCCGCCAGATCTCCGCCGCCATCAACCGGGCAACCGGAAAGAACGTCTCGCAAACGCCCGATCGCGACAACCGGTATCGCGCGATGATCGGGCGATTCTTCTGCCTGACAGCAGGCAGCACCAGAAACGGGGGCCAAGGATCGGGCGCTGGAGCGTTTCTGAGGCCATCTGACCGGCCCCAGGATCCACACTCGCCGAGGCAATGGGTCGCTTGCTGCGGTTCATCGTCACGGCGAGCCGGATGGGCGACATCACCCGGGCTCCAGCGCTTCTGCAAGCACAGAAAGGCGGAGGCGTTCCGGCGGCGAACGCTTACGATCGCAATGCAGTACGTCAAGCGATTGCCGACATGAGAGCCGAGGGGAAATCCCGTAACACCGCGCGCGAAAAATCAGGACTCCCCACGACGAAATCGCCCAATTCGATTGCAATCGCATCGGGAGATGCGTGGACCGAATGAACACGTCATCCGGTTCGCCCTCGCAAAGCCCTCGCTGCGACGATACCGGTCCGGCCTAGTTCCGATCCCGGATGTTGTAGAACACCATGACGCCAACGCCCCACATCATCAGTCCGATGGCGAAGACGAGCAGCGTGTTGAGCAGGCGGCTCGGATAGAGGGCGAGTTGCGGCAATGTCGGCTTGATCACGACGGCCATGTATCGATCGCGCGATGACGCTTCGATCTTTGCCTTTTCGAGACCTGCGAGAGCTGCCGTGTAGGCTTTCTCGGAAAAGCCGCGTTCGGTTTCGAGCTTCTCGTAGTGGTCGAGCCGGCCGGCAACATCCGTCGCGTCGTCCGCATACACGCGGCCCTTCTTGCCCGAATGCCCGTCGCCGAAGCGGTCACGCTCCTGCAGCAGCTGCTGCTCGATGCTGGCGATCTGAGAATTCAGAACTTTCACGCGTGGGGAGTCTTCCGACATCTGCGACCGTGCGACGCTGAGTTCGGTCTTGGCGACCGAAAGTTGCTGTTCGAGCGTCGCGACGATCTGCGCGGCCAGCTTGGCACCTTCCGTCGGATCGGCTTCCTGCATGACGTTTCGGAATTTCCGGACCTCGATTTGCGCATTTCCAAGACGGGTTTCCGTCTTCATAACCGCATTCTCGGCATCGCGCAGAACCTCGGATTTGGCGGCGTCGGAAACGCTGTTCACCAGGTTTTCGCTCTGGGTAACGATGAAGCGCGACAGCGCCTGAGACGACGACGGATCGAACGCCTTGACGCTGAGGTTCAAGACGCCGGAAGACTGGTCGAAATTGACGGAAACCATACGCTTCCAATACTGAATTTTTTCCTCGATCGTCAGGTCATGATCCAGACCATAGAAAAAATCGAGCCCGCGCGGGGCGAAGACCTTGTCCAGATCGAACGCCTCGTCGGCCGCCTGCACCATTTCGGGTCCCAGGATGTAGTCGAGGAGCATATAGGAATCGCTCACGGTGCTGCCGCCCGAAGCCTGGGTGAAGATACCCATCAGGTCCGCGGGCTGCGAGGACTCCAGACTGCGGACCGAGAACGCGGTCGTGCTGTGATACTGGTCGGCAGCGACGAACATCATGTAGGCGCCGGCGATGATCGTCGGGATGAGCACGGCGCAGAAGAATGTGGCGATGATCACCATATGGCGAAGTTTCAGCCGGGCATTGGGCCGGCTGAGAACGGTGTCGCCTTCCGGCGCTTCCGGCTCGACCTCGACCGCCGGTCGTTCGACCACCGGAGGCCTCATTTCGAGCAGACCCTTCAGCAGCATCAGGTGCCGTGGCTTGGCCTGCGCGGAAGAATTTGCCGCAGCGGTCGCGGAAGCATCGCTTGCCTTTGCCGTAATCACCGATAGGACCTCGCCATGTTTTCCTCGTGCACGCGAACCGCGTCAGCCAGATTTTCAAAATAGATCAGCTTGCCATCTTCCAGAACCACGCCGGAGTGGCAATAATCCTTCAGGGTCGAGGTGCTGTGAGACACCATGATGACATCCGAACCCTTTAAACGCTCTTTAAAGACCTGGTGCGACTTTCGCTTGAAATTGGTGTCGCCGACGGCAGTAACCTCATCGACGAGATAGTAATCGAATTTCACGCCCATGCTAATCCCGAAAGCCAGACGGGCTTTCATCCCGGATGAATATGTCTGCACGGGAGCTCTGAAGAACTCACCCAGTTCGGCAAAGTCCCGCACATATTCGACAAGGCTTTCCGTATCGACGCCGTAGATCCGGGCGACGAACCGGACATTCTGCTCGCCGCTCAGACTTCCCTGAAAGCTGCCGGCAAAGCCGAGTGGCCAGGACACCTTCGCGTCCCGCCGAACCGTCCCCTTATCGAGATGCAGGGTCCCGGCGATGATCTGCAGCAGGGTGGATTTACCCGCGCCGTTTCGCCCCAACAGCGCAAGACTCCTGCCGCGCGGGATCGTGAAACTGACATCGTTCAGGATTGTTTTGGTAACGCCCTTGGCTTTGGCGAATTTGGTTGCGCGTTCGAGCTGGATCATCGGCGTCCCGGAAACTGCCGCATCGACGCACTGCTGCAACGGTTCAGCGCGTGTGCAGCGCGCGCCGCCTCGTCTCTGTCCTGTGCGTTTTTGTCAATCAACGAGCGAGCCCTTCCGACACCGTCGCTTATGTCACCCGGCTTCAGAGTCGATATAGCGGTTAAATCTCGGCAAAATCAAGGTGCAGGCGTCCTTACCGGAAAGCCTGCACCGACGTTCGCCGCAATCAGGCGCTCTGGACGGCTGCCGTCGTTGCGCGTCGGTTGGTGACGCGCAGGATCGTGTAGCCGAGCAGGCCGGCGATCAGCGAGCCGATGAGGATGCCCACTTTGACACGATCCTGCATTTCGGGATCGGAAAAGGCGAGGAGACCGATGAAGAGGCTCATGGTGAAGCCGATGCCGCAGACCAGGGAAACGCCGAGGGTCTGACCCCAGCTCGCCTTGGCCGGCAGGTCCGCGAGGTTCATCTTCACCAGCAGGAAGACGGTTCCGAACACCCCGATGCACTTTCCGAGCACGAGACCCATGGCGACGCCGAGCGTGACGGGCTCGACCAGGGCGGGGAGGGTGATATGGGCAAAGGACACGCCGGCATTCGCAAAACCGAAGATCGGCACGATGATGAAGGCGACGGGCTTGTGGAGGGCATGCTCCAGCCGGTGCAGGGGCGAGGTGTCGGGCGTGGCTTCCGGCGTACCCGGCGTGCGGCGGATCGGGATCGTCAGCGCGAGAATGACGCCGGCAAGTGTCGCATGGACGCCGGAGGCGAACACGAGAACCCAGAGTGCCGCGCCCAGGACCAGATAGGGCAACAGACGCTGCACGCCGGCTCGGTTGAGGGCCACCAGTGCGCCGATGACCACGGCCGCCCCGCCGAGCGCCATCAGGTTCATGTCCGACGTGTAGAACAGGGCGATGATGACCACGGCGCCGAGATCGTCGATGATCGCGAGGGCAGCGAGAAAAATCTTCAGCGATGCCGGCACGCGCGGCCCCAGCAGCGAGAGGACACCGAGCGCAAAGGCGATATCGGTTGCGGACGGAACGGCCCAGCCATGCACCGCGACCGGATCCTGATAGTTGAAGGCGATGTAGATCAGTGCCGGGACCGCCATGCCGCCCGCAGCGGCGGCACCCGGAAGAATGCGCCGGCTCCAGGTGGAGAGCTGCCCGTCGAGAAGTTCGCGCTTGATCTCGAGGCCGACAACCAGAAAGAACGCTGCCATCAGCAGATCGTTGATCCAGTGCTGCAGGCTCAACGGGCCGACATAGATATGCAGCGCGCCGAAATAGGCTTCCGCGAAGGGCGAGTTCGCCGTGAGAATGGCGAGCAGCGCGACGCCCATCAACAGCAGGCCGCTCGATGTTTCATTGTCGAGAAACGCGCGGACGGTCGATTGGATGCGGCCTTTGGAGAGAGGGGAAGCGTGGTGTTTGGTCATGGCTTTGGCACCTCGAAAAAGGTTGGACACAATCTCCGTAGGTTTTCGGGAAGCCGAGGGCGCACGCAGCACACGCCCGCACCTCTTATACCGGCCGCCCCGGCGGAGAACCAGTCTTTTCGGGCTGCGTCAGGTTCGATGATCAAAAAACAAGCAGCGGTCGGGATTGACTGCAATCCGCCCTCGGCGTAACCTCAGGTCAACAGATGGCGGAAGACGCCGACGGCAATCGAGCCCCGAAGATCGCGTTGAGCGACTCGGGGCTTTTTTTGTTTGTCGACGTGACGTTACCCGTCATCATGGCTTGGAAGCCGACAAGGGGATGGACGGTCGTGAAGCACAGTGGCGGGCATGACGGACAGAGAAGGGCGCAGCATCGATGAGCCGCACCGCCATTCCCGTTTCCATCCTCTATTCGACCACCGGCCCCTATGCGGCTCTCGGCCGGGATGCGGTGGACGGGGCCATGGCGGCGATTGCCGAGGTCAATACCGATCCGGCGTCGCGCTTTTCGATCGTCGCCACGATCGACGATCCCTGCGGTCGCGCCGAAGACTATGCCATCCTTGCGGAAGCCGCGATCCGCGAGCGCAAATGTCGCCACATCATCGGCACGATCACCTCCTGGAGCCGCAAGGATGTTCTGCCCGTTGCCGAACGGCACGGCGCGCTTCTCTGGTATGCCTTTCCCTATGAAGGCTTCGAGGCAAGCGACAGCGCCATCTATCTCGGCGCCTGTCCGAACCAGCATCTGCTGCCCTTGTTCGATCATGTCCTGCCGCGCTTCGGGCGGCGCGCCTTCATCGTCGGCTCCAACTATATCTGGGGCTGGGAAATCAGCCGCATCGCCCGCGAGCGCATGGAAGCCTCCGGAGGGCAGGTCGTCTCGGACCGCTACGTGCCGCTCGGCTCGATCGAGGTCGATCACCTGATCACCGAGATCCGCCAGAAGAAGCCGGATTTCATCCTGAGCAATCTCGTCGGCCAGTCTGCCGCCGCCTTCATCGCCGCCTATGGCGACGATCGCGAGAATGCGACGGACGCGCCGCCGATCATCGCCTGCAACATGTCGGAAAGCGATCTCGAAGGCCTCGCACCCTCCGCCCGTCGTGGTCATCTGTCCACGTCGATCTATTTCGATCGGCTGGAAACGCCGGAAAACCGGGCGTTCAAAGCGCGCATGGCGGAGCGCCACGGTTCCGGCCGGCGCATCACCACGCCTTTCTTTTCGGCCTACATGGCGATGTCGATCCTGACGCGCGCCATCTCGGACGCCGGCACGGACGCGCCGGATGCGATCCGCAAGGTCGTCACGGCCCGAAGTTTCGACACGCCGGCCGGGCCGATCCGCATCGATCGGAAGACTCATCACGCCGCGCTGCGGCCGCACCTGGGCCTGTCCGATGAGACGGGCGGCTTCGCGCTGGTTGAGAGCGCCGAGGATGCCATCGTCGCCGACCCCTTTCTCGTGCGCGTCGGGATCAGGGCCGATCCGCCCGTCGTCCCCGCTGCCTTGAAGGTGGTCAAATGACGCGTCGCACCCGGCCGCCCCTCGCGCAATGGCATGCCGTGATCCTGCACCGGGAGCATCCTCTGGTGGATGCGCTGCGACGCCAGCTCGAACTTCTGCAGATCCGGGTGACGGTCTCCTGGCCGCATCTCGACGAGGCGCAGGCGTCCGCCGACGTCGTCTTCTTCGATGCCGACATGGGGCATGACGGGCAGTTTCCCTGGCCGCGGGGGTTTGCCCCCATGCCCATCATCGCGCTGATCGGCTCGGAAGCGCCAGGACGGATCGAATGGGCGCTGGACCAGGGCTCCAACGCCCATCTGCTGAAACCCATCGGCTCGACCGGTGCCTACAGCGCTCTGCTCATCGCGGCCCATGCCTATCAGCAGGTTCGCGCCCAGGCCGACGATATCCGCGTGCTGGAAGACCGGCTGCGCCAGCGACCGATCGTCGTGCGTGCCATTTTGCACCTGCTCCAGAACGAAGGCGGCGGCGAAGCGGCGGCCTGGAAGCGGCTGCGCTCCGTCGCCATGGATTGGGGCATGACCATCGAAGACGCGGCCGAGGCCATCTGCCGCAACGACAAACGCACCCGCAGCGGTGCCTGAAAAATAGAGGAGAGGGATAAAATGGAGATCATCGAAGGCTTTGCGCCCTATGGCGAGTATCATACCTGGTATCGGGTCACCGGCGACCTGTCCTCGCCGAAGCCGCCTCTCATCGTCGCGCATGGCGGCCCGGGCTGCACGCATGATTATGTCGATAGCTTCAAGGACATCGCCGCCACCGGCCGTGCCGTCATCCATTACGACCAGGTGGGCAACGGGCAGTCGACCCATCTTCCGGAAAAAGGCGGCGACTTCTGGACCGTTCCCTTCTTCAAGGCGGAGCTTCACAACCTCATCGACCATCTCGGCATCCGCCAGGCCTATTGCCTGCTCGGCCAGTCCTGGGGCGGCATGCTCGGCGCGGAATTCGCCGTCGACCGGCCGGAAGGCCTGAAGGCGCTGATCATCGCCAATTCGCCGGCCTCCATGCACACCTGGATTTCGGAGGCCAACCGCCTGCGCCGAGAGCTGCCGGAGGACGTGCAGGCGACGCTGCTGGAGCATGAGCAGGCGGAAACGACCGACAGTGCCGCGTACATGGCGGCGACCGACGTCTTCAATCAGCGCCATGTCTGCCGCGTCGTGCCGATGCCGCCGGAGGTCCAACGCACCTTCGATGCGATCGCGGCGGATCCAACCGTCTACCACACGATGAACGGCCCCAACGAATTCTACGTCATCGGCACCATGAAGGACTGGTCGATCGTCGGCCGGCTGTCCACCATCGCCGTCCCGACGCTCCTGATTTCCGGCCGCTTTGACGAGGCGACGGAAGCCTGCGTTCAGCCCTATGCCGACGAGATCCCCGACGTGCGCTGGACCATCTTCGAACAGTCCAGCCACATGCCGCATGTCGAGGAGCGGCAGGAAACGATGGCCGTCGTGGGCGCCTTTCTCGCGGAAAAGGCATCTTAAGACCCGGCAGGACCATCGACACGCAGGATAACGCCAAAGCCATAATAACAAGGGAACGACGATCATGACCATGCATCTGAAACAGCTTACCCGACACGCAGGCGCGATGCTCGCGACCTGCCTCCTCGCCCAGACGGCGCTGGGCGGTGTCGCCCTGGCGCAGGATCGCGCGGCCCTCATGAGCGAGCATCGCGGCGGGACGATCACGCTCGCCGCCGTCTCGGCTGCCGGCACGGTCGATCCGATGATCAACTACACGGCCCAGTTCTGGCAGGTCTTCCAGATGACCTATGACGGTCTGGTCAAGTTCAAGCAGGCGGGCGGCAGCGATGGCTTCGAGATCGTACCCTCGATCGCCGAGGAGGTGCCGAAGCCGACCAATGACGGCAAGACCTACGTCTTCAAGATCCGCAAGGGCATCAAGTTCTCGAACGGCAAGGAGGTTACGCCGTCCGATGTCGTCGCCTCGTTCCAGCGCATCTTCAAGATCAAGGGACCAACCACGGGCAGCTTCTACAACGGCATCGTCGGCGCCGACAAATGCATCGCGGATGCCGCATCCTGCACGCTCGAAGGCGGCGTGACCGGCGACGACGCGGCGGGCACGGTGACGATCAACCTCGTCGCGCCGGACGCCGAAATCTTCTCGAAGCTCGCCGTACCCCACGCCTCAATCGTGCCGGCCGATGCGCCGCTGACGGACGCCGGCACCACGCCGATCCCGGGCACCGGCGCCTATATGATCGCGAGCTACGATCCGAATTCGGAAATGGTGCTGAAGCGCAACCCGTCCTTCAAGGAATGGAGCGTCGATGCGCAGCCGGACGGCTATCCCGACGAGGTCGTCTACAAGTTCGGCCTGACCGAGGAAGCGGCGATCAACGCCATTATCAACGGCCAGATCGACTGGATGTTCGACACGCCGCCCTCCGACCGTCTGCCGGAAATCGGCGCGAAATATGCCAGCCAGGTGCATATCGATCCGCTGGCGGCCTTCTGGTACGCGCCGATGAACACCAACCTTGCGCCTTTCGACAATGTGAAGGTGCGCCAGGCGGTCAACTATGCACTGGATCGCGATGCGCTCGTCGGCCTCTTCGGCGGCGACGTGCTCGGGCAGCCGGTCTGCCAGATCCTGCCGCCGGACTTCCCCGGCCATGTCGACAGCTGTCTCTATACGAAGTCGCCCGGCGAAACCTGGTCCGAACCGGACATGGAGAAGGCGCAGGCGCTGGTGGACGAAAGCGGCACCAAGGGCCAGAAGGTCACCGTCATCGCCGAGGACAATGCGGTCGCCCGCGGCATCGGCACCTATATCGCCAGCGTCCTCACCGAGCTTGGCTACGACGCCTCGATGAAGGCGATCTCGCCCAATATCCAGTTCACCTATATCCAGAACACCAACAACAACGTCCAGATCAGCGTCAGCCAGTGGTACCAGGACTATCCTGCGGCCTCGAACTTCCTGAACGTGCTCCTGTCCTGCAGTTCGTTCAACAAGGGCTCCGACGCCTCCATCAACATTGCCGGCTACTGCAACAAGGAGCTGGACGCCAAGATGAAGCAGGCGATGACCACGGCGCTGACCGATCAGGATGCCGCCAATGCCATCTGGGCCGAGATCGACAAGGGCTTCATGGAGCAGGCGCCGCTCGCCCCGCTCCTCACGCCGAAAAGCGTCAACTTCACCTCTGCCCGCCTCGGGAACTACGTGTTCAACAAGCAGAACCGCTGGTTCATCTCCCAGTCGTGGGTGAAGTAACCCTCCGGTGATGTAACGACAATCCGGCGGCGCAGGCCCATGAAGGCTCGGCGCCGCCGAACGTTCCCGCCAAGACCGCGCGGCTCTCGACCGCCAGACGCCTGCAGGAAATGACATGAGCATTCCGTCCGACATCGCGTCCACAGAGGCCTTCGTTCCCGAAGTGCCGCCCCTTGGTCTGCCGTCCCTTGGTCTGGAGGAAGACACCGGCCGGCGGGCGGGTGCGGGCCCCTGGCGTCGGGCCTGGCTGCTGATGCGGCGCGACAAGCCGACGATCCTCGCCGCCATCGTGCTCGTCCTCATCGTCCTCTCCAGCCTGTCGGCCCCGCTCTATGCCGGCTATGTCGCCGCCAGCGACCCGTTCCGCTCCAACCTGTCGGCGCGCATCACGGTCGATGGCAAGCGGGTCAAGGTCATGCAGGCCTCGACGGAGGGGCTCGGTCTCGGCGTCACGCCGATCGGCCCGACCTATGGCGCGCAATATTTTCTCGGTGCGGATACGCAGGGACGCGACGTTGCCGCCCGCCTTCTCTATGGCGGGCGGAATTCGCTGCTGATCGCGACGTCCGCGACCGTCATCTGTCTCGTGCTGGCCGCGATCATCGGCATCACCGCCGGCTTCTTCGGCGGCGTCACCGACCAGATCCTCTCACGCATCCTCGACATCCTCTGGGCGTTTCCGGTCTATCTTCTCGCCATCTCGCTTTCCATCGTGCTCCTGTCGCACGGCATCGTCATCGGGCCGATCGAGATCACCGGCGACAGCCTCCTGCTGCCCATCGTCATCATCGGCATCATCTATGTGCCCTATGTCGCGCGGCCCGTGCGCGGCCGGGTGATGGCGCTGAAGCGGAGCGAGTTCGTGCTGGCGGCCACCGGCCTTGGCATTCCCGCCTGGCGCATCCTCGTCAACGACATCCTGCCCAACGTCTCCACCATGCTGATCGTCTTCGTACCGCTGATGATGGCGCTGAACATCATCACGGAATCCTCGCTCTCCTTCCTGTCGATCGGCGTGCAGGCACCGGATGCGAGCTGGGGTACGATCATCCAGGACGGGCAGACATTGCTCTACACCCGCCCCGCGGTGGCGCTTGCGCCGGGCATCGCCATCGCGCTGACCGTCCTGTCGCTGAACGTGCTCGGCGACAGCATCCGCGATGCGCTCGATCCGCGCACGAAACTGGTCTGAGGAGAACGCCGATGGTCTTTGCCGTTCTCCAGCGCCTCGGTCAGATGCTCTTCGTCATGGTCGGCATTTCCGCGCTCGTCTTCCTCATCTTCTTCGCCACGCCGGGATCCGATCCGGCAGCACGGCTGGCCGGACGCAATGCCTCGCCCGAGACGGTGGAGGCGATCCGCAAGGATTTCGGCTTCGACCGGCCGCTGCCCGTCCAGTACGTCATCATGATGAACCGGCTGTTCGTCACGCAGGACCTGACCTCTTTCGTCAACCGCGGCCTGCGCATCGTGCCGGCCGTCGCCCAGGCCGCGCCCGTCACCCTGTCGCTGGTGGCCGGTGCCGCCGTGCTCTGGGTCATCGGCGGCATTCTCGTCGGCGTGGTGGCGGCGCTCGCGCGCGATACGCTGCTCGATCGCGGGCTGATGGTGCTGGCCCTGATCGGCGTGTCGATGCCGGTCTACTGGCTGGGCGAGGTCATGAACCTCATCACCCAGAGCCGCTTTCACGACACGATCTTCTTCTCCTGGGTTCCCTCGCTCGGCTACAAGCCGCTGCTCACCGACCCCTGGGGCTGGTTCAAGACGCTGATCATCCCCTGGTTCACGCTGGCTGCTCTCTATATCGGCATCTACGGCCGGGTTCTGCGCGCCAATCTGGTGGAGGCCTATCAGGAGGACTTCATCCGCACCGCCCGCGCCAAGGGCCTCAGCCCTGCGCGCGTGATGGTCCGCCACGCGCTGCGCACCTCGCTCATCCCCTTCGTCACGATGTTCGGTCTCGATTTCGGCGTGCTCGTCGGCGGCTCGGCGCTGCTCACAGAGGTCGTGTTCGGGCTGAACGGCGTCGGACGGCTGACCTATCAGGCGCTGCTCAACCTCGACCTGCCCATGGTCCTCGGCACCGTCATGTATGCTTCGTTCTTCGTGGTGGTGGCCAACGCACTGGTCGATGTCGTCTACGTCCTCATCGATCCGCGCGTGCGGGAAAGCTGAAGCCATGACCTCTGCGGAAAAACCCATCCTCCTCGACGTCAACGGCCTCACGGTCTCCTTCGCCACCGACCGGGGAATGGTCAGGGCGGTCCGCGATGTCTCCTTCTCCGTACGCGAGGGCGAAATCCTTTCGATCGTCGGCGAATCCGGCTCCGGCAAGTCCGTGACGCTGCTCTCGCTGCTCGGCCTCCACGATCGCAAGACGACGCGCGTCGAGGGCATGGTCTCCTTCCGCGGCCGCGGAATCCTCGATCTCAGCCCCGGCGAGCTGCGCAGCATCCGCGGCCGGGAAATCGGCCTGATCTCGCAGGACCCCATGACGGCGCTCAATCCCGTCTACACGATCGGCTGGCAGATCGCCGAGCAGATCCGCGCCCATGAAAAGATCTCCGCCCGCGCCGCCAGAAAACGCGCCGTCGAGCTTCTGGGCGAGGTCGGTCTCTCCAATCCGCAGGAAGCGGTGGACCGCTATCCCCATCAGCTTTCCGGCGGCATGCGCCAGCGCGCCGTCATCGCCATGGCGCTTTCCTGCAATCCCGCCCTCCTCGTAGCGGACGAGCCGACCACGGCGCTCGATGTGACCGTACAGGCGCAGGTGCTCGATCTGCTGCTGCGTCTGCGCAAGGATTTCGGCTCCGCCATCATCCTGATCACGCATGACATGGGCGTCGTCTCCGAGGTCGCCGACCGCGTTGCCGTGATGTATGCGGGCCGTATCGTCGAGCGCGGCGAAACGGAAGCGATGTTCGCAAGCCCGCTCCATCCCTATAGCTGGGGCTTGATGGGCTCCATCCCGCCCCTGACCGGCCCGCGTCTCGCCCGGCTGAAATCCATTCCCGGCATGCCGCCGACACCCGACAGGATCGGCGAGGGGTGTGGTTTCGCGCCGCGTTGCGCCTTTGCGCGATCCGCCTGTCTGGAGCGGCCGCCGCTGCGCAAGATCGGCACGCAGGCCGCTCTGTGCATTCTGGAGGAGTCGGAGCGCGCCGCACTCCGCCGCACCGTCCTGTCTGCGGAGGAGTTCGCATGATGCCGTCCGACCGTTCGAACCCGGTATCCGCAGCGCCGGAAGCTTCCGGGCTTTCCCCTT
Source organism: Rhizobium sp. PP-F2F-G48 (assembly GCF_004342335.1). Taxonomy (NCBI): domain Bacteria; kingdom Pseudomonadati; phylum Pseudomonadota; class Alphaproteobacteria; order Hyphomicrobiales; family Rhizobiaceae; genus Rhizobium; species Rhizobium sp. PP-F2F-G48. Next base: position 321,339 of record NZ_SLVH01000005.1, on the reverse strand, counting down.
CGTCCCCGGCTCCGCTGATGTCGGCCCGGTCGCTCGTCAAGACCTTCACCGTCGGGCGGACAATGAAGCCCGGCTCGGGGCGCACGCTGCACGCGGTCGACAATATCAGCCTCGATGTCTTTCCGGCGGAAACGCTCGGTCTCGTCGGCGAATCCGGCAGCGGAAAATCCACGCTCGGCCGCTGCCTGACGCGCCTTTACGATATCAATGGCGGCACGCTGAGCTTCGAGGGCACCGATATCACCAAGGCGGATGCACGCGCGCTGAAACCGGTGCGCCGCAAGGTCCAGATGATCTTCCAGGACCCGTCCGCCTCGCTCAACCCGCGCCGCCGGGTGCGCGACGTGCTGGCCGAAGTGCTGAAGGTTCACCGCATCCGCGAAGGTGCCGGCATCGAGGATCGCCTCGGCGAACTCATGGACCTCGTCGGCCTGCGCCGGGAATATCTCGATCGCTACCCGCACGAGTTCTCGGGCGGCCAGCGCCAGCGCATCGGCATCGCCCGTGCGCTGGCAGTGGAGCCGAAGCTGATCGTGGCCGACGAGCCTGTCTCCGCGCTCGACGTCTCGGTGCAGGCGCAGATCGTCAACCTCTTCAGCGATCTGCGTGAAAGGCTCGACCTCACCTACGTCTTCATCGCGCATGATCTCGCCGTCGTCCGGCAGGTCTCGAGCCGCGTGGCCGTCATGTATCTCGGCTCCATCGTCGAGACCGGGGAGACCGATGCGCTCTACGCGCGTCCGAGCCACCCCTACACACAGGCCCTGCTGTCGGCGATTCCGCAGCCGCACAATCGCGGCCGCCGCGACCGCATCCTGCTTTCCGGCGAAATTCCGAGCCCCCTAGACCCGCCGGCCGGCTGCAAGTTCTCGACCCGCTGTCCGCAGGCGCAGGACATCTGCCGCCAGGTTCGCCCAGCGCTTTCGGCGATCTCCGCCGAGCGCCAGGTCGCCTGCCACTTTCCCCTGGGGTAGCCCATGACATCGAGGCGATGGGCGTGAATGTCGTTCGCCAGGCAGACGGGCGCCCGGCAGATGGGGTGGCCGCTGGCCGCTACCAGAGCTTGGTGTGCCGGTTGACATCCTTGTACAGCAGGTAGCGGAAGCGCCCGGGGCCGCCGGCATAGCAGGCCTGCGGGCAGAAGGCGCGCAGCCACATATAATCGCCTGCCTCCACCTCCACCCAGTCCTCGTTCAGTCGGTAGACCGCCCGGCCCTCCAGCACGTAGAGCCCGTGTTCCATCACATGCGTTTCGAGGAAAGGAATGACCGCGCCCGGCTCGAAGGTGACGATGTTCAGATGCATGTCGTAGCGCACGTCGTTCGGATCGAGGAACCGTGTCGTCGCCCAGCGACCGTCGGTATCCGGCATGGCGCTGATCTCGCAGTCGTCTTCATGGGTAAAGACGGCAGGCGGCGCTTCGAGCCCGTCGACCACCTCGAAGGCCTTGCGCACCCAGTGGAATTTCGCCGGCACGTCGCCCGTGTTTTTCAGCGTCCAGGCCCGTCCGGCGGGCAGATAGGCAAAGGAGCCGGTCCGAAGGGCCTTCTCCTCGCCTTCGAAGGTGATGACCATATTCCCGTCCACCACGAAGATGGCGGCGGAGGCGCGCGCATCCGGCTCGGGTCTTTCGCTGCCCCCGCCCGGTGCGACCTCCATGATGTATTGCGAAAAGGTCTCGGAAAAGCCGGTCAGCGGGCGCGAGAGGATCCAGGCGCGTGTTCCCGTCCAGTGCGGCAGCACGCTTGTGACGATGTCGCGCATGACGCTGCCGGGAATGACCGCATAGGCCGTGGTAAACACCGCCTTGCTGGAGAGGAGTTCGCTCTGGCCCGGCAGGCCACCCATGTTGGAAAAGAGACGCGTATTCTTCATCGGCTTGAGGGTATCCGTCCTGATTGTGACAGGGACACCTTAAAGCGGTCGGATGGGGAATGTGAGGATTTTCTTCACCGGCCTCGGCCGGTTTTCAGGCCACGCCGCGGGTCAGTTCCGAGTCCAGGCTGAGGATGAACTTCCAGAGCAGCTGAAGATCGAAATGATCGCCATGCTGCAGCATCCAGGAGAGGGCCATGGCGGACGACCAAGGCTTCTTGTAGGGCCGAACCGAAGTCACGGCCTCGTAGACGTCGCAGATCGTGCTCATCCGGACATAGATCGAAAGATCGGCCGCGGGGATGCCGTCCGGATATCCCTTGCCGTTCATGCGCTCGTGATGATGGCGACAGATGTCGAGCACGACGCCCGGCAGGTTGCCCTGCCGCTTGAGGATATCGTGTCCGACGGCCGGGTGCTGCATGATGACATCGCGTTCCTCCGCAGTGAGGGCGGCGGTTTTGTTGAGAATCTCGGTGGGAATCGCCAGCTTGCCGATATCATGCACGAGGCCTGCAAAACCGAGCACCCGCACGAGCGGCTCCTCGAATTGCAGATGCCGCGCGAAATGCACGAGCAGCGCCGACACGGCGACGGAATGCACGAAGGTCACCTTGTCCTTCGATTTCAGGCGGGTGATGTCGAGCAGGATGGCCGGGCTGTCGCCGATCTGGGTCGAGATGTCGCCGACGATCTCGGACACGCTCTCGATATCGATCGGCTCGCCGCTTCGGCTCCGATCGAAGGCACCTTCGAGTCGCTTGACCGAGGCCTGAACGATCTTGGCGGTGGCCTTGCGCTCCTCCGCAAGCGACCGCTTTCGTGGGGAAGGGCTCGGCGAGGGCACACTGGCAAGGCCACGGCTGGAGCCATCGACATCGACACCCTTGGCAAGGTTGATGTAGATGCCGGTGATCCGGCTGTTCTTGATGAGATCGACATGGGTATCCGATGTCAGAAGGAAGCGGCGCTGGCCGATCGGGTTGTCCTGCCAGGATCCCTCGAGCGACTCGATGAACATGCCGATCCGAGCCTCGTGCCTCTCGATACGTTTCACCATGCCGCTTTTTCCTCACCGCCTCCCTGCACACGCGCCTCCACGACAGCGCATCAGCAAGGAAGCGAACGCTGTCTGTCCGCCCGCGTGTTTCGGGGACCAAACGATCTTATACGCTAAGATTTTTAAGACATTACTAAGTCGAGAATGGAACGCGACGTTCTATTCTGTTTTTTGTTGTCGTAAGACAAAACGAGCAAATAAAGACAGACGAGTTGGAAGACACCCCTTTGGGTTGATCTTCGGATGCCATCCATCCCTATAGATTGCACCATGTCCCAGCCGGGCTGGCTTAGAGAGACGTGCTTTGCAGAGGCGGGCGTACCGAGGGGCGGATGCGGGGATAGCCGAATTCGGGATCGCGCGCCGAGAGCGCCTTGTGCAGATGCACCATGAGCCCGGCCGCAAAGAGCGGGGTGAGCAGGTTGACGATCGGAACAGCGAGAAAGGCGGCGAGAAGCAGCCCCGCGAGGAAGATCGTCGTGCGGTGCTTGGAGCGGAAAGCGCGGGCTTCTTCGGGCGGTCGGAACCGCATCGCGGCAAACTCGAAGAATTCCCGCCCGAGCAGGTAGCCGTTGACGAGAAAGAAGGCGACGAGGTTGATGCCCGGCACCAGCAGCAGAAAGAGCGCGATCAGATTGCCGACGATCACGACGCTGAGAAATTTCAGAGTGCCGCGGATCGCCTCGCCGATCGGCAGGGACCGGCCGGCGGGCTCGTTCGGATAATCCCGGGTCTCGATCACCTCCGCGACGTCATCGAGGAATAGCCCGGCGATCAGCGCCGTGACCGGCGCGAGCAGCAGGGCCAGCACGAGCGCCAGCCCGATGCTGGCGAAGATGATGAGGATGAAGGTGAACCAGCCGGCCCATTCCGGCGTGCCCGGCAGCATCTCGGTGACGAGCGGGGCGACGAAATAGACGAAGCTTTCGCGAAGACCGAGCCAGAGCAGCACGAGTGCAAGGATCGTCAGGCCCAGCGTCTTCCAGAACGCGGCGCGCGTTTCCGGTGCGAAGAGATTGGCCAATGACAGTCGGGCGGCGTGAAAGATCATCCGGCGGCTCCAGGATCGACGCGCATGCTGCAGCGCAACAGGTGATGTAGAGCGCCTTGGCCGTCCTCGCAAGAAGCCTGTCGATACCATGCTCTTCCCGGCGCTCCCCCGCGCGCAGCCCCGCAGAAATCACCACGGCCGATTTTGGTTTTCGTGAGAATGCAGTAGGAGAGAGAAGCAACCTCGTCGGAGCACCCCATGAACGATATCCGGACGGATCTCTCCGTCGCCAGCCTTGCCGTGCTCCTCCAGAACGGTGCGCTCGACCCGGTCGCGCTGACGGAAGCGGTGCTCGACCGGATCGCCGCGGCCGACCCGGCGATCTTCACAGAGGTTCTCGGGCCACGTGCGTTGCGGGAGGCCGAGGCCGCGCGTCTGCGCTTGGGAGCCGGCCGTTCGCGCGGTCTTCTCGATGGCATCCCCGTCGCCTGGAAGGACCTGTTCGACACGGAAGGTGCCGTCACCCGGGCAGGCTCGGTCGTGCTCGACGACGGGCCGGCGACGAAGGACGCGGCCGTCGTCGCCGCACTCGCCGCTGCCGGCATGGTGGCCGTCGGGCGGACCAATATGAGCGAATTCGCCTTTTCCGGCCTCGGCATCAACCCGCATTACGGCACGCCCGCCAATGCGGCCTCCACCGACGTTCCGCGCATTCCCGGCGGCTCTTCCTCCGGCTCGGCCGTGGCCGTGGCATCCGGCCTCGTGCCGGTCGCGATCGGCACCGACACGGGTGGCTCCATCCGCATTCCCGCAGCCCTCAACGGCATCGTTGGCTATAAGGCAACGCGCGGCCGTTACGCCATGGACGGCGTCTTTCCCTTGGCCGCAAGCCTTGATTCGCTCGGGCCTCTCTGTCGGACGGTGCAGGATGCCGTCTGGGTCGATGCCGCCCTGCGCGGCGTGAGCGTGCCAGAGGCCGGCCGCGGCGAGGTGGATGGACTGACGCTCGTCGTGCCGCAGACCGTGATGTTCGATGGCGCGGAGCCCGGCGTCGTCGCGGCTTTCGAGGCAGCGCTCGCGCGTCTTGCCGCTGCCGGGGCCCGTATCGAGCATCGGGCGGTGCCGCTCTTTACCGAGGTCTTCGAGCTCTTTGCCCGTCATGGCGCTCTCGTGACCGCCGAAGCCTTCGCGCTTCATCGCGAGCGGCTCGCCGGGACGGATGCGGAAAGGATGGACCCACGCGTCGTGGTCCGCTCGCGCATGGGCGAGAAGACGGCCATGGCCGACTACATCGCCCTGACCGCCGCTCGCCGAAGGATGATCGCCGCCTTTTCCGGCATGCTCGGCCCGCGCGACCTGCTCGCCCACCCGACGCTGCCCCATGTCGCCCCGCCGATCGCGCCGCTCCTGGCAGACGACGCGCTGTTCGTGGAGACGAATTTCCGGACGCTGCGCAACACGCTGGTCGGCAACTTCCTCGATGGCTGCGGCATCTCCATCCCCTGCGGAACGGGCGAGGCCGGAATGCCGGCCGGTTTTCTCCTCTCGGCGCCGCAGGGCGAGGACCGCCGCCTTCTGTCGGCCGCGCTCGCGGCCGAACATATCATAAGGGGTGAGGCATGATCGTCTGTTTCGACATCGGCGGTTCCGCCATCAAGGGGGCCGTCGCCACCTCGCCGGCCGACATTCGTCCGCTGACGCGCCGGCCGACGCCGCTGCACGATTTCGATGCCTTCGTCGCCGCGCTGGAGGATGCCTTCGCCGAGGCCGGCATCCGGCCGGAGCGCATCGCCCTGTCGATTGCCGGCGTGGTCGATCCGGAGACGCAGGCCATCACGGTCGCGAATATTCCCTGCCTCGACCAGCGACCTCTGGCCCGCGATCTGGGCAATCGACTTCAGATGCCGGTCCTGATCGCCAATGATGCGGATTGCTTCGCGCTCGCCGAAGCCGGGCTCGGTGCCGGACGCGGACACCGCATCGTCTTCGGCGTCATTCTCGGCACGGGCGTCGGCGGGGGTCTTGTCGCCAATGGACGGCTGATCAACGGCCATGGCGGCTTTGCCGGCGAATGGGGCCATGGCCCGGCCGTCGCCGCCACGGCCGGAAACCCGCCGGTCGCCATTCCCGCCTTTGCCTGCGGCTGCGGTCAGAGCGGCTGCGTCGACACGATCGGTGCCGCGCGCGGCATGGAGCGGCTTCACCAGGTGCTCCACAAGGAGACGCTGCCGAGCCACGACATCACCGCGCGCTGGCAGGCCGGCGATCCGGACGCCGCCCGCACCATCGAGGTTCTGGTCGATCTTGTTTCCTCGCCTTTGGCGCTCGCGATCAACATCACCGGTGCGACCATCGTGCCCGTCGGCGGCGGCCTGTCGGGCGTCACATCGCTGATCGAGGCGATCGACCGGACCGTCCGCACCCGCATTCTGCGCAAGTTCGATCGTCCGCTGGTCGTGCCGGGAGAATGCCGGATCGAACCCGGCCTGATCGGTGCTGCCCTGCTCGCACTCACGGGAGATGACCGATGAGCCCCGTTCTGCTCGAAGTCTGCGTCGATGACGCCTCGGGTCTCGTGGCCGCGGTGGACGGTGGCGCCGACCGGATCGAGCTCTGCTCCGCTTTGGCGCTCGGCGGCCTGACGCCGTCGGCCGGTCTGATGCAGCTCGCCGGCCGCATGTCCGTGCCGGTCTATGCGATGATCCGTCCGCGTGCCGGCGATTTCGTCTTTGACGAGACCGAGATCGCCATGATGGAAGCGGAGATCGATGCCGCACGGCAGGCCGGTCTGGCCGGCGTGGTCCTTGGCGCAAGTCTTGGCGACCGCACCCTCGATGCCGCCGGGCTCGCCCGTCTCCTGCAGCGCGCGAATGGGTTGGGACGCACCCTCCACCGCGCCTTCGATCTCGTGCCGGATCAGGCGGCCGCGCTGGAGACGGCGATCGATCTCGGCTTCGAGCGCATTCTCACCTCGGGCGGCGAAACGACGGCCGCAAACGGCATCGCGGCCATTGCGGATCTTGTCCGCAGGGCAGATGGGCGCCTGTCGATCATGCCGGGCTCCGGCGTCACGCTCTCGACCGTCGGGCCTGTGCTCGCCACCGGCGTCCGCGAGGTTCACGCCTCCTGCTCGGTCTCGGTTCCCACAGCCGATCGCCGCCTCGTGGACCTCGGCTTTGCGCCTGAGGCCGCGCGGCGGACCGATGCCGCTGTCGTGCGGGCACTGAAGGCCGCGCTCTGACCGAAAATCGCTGCCTCAGGCCGAGAACACGGCATGGCCGCCGATATAGGTCGCGACCATATCGAGATCGTCCGTCAGCAGAACGAAGTCCGCATCGAGTCCCGGCAGAAGCCGGCCCTTGACGGCAGAAAGGCCGATCGCGTCGGCGGGATAGGCGGATGCCATCCGGATCGCCTCGCCGAGCGGCAGGTCGAGCGTCCGGTGCACGAAGCGGACGGAGGACAGCATGTCGATGTCGGCGCCGGCCAACGTCCCGTCGGCCAGCGTCAGCCGGCCCTCGCGGCGAAAGATCTCGCGCCCGTTGAGCAGAAATCCGGTCTGGTCCGAGCCGATGATCGACATGGCGTCGGTGACCAGAAAGATGCGGCCTGGCCCGACCTTTGCCCGCAACGCGATGCCCATCGACACCGGATCGACGTGAAACCCGTCGGCGATGATCCCGGCATGCAGCGTGCCCAGATCGAGCGCCGCGCCGACGCAGCCGGGCTCGCGATGTCCGAGCGGGCTCATGGCGTTGAAGAGATGGGTCACGGTGCGCGCGCCGGCCAGCGCATAGGTCGCCACCGTCTCGTAGTCGGCAGCCGTGTGGCCGAGACTGACGGTGATGCCGGCCTTGCTCATGGCCGCCACCTGTTCCAGCGTCGCATTCTCGGGCGCCACGGTGACCATGACGGCATCGAACAGCGAAGCGCAGGCGAGGATGACGTCGAGATCGTCGGCCTCCATCGGCCGGATCAGATCGGGGTCATGGACGCCCTTGCGCGCGACCGACAGATGCGGGCCTTCGAGGTGCAAGCCGATGAAACCGGGAACGCCTGCAGCCCGCGCCTCGCGCGCGGCCGATATCGCAAGGCTGCGCACATCCGGCGTATCGGTGATGAGCGTCGGCAGAAGAGCCGTCGTGCCGAAGCGCGCATGCGCGGCGCAGATCGTGCGGATCACATCGACGCTCGGCGCATCGTTGAGCAGCGCCCCGCCGCCGCCATTGACCTGCAGGTCGATGAAGCCGGGCACCAGGATCTGCCCCTTGGCGGAAACCGTTTCGATTCCCTGCGGCAGCGCCTCCAGCGCGACGATGCCGGTCACGACGCCGGCGCCGACGAGGAGCGCCTGTCCGGCATGCCAGTCCTGCCCGTCGAAGATCCGGGCACCGGTGACGGCGAAGGCCGTGTCGTCGCGCTGTGCGTTCATCGCGTTTCCGTCACTTTCTTCAGCGCTGCCGGCTGATCGGGGTTGAAGCCCTTGGCGCGCGACCATGCCTCCACGAAGCCGTAGAAGGGGAGGATGAGGCAGAGCGCGTCGGTCAGCGGATGTCCGGTCGCAACGAAGGGCAGGGGTGCTGCGCGGCCATGGGCGTCCGCGGTCAGGAAGGCCCGCGCGCCCTTGCCGGCGAGATCGTCGAGAATGCCGGTGACGGAGGCCTCGGCTGCGTCACGCGCGGCGAGACCCAGAACCGGAAAGCGTTTCTCCACGAGCGCCACCGGCCCGTGCAGCACCTCGGCTGCGGAATAGGCCTCGGCGTGCAGGCCGGACGTTTCCTTGAACTTCAGGGCGGCTTCGCTGGCGATGGCGAGCGCCGGTCCGCGGCCGAGCACATAGAGCGAATCCGACGTTCCGATCCCGTCGAACAGCGCGCTCCAGTCGAGCGTCACGGCGCGGGCAAGATGGGTGGGCAGCTCGCGCACCGCGCGGTCGAGGGCTGCATCCTTCGTCCAGGCCGCGAGCACGGCAAGACCGGCGATGATCGAGTTCACATACGATTTGGTCGCGGCGACGGCGATCTCCGGGCCGGCCATGATATGCACTGGATGGGTGCTCGCTTCGGCGATCGGCGAGGGCAGCGTGTTGGTGAGCGCAATGGTAACGGCGCCGGCCTTGGTTGCGGCCTCGGCCATGGCAACGATGTCCGGGCTCTTGCCGGATTGCGAAATGGCGATCGAGCCGGCGCCGGAAAGCGCCATCTTCGCGCCGTAGATCGAGGCGAGCGACGGCCCGAGCGAGGCGACGGGGCGCCCCGTGGTCAGCTCGATCGCATATTTCAGGAACAGGGCGGCATGGTCGGACGAACCGCGGGCAATGGTCACCAGGAAAGCCGGATCGTGCGCGGCGAGTGCCGCACCCGCGGCATCGAGCGCATTGCGGGACCCTTCGAGAAGACGGGCGGCAGCTTCCGGGATCTCGTTGATCTCGCGGCGCATATGGGTCTGGTCGGTCGTCATGTCGTGCATGTCCTTAAAGGCCGTCTTCGCGTGGAGCCGCTTCAGGTGTCGGAAAGGCTGAGTTCAGCCACGAAATCATAGGCATCGCCGCGATAGAGCGAACGGGTGAACTCCACCACGCGGCCGGACGCCAGATAGGAGATGCGCTCGATCGACAGGCTGGCCGACCCGCTGGCAACGCCCAGCATCGCGGCGTCCGGATCCTTCAGCCCGCAGGCCGAGATCCGCTGCACCGCGCGCACCGGGCGGGCGTGCGACGTGTCGAGTTCGGCATAGAGCGAGGTCGTGACCCGCATCGGATCGGGCAGAAATTCCGCCGAGATGCTGGCCCGCTCGATGGCAAGCGGCATGTCGTCGGCGATCCGCAGCCGCCCGAGCCGCGCGACGAGCGCGTCGGCCGGCAGGCCGAGCGTCATCATTTCGTCCGGCGAGGCGGCAAAAAGCCCCCGCTCGATCCATTGGGCCCGCGTGGTCAGTCCGCGCCGCGCCATGTCCTCGGTGAAGGAGGTGAGGCGCGAAAGGGATTGCTGCACGCGCGCCAGCGGCTTGACGACGAAGGTGCCGGAGCCGTGACGGCGCACGAGAAGCCCGTCGCGCACGAGATCGTCCACTGCTTTCCGCACGGTGACCCGGCTGATCTGGGCATATTCGGCAAGGTCGCGCTCCGGCGGCAGCGCGTCGCCATGGTTGAGCTTCCCCGACTGGATCGCCTCTTCGAGAGACTGGCGCAGCTTGAGGTACAGGGGCCCGGCCCCCGCACCCTGCAGGCCTTCGAGCGGCAGGAGATGCGCCAGGTGATCGCTCATTGCGCCGCCTCCACCTGTTTCGAAGACGTGTCCGCGGGCAAGCCCTGGACCGCCAGTGCCACGGCTCCCGTCAGCGCGTCTGCGCGCGGTTCGGCAAACGCGATGCCGGGCCGCTCGGCCAGCCAGGGCCTGTAGAGCGGCGCGAGCCCGCCGACGAGGCAGAGCGTTTCGACGCCGCGGGCGACGATGGCGTCGAGCGTCTGGTCGATCCGCTGCGCAGCCGCCCGCACGAGGTCGATCGCGACGGGATCGCCTGCGTCGGCGGCCGAAAAAATGCTCGGCGCGTAGCGGCCGTAATCGGCCGGATGCGCGGTATGGGCAAACGCGATGATGGCCGCCGTCGAGTGGCCGAACGCCGCAAGCACCGTCTCGGTCAGGGAAGAGGACGGGCGTATGCCGTCATGGGCGAGCAGCGCTTCCTGCAGAAGGCCTTGCCCCAGCCGCGCGCCGCTGCCAAGATCGCCCACCTTGAAGCCGTGACCGCCGAGCATGGAGATCCCGCCCTTTTGCCGAATGCTGTAGACGGTGCCCGTTCCGAGACTTGCCACCGCGCCATCCCGGTCGCCGAGCGCGCCCTGCAGCGCGATCAGGACGTCGGACACGATCTGCGCGCGCGCAAACGGGAGACGCACGGCGATGAACGACACGGCTTCGGCCACATTGTTGCCGGCGAGACCGAGGACGGCGTCCGCCGAGGCGATCGCCGACACGGGAAGCCCCGCCTCCTGGAAAGCCGCTTCCGTCGCCAGCCGGATATGGGCCAGCGCTGTTTCCTGATCGGTCAGGATATTGGCAGCACCGCTGATGCCGCGCCCGAGAAGACGGCCGTCCGCACCGGCCACCGCTGCCCGGCACCGCGTCCCGCCACCATCGATTCCGACACGATAAAGACCCATGGAAAACCTCCGGTCCGATAATACCAAAAAAGGACCATTTACCAAGACGAAAATCAACAAAATGTGGAAAGCCACTTTTATCGGGTAAATTCATCAGGCTAGCTGCTTAGAATTCCGCATTGCGCTTTCAATTGACGCGATGCTCTTGATTTCCGGCGGCCTATTGGTATTCATTTGGACTTGTGGTGCAGGGAGGGTCGCGTGGCGAACAGGACGGAAGAGGGCCATGCGCAAGCACCGGATCTCGACAAGCGGGAGCCAGTTGCGATCCTGAAGCTTCTGGCGGAAGGCCAGCAGGCTGCGGCGCGCGCGGTCGATGCGGCCATCGAGCCGCTGGCGCTGGCGGCGTCTCTCGCCACCGAGGCGCTGCGAAGCGGTGGCCGCCTCGTCTATGCCGGTGCCGGCAGTTCCGGGTTGATGGCCATGGTCGATGCGCTCGAACTGCCGGGCACATATGGTCTCGCACAGCCTTCGGTCGTCGTTCTCCTCGCCGGCGGCACGGCGAGCCTTGCCGATCTCGCGGGCGGCTATGAGGATGATCGCGACCTTGGCGTGCGCGACACCGAGCAGGCGGGCGTCGGTGCCGGGGATTGCATCCTCATCGTCTCCGCCAGCGGCGGGACACCCTATGCGCTCGGTTGCGCGCAGGCGGCGCGGGCGGGTGGCGCCACCATCGTGGCCATTGCCAACAATCCCGGCGCGCGGCTGTTCGAGATGGCCGATGTCGCCGTGCTGCTGGAAACGCCGCCCGAGGTGATATCCGGCTCGACGCGCATGGGCGCGGGCACCGCCCAGAAGATCGCGCTCAACATGATTTCCACCCTTGTCGGCATCGGGCTCGGCCATGTCTATGATGGCCATATGGTCAATCTTCGGCCCGACAATGCAAAGCTGCGCCAGCGCGCCGCCCGCATGGTGGCCGCTATCGCCTCCGTCGATCCGCTCGAGGCCGAGCGCCATCTCGAAGCGGCCGGCGGCTCCGTTAAGCTCGCCGTCCTCCTCGCCTCGGGCGTCCCGGATCGCGCCACCGCGCAGCAGCGTCTCGATCGGGCGGGCCAAAGCCTGCGGCGGGCGCTGGCTCTTGGCGACACGGAGGAAAGGCGTTAGAGTCTTAACGGCAAAGGGCGAAGCGTTTTTCTACAAAGACAACGGAAAACAGCGAAGACGAGCGCTTTCTGGTTCTGAACGAACCAAACAGATGCGTGTGCGCCGAAAAGACTCCGGAAATTCACCGGGCCATCAGCGGCCATCAGCGGAAAGGCTCTCTCCTTGACCCTCGCCAGTCTTCTTGCCTATGCCGCGGCCCTCTTCGTTGCGGCGGCCATTCCCGGTCCCGGCATGACGGCGATCGTCGCGCGGGCGCTCGGCTCCGGCTTTCGCGATACGTTCCTGATGGGCCTTGGCCTCGTGCTGGGAGATCTCGTCTATCTCACGGGCGTCGTCCTCGGTCTCGCTTATGTGGCGCAGACCTTCACCACGGCCTTCCTCGTCATCAAGATCCTCGGCGCACTCTATCTCGGCTTCATCGCCTGGAAACTCTGGACGTCGGGCCTGATGGCGCAGGATGTGGAGGAAAACCGGGTGCGCACGTCTCCGGGCCTCGCCTTCCTCTCGGGGCTTCTGGTGACGCTCGGCAATCCGAAGACGATGCTGTTCTATGTCGCGCTGGTACCGACGCTGATCGATCTCGGTGCCATCGGACCGCGCGACTACATCTTTCTCGTGCTGACCACCTTCGTGGTGCTGCTTTCGGTGCTCATTCCCTATATCGTGCTCGCGTCCCGGGCACGCCAGTTCCTGCGCCGGCCGAAGGCGCTGATGATCCTCAACCGGGGCGCGGCGAGCATGCTGGGCGCGACGGCCGCCTATATCGCGCTGCGCACCGCATGAACTCTCTGCTCAGGCCGAAGCCGAGCGCTTAGATGGAGCGCTGCGCAAACCCAGTGGTGATTTATCGGGCCGCGATCCGCGCGGACCAGAGTTTCCGGTAGGTCTCGATTTCGTCCCACGGACCAAGCGGCGTCACGGCCTCGGCGGATGCGGATGCGGATGCGACAGGCGCCGCCTTTCCCGCAAGCAGGGCAGCACCGAGGCTCGTTCCCGTCGAGCCCTCCAGCGCCAGCACCTGCCGGCCGGAAAAGGCGGAGAGTGTGCTGAGATAGAGGCCGTTCTTCGCAAACGGTCCTTCGACCAGGATCGGCCCGCCGGCATCGAGAAGCCGCAGGCTCTCCTGCGTCATCAGCGCGAGATAAAGGCAGATCGCCGCCTGGCGCTCGTCATCCGCTGCGCCCTCCGCCGAGACCCATTTCGCCGTCATCGCCGGGAAGGGGCCGCAGCCGGTCACCACCGATGGCAGAAGCATCATGCCGCGCGTCATCACCGCCAAGGGTAACGATGCATCGCCGGTTCCGGCCTGCAGGGTCTCCCGTCCGGCCGTCAGCATTTCGTATTCCCGCCCGCCCATGAACCGTGCCGATGGAACCGCGCGGCCGAAGGCATCGACATTGGCAAGCGTGTCGCGTGCGGGATCGAGTTGTCCGAGATCGCCGCCGACGCCGAAGGAGACGACCCATGTACCGGTGGAGACGACCGAGAAGGGCGCCTCGCGCACCATCAGATGCGGCAGCAGCGAGGCGTTGCTGTCGTGGATACCGCAATGGACCGGGACCTCGCGGTCCGCGTCGAGCCCGATGTCCATAGCAAGCTGTGGAAGAAGCGGCCCCAGCACGTCGAAGGCGGATCGTACCGGCGCCATGAGCCCGGAGAGGTCGAGCGTCTCGACCAAGCTCGAAAACTGCGAAAGAGCCGGGTTCCAGAGATCCGTATGGCATCCGAGCGACGTCACCTCCGTCGCAAAGCAACCGCTGAGCCGGCCGGACCAGTATTGCGCATAGGTGACGATGGTGCGGACCCGCGCGAATTCCGCGGGAAACGCGGTCCTCTGATAATGCAGCTGGGCGCCGAGGTTGAGCCCCATGGCCAGTCTCGGAGAAAAGGTTTCGATGAAGCCCGGGCGGAGGTCTTCATAGGCGGCCTGGATCTCCGGCGGATAATCATGCTCGTAGTCGAGCACGGGCATGGCCAGCGCGCCCTGCGCATCGAGAAGGGCGGCGGCTGCCCCATGGGTCGTGACCGAGATCGCATCGAACCCCGGCGTCTCCGCCACCGCCTTGAGCGATGCGAGGAGGAACGCCCAGAGCGCGTCCGTATCGTAATGGGGATAAGGCCCCGTCCCGATCACGCGGTTTGCCATCCGGTGGGATACGAGTTCGCGACCGCTGGACGTATCGTAGACGACGAGCTTGGCATTGGTCTTGCCGACGTCGAAGACGGCGACCCGGCCCGGCGCCCGATCGGTCCTGCGGGTCATGGCTGTTCCGGCAGATGAAAGACGGGGATCAGGTCGCGCGACACCGGCGCATTGTCGGGATGTGTCTGCATGATATCGGCCATATGCGCCCACCAGCGCTTCATCACCGGGTGCTCGGGCAGGGCGGCCATCTGGTGGTCGCGGGCGCGCGAGAGCACGCCGAACAGCGTCAGAGTCTCCGGGTCGAGAAAGATCGAATAGTCGCGAACCCCGGCCTGCGCGAGCAGCGCGCTCAGTTCAGGCCAGATCGCGTCGTGGCGGCGGCGATATTCCGCCTCCTGGCCCGCATGCAGCTTCATGACGAAGGCGTGGCGTTCGAGGGGGCTGTCGGGCGTCATCAGGACCTCGCCTTGATGCGGCGCGCCAGGATCGGCAGCGCGATGGTGATGATGAGGAGCAGGCCGATAAAGATCGACATGACGATGCCCGGCACGTTGAGCAGCCCGAGCCCGAAGGTGACAAGGCCCATGACGAAGGCGGCGATGACGACGCCGCCGATCGTGCCGGAGCCGCCGAGAATGGAGACGCCGCCGAGCACCACCATGGTCACGACCTCCAGCTCCCATCCCTGCGCGATCGACGGCCGGGTGGAACCGAGGCGGGAGGTGAGGCAGACGGCGGCGATGCCGCTCATCAGGCCGGTGAGCAGAAACAGGATGAACTTGATCCGCTCGACGGGAATGCCGGAAAAGCGCGCGGCAAACTCGTTGTTGCCGATCACCTTGACCTGCCGCCCGAAATTCGTCGCATGCAGGAGCACGGCGAAGATGCCGGCCAGCACGAGGAACAGCACGAACTCGAACGAAAACACCCAGACGACATAGCCCTGCCCGAAGAAGGCGAAGTCGGCGGGGTAGCCGCCATAGGCCTTGTCGCCGAGCACGATATAGGAGAGGCCGCGAAACAGGCTCATCGTGCCGATGGTGACGACGATGGAGGGCAGCTTCATGCCGGAAACGAGCACGCCGTTGACGGTGCCGCAGGCAAGGCCGACACAGACGCCGATGGCGACCAGCCCTGCCGCGCCGACGCCCGCTTGGGCTGCCGCGCCCATGGCGGTCGAGGCGAGCGCGATGATGGCGGCGACCGAAAGGTCGATCTCGCCGGCGATCACCAGCAGCGCCATGGCAAAGGCGATCATTGCCTTTTCGGTGAAGTTGAAGGTGGCGTCCGAGAGGTTCCAGGCATCGAGAAAATAGGGTGAGGCCAGCGAATTGAACACAAAGATCGCGACCGCCACGCCGAGAAGCAGCACTTCCCAGCTGGCCAGCAGCCGGCGGAGCGGCGTGCCCAGCCGGTCGGGAATGGCGCGGCGTGCGGGCTGCGACGGTTCGGGCTGGGGAGATGTCGAGGGGATCGCGCTCATGCCAGGGCCGCCTTGTTGATCGTGTCGGGGCCGCCGTCTTCCGCTGCCCGGTTGCGCAGGATGATCCGCCCGCGGTTGCGCTCGCGCCGGGCGTTGAACACGACGGCGAGAATGATGACCGAGCCGGAGATCGCCATCTGGGTGAAGGGAGAGATGCCGATGACCGGAAGCGCGTTCTTGATGACGCCGAGGAACAGGGCGCCGAGCACGGTGCCGATGACGCTGCCGACGCCGCCCGCGATCGAGATTCCGCCGATGACGCAGGCCGCGACGCTGTCGAGCTCGAAGCCGATGGCGATGTCGACATAGGCGACCGCATAGCGCGACACCCAGAGATAGCCGCTGAGACCGGCAAGCGCGCCCGACAGCGTGAAGGCGAGAAAGCGCGTGTAGCCCACATCGATCCCGGCATAGACCGCAGCCACGGGATTGCCGCCCGCCGCATAGGCCGAGCGGCCGAAGGGCGTGTAGCGCGCCATCAGATAGACCAGCACGACGACGAGCACCGCGACCCAGGAGAGGACCGGAAGCCCGGCGACCGCCAGCCGGGGCACGTTGAGAAACTCCGGCGTCATCTGGTGCGCATTCACCCAGGCGCCGCCCGAGAGAACGAAGGCCATGCCGCGATAGATCGTGAGCGTGCCCAGCGTCACCACGATCGGCGGCATTTCGAGCCGCCAGACGAGAAAGCCGTTGATGGCGCCGAGGGCGGCCCCGATGCCGATGGCCAGCAGGATCAGAAGAACGAGCGGCAGGCCGGGCACCGCCGCATTCAGCATCGCCACCGCCATGCCGCTGAAGGCAAGGTTGGCGGCAACCGAAAGGTCGATCGACTTCGTCAGGATGACCGTCATCTGCGCCAGCGCCAGGATGATCAGGATGGCGGTATCGTTGAAGATGACGGCGAGGTTGCGGGGGTTCCCGAAGCCGGGGGCGCGCGTGGAAAAGGCGATCACCATCAGGGCGATGATGAGGAAGAGCAAAGTTTCGCGTTTCTTCAGAAGGGTCATGGGTTCGTCCTCACGCGTTGCCGGTGGCGGCGCGCACCAGAATTTCCGGCGTCAGCCCGGCACGCGCATGGATGCCGGCCGACAGGCCTTCCTTCATCACCATCACCCGGTCCGACATGCCGAGGATCTCCGGCAGTTCCGACGAGATCATCACGATCGACAGGCCTTCGGCCGCAAGCTCGCTGATGAAGGCGTGAACGGCGGCCTTGGAGCCGATGTCGATGCCCTTGGTCGGCTCGTCGAGAATGATCACTTTCGGCTGCGTCGCGAGCCATTTGCCGATGACCACCTTCTGCTGGTTGCCGCCCGAAAGCGTACCGACCGGCACGGAAAGAGCGGCGGCGCGCAGGTCCAGCCGCTCCGCATATTTGCGGGCGAGCGCGAACTCGTCGGCCAGCCGCAGGAAGCCGGCGCGCGACGTGCGGCCGAGCGAGGGCAGCGTCATGTTCTGGAAGATCGGCATGGGCAGCGCCAGCCCGTGGCGGCCGCGCTCCTCCGGCACATAGACGATGCCGGCCCGGATCGCGTCGCGCGGCGAGCGGATCGTCACCGGCCGGCCCTCGATCTGCACCGTGCCGCTGGCCGGCGCCGTGATGCCGAACAGCGACTGGCAGAGTTCCGAGCGCCCGGCGCCGATGAGCCCGTAGATGCCGAGGATCTCGCCGCGGTGAAGCGTGAAGGAGATATCGTGGAACTCGGTCGGATGGCAGTAGCCAGAGACCTCGAGCACCGGCGCGCCGGGTGCCACCGCGATCTTCGGAAAGGCGTCGGCCACGGTGCGGCCGACCATCAGGCGGACGATGTCGTCCTGCGGCGTCGCTGCCAGCGCGCCATGTCCCACCGCCTTGCCGTCGCGGAAGACCACGTAGTTCTCGGCAATCTCATAGACCTCGTCGAACTTGTGGCTGATGAAGAGGATGGCTTTGCCCTGGCGTTTCAGGTCGCGCACGATCCGGAAGAGATCGTCGATCTCCTTGCGGGAGAGTGCTGCCGTCGGCTCGTCCATGATGACGATGCGCGCCTCGATCGACAGCGCGCGCGAGATTGCGACCAGATGGCGCTGCGCGATCGACAGGTCCTTCAGCCGGATCGTCGGCTCGATCGTGCTTTCGAGCGAGCGCAGGAGATCGCGGGCCCGCGCGTTCATGCGCGTCCAGTCGATGGTTCCGAACCGCGTGCGCGGCGCATGGCCGAGAAAGATGTTTTCGGCCACCGTCAGCTCGTCGAAGAGCACGGTTTCCTGGTGGATGGCGGTCACGCCGGCGTCGATGGCGGCCTGCGCGTCGGAAAAGGTGACGGGCGCGCCGTCGATCCGGATCTCGCCCTCGCTCGGGCGGTAGATGCCGGTCAGGATCTTCACCAGCGTCGATTTGCCGGCGCCGTTCTCGCCGATGAGAGCGGTCACCGTTCCCGGATAAAGCGCGATATCGACGCCGTCGAGCGCCTTGACGCCCGGAAAGATCTGCGAAATGCCGCGCATTTCCAGAATGGCGGGCACGGCCAAGCGATCCTCGGCGACGGGGTGTTGAAGGGCCATCATGTCCATGTCCGGTCGGAAAGAGAGGACCGGCGGCACCCTTGGGCGCCGCCGGATTGTCTGGTCACGTCATCCTGGCATCCTTGCGGGCCAGAAGGCCTCGCTCAGAATACCTTGGAGAACTGGTCGATGTTTCCGGCATTGTAGACGAAGGGGTCGGCCATGGCGGCTTCGCCGTTCTCGCCGACCTTGATCTTGCCCATGCGGCCTGCTTCGATTTCCGAGCCCGGCGCACCGTCCGTGTCGCCCTTGACGAGGTGATAGGCGATCTGGGCGGCGGAGTAGCCGAGATCGATCGGGTTCCAGATCGCGAACTCCTTCGTCGCGCCGGACTTGATGGCGCCGGCCATTTCGGAGGGAAGGCCGAGACCGGTCACATAGACCTGGCCGATCTTGCCCGCATCCTTGACGGCTTGCGAGGCCGCGAGAACGCCGACCGTGGTCGGGGCGACGATGACCTTGACGTTCGGATTGGAGGTCATCAGGCCTTGCGCTTCGCGGTAGCTCTTGTCCGAAAGGTCGTCGCCATAGACGGTGGTGACGAGGTTGAGGCCGGGGAAGTCCTTCAGCTGCTTCTTCATTTCCTCGATCCAGATGTTCTGGTTCGTGGATGTTGTCGTGGCCGAGAGGATGGCGAAGTCGCCCTTGCCGCCGTCCAGATGGTCCTTGGCGAGCTGCAGGCACATCTTGCCGATCAGCGCGTTGGAGGACGGGTTGAGCTGCAGGATGCGGCCTTCGGGTGCGACGCCCGAATCCCAGGAAATGACCTTGATGCCGCGCTGTGCGGCCTTCTTCAGCGCCGGGACGACGGCGTCGGGGTCGTTTGCGGAAATGGCGATGGCGTTGACGCCCTGGGCGATCAGCGCATTGATCACCTCGATCTGGCCTTCTGCCGTGGTGCTGGTCGGGCCGGTATAGATGATCTCGACATCGCCGAGTTCCTTGGCCGCTTCCTGCGCGCCCTTGTTGGCGGCCTCGAAGAAGCCGTTGCCGAGCGATTTCACGACGAGGCCGATCTTGACCTCGGCGGCATGTGCGGCAGAGCCGAATGCGGCCATGGCGAACACCACCCCGATGGCAAGCTTTCGTGCGAGTTTCATGCTGTCTTCCTCCCAGTTGACGATAAGCCCGGCCGCTCATGCGACCGATGCGGTATGATCCTTCGTATCCGACGCTGTCACGGGAACCGTGACGAGCTTCACCCCCGCGGCCTCCACCATGCGCACGGCCTCCTCAGACACGGCGCTGTCGGTAATGATGGTGGAAACGTTTTCGAGCGGGCAGAGAATGAGGCTGGAGCGTCGCGCGAACTTGCCCGAGTCGATCATTACGACCAGCTCGTCGGCCTGTCGCATCAGTCGCTGCTCGCTCTGGATCACCAGAGCGTCGGACTCCATGATGCCGAGTGCGCTGGCCCCTTGCGCGCCCACGAACATGCGGCGCGCCGAGAAATTCCGGATGGCATCGTTTTCGAACGGCGACAGGATCAGGCTCTGGTCGCGATAGATCGTGCCGCCCGGCACCGTCACCGTGCATTTGGAATGCTTGACGAGATGTTCGGCGATCGCAAACGAGTTGGTCATGACCTGCAGCCGGCGGGCCGCCATGAAATGCACCATCTGGAAGGTCGTCGTGCCCCCGTTGATGATCACGGCGTCGCCCTCTTCGCAGAGATCGACGGCCATGCGGGCGATTGCGCGCTTTTTATCGGAATTGATCGATTCGGAAACCCTGAAGGGTCGTGCTGCGAGATTGCCGATCTGCGGCGGATGCACGGCTTCCGCACCGCCGCGAACCCGGCGCAGCTTTCCCTGCACATGCAGCGAGGCGATGTCGCGACGGATCGTCGCCTCCGACGCGTCCGTCAATTCCGCAATATCCTGCACCGTCACCACAGGTTTTTCCTGGACGGCGCTCAAGATGATGCGATGGCGTTCGCGTTCGTGCATGGATGTCTCCTCGACAGCGAGTTATGCGAATTCCGCAGAGGCTGTCAATCAATAACGATCAGAATTTTCTATATTGCGCTGCACAATGAACATTTATGATCGAATATGATTGACATGACAGCGTCTCCTGCGCGATATCGTCGGCAACACGGGGCCGACCTGCGTCCAACGCAGGGGTTCCGATCACATGGGAGGATGACATGTCGGAACAGAGCCACCGTCTCGAAAGCCGTTGGGATGACGCCGTTGCCAAGGATCTCGATGAGCCGGGCAAGCTTCTCTATCGCTCGAACCTTTTGGGCGCCGACAAGCGCGTCACCAATTACGGCGGCGGCAACACGTCGGCCAAGGTGACCGAAGCCGATCCGCTGACGGGGGAGCCGGTGCGCGTCCTCTGGGTCAAGGGTTCGGGCGGCGATGTCGGCACGATCAAGCTCGACGGCTTCGCGACGCTCTATCTCGACAAGCTGGAAGCGCTGAAAAGCCTTTATACCGGCATTGCCGATGAAGACCGCATGGTCGGCTTCCTGCCGCACTGCACCTTTGCGCTCAACCCGCGCGCGGCCTCCATCGATACGCCGCTGCACGGCTTCGTGCCCTTCGCCCATGTCGATCATATGCACCCCGACGCGATCATCGCCATCGCGGCGTCGAAAAACTCGCGCGACCTGACGAAGGACGTCTTCGGCGACGAAATCGGCTGGCTTCCCTGGCGTCGTCCGGGCTTCCAACTCGGGCTCGATCTCGCGGCCTTCGTTGCCGAAAACCCGAATGCCAAGGGCGTCGTGCTCGAAAGCCACGGCCTCTTCACCTGGGCCGACGACGCGAAAGCCTGCTACGAGCTGACGCTCGACATTATTAACCGCGCGATCGACTGGTTCGCAACCAAGACCGAAGGCAAGACCGTCTTCGGCGGCGCGGTCGCGACCAGCCTCGATGAGACCCGCCGCCGTGCCATTGCTGCGCGGCTTATGCCGGAGATCCGCGGTCGCATCGGCCGGGAGGAAAGGAAGCTCGGTCATTTCGACGATCAGACGGCCGTGCTGGAATTCGTCAATTCGGCCGATCTCAAGCGTCTCGGCGCGCTCGGCACCTCCTGCCCGGATCATTTCCTGCGCACCAAGATCCGCCCGCTGATTCTCGATTTCGATGCGAAAGCCGAAGGTGGTATCGATGCGGTGGTTGCCCATCTCGATGCGGCGCTCGAGGCCTATCGGGCCGATTACGCCCGCTATTACGAGACCTGCCGCCACGACAATTCGCCGGCCATGCGCGATCCGAACCCGGTGATCTTCCTCATTCCCGGCGTCGGCATGCTGTCCTTTGCCCGCGACAAGGCAACGGCCCGGATCGCGGCCGAATTCTACGTCAATGCCATCAATGTCATGCGCGGCGCCTCCACCGTGTCGGACTATCAGGGCCTGCCGGAACAGGAAGCCTTCGACATCGAATACTGGCTGCTCGAGGAGGCCAAGCTCCAGCGCATGCCGAAGCCGAAAAGCCTGGCCGGCCGCGTCGCCTTCGTCACCGGCGGTGCCGGCGGCATCGGTCGCGCCACGGCCACCCGCCTGATCGCGGAAGGCGCCTGCGTCGTGCTCGCCGATATCGACCAGACCGCGCTCGACGGCGCGCAGGCCGATTTCGCCAAGCGCTACGGTGCCGACGCCGTGCGCAGCGTCAAGCTCGACGTCACCGACGAACATCAGGTGGCCGAAGCGTTCACGCGGGGTCTCGTGGAGTTCGGCGGCATCGATATCCTCGTCTCCAATGCCGGCATCGCGTCCTCCGCCCCGGTCGAAGAGACCGATCTCGCCATGTGGAACCGCAATATCGACATTCTCGCGACCGGTTACTTCCTCGTCTCGCGCGAGGCCTTCCGCCTGTTCCGTCGCCAGAAGCTCGGCGGCAACGTCGTCTTCGTCGCCTCCAAGAACGGTCTCGCCTCCTCGCCGAATGCTTCGGCCTATTGCACGGCGAAGGCCGCCGAGATCCATCTCGCGCGGTGCCTCGCGCTCGAAGGGGCCGAAGGCGGCATTCGCGTCAACACGGTCAATCCGGATGCGGTGCTGCGCGGTTCCAAGATCTGGGACGGCGAGTGGCGCGAGCAGCGCGCGGCCTCGTCCAAGATCGAGGTCAGCGATCTCGAGGAGCATTATCGCAAGCGCTCCATGCTGAAGGTCAACATCCTGCCCGAGGACGTCGCCGAAGCTATCTACTTCCTCGCCTCCGACCTGTCGGCCAAATCGACCGGCAACATCATTAATGTCGATGGCGGCAACGCGCAGAGCTTTCCGCGCTAGAGCGTGTCAGGACCAAGGGAGGAGGAGACCATCATGACCGATCACCGTATCGCGCCCGACCTGATCGCCGGGCATAACGAAAGCCGTGCCGCGGCGCAGGCTGCGGATTATCAGGCGCTCGGCGAGCATCTGTCGCGCCGGGGCATCGACATCGAGGCCGTGACGCAGAAGGTGTCGGCCTTTCATGTCGCCGTCCCCTCCTGGGGCGTGGGCACCGGCGGCACGCGCTTTGCCCGGTTTCCGGGCATCGGCGAGCCACGCGGCATCTTCGACAAGCTGGCCGATTGCGCCGTCATCAACGAATTGACGCGCGCGACCCCCGGCGTTTCCCTGCATATCCCCTGGGACAAGGCCGATCCGTCCGACCTGCTCGCGGCAGCGAAGGGCTACGGACTGCATTTCGATGCCATGAACTCCAACACCTTCTCCGACGCGGAAGGCCAGGCGCTGTCCTACAAGTTCGGCTCGCTCAGCCATGCCGATGCGGGAACGCGGTCGCAGGCGGTCGAGCACAATCTCGAATGCATCGAGATCGGCCGCGCCATCGGCTCGAAGGCGTTGACGGTCTGGGTCGGCGATGGCTCGAACTTCCCCGGCCAGAGCCATTTCACCCGCAGCTTCGAGCGATACCTCGCCTCGATGGGCGATATCTATGCGGCTCTGCCGGACGACTGGCGCCTGTTCTCCGAACACAAGATGTACGAGCCGGCCTTCTATTCGACGGTCGTGCAGGACTGGGGCACGAGCTACCTCATCGCCTCCACGCTCGGCCCGAAGGCCCAGTGCCTGGTCGATCTCGGGCATCACGCGCCGAACGTCAATATCGAGATGATCGTTGCCCGGCTCACCCAGTTCGGCAAGCTCGGTGGCTTCCATTTCAACGATTCGAAATATGGCGACGACGATCTGGACGCAGGCTCGGTCGATCCCTATCGCCTCTTTCTGGTGTTCAACGAACTCGTGGACGCCGAGCATCATGGCATCCGCGACTTCAACCCGGCGCACATGATCGACCAGTCGCACAATGTCACCGATCCGATCGAGAGCCTGATCTCCAGTGCCAACGAGATCCGCCGCGCCTATGCGCAGGCCCTCCTCGTCGACCGCGCGGCCCTGGACGGATATCAGGACGAAAACGACGCCTTGATGGCGTCGGACACGCTGAAGCGCGCGTTTCGCACGGATGTGGAGGCGATCCTCGCCGAAGCGCGCCGTCGTCAAGGCGGGGCAATCGACCCGATCGCCGCCTACCGCAAGAGCGGCTATCGCCAGAGGATCGGCGCTGAACGGCCGGCGGCGCGCGCCGGAGGTGGCGGTATCGTCTGAACAGCGAAAGCCGGTCAGGGCGTCTGTTGGCTGGTCCCCGCCGGAGACGGATCGCGCACCTCGCCGGGGCTCGACACGAACAGGTAGACGCCGGCGAGCACGGCGCCGGCGAGGAGGAGCGTGATGACGAAGGTCATCATCCTTCTGAAAGCCGGTGCCCGATGGTCTGCCATTGCGTTTTCCTTTATCGATTCTGAAGCGTCAACACGCCAGAGGCGGATGCTGTTCCCGCACATCCGTCGATTCCGTGCCGACCCTTGGTCTGCAACCGTACGGAGAGCGTGATCGGCACACTCAAGACGCGCACCTTAAGACGGCGTTCACATCGATAGCGTTTTATCGGGCCCAACGAGAGTTGGGAAAGATCAATGCCATCAACCTGCCAGGGATGTCGCGACGGCGCGGATTTCCACATACCGTTTTCCATGGCGTTCCAGCCGATCGTCGATGTCGCGACGAAGACAACGTTCGCCCACGAAGCGCTGGTCCGCGGTCTCGCCGGTGAGGGCGCCTTCACCGTTCTCTCCGCCGTCGATACCCAGAACCGATATGCCTTCGACCAGCAGTGCCGGGTCAAGGCGATCGAGCTCGCCTCCCGGCTTTACGGCACGCAGAGCGATGTCGGCCTGTCGATCAACTTTCTGCCCAATGCCGTCTACGAGCCGCGCGCCTGCATTCGCCTGACGCTGGCGGCCGCTGCGCGAACGAAATTCTCGCCGAAGAACATCATTTTCGAATTCACCGAAAGCGAGATCCTGGACACGGGGCATATCCTCAACATCCTGAACACCTATCGCGAGATGGGCTTTCGCACGGCGATCGACGATTTCGGCGCGGGACATGCGGGTCTGGCGCTGCTGGCGAAATTTCAGCCCGATATCGCCAAGCTCGACATGGACCTGATCCGCAATATCGACACCGACGCGGTCCGCCGGACCATCGTTCGCCACACCGTGGCCATGCTGCACGATCTGGGCGTCACCCCGCTTTGCGAGGGCATCGAGACGGCAGGCGAGGCGCGCGCGCTCGAAGATCTCGGCGTGCGGCTGATGCAGGGCTATTTCTTCGCGCGTCCAAGCTTCGAGGCGCTCGCCCAGCCCGCGCCGGGATCGATGGCGCTCGGGCAGCCGGCATTCGCGCCCATGGCGACCGCGCACTGAGGCATGGACGGGCGCTTCGTCATCCGATGACGCGCTTGTATTCGGCCTCCGCAAAGCCGTAGGAGCCGCCCGCGAGCCGTTCCAGACCCTGGCGGTCGCGCACGGTCACGGTGCCGCGGCTGGAGCGGATCAGATTGTCCCCCTCCAGGATATGCAGCGCCGTGGTTACACTCGGGCGGCGCACGCCGAGCATCAGCGCCAGAAAATCATGTGTGAGCGACAGGTCGTCGTCGCCGGCGCGGTCATGGGCCATGAGAATCCAGCGCGCCAGCCGCGCGTTGATCGTGTAGCGGGCATCCGCCAGCGCCGTGGAAGCAACCTGCATCATGAAGATATGCACGAACTTCATCAGCATGCTGCGGATCGAGGGATGATCCCTGAGCACGCGGTCGAGCCCCTCCGCGCTGATGCGCAGCGCCGGCCCGCCGATCTGCATGAAGGCCTGGTGGGGTGCCTCGCCGATGCCGAGCAGAAGCGGCAGGCCCGAAAGCCCCTCCCGCCCGACGCAGCCGATTTCCACCCGCTGTCCGCTGGAATCCCGGATTACCTCGGAGGAGAGGCCACCGAGAAAGAAGTAGGCATACGAGATCTTTTCGAAAGGCTGATAGAGGACTTGCCCCTGCGCCAGATCGATCTCTTCGAGTTGGCCGAGCATGATGTCGAGATCGGGCGGAGACAGGGAAGCGAGAAGGCCGTTCTTCATGGAGATGGTCGGGTCTCTGAAAAAATGAAAGATGTCAGCGCGTTATGCGAGATCGGCATTGTCCAAGAGTGCCTGCCGGTTTGCAAAGGCATGCGGCAATTGGTCAAGTACCGTACGGAAGCTGCGCGCTTGGCGGGAACAATCCGTTTTGCCGGCCGAGGTTCCCTTGGGCTACGGCAAAATATCGTCCATGGCCTCGTCATAGGTAACGGAGGCGACGACGTCCCCGGCCTCGTCCCGGATCTGGATCGATGTCAGTTCGAGCTTGCGTTCGATCTTCAGGTGTTCCGCCGCGATCTCCCGGATCGCACGCTCCGCTTCGCGCCGCGCATCCGCGAGCGAGGCGACGTCCGCACCGTCGAGATCGTCCAGCACGGCGTTCCGCTCGACGATCTGAAAGTAATATCTTGGCATGCGCACACGGGCTCCCCGATCTGCTTCGGCCGCTCGCCGATCCTCCGCAACCGGGCATGCTGTGGATAGTTCCAGCGGCAAGCAAGGTTGCTTAAGGCCAGCCTGTCGGCGTCGCGAAAACCCGGGCCTGCAGGCACACCCTGTTCTGCGCACCGTGATGTGAACGACAATCTCCGTTCGGATTGCACATTCGTGCTTGATCCTTTGTTCATGCGCGCGCTGTAATCAGAGGGTTACCCCTCGGTGAGGAACGGAAGCCTTGGTCGATAATGAAGCAATGCTGCATCTGGCGCATCTCATGGATGGCACCGACGTCATGGTCGCGGTCTATGATCAGGACGATCGGCTGCGCTTTGCCAATGCCGCCTTTCGGGCCGCCTGGCATATAGCGGACGAGGAGCACCCGCTCTGGCCCGATCTGATGCGACGGAATTTTGCGGCGCGCCGCGGCACCGTCATCGCGGCGGAGGATTTCGAGGCCTGGCTGCGCTCGGTGACGGGGCGACGCGGCAAGACCGGCTTCCGCGCCTTCGAGACCGATCTTCACGACGGTCGCTGGCTCTGGATGACGGAGACCATGCATGCCGACGGGTGGATGCTCTGCGTCGCATCCGACATCACGTCGCTCAGGCCGGACGAGCGCGAGTTGCGCCAGGCCCGTGACATGGCGATCAAGGCGTCGGAAACCGATGACCTGACCGGCATCGCCAGCCGGCGCTTCGTGATGTCGAAGCTCGATGCGCTCGTGAAGACGACGTCGGCCGCGCCTCCGGCGCCCACCGGACAGATCGCGTCGGTCGGCTGTATCGCCGTCCTCGATATCGACAATTTCAAATATATCAACGATCGATTCGGCCACAGCATCGGCGACGCCGTGCTGAAGAATTTTGCCGAGACGATCCAGCGGCTCGTGCGCAAGACGGACGTGCTCGGCCGCGTCGGAGGTGAGGAATTCGTGCTGGTTCTGCCGAACACGACGACCTGGGAAGCGGAGGCCATCCTGTCCCGCATGTTGACGGAGGTGCGCCAGTCCCGCCCGGTGCGCGAACAGGCGAGTTTTCGCTACACCTTCTCGGCCGGACTTGCCGGCGCACGGGCAGGCGACGATCCGGCCGACCTCTACAGGCGTGCCGATCTGGCGCTTTATGCCGCCAAGATGCGGGGCCGCGACCAGATCGGCATCGATGCTGAGGGGCCCCGGGCGACGGGGTAGCTCGTTGACCGACGTTTCCTGCCGCGCGGCCGATCGTCCAGGCTTTCAGGCCAGGCTTTTAGGCCAGGCTTTCAGGAAAGCAGAACGCCCAGCCCGTAGAACGCCGCCGAGATGAGCGCTGCCGCCGGCATGGTGACGACCCAGGCGATGACGATGTTGCCCGCCAGGCCCCAGCGGACGGCCGAGACGCGCCGCGCGGCGCCGACACCGATGATCGCGCCGGTGATGGTGTGGGTGGTGGAGACGGGAATGCCGAGCCAGGTTGCGCCGAACAGCGTCAGCGCGCCGCCCGTTTCCGCGCAGAAACCCTGCATCGGGTTCAGCCGCGTGATTTTCGAGCCCATGGTATGGACGATGCGCCAGCCGCCGAGCAGCGTGCCGAGCGCCATGGCCGACTGGCAGGTGATGACCACCCAGAACGGCACGTAGAAGCTCGATCCGAGATAGCCCTGGCTGAACAGCAGCACGGCGATGATGCCCATCGTCTTCTGCGCATCGTTGCCGCCATGGCCGAGCGAATAGAGCGAGGCGGAGATGAACTGCATGATGCGAAACGTGCGATCGACGGCAAAGGGCGTCTGGCGCACGAAAACCCAGGACACGGCGAGAACCAGCACCAGGGCGAGAAAGAACCCGATGGCCGGCGACAGGAAGATGGCGCCCACCGTCTTGCCGAGACCGCTCCAGACGATCGACGAGAAGCCGACCTTGCTCAACCCGGCGCCGACCAGCCCGCCGACCAGCGCATGCGAGGAGCTGGAGGGAATGCCGAAAATCCAGGTGACGATGTTCCAGACGATGGCGCCCATCAGCGCGGCGAAGATGATGAGCGGCGAGACGATGCCGGGATCGATGATGCCGGTGCCGAGCGTTTCCGCAACATGCAGGCCGAAGAACAGGAAGGCGATGAAATTGAAGAACGCGGCCCAGAGGACGGCATATTGCGGCCGCAGCACGCGCGTCGATACGATGGTGGCGATCGAGTTGGCCGCATCGTGAAGCCCGTTGAGGAAATCGAAGAACAGGGCGATCGCGATGAGGCCGACCAGCAGCGGAAAAGCCAGCGAAGCGTCCATCAGACGTTCTCGATCACGATGCCGCTGATTTCATTGGCAACGTCCTCGAACCGGTCGACCACCTTCTCCAGCTCGCCATAGATCTCGGCGCCGATCATGTAGGCCATCGCATTGCCCGAAGCGCCATGACGGCGGAACAGATCCTTGAGCCCCTGTTCGTGCAGTTCGTCGGAGCGGCCCTCGACCCGGGTGACATCCTCGGCGATGACGCTCAGACGCTGCGCATTGGCGCCGACCTTGTCGAGCAGCGGAATGGCCTGGGCGATCAGGTTTGCCGCCTTGACGATCTCGCCGCCCATCTCCCGCATCACGGGATCGAATTCCGTCTGCTCGAACAGGCGGATGGTTTTCACCGTCTTGTGCATCATGTCGATGGCGTCGTCCATCGACTGGATCAGATCCTGGATGTCGCTGCGATCGAACGGCGTGATGAAGCTGCGGCGCACGGCAAGCAGCACGTCGCGCGTGATCGCATCCGCCTTGTCCTCCAGCGCGACGATGCGCGCGCAGTTCTCGTCCAGCGCGATGCCGTTGAGCAGGTCGCCGAGCGCGCCGGCCGCCTCCACCACCAGCCGCGAATGTTCGGCGAACAGATCGAAGAACCTGTCTTCGCGGGGCATCAGCTTTCGGAATATGCTCATCATGTCGGTCGGGCCTGCAGCATTATGTCAGTGTCACAAAACTGTCATAAATGGTATCTGCACCCTCAGGCAACGCAGAGCGTCGATTTGACGGCATGAAACTTCCAAAAAAGGTTACGAAGAAGCAGACGAACCAGGCCGGTCATCTGCTGCAGCAGCTGGCCACCATGCCGGCGAAGCTGTTTCAGGGCAGCTTTCGCCAGCAATATGGCGCCGTCTGCTTTCGCTATGTCGGAAGTGGCGACGGGATCGAGATCCTCGTGATCACGACGCGGGAGAGCCGGCGCTGGGCCATTCCCAAGGGCTGGCCGATGAAGAAGAAGAAGCCGTATCGCGCGGCGGCGATCGAGGCCCGGCAGGAAGCCGGCGTCCGCGGCCGCACGCGCAAGAAGCCGATCGGCCGCTACACCTATCTGAAATGGCTCATGACGGCGACGTCGCGCCCTGCATCGTCGATCTCTTTCAGATCGAGGTGAAAAGCATCAGCGACGACTTCAAGGAGCGCGGCGAACGCGTGCTTGCCTGGGTCTCTCCCGACGAAGCCGCCCGGCGCGTGCGCGAGATCGAGCTGAAGTCGATCCTCGTGGAGTTCAAGCCGCAGGGAGCGCGCGAGACAGCGCCCGCACGTCCGGGCAGAAGCAAGAATCCCTGAGACGCGTATGCCGCCTGCGTGACGGTAGAGAGCGGACAAGGCGTCTGCGTCGCCCGCTCCTGTTCGAGGTCCGTCAGGACGAAAAGCTCACCCGGACCCCACGCTGCCGGAAATATGCCTGCATCATCTTGCGACCGGAGCGATTGTTCTGTGCGAGCTTGGCGGAGTCGAACACAGCTTCCGTCGCGCCCTCCCGCGCAAGCGCTGCCTTGAGGCTCGCAATATGCACGTCAATATCGGCATTGTCCGACTGGAGCGACGCATAAATCTTCTCGGTTACCTCGGCTACGGTCTGTTCGCTCACACTCTCTGTCCCTTGCTTCACGAAAACGGTCCGATATCACGATTTCCGAAATCGCCATACCGCAGACTGCCGATCCACAGGCATTGCGCCGCGGAGATGAACGAAGAGGAGAAAAAAGACTGGCGGACAGGGCGGGATTCGAACCCGCGGTACGCTCTCACGCACACACACTTTCCAGGCGTGCGCCTTAAACCACTCGGCCACCTGTCCGTGATATCCGTCATCGCTGGTTTAGACGATGAGCGTGTTGCGCGGATGGCGAGAGATCGCGACCGGGTGCAACGGTTCACTGAAAACCCTGTAACGGGAAAATCCTGCGAACGGCGCGATATATACCGATGATCTCACCGCGATCAACCGAAATCTGACAGATTTTTCCGATGGGGCCCGAGCACTTCTCACGCTGCGGGAAGGCGGCCCGAGGCCGGTTGCTCCGGCTTGCCATTGCGCTTGCGCGGCGGCAACCTATCTTTAACGGGAAATGCGCTGCCAGACGGAAGAGACGCCGCGCGGGCATTCCGGCGGACGAGGTCGATTCGGCCGGGACGGGCGGCAGGCAGGATAGCGGAAACGGGTGATGGCAATTCTCTTCAGGCTGCTGAGCGGTCTCGCCTTGATCGCCGCGATCGTTGCGGGAACCGTGGATGCGATCCGCTCGGTCGCGGAGACGGCCGTGGTCGTGACGCCGCTCGGGATCGCGGTGGCATCCGTCAGCGCGTCCTGGCTGGAGGCGGTGGAGGCACTGGAGCGGCCGGGCGGCGATTTCGCCATGCTGCAGCCGGTCATCCGCTGGTGTCTGCAGCAGCCGGCCTTTGCGAGCTTCCTGAGTCTGGCGCTGCTGTTCTGGATGGCCGGGTATCGCAGGACGCGCAAGCCCAGACTGGCCTGAAGTGGCTGGCCTGAACGGGCCAACCTGACCTGGCTGGCCTAACGCGGCTTGCGAAAGACGGTCTCGCGCAGGTCCGGATGCCGGCAGGCGACAAGCGGCCGATCGACGCGCGTGCCCGAAACGGACGCGCCTGCCCGACACGTCTGAGACCTGACATGATTTAAACCTTCGAACGATCATCTTGAAAGGGAGACGAATCTCAATGTTTCTGACCGAGCTTTTCAGCAAGAAGACCACCATGCCCGAGCCGCAGAATGCGCTGCCCGGACGCGAGACACCCTTGCCCACCTCCACGCACCACGCCGTCAACGGGCAGCCGCTCCAGGGCCCCTATCCCGAAGGCATGAAGACCGTTCTGCTCGGCATGGGCTGCTTCTGGGGCGCCGAGCGCCTGATGTGGCAGCTGCCGGGCGTCCATGTCACCGCCGTCGGCTATGCCGGCGGCTTCACCAAGAACCCGACCTATCAGGAAACGACGACGGGGCTGACGGGCCACACCGAGGTGGTTCTCGTCGTCTACGACCCCAAGCTCGTCGCCTTCGGCGAAATCCTGAAGGTGTTCTTCGAAGAACATGACCCGACACAGGGCATGCGCCAGGGCAACGATGTCGGCACCACCTACCGGTCCGCCATCTATGTCGGGGACGAGGCGCAGCTCGCCGAGGCGAAGACCGCGCGCGACGCCTATCAGGCGCAGTTGAAGAAAGCGGGCCACCGGGAGGCGATCACCACCGAGATCGCGATGGCCGGCACCTTCTATTTTGCCGAGCCCGAGCATCAGCAATATCTGGCCAAGAACCCCAACGGCTATTGCGGCCTGCGGGGAACCGGCGTGAGCTGCCCGGTGCCTGCCCTCTGATGTCCGGGATGTGATCCGTCCATGAAGAAGCCGCCCGCGCGCGCCGTCGCGGGCGGTAGCATCGGGTTCGCCGTCACTGTCGTCCGGCATTGCGTCCGTGGACGCTTCCGCCTATAAACATGACAATCTCTTTCATGTTTAACTTCGGATGCCGCGACAGCGCTGATGACCTTCCAGCCCAGGATGAACAACAGGATTTCCGGTTTCGACCAGATCGGAACCTGGAACCGGCGCGTCTTCAATGGCGCCGTCGCCGACCTCTGGGACGTGCAGTGCGCCCGGCTGGCCGGCGGTTCCTATGTTGCCGACGCGCCGCGCCTTTTCGCGGTGCTCGAAACCACCGGCGACCCCACCCGCAGCCTTGCCATGGCATCGATCGGCGCGGGCACCGCACGAAGAGGGGAAAGCGACCGGCCGGGTTCGCCCTGCCGCCGCCTCTCCTACATTCCCGCCGGCATGGAACTCCAAGCCGAGCTTGAGGGCATCCGGGCGATCCGGCACCTCGATCTTCATTTCGACATTTCCGCGCTCGGCCAGCGCATGGGCAGCCAACTCGATCCTTTCATGATCGAGCAACCCCGGCTGATGTTCGCCGATCCGCGGCTTCTGGCCCTTGCCGATCTGCTTGCGGCCGAATGCGCCGATCCCGATCCGCTGCACGATCTCTATGGCGACGGGCTGGCGCTCGGACTGTTCATCGCACTGATGCGCGTTCCGCCATCCGGGCGACGGCTGCGCGGGGCGCTCGCGCCCTGGCAGCTTCGCCGGGCGACAGACTTCATCGAGACCCATTGCCTGCGCGGCATCCGGCTGGAGGAGCTCGCCGACCTCACCGGCCTGTCCCAGTCGCATTTCAGCCAGGCGTTCAAGGCCTCGACCGGCATGCCGCCGCACCAGTGGCAGATGAAGGCGCGGATCGAGCGGGCCAAGACCCTGCTCGTGGCCCGCACCGCGAGCCTCAGCGAGGTCGCGGCCATCACCGGCTTTGCCGATCAGGCGCATTTCACCCGCGCCTTCCGCAAGATGTCGGGTACGACGCCCGGCCGGTGGCTGCGCGGCCGTTAGAGCGTCGGACACAGCGATAGAAACAGGATTGAGAGCCTGTGTCAGGGCAGGTCGCGCCCGCGTGGCGGATTTACCGCAGTTCCCGTCCCGTTTCCGCTCCGCACGACATCGCCTCGGAATCGTTCAAAATCCGCAAAACGGATCAATCCGGCGGCGGGTATTTGCGCTATCCGAAACATGAGAGATTGCCTCATCTTCATGAGGCGATCGTTTTAGGGGAACAGGGGCGTTCCCAAGGTCGGCGAGACGAGGGGACAGAGATGACGGGGACGATCGATACGCTTCAAAAGCAGCGCCGGCACTTGAGGGCGCGCCTGCTGGCCGGAACCGCAGCCTGGGCCTTGATGCTCGGCGCCGCGGCGGCGTCGGCGCAGGAGCAGCCGGCCGGCACGGCGCAGGGGTCAGGCCAGCAGCCGACGCAGCTCGATGCCATCGTCGTTCGCGGCGGGCAGGCAACCACCCAATCGGCAACCGGCCCCGTCGATGGTTATGTCGCCCGCGACACGACGGCGGGATCGAAGTCTGCGGCGCCGCTCAAGGCCGTTCCGCAGTCCGTCTCCGTCATCGGCCGCCAGGAGTTCGACGATCGCGGGGTCGTGACCAAGATCGACGAAGCCCTGCGTTACACGCCCGGCGTCACCACCGAACCCTTTGGCTCCGATCCCGATACGGACTGGTTCTACATCCGCGGCTTCGATGCCACGCAGACCGGCGTCTTCCTGGATGGCCTCAATCTGTTTTCCTATGGCTTCGGCGGTTTCCAGACGGATGCCTACATGCTGGAGCGCGTCGATGTCTTGAAGGGCCCGGCATCCGTTCTCTATGGCGGCGCAAACCCCGGCGGCATCGTCGATCTCATCCGCAAGCGGCCGCAGGACGAGGCGCTGACCGAGGTCGAGATCGGCATCAACAATTTCGGCAATGCCTTCTTCGGCTTCGACGTCAACCGGAAGGCCAACGACGCCGTGACCTATCGCGTCACCGGCAAGGTGGCCGGCGGCGACAATTATTCGGATTATTCCGAGGATCTGCGCGGTTTCCTGATGCCGCAGATCACCTATGCCCCGGATGACGCGACATCGCTGACGGTCTATGCCGTCGCGTCGTCGCTCGATCAGACCCATGTCGGCAACGGCTTCCTGCCCTATGCCGGAACCGTCGTGGATGGCCCGTTCGGCGGCAAAATCGATCGCGATTTCTTCTTCGGCGAGCCGGATCGCGATTCCGGGCGCTACGACCAGCAGATGATCGGCTACGCGTTCGCCCACGAGTTCGACAACGGCTGGAAGCTGTCGCAGAACCTGCGCTTTGCCCATCTCGACAAGGTCGAGGAGCTTGTCTACCCCTATGCCTATAATCCGGTGACCAACGATCTCACCCGGCTCGGCTTCAGGCACGACACCAGCGTCGACAGCTTCAATGTCGATACGCGGCTGGAAACCACCGTCTCGACGGGGCCGCTCGATCATGCGCTGATGATCGGCGTCGATTACAAGAACGTCAAGATCGATCAGGCGCAGGCCTCCGCCTTTCCGGCCTCGGATCTCGATCCGCTCGATCCGGTCTATGGCGAGCCGCTCCCGGCCTATTTCACCTATCTCGACGGCGTGACGCGGCTGGAGCAGGCGGGCCTCTACGCGCAGGATCAGATCCGCTTTGGCGGTGGCTGGCTCCTGACGCTCAACGGTCGCTACGACTATGTCGATATCGAGAACCGCTCGCGGCTGGCGACAGGATCCTATTCCACCCGTGACGGTGCGCTTAGCGGACGGGCAGGCCTCGCCTATGCGTTCGACAATGGTCTGACGCCCTATGTTTCCGTTGCGACCTTCTTCAATCCGCAGATCGGCACGCTCGCCGGCAGCGGCGGTGCGCTCGAACCGGAGGACGGTTATCAGGTCGAGGGCGGGGTCAAGTACGAGCCGACCTTCTTCGACGGCTCGCTCACCGCGTCGGTCTACCAGATCGTCAAGCAGAACGTGACGACGACCTATGCCGGCCCACCCTCCTTCCAGCGGCAGCTCGGCGAAGTCACGTCCACCGGCTTCGAGCTCGAGGGCAAGGCCAATCTGAGCCAGAACTGGCGGATGCTCGCCAGCTACACCTACAACGATCTGGAAATCACCGAGGACGGCGACGCGTCGCTCATCGGCAACCGGCCGTTCCTCGTGCCCGAGCAGCAGGCGTCGCTCTGGATCGAGTATCTGGTCACCGAAAGCGCGCTCGAAGGCATCAGCATCGGTGGCGGCCTGCGGTATCAGGGCCAGTCCTTCGCGAACATGACGAATACGCTGAAGGTCCCCGATGCCGTGGTGGCCGACGCCGCCATTCGCTACGAGAAGAATGGCTGGCGCGCCGCGCTCAATGTCGCCAACCTGTTCGACAAGGACTATGTGAAGAGCTGCCAGGGCGAGTTTACCTGCGGCTATGGCGAGCAGCGCACGATCACGCTGAAGCTCAGCAAATCGTTCTGAGATCCTGCCTCACCAAAGATCGAAGGCCGTCGCTGAGGATCACGTGACGGCCTTTTCGCGATTCCGACCGACTGCCCCATCCGGGACCGTCATCGATTTCTATGCTCTGTCTATTTTTTACCAGTTGAAAAATTTCGGGTGTATTTTCTAAAAGCCCGTGCAAGGATACACCTCAACCAAGCCCGCCCTCAAGCGCGGCCGGTTCCGCAGACATGCTTCCGATATAAGAGAAGCGTGCGGGAGGACCCAGAAAACACATGGTAACAAACAGGGCTGCACAATGAAGAAAACCCTCCTCGGTCTCCTTGCTTTCTCGATGATGTCGGCCACGGCGCTGGCTGCCGACATCAAGCCGGCGGTCATCTACGACCTCGGCGGCAAGTTCGATAAGTCCTTCAACGAATCCGCCTTCAACGGCGCCGAGAAGTTCAAGGCCGAAACCGGCATTGCCTATCGCGAATTCGAAATCGCCAACGACGCGCAGCGCGAACAGGCGCTCCGCCGCTTCGCCGGCGACGGCAACAACCCGATCGTCATGGCCGGCTTCTCCTGGGCGGCGGCGCTCGAAAAGGTGGCTGCCGAATATCCCGACACCAAGTTCGCCATCATCGACATGGTCGTGGACAAGCCGAACGTGAAGTCGGTCGTCTTCAAGGAGCAGGAAGGGTCCTACCTCGTCGGCGTTCTCGCCGGCCTCGCCTCCAAGTCGAAGACCGTCTCCTTCATCGGCGG
This sequence comes from Rhizobium sp. PP-F2F-G48, assembly GCF_004342335.1. Lineage (NCBI taxonomy): Bacteria > Pseudomonadati > Pseudomonadota > Alphaproteobacteria > Hyphomicrobiales > Rhizobiaceae > Rhizobium > Rhizobium sp. PP-F2F-G48. The sequence goes on along the minus strand of NZ_SLVH01000005.1, from coordinate 285,211 downwards.
CATGGATATCCCCCTGATCCACAAGTTCGCCTGTGGCTATATCGGCGGTGCCAAGTCCACCGGCGCCGACGTCAAGGTTCTCGAAGCCTATACCGGCACGACGCCGGAAGCCTGGAACGACCCGGTCAAGGGCGGTGAAATCGCCAAGTCGCAGTTCGACCAGGGCTCGGACGTCGTCTACCACGCCGCCGGCGGCACCGGTGTCGGCGTGCTCCAGGCGGCGGCCGATGCCGGCAAGCTCGGCATCGGCGTCGACTCGAACCAGAACGGCATGCAGCCCGGCAAGGTCCTGACCTCCATGCTGAAGCGTGTCGACGTGGCCGTCTATGACAGCTTCACGAGCGCCAAGAACGACGCGTTCAAGCCTGGCATCTCCAATCTCGGCCTGAAGGAAGACGGCGTCGGTTATGCCGTCGACGACAACAACAAGGCGCTGATCACCCCGGAGATGCAGACGGCCGTTGATAAGGCCAAGGCCGATATCATCGCGGGCACGATCCAGGTTCACGACTACATGACGGATGAAGCCTGCGCCTATTGAGATCTGTCACGATGCGGGAAGCGCGCTGTCGGCCCTTGGCCGGCGGTGCCTTTCCCGTGGCGCGGCATCTCAGTAATGCGGTGGTCGGGTGATGGCGGGGGCCTCCAGCGAGGTCTCTTCCAGCGTCAGGAACCGCTCGGTCAGGCGGTCGAGTTTCGTGCGGACCTGTTCCATGATCTTCCATTGATCGGCAAGCTGCTGCGACAGGTCCTCGATCGTGCGGGCCTGATGCGCGATCGTTTCCTCGATGGTCGTCATCCGTGTCTCTTCGCTCGTCATGATCGTCATCCTCTCTTTGTCACTGGCGGATTGTCTGCCGTCGTTATAGAGGGTCCGCCCGGCGGAACGTCAAACGCGAAACGGTCGATCCGCCGATTTAGCGCTTTCGATCGTCACGATCGATGTTAGCCTCGACCACCCGCTTTCCTCAAGCGGACGGTCGGACAATCAAGCAAGCACCCGGCGGCATGGCCTGCCGACAACGGGTGCCGGGAACGGGGATGCGGCTGCCATGAGCGATATCGCGATTGAGCTTCGGGGCATCGACAAGAGCTTCGGCCCTGTCCACGCCAACAAACATATCGATCTCGTCGTCCGCAAGGGCACGATCCACGGGATCATCGGCGAAAACGGCGCCGGCAAATCGACCCTGATGTCGATCCTCTACGGCTTCTACCAGGCCGATCACGGCGAGATCCTCGTCGATGGCAAGGTGCTGACGATCAAGGACCCGAACGCGGCGATCGCCAGCGGCATCGGCATGGTGCACCAGCATTTCATGCTGGTCGAAAACTTCACCGTGCTCGAAAACGTCATGCTCGGTGCCGAGGACAGCCAGGTGCTGAACGCCTCGATCTCCAAGGCCCGCATCGAGCTGAAGCGCCTGGAGAAGGAATACGCGCTGGAGGTCAATCCCGATGCCGTCATCGAGGAACTTCCCGTCGGCCTGCAGCAGCGCGTGGAAATCCTCAAGGCCCTCTATCGCAAGGCCGACATCCTGATCCTCGACGAACCGACCGGCGTTCTGACGCCGCCGGAAGCCGATCACCTGTTCCGCATCCTCGAACAGCTGAAGAACCAGGGCAAGACGATCATCCTGATCACCCACAAGCTGCGCGAGATCATGGCCGTCACCGATGCGGTCTCCGTCATGCGGCGCGGCGAAATGGTCGCGACGCGCGAGACGGACAAGACCTCCGTCGAGGAGCTTGCCGAGCTGATGGTCGGGCGGCGCGTCCTGCTGCGGGTCGAAAAGGGCGAGGCGCGTCCCGGCGACGTCAAGCTTTCGGTGCGCAACCTCACGGTTCGCGACGGTCGCGGCGTCACCATGGTCGATAACGTGTCCTTCGATCTGCGCGCCGGTGAGATCGTCGGCATCGCCGGCGTCGCGGGCAATGGCCAGTCCGAGCTGCTCGAAGCCATTGCCGGCATCCGCCGCGCCACCGGCGGCACGGTCGAGCTCAACGGCTCCACTGTCGATGTCACCGGTCTTGCGGACCCGGCGGAGCTGCGCACCCGCGGCCTCGCCCATGTGCCGGAAGACCGCCATCACGTCGGGCTGGTGCTCAAGTTCGAGGAAAGCGAAAACGCCATCCTCGGCTACCATCGCGATCCCGCCTACAAGAAGGGCGCCCTGCTCGATATCGCCGCCATGCGCGCGGATGCCGAGGACAAGATCGCCCAATATGACATTCGCCCGCCGAACCCCCGCCTGAAAACGGCCAACTTCTCGGGCGGCAACCAGCAGAAGATCGTGCTGGCCCGCGAGATGGAGCGCAATCCGGACGTGCTGATCATCGGCCAGCCCACCCGCGGCGTCGATGTCGGCGCCATCGAGTTCATTCACAAGCGGATCATCGAGATGCGCGATCAGGGCAAGGCGGTTCTTCTCGTCTCGGTGGAGCTGGACGAGATCCGCGCTCTGTCGGACCGTATCCTCGTCATGTTCGCCGGACGCGTGGTCGGCGAGCGGACGTCGGATGCCGGGGAAGGCGATCTCGGCCTGTTGATGGCCGGCGTCGAAAACCGCGCCAAAACGGGCATGGAGGCCGCGAAGTGAGCAATCCTTACGCCAAATTGCCCGGCTGGGCCGAATACGGGCTCATCCCGCTCATCAATCTCGTCGTCGCCTTTCTCGTCGCCGGCCTCGTCGTGCTGCTCGTCGGCGAGAACCCGCTGGAGGCCGCCTATCACCTGATCAACGGCGCTTTCGGACGCGGCGAATATATCGGCTTCACGCTTTACTACGCCACGACCTTCATCTTCACGGGCCTGGCCGTCGCGGTCGCCTCCCATGCCGGCCTCTTCAACATCGGTGGCGAAGGCCAGGCCTATGTCGGCGGCATCGGCGTGGCGCTCGTCTGCCTCTGGCTCGATCGCCTCATGCCTTGGTATGTCGTCTTCCCGCTGGCAATCCTCGGCTCCGCCGCCTTCGGGGCCATGTGGGCCTTCCTGCCCGGCTGGCTGCAGGCCAAGCGCGGCAGCCACATCGTCATCACCACGATCATGTTCAATTTCATCGCCTCGAGCCTGATGGTCTACCTCCTGACCCGGGTCCTGAAGCCGCTCGGCTCCATGGCGCCGCAGACGCGCACCTTCGAGGCCGGCGGGCAGTTGCCGAAGCTTGACTGGCTGCTCGGCATTTTCGGTCTCGACATCGGCAACGCGCCGTTCAACATCTCCTTCCTCCTGGCGTTGCTGGCCGCTTTCGGCTGCTGGCTGCTGATCTGGCGCACGCGGCTCGGCTACGAGATGCGCGTGATGGGCCACAGCCCGTCGGCCGCCCGCTATGCCGGCATCAAGGATGCGCGCATCACGGTCATCGCCATGATGATTTCGGGCGGGCTCTGCGGCATGATGGCGCTGAACCCGATCATGGGCGAGCAGTTCCGTATGCAGCTCGATTTCGTGCAGGGCGCCGGCTTCGTCGGCATCGCGGTCGCACTCATGGGCCGCTCGCACCCGGCCGGCATCATTCCCGCCGCCATCCTCTTCGGCATGCTCTACCAGGGCGGTGCCGAGATCGCCTTCGAAATGCCGACCATTTCGCGCGACATGATCGTCATCATCCAGGGCCTCGTCATCCTCTTTGCCGGCGCGCTCGAAAACATGTTCCGCCCGGCCATCGGCCGCATCTTCGCCACCGTCGCCAGCAGCAGATCGGCCGCCGCCGCCACCAAGGGAGCCTGATCCATGGATGTCTTTCACATGCTGGTGACGGTGCTCGAATCGACCATCCGCGTCTCCGTGCCCTTGATCTTCGCAGCCCTGGGCGGGCTCTTTACCGAGCGTGCCGGGGTCTTCGACATCGGGCTCGAGGGCAAGATGCTGGGTGCCGCCTTTGCCGCCGGGGCCGTTGCCGCCGTCACCGGCTCGGTCTGGGCCGGGCTGTTTGCCGCCATCCTCATCTCGGTCCTGCTGTCGCTGGTGCACGGCTATGCCTCGATCACCCAGCGCGGCAGCCAGATCGTCTCGGGCGTCGCCATCAACTTCATCGTCTTCGGCTCCACCATCATTCTCGGCGAAGCCTGGTTCCGCCAGGGCGGACGCACGCCCGCTTTGGCGGGCGATGCGCGCTTCAGCACCATCACCTTCCCCTTCGCCGACGAGATCCGCCCGGTTCCGGTCATCGGGCCGATCTATGCGGATCTGATTTCGGGCCACTTCTTCCTCACCTATCTCGCCTTCGCCATGGTGCCGATCACCTGGTGGATCCTCTATCGCACCCGGTTCGGCCTGCGCCTGCGCGCCGTCGGCGAAAATCCGGGCGCGGTGGATACGGCCGGCATCTCGGTCGTCTGGATGCGCTATCGCGCCGTCATCTGCTGCGGCATTCTCGCCGGCCTCGGCGGCGCCTACCTGTCGCTTGCCATGACCGCCGGCTTCGTCAAGGGCATGACGGCGGGCAAGGGCTATATCGCGCTCGCCGCGCTGATCTTTGCCAAGTGGAAGCCGCTCAACGTCATGCTCGCCTGCCTGCTCTTCGGCTTCCTCGATGCGCTGGCCATCCGCCTGCAGGGCAATCCGCTGCCGCTGATCGGGCAGATCCCGGTGCAGCTCATGCAGGCGCTGCCCTATATTCTCACCGTCATCCTTCTCGCCGGTTTCATCGGCAAGGCCGTGCCGCCCAAGGCCGGCGGGGTGCCCTATGTCAAGGAGCGCTGATCCCATGGCGACCGATCTTTTCGAAGCCGCACGCAAGGCCATGGCGCTGGCGCACGCGCCCTATTCCAAATTTCCGGTGGGGGCGGCCATCCGCGCCGAGGACGGCACGATCTATGCCGGCGCCAACATCGAGAACCTCTCCTTTCCCGAGGGCTGGTGTGCCGAAACCACGGCGATCAGCCACATGATCATGGGCGGCGCCAGAAAGATCCTGGAAGTCGCCGTCATCGCCGAGAAGCTGCCGCTCTGCCCGCCCTGCGGCGGCTGCCGACAGCGCCTGTCGGAATTTGCCGAAGCCGGCACGCCGATCTATCTCTGCGACGAGACCGGGGTGAAGAAGACGGTCGTCCTCTCCGACCTGCTGCCGCACTCCTTCGCCACCGATACGATCGGCTGATCTGGGTCTCCGGCTGCGATTGGCTTTGCCAAACCCCGGCAAAACCTCTACCGCATCAGGACCGAACCCGCCCAAGGGAGGCACCTATGACACTGGAAGCCAGCAACCGGCAGCTCGCCTCTCTTGCGCTGTCCCTGCTCGATCTCACCGATCTCAACGACGACTGCACGCCGGAGGCGATCGAGGCGCTGTGCGCCAAGGCCCGCACGCCGCACGGTCCCGTGGCCGCGATCTGCATCTGGCCGCGCTTCGTGCGCCAGGCACGCGAGATCCTCGGGCCTTCGAGCCCGGTGCACATCGCGACCGTCGTCAATTTTCCCTCGGGCGAGCTGAAAATCGAGGAGGTCGTTGCCGAAACCACCGGCGCGATTGCCGACGGTGCCGACGAGATCGACCTCGTCATTCCCTATCGCGCCCTGATGGCCGGCGACGAGCAGGCGGTGCGCGATATGATCCGCGCCGTTCGCACGGCCTGCGGAGAGACGGTCCTCTTGAAGACCATTCTGGAGACCGGCGAATTGAAGGAGCGCGGGCTGATCCGCAACGCCTCTCACCTCGCCATCCAGGAAGGGGCCGATTTCATCAAGACCTCCACCGGCAAGGTCGCCGTCAATGCGACGCTGGAGGCGGCCGACATCATGCTGACCGCCATTCGCGAAAGCGGACGCCATGTCGGCTTCAAGCCGGCCGGCGGTGTGAAGACCGTGGCGGACGCCCGGCTCTATCTGACGCTCGCCGCCACCATTCACGGCCCGGACTGGCTGATGCCCTCGACCTTCCGCTTCGGCGCGTCGGGTCTGCTGGCCGATATCCTCTCGGTCATCGAGGGGCGCGAGTCCCTTGCCGCACCCGCGGCGTATTGAGGCGATGATCCCGCAGGAGATCATCCGCCGCAAACGCGATCGCCTCGCCCTCGATCCCGGCGACATCGCGGCCTTCGTGGCCGGGATCGCCGATGGCGCCATTGCCGACGCCCAGGTGGCAGCCTTCGCCATGGCGACATGGTTCTCCGGCATGACCAGCGCCGAAACGGTGGCGCTCACGCTTGCCATGCGCGACAGCGGCACGGTGCTCGACTATCGCGCGCTCGGGCGGCCCATCGCCGACAAGCACTCGACGGGCGGCGTCGGCGACAATGTCTCGCTCATGCTCGCGCCGATCCTTGCAGCCTGCGGCCTCGTCGTGCCCATGATTTCCGGCCGCGGCCTCGGCCATACCGGCGGCACGCTCGACAAGCTCGAATCCATTCCAGGCTATGATATCGCGCCCTCGCCGGAGACCCTGCGCCATGTCGTGGAAACCGTCGGCTGCGCCATCATCGGGCAGACAGCCGATCTCGCGCCGGCCGATCGCCGGCTCTACGCCATCCGCGACATCACCGCGACCGTGGATTCGGTGCCGCTGATCACCGCGTCCATCCTGTCGAAGAAGCTGGCCGCCGGCCTCGGCTCCCTCGTGCTCGACGTCAAGGTCGGCAGCGGCGCGTTCATGGCCTCGCAGGGCGAAGCCGAGATCCTCGCGCGCGCGCTGGTCGATGTCGCCAATGGCGCCGGCCTGCGCACGACGGCCTTGATCACCGACATGAGCGAGCCGCTGGCGGATGCTGTCGGAAATTCGCTCGAAATCCTCAATTGCCTCGCCTTCCTGCGTGGCGAAAAGCAGGGCTCGCGGCTGGAGCAGGTGGTGATGGCGCTCGCCTCCGAAATGTTGCTCGTTGCCGGCGTCACGTCGGGTCCGGTCGAAAGCCAGGATGCGGCGCGGCGGGCGCTCGAGAGCGGCGCGGCGCTCGACACCTTCGGCCGCATGGTTTCGGCACTGGGTGGACCTGCGGATTTCGTGGAGCGCCCGGAAGCCTATCTGGTGAGCGCCCCTATTGCCCGGCCCGTTGTCGCCGAACGCGCCGGTGTTCTCGCGACCTGCGACGCACGCGCGATCGGAATGGCCGTGATTGCGCTCGGGGGTGGGCGCACCCGCGCCGACCAGTCGATCGACCACAGCGTCGGCTTTTCCGACATCCGTCCGCTCGGAACCCGTGTGGATGCGGGGCAGATCGTGGCGAACGTCCATGCCGCCGACGACGCTGCCGCAGACGAGGCGACGGCCGCTTTCATAGCCGCCTATACGATCGAAGACGGCGCTTTCGCCCCGCGTCCGATCATCCTGTCGCGCCTGACCGCCTGACGTCAGCGCCTGAGACGCAAGGCACCATCTTCCACGGCAAAGGACGAGAGGCGATTGAGGAAGCTCATGCCGACCAGGGTTCCCGAAAGGGCCGCATCCGGCAGCACCATCGCCTGCACATCGTCCACGGCGATGCTGCCGATCTTGACGCGCTTCAGCGTTACAGAAGCCGCCTTCGCCAGGCCGTTCGCGGTGGTGACTGAGATGGAATAGTCGAGCGTCGAGAGCGAAAGGCCGATCCGCCGTGCGGTGGTCTCGTTGAGCGCGACGACGGTCGCACCCGTATCGATCAGGCCGTGCACGCTCCGGCCGTTCAGTTCGAGGGTGGCATCGAAATGCCCGCCCGGTCCGGCCGGAAGCACGACTTCGCGCGCGCCGGAAGCGGCCGGGATCGCGGCGCGATCGGCTGACATGCGTGCGCTCGACGCGGAGGGTTCCGCCGTCGCCGTCCGGTCGAGATAGCGGCCGGTGACCATTGGCAGGGTATAGGCGCAAAGACCGGCAAGGCCGGCCATCATCAGCGCGCGGCTCAGCATGCCCGCAACTCCCGAACGAAAGGACGATGGTCCCTGTCTACCGCGCGGGATGTTTAAGAACCGGCAAAGACGGCGCTGTCCGCACCGTCTCTCAAGGTTGAGAGTTAACGGATCTTACTTCGTTCCGTACATCCGGTCGCCCGCGTCGCCGAGGCCGGGCATGATATAGCCCTTCTCGTTGAGATGGCTGTCGATCGCGGCAGTGAAGATCGGCACGTCGGGATGGACGGCGTGAAAATTGGCGATGCCTTCGGGGGCGGCGAGAAGGCACAGGAACCGCAGGTTCACGGCGCCGCGCTCCTTTAGCTTGTCGATCGCGGCGATCGAGGAATTGCCGGTCGCAAGCATCGGATCGACGACGATCACCAGCCGCTCCGCCATGTTCTCCGGCGCCTTGAAATAATACTCGACGGCTTCCAGCGTCTCATGGTCGCGATAGACGCCGACATGCGAGACGCGGGCGGAGGGCACCAGTTCCAGCATGCCTTCGAGAAGGCCGTTGCCGGCCCGCAGGATCGAGGCGAACACCAGCTTCTTGCCTTCGAGCACCGGCGCTTCGATCTGCTGCATCGGCGTTTCGATGGTCTCCATCGTCAGTTCCAGATCGCGCGTCACCTCGTAGCAGAGGAGGGTGGAGATCTCGCGCAGCAGCCGCCGAAAACCCGCGGTCGAGGTTTCCTTCTTGCGCATGATCGTCAGCTTGTGCTGGACGAGCGGATGGTCGATGACGGTAACGCTGGTCATGCTGGAAGCCTTTTGCCGCGACGGATGGGTGCCCTCCTTTTTCCACGGAAAGACCCGCCGCCGCAAGTCCGCCGCGCCGCCGTCCCCAACCGATCGGGCGTCGATCGGGCGTCCGGCGGAAGCTCAGAGCTTTGAAAGCAGCGTGGCGCGCGTGTCCTCGTCGACGAAAGCCGCTTCGATGGCGGTGCGGGTCATGGCATCGATCTCGTCGTCGCCAAACCCCATGACCTGCGAGGCGATTTCGTATTCCTGGGCGAGCGACGTATGGAAGAAGGGCGGGTCGTCCGCATTCAGCGTGACACGGCAGCCGGCATCGCGCAGCGCCCGCAACGGGTGGGCATGGAAGCCGGGAAAGACGCCGAGCGCGATGTTGGATCCCGGGCAGGTTTCCAGCACCACGCCTTCCGCTGCGATCCGCCGGACGAGATCGGCATCCTCGATCGCGCGCACGCCATGGCTGATGCGCGACGGTCCGACGATGTCGAGCGCATCGCGCACGCTTTCCGCCCCGGCCATCTCGCCGGCGTGGATGGTGAGGCCGAGCCCCGCATCGCGGGCGATGTCGTAGGCGCGCGCGAAATCCGCGACCCGGTACATCCGTTCCTCGCCCGCCAGATTGAAGCCGGTAACGAGCGGATGATCCCGCCGGGCGGCGTAGCGCGCGGTCCGCTCGGCCGGCTCTGCGCCCAGATGCCGGATGATGGTGATGATCATCCGGCCCTCAATGCCGGTCTTCGCCTTGGCCGCCTCGATGCCCGCCGCAAGCCCGCGGAGATAGGCATCCGCGCCGATGCCGATCGTGTTGCCGTGGTCGGGCGACACGATGATCTCGCTGTAGATCGTGCCGGCCGCACTAAGCTCGGTCAGATAGGTTTCCGCCAGCAGGGCGTAGTCTTCCTCCGTGCGAAACAGCGAGGCGACACGATCATAGCAGACGATGAAGGCGCTGAAATCGCTCCAGACATAGGACCCGTCCTCGATCAGGCCGGAGACGTCGACGCCGTATTTTCGCGCCTGCGCCAAGGCAAGCGCCGGCGGTGCCGCCCCTTCGATATGGCAGTGCAGTTCGGCTTTCTTCAGGTGCAGCGTCACAGGAAACTCCTTCCATGGTGGCCGGGCGCGATGCCGAGGTGCCTGGCCACCGTCTCGCCGATCCCGGCAAAGCCCGGGATAATGCCGATCGAGCGGCTCGCGACGCCGGGACCGAAGAGCAGCACGGGCACGCGCTCGCGCGTATGGTCGGTGCCGCGCCAGGTCGGGTCGCAGCCATGGTCGCCGGTAAGGATGACGATATCCCCCGGCTGCAGCACCGCATCGAGGTCGGGCAGTCGGCGGTCGAAGGCCTCAAGGGCCGCCGCATAGCCCGCAACATCGCGGCGATGTCCGTAGAGCATGTCGAAATCGACGAAATTCGTGAACACGAGGTCGCCGTCTTCGGCCTCGGTGATCGCCCTCAGGCTGGCGTCGAACAGCGCCTCGTTGCCGTTCGCCTTGATCGTGCGGCCGATGCCCTGATGCGCGAAGATGTCGGCGATCTTGCCGACCGCGTGCACCGTGCGTCCGGCCGCCGTCAGCCGGTCGAGCAGCGTCGGCTCCGGCGGCAGCACGGAATAGTCGCGCCGGTTTCCGGTGCGCACGAAGTCCTGCGCGCTCCGGCCGATAAAAGGCCGTGCGATCACCCGCCCGATATTGGCATCGTCCAACAGCCGGCGAACCGTCTGGCAGAAGGCCAGCAGGCGTTCCAGGCCAAAGCTCTCCTCATGCGCGGCGATCTGGAAGACGGAGTCCGAGGAGGTGTAGCAGATGGGCTTTCCCGTCCGCAGGTGCTCTTCGCCCAGCCGCGCGACGATGTCGGTTCCCGAGGCATGGCAATTGCCGAGAATGCCGGGCACATCGCCCGCCGCGCAGATCTTTGCGACCAGCTCTTCCGGAAAGGCGTCGCCCTCGCTCGGGAAATAGCCCCAGTCGAACCGCACCGGCGTTCCCGCGATCTCCCAATGGCCCGAGGGCGTGTCCTTCCCGCGCGAGACCTCTTCGGCCGCGCCATGAACGCCATCGACGGTTTCTGGAAGGGTGACGCCGGCCGGCAGGCTGCCGCTCGAAAGCCGTGCTGCATGGTAAAGCCCGCGTGCCGCCAGGTTGGGAAGGGTGAGCGGGCCGCTGCGCAGCCCTTGTCGGTCGGCGGCCCCGGCGGCGCAGAATTCGGCGATGTGTCCGAGCGTATCGGCACCCGCATCGCCGAAGGCGGCCGCATCCGGCGCGCCGCCGATGCCGAGAGAATCCAGAACGAAGAGAAAAGCCCGCACGCCCCGCAGTCTCCTGAACGATTGGCCGCTTGAGGTCGGCGCCATGGGATCGGCACCTGAACCGGGCCGACATTGGCGGCAAGAGATACGCTTCGCCTTACCCTTTTGCAAACCGGCCGATGGCGAGGCGGCGCGGCGAGGGGCGGTGGAGCGGACGGGACTACCTGCAGAGCGAGCAGCTGATCCCGAGGCCGACACGCTGGCGGTAATAATAGCTCTCCGACAGGTTCAGAATCTGGACGGAATTTGCCTTGACGCCGGGTGGCGTCAACAGCACCAGCTCGTAGGGCACGGAGAATTCCGCGCGCACGACGAAGGTGTTGAGCACGGTGAGGTCCGTGGGAACGGCAACGATGGCGTTGACCGCATAGGGCGTTCCCCCCTTTTCGTCGCGCGACCAGGCGACCGTGCCGACGCCCGGCGCCGTCACGCGGATGCCGGAGACCTTGAGCGCATATTTGCCGACCGGAAACGGTGCCATGATGCTGAGCGCGACATTCTTCATGCCGTCGAGTTCGCTCGGCGTGACCTCCGTCTTCTGGCTGAGAATATCGGCGACGGTGCCGGTCGCCTGGGACACCTTCTGCGACATGTTGAAACCGACCGACAGCTCGAACGCGCCGAGATAGATCATCAGGAGGATCGGCGCGATCAGCGCGAACTCGATGCCGCTCGTCCCTCGGCGATCGCGGGCAAGCCGCCGGAGCCGTGAGAGAAGGCATGGAGTGATGCTGCGGCCTTGGCTGCGGTCTGCGCCGTCCATATCAATACTTCTCGTTCATGAAGGCGGCGGTCGTCGCCATCAGATAGTCGTTCGGCATGGACGTGCCGGCCGCGCGCAGATTGGTGACATAGGGCCGGACGAGATCGGTCACGACGGTCCAGCGGTAATAGGCACGGATCAGGTTGATCGATCCGGGGCCGCCGGGCGCGTAGGTGAAGCCGGTCGTGTCGAGATCGGTGCCCTTGCGCGGAATGGCGGTCGGGATGTCGCCGAAGCTTGCATAGCTGCGCACGTCGATCAGAAGCTTCGACGGTGTTCCGGGCTCGGTCGCCGAGCAGCTCAGCATGGCCGTCAGCTCGCTGCAGAAGGCACTGCGAAACTGGGTCTGGCTCATATTGACGGGCAACAGGCCGGTGCGGATCTTGCGGGCCATGGTCTGCGTCGCATTGGCAAGGATCTGCTCGCCGGTAAAGGCGACGAAGGTCTCGATCGAGGCGAAGATGACCATCATGAAGGGGATGACGAGAATGGCGAACTCGATGGCAGCCGCGCCTTTGCGATCGCGCGCAAAGCGACCGGCAAGCGTCCGGCGTGCCGGTGCCGTCCTCAAATCCGCGTCGTCGTCCCGTTTGGTAAGCGTCATTGTACCCGCCATGTTCTGCGTGAATGGCAGCTTACCGGGAAAGCGTTTCGACTTCGTAACGTCGAGACGACATATTGGTCTAAAGAGGGCGCGAAAAGGCCCGCATGGGGCAGGGAGCGTTTACTTTTTCGTCTGCTCTTCGCAGCTCGGCGTGCAGGTGAGAATGGCCCGCGCGGTGGAGCGATAGACGCGCAGCGTGTTGCCTTCGTCCGTCGAGACGAGGATGCGCTGATCGACGATCGGGTTGTCGTTCTGGTCGAGAATGACGATGTTGGTCGTTCCCACGGACTTCCCGGTCAAGACGATGGTCTGGGCGTCGGCAACGGTCGCATCGGCGATCTCGGCACTGCCGATGATCACGCGGCTGACGCTGCGATCGAGTTTGAGAACCCTTGCGTGGTTGAGATAGACGTTCATCAGCGCCGCATCCTGCGCCATCGCCGCCCCCGTGCAGAGCAAGCCCGCAAGGCAGGTCGCAACCCCCAGAATCCCGCTGCGGCGAGCCTGGTCGAGGCCCTGTTTGGACGAGAGAAGGCGGAGGGGCGAGATGAAAGCCATGGCGGTGCAGGATCCGGTGATGCCGATGCGCCACCATCCTCGCTTTTGGTGAATGAAGCCTTAAAGGCCCGCGACACGCGTACCTTGGCGGGCGACAGGCGGCGGAGAATTTTCCCGCCATTTACCGCGTGGTAACGATTTTCTTTAAGTCGCTCGAAATATGCGTTGTGTAAGTTGTTTGTAACCGGCCGGCAGAGACATGTCGGAGGGAGTGCTGAACACGGAACAGTGAAGTAGGAGAAATGACATGACTGCAATTTTCGCACGTTTCCTCAAGGATGAGTCCGGCGCGACCGCAATCGAATACGGCCTGATCGCATCGCTGATCGCCCTGGCAATCGTTGCCGGCGCAACGACGCTCGGGACCCAGATCAACACGGCCTTCGGCAACATTGCCACGAAGCTCGGCAACTCGACCAAGTAAGTCTGCTTTGCAGAACGAACGATGGCTGCCCGAACGGGCGGCCATTTTTCGTTTGCGCGCTTGGATGCAGTCTCGTGCGGTCGACTTTGCAATTCCTTAAGCTGAAGCCTGTAGAGGTGAGGCTCGTTTGGAGCAAGACATGGTTCAGGCTGCGATTTTCGTCATTTTTCCGTTGTGCCTGGCCTTTGCCGCCTGCTCCGACTTTCTCTCCATGACGATTCCCAACCGGGTCTCCGCCATTTTGCTCGGCGCCTTCGTCGTGATCGCGCCTCTGGCCGGTCTCGATATGACGGCGATCGGTCTGCATCTTGCCGCAGGGTTGAGCGTTTTCATCGTCTGCTTCGCGCTCTTCGCCCTGAACGTCATGGGCGGCGGCGATGCCAAGCTTCTGACCGCGAGCGCCGTCTGGTTCGGCTGGAATGCGAGCCTTCTGACCTTCCTGGTGGCCGTGTCCTTTCTGGGCGGCGTCCTGGTGTTCGCCATTCTGCTGCTGCGCAGCCGGGAAAACTTCATCCTCGCCTACCGCATTCCGGTCCCCGAACAGCTGTTCCACGGCTCCAAGGTGCCCTATGGCGTCGCCATCGGCTGCGGCGCCTTCCTGACCTTCCCGGACTCGCCCCTGATGCAACTGGCGCTGGCGCAACTTCGCTGAACTGTCGGAAACCGAACATCACTCTTCTCTCAGCGTCGATCTTAACGCCTTGTTAAGTATAAATGGTTTGGTTTCGTTAACCTTACTTATACCTTTACGCCGTAGCCTTTCCCAATGATCAGGGGAAGGGTTCGGTAATTCCATGAAACCGGCGCGCATTTTCATTTTGGCAGTTGCGGTCGTTTCGGCCGGCCTTGCCGGCCTGCTGGCGATGAGCATCACCGGCCCGACCGTCATCGAGCAGTCGGAGCCCGTCGTCGAGCGCGAGCCCACCGTCAACGTCCTCGTCATGGCCAAGAGCCTTCCGGTCGGCTCGCGTCTCAGTGCCGATGCGATCCGCTGGATGGCCTGGCCGAAGGACGGCATCGTCGATGGCTTCATCACCGACGAAGCCCGCCCCGATGCCGTGACCCAGCTGCAGGGCTCCGTCGTGCGCCTGCCGCTTCTCAATGGCGAGCCGGTTCGCGCCGAAAAGATCGCCGATGCCTCCGGCCGTATCCTCTCCTCCATTCTGCCGGCCGGAAAGCGCGCCGTTGCGACCGAAATCACCGTGGCCACGGGCGCCGGCGGTTTCATCCTGCCGAACGACCGCGTCGATGTGATCATGGTCCGCAAGGGTGAAGGTAAGGCATTCAATACGGAAACCGTGCTGAGCAACGTCCGCATCCTCGCCGTCGATCAGCAGATCGAGGAAAAGGACGACGGCTCCAAGACCGTCATCGGCACGACGGCAACCCTCGAGCTGACGCCCGACCAGTCCAAGGTCCTCGCCGTCGCCCAGCAGATGGCCGATCGCCTGTCGCTCGCTCTGCGCTCGGTCGCCGATGCGCAGGAGCCCGACACCATCGGTGCTGATTACCTGCTCTCCGGCGGCAGCCGCCCGGCCGTCCAGCTGATCAAATCCGGCTCCATCGTCTCCTCAGACGGCGAGATCAAGACGGGAGCGATGCAATGATGGCCAGCCGAGGAAAGACCCCCATGACCTTCGGGAAGACGCTGCGCGCACCGCTTTCCGGCGCGCTCGCCATGGCCCTGGCCCTCACCGCCGCGCCGGTCATGCCGGGCTTTGCCGGCGTCGCTCTGGCGGCAGACAGCGCGCTGGTGCGCATCGTCGATAGCGGTCCCGGCGTCAAGAAGACCATCAAGCTCGGCCTCAACAAGGCCGTCGTCATCGACCTGCCGACGGATGCGCATGATATTCTCGTCGCCGACCCGTCGCTTGCCGATGCGGTGACGCGCACCTCCCGCCGCATCTATCTCTTCGGCAAGTCCGTCGGGCAGACCAACATCTTCATCTTCGGGGCCAATGGCGAGGAAATCGTCAGCCTCGATCTGGAAATCGAGCGCGACGTCTCGACGCTCGAATCCAATCTCCGGCGCTACCTGCCGGACTCCGACATCAACGTCGAGATCGTCTCGGACAATATCGTGCTCACCGGCTCGGTCCGCACGCCGCTCGATTCGACGCGCGTGGTGGAACTGGCGCAGGCCTTCCTCCAGGGCGGCGAGGCGACGACCCGCAACATCACCGCGCAGGGCACCAATGGCGATGCCGACATCTATGCGGAAGACCGCCAGAAATCCAAGATCGTCAACCTCCTGACGATCGACGGCGAAGACCAGGTCATGTTGAAGGTCACGGTCGCCGAAGTCTCGCGCCAGATCCTAAAGCAGCTCGGCTTCTCCGGTGCCGTGAGGGGCAAGAACGCCGAGATCTCGTTCCAGAATCCCGCCAATCTGGGCAATGCCATCAATCCCGCCTCGTCCCTCATCACGGGCAGCATCGCCAATGGTGCCGTCGGGCTCGCCAGCTACATCAATGCGATGGAGCAGGCCGGTGTCATGCGGACGCTGGCAGAGCCGAGTCTGACGGCCATTTCGGGAAAGAGCGCCAAGTTCTTCGTCGGTGGCGACTATCGCATCCCGGCCGGTCAGGAAGTCACCGAAGAGGAAGACAAGACGACCGGGGTGGTGAAGCCTATCCTGGAACGCAAGGTCGAAACGGTCGAATACGGCGTCGAGCTGAACTTCAAGCCGGTGGTCCTCGGCCCCGGACGGATCGCGCTCGACATCGAGACCAACGTGTCGGAGCCGACCTTCGAGGGCAGCGTCGTCAGCGGCACCTATCCCCGCATCCCCGGCCAGAACTACATGTCGATCCGTAAGCGCGAGGCATCGACCAGCGTCGAGCTTCCCTCCGGCGGCTCCATCGTCATCGGCGGCCTCGTGCAGGACAATATCCGCCAGGCGATTTCCGGCGTCCCCGGATTTGCCAAGATCCCGATCTTCGGCACGCTGTTCCGCTCGCGCGATTTCCAGCGCAACGAAACGGAACTGGTCATCATCGCCACGCCCTATCTCGTGCGTCCCGTCGCCCGCAACCAGATCTCGCGGCCCGACGACAATTTCAATCCGTCTGCGGATCTTCCCGGCTTCTTCCTCGGCGAAGTCAATCGCCTCTACGGCAATCGGGGTGCGCAGCCGGTCGGTCAGTATCACGGCAATGTCGGCTTCATTTACAAATAGGCGGGGACGGACATGACTTCATCCAGTGCACTCCCCAGTTTCGAAAGGCGTTCGGCCATGCCGTCCCCCATCCGCATTGCCCGTATCGCTCTTCTCAGCCTCGGCATCGCGGCAAGCCTTGCGGCCTGTGCCAAGCGCGACGACCTGTCGACGGGCGCCATTCCCGATGACTATCGCACCCGGCATCCGATCGTCGTCGGCGAAAGCGAACGGTCGATCGACATCCCCATCGCCTCCGGCGACCGCCGGCTGCCGGTCGGCACGCGCCAGGTCATCAAGGGCTTTGCCCAGACCTATCGCGGCTCGGCCAATGGCGTCGTCCAGATCATGCTGCCCAGCGGCTCCCGCAACGGCGCCGCGGTCGAGGCCGTGCGCCGCGACATTCGCGCGCTCCTGGTCCAGATGGGCGTTCCGGCGAACCGGCTTCTGGAAACCCGTTACGATGCGGCCGCCAGCGGCGATGCAGCACCCGTGCGCCTCAGCTTCACGGCGATCACCGCCTCCACGGAGCCCTGCGGCGCCTGGCCGGAGGACCTCGTCAAGAAC
The DNA here is from genome assembly GCF_004342335.1 of Rhizobium sp. PP-F2F-G48. NCBI lineage: Bacteria > Pseudomonadati > Pseudomonadota > Alphaproteobacteria > Hyphomicrobiales > Rhizobiaceae > Rhizobium > Rhizobium sp. PP-F2F-G48. Next base: position 268,269 of record NZ_SLVH01000005.1, on the reverse strand, counting down.
ACGACGCAGAACCGCAACTGGAGCAACTTCGGCTGCGCCAGCCAGGCGAACCTTGCCGCCCAGCTTGCCAATCCCATGGATCTTCTCGGCCCCCAGGCGCAATCGCCCATCGATGCGGCCCGGCGCGGTCAGGTCATCAGCGACTATCGGGGCCTGTCGGCGACCCCGAACACCACGATTTCCATCACGACCAACTGACGCAGCGAACGCGTCGCGGGGCACCACATGAGCGCCATAGATTACAAGATCGAGAGCCTGAGCGGCGGCGCGGCGGCCCCGGCCGACATCGTCCTGCCGCAGGATATCGAGCACCTGCGTCCGCTGCCCCGCATCTCCATCCACGCCTTCTGCGAAACAGAGGCCGTGCAGCGCAGCCTCGAGCGCTGCGGGCAGGACCGGCGCATGGCAAAGGTCGGCTTCCGCATCAACAGCGGCAATATGGCCGCGGCTGCCAACATGTTCTCGACCATGCCGACGCCCAACCTCATCATCCTCGAAACGGCCTCCGAACCGGGCGCCCTGATGCAGGAACTCGCGCCGCTCGCGCAGGTCTGCGATCCCAGCACCAAGGTCATCCTGATCGGCCGCTACAACGATATCGGCCTCTACCGGGAGCTGATCCGCAACGGCATTTCCGAATATCTCGTGGCGCCCGTCGCCATGGCGGATCTGATGGGCGCGATCTCCTCGATCTTCGTCGATCCCGAGGCCGAGCCTCTGGGCCGCAGCATCGCCTTCATCGGGGCAAAGGGCGGCGTCGGCTCCTCGACGCTCGCGCACAATTGCGCCTGGGGCATCTCCCACCTCTTCTCCACCGAGACCGTCCTTGCCGATCTCGATCTGCCCTATGGCACCGCCAACATCAATTTCGACCAGGACCCGCCGCAGGGCGTGGCCGAGGCGGTGTTCTCGCCGGAACGCCTCGACGAGGTCTTCCTCGACCGGCTGCTCACCAAATGCTCCGAGCATCTCTCTCTGCTCGCGGCCCCGTCCATGCTCGACCGCGCCTATGATTTCGACGGCAATGCCTTCCAGGCGCTGGCGGAAATCCTGCAGCGCAACGCGCCGGTGTCGGTCCTCGACGTGCCGCACACCTGGAACGCCTGGACGCGCAACGTCGTCGGCGAGGCGGACGAGCTGGTCATCACCGCCGTTCCCGATCTCGCCAATCTGCGCAACGCCAAGAACCTGTTCGACAGCATCCGCAAGCTGCGCCCGAACGACAAGGCGCCGCATCTGGTGCTCAATCAGGTCGGCATGCCCAAGCGGCCGGAAATCCCGGTCAGCGATTTCTGCGAATCGCTCGAAGTCGAGGCGGCGGCGATCATTCCGTTCGATGCGGTGCTGTTCGGTTCTGCGGCCAACAGCGGACGCATGATTGCGGAGACCGACAAGAAGGCGCCAACGGCCGAGATCTTCTCCCAGCTCGCGCATCTCCTGACGGGCCGGGTCACCGCCAAGAAACCGAAGAAGGCCGGCCTCGGCATGGTGCTCGGCCTTCTCGGGCGCGGCTGAGGACCCTGAGGGAATGCGACGATGAGACGGAACCAGGTGAACAGCCATGTTTGGTAAGCGCGGAAACGACAGCACCGGCCGGATACAGAGCCCGCCGCCCGCCCTGGCGTCGGCGGCCACGGCCGTTCTGGAGCGACCGGCAGCCCCGGTCCTGCCGGAGAGCGCCCGGGATGCGGCGGCCCTCGTTCGCCAGCCGTCGCCCCCCGCTCCCCGCAAGCGCGCGCCGCGTACCGACGATTATTACGACACCAAGGCGCAGGTCTTCTCGGCGCTGATCGACACGATCGACCTGTCGCAGCTGGCCAAGCTCGACGGCGAGAGCGCGCGCGAGGAAATCCGCGATATCGTCAACGATATCATCACGATCAAGAACTTCGCGATGTCGATTTCCGAGCAGGAGGAACTGCTCGAGGATATCTGCAACGACGTGCTCGGCTACGGGCCGCTCGAGCCGCTGCTCGCCCGCGACGATATCGCCGACATCATGGTCAACGGTGCCGGGCAGACCTTCATCGAAGTCAACGGCAAGACCATCGAGAGCGACGTCCGCTTCCGCGACAATGCCCAGCTTTTGTCGATCTGCCAGCGCATCGTCTCCCAGGTCGGCCGCCGCGTCGATGAAAGCTCGCCGATCTGCGACGCGCGTCTTCCGGACGGCTCGCGTGTCAACGTCATCGCCCCACCGCTGGCCATCGATGGCGCCGCGCTCACCATCCGCAAGTTCAAGAAGGACAAGCTGAAGCTCGACCAGCTCGTGCGGTTCGGCGCGATCACGCCGGAAGGCGCCGTTCTGCTGCAGATCATCGGACGCGTCCGCTGCAATGTCGTCATCTCCGGCGGCACGGGTTCCGGCAAGACGACGCTGCTCAATTGCCTCACCGGCTATATCGATGCCGACGAGCGCGTCATCACCTGCGAGGACACCGCCGAACTCCAGTTGCAGCAGCCGCATGTGGTGCGCCTGGAAACGCGCCCGCCCAATATCGAGGGCGAGGGCGAAATCACCATGCGCGACCTCATCAAGAACTGCCTCCGCATGCGGCCCGAACGCATCATCGTCGGCGAAGTCCGTGGCGCCGAGGTGTTCGACCTGCTCCAAGCCATGAACACCGGCCATGACGGCTCCATGGGCACGATCCACGCCAACACGCCGCGCGAATGCCTTGCCCGTATGGAATCGATGATCGCCATGGGCGGCTATACGCTGCCCGCCCGCACCGTGCGCGAGATCATCGCCGGGTCGATCGACGTGATCATCCAGGCGGCCCGACTGCGCGACGGGTCGCGACGCATCACCCACATCACCGAGGTGGTCGGCATGGAAGGCGACGTGATCATCACCCAGGACCTGATGCGCTACGAGATCGAGGGCGAGGACGCCGTCGGCAAGATCGTCGGACGCCACAAGGGCTCGGGCATCGGCCGGCCGCATTTCTGGGATCGCGCCCGCTATTTCAACGAGGACAAGCGTCTCGCCGCCACGCTCGACACTCTGAACAAGGAGTAGCGGGATGTTCGGTCTCGACCCGCAGATCATCGCCATCGCTGCTCTCGTTGCCGTGTCCGCGGCGGGCCTTGCCTATGGCTTCCTGTTCTCGCGCATCCAGGACGAGAAGAAGGCGGATGTCCGCTTTCGCAAGATCAAGGCGGCGGAGACGGACCGGGTCAATATCAAGGCCGCCCGCGATCGCATGAACGAGCTGTCCAAGCGCCGCAAGTCTGTGCAGGATTCGCTGAAGGATCTCCAGAAGAAGCAGAAGGAAAAGTCCGAGCGGGCCAAGCCGCCGATCAAGGTGCGCCTGACACAGGCCGGGCTTTCCCTTTCGATCACCCGGTTCTACGTCTTCAGCGGCATCTTTGGCTTCGTCGCCTTCGTGACCGCGCTCGTCGTCGGCGGCTCCCTGCTGATTGCCGCCGGCGTCGCCATCTTCGCCTCGCTCGGCCTGCCGCGCTGGGTCGTCGGCTATCTGGTGAACCGGCGCTGCAAGAAGTTCATCGAGGAGTTTCCGAACTCCCTCGAGGTCATGGTGCGGTCCATCAAGTCCGGCCTGCCGCTCAGCGACGCCATCCGCCTGATCTCCAGCGACGGACAGGAGCCGGTCAAGACGGAATTCCGCCGCGTCATCGAGGCGCAGGGCGTCGGCATGACCGTACCGGAGGCCTGCGCCCGCATGATCAACACGGTGCCGCTGCAGGAGGTCAATTTCTTCTCGGTGGTCATCACCATCCAGTCCCAGGCCGGCGGCAACCTGTCGGAGGCCCTGACCAACCTGGCCAAGGTGCTGCGCGAACGGCGCAAGATGAAGGCGAAGGTCCAGGCGCTGTCGATGGAAGCCAAGGCGTCTGCCTGCATCATCGGCGCGCTGCCTTTCATCGTCACGCTGCTCGTCTACCTCAGTTCGCCCGCCTACATCATGGTGCTGTTCACCGATCCGCGCGGCCATCTGATCATGGGGCTTTCCGGAATCTGGATGAGCATGGGCGTCCTCGTCATGCGGCAGATGATCAACTTCGATATGTAGGGATTTCGCGTCATGCTGGGCTTCATCACGCCGACGGCCATCGTCGCGGTCCTCGTCTCCATCGCCGTCATGGCGACGATCTATACGCTGGCAGCGCCCTTTCTCGAAGGCGACAATCTGCAGAAGCGCATGAAATCCGTCGCCTCCGAGCGGGAGCAGATCCGCGCCCGCGAACGCGCGCGGCTGAACAACGAAACCACCACCGGACGCGCCTCGCTGCGGGCCAAGAACAACACGTCCGTGCTGCAGGTGGTCGAGCGGTTGAACCTGCGCAAGGCGCTGGTGGACGACAAGACCGTCAACCGTCTGAAGATGGCCGGCTACCGGTCGCAGAACGCGCTCAACATCTTCCTGTTCGCCCGCTTCGTCCTGCCCTTCATCCTCCTCGCCGTCGCCGCGGTCTATGTCTTCGGCCTCGGTGCCTTTGCCGATCGCCCGCCCGCCATGCGTCTCCTCGGCGTCATCGTCGCGGCCTATGTCGGCTTCTACCTGCCCAATATCTTCATCAGCAATGCGGTCAGCAAACGCCAGTCCTCCATTCGCCGCGCCTGGCCGGATGCGCTGGATCTGCTGCTGATCTGTGTGGAATCCGGCATCTCCATGGAGCTCGGCATGCGCCGTGTGGCCGATGAGATCGCCGGACAGTCGCCGGCGCTGGCGGAGGAAATGGTGCTGACGACGGCCGAGCTCTCCTTCCTGCCCGATCGCCGCGTCGCGCTCGAAAATCTCGGGCTTCGGACCGGTCTTGAGGACGTGAAGGCGGTGACGCAGGCCCTTATCCAGGCAGATCGCTACGGAACGCCCATCGCGCAGGCGCTGCGCGTGCTCGCCCAGGAGAGCCGCGACCAGCGCATGAACCAGGCCGAAAAGAAAGCCTCCGCCTTGCCGCCGAAGCTGACGGTGCCGATGATCCTGTTCTTCCTGCCGGTGCTCATCGCCGTCATCCTCGGCCCGGCCGGCATCCAGGTCGCAGACCGCATGTGAGGCACAAGACGCAAAAGCGCCCGCAATCCGGACAGGATGCGGGCGCTTTTTGCGTTGAAGGCGGGAGGTTCAGTTCGTGCCCGTCTCGGTCGCCTTTGCGGGCTTGCCGTCCTTGGCAAGCTTCTGCCAGGCGTTCTGCTGCGACAGGATCGAGCGGAGATAGGCGACGTTCGCCTCGGCCTGCTGGGGGGAGAGTTCCTGGCGGGCGATGGCCTCGGCTTCCGGGAAGCGGCCCTGCAGGCCGATGGCAAGCGCGAGGTTCTGGCGCACGCCGCTGTCGGCACCCGGCTGTTCCGACGCCTTGCGCAGATAGGTCTCCGCCGTCTTCAGATCCTTCGACAGGAGGTAGGACATGCCGAGATTGGAGAGCACGGACGGCTCGTTCGGCTGGATGTCGAGCGCCTCGCGGTAGCGCTGGCGGGCTTCCGGCGACCGGCCGAGCTGGTCGAGAATGGCGCCTTCCGCCGATTTCAGCTTCCAGTCCGGACGGTCGGGCGTCTGCGCGCGGCCGACGGTGGCGAGCGCCGGTTCGAGCTGGCCGGCGGCGGCCTGCGACTTGCCATAGGCGGCGAGCACTTCGCGGTCGGCGGGATACTGGATCGCCACCTGCTGCATGACGGCGAGCGCCTGATCGTTGCGCCCGGTCGAGCGCAGCACATTGGCATAGTTGAGGCCGATCGTCCGGTCCTTCGGGTTCTTCTGATAGGCCTTGCCGAGGCTCTGAGCGGCGGCGTCCAGCTGTCCCGCATTCATCGACGCGCTGTTGACCGCCGTGAGGCCGGCGGAGGCCCCGGTCGAAATCGAGCCGGTGGTCAGCTCCTTGCGCGGGGCGGCGCAGCCGGCCAGAAGGCCGGCAATCAGGATGGCGGAGAGGGACAGGTGGGCGGATGCGCGCATCGCGCGGCGTGAACGCGGCGGGCGAAGCCGAGGCTGTTCGAGACGAAGGTGGTCAAATGGTGCCGCCATGGCAAAGCTCCCGGAGAAAATGGGGAAGCACCGGCACGCATCAACTTTCACGGCGCAATCGTGTCATCATCAATAATCTGTTAACCCTAACAGAGTGTTAATTGCGTCGCCGAACCCATCTCCGGCACCCATGTCCGCCACCCCTCTTCGCAGGAGGGGCGTCGCGACAAGCGGCCGCAGCCTCGTTTTCAGGAGTTTTTCATGCCCCCCTTCAGCCTCGACCAACGCCCGTCGCCCTTCACGTCCGGGGAAGGGGCTGTAGCCCCGGGCACGTCGCTGCCTGCCGACGCGCGGCCTGTCAACGCGCTGCCTGTCTACGCGCTGACGCCGGAAGCGCTTGCAAGCGAGGCGCTCGATCCCTTCCTGCGCAGCTGGGCGCGGCAGGCGGGCTTCAACGCCGAAAGCGGCGCGCTGCTTCTGGTGCCCGGAAAGCCGGATGGCGCGGGCGATGCGGGCGGGCTTGGCGGCGCCCTCTTCGGGCTCGGCAGTGCGCCGCTCGATGCGCCCTTCGCCACGGGCAGGCTCGCCCGCGCATTGCCGCCCGGCCACTGGCGCATCGTCTCCGACAGCCTGCCCGCCGATCAGGCCGCGCTCAGCTTTGCGCTCGGCGCTTACAGCTTCGACCGCTACAAGCCGAAGAAGGCCGAGCGTCCGCTGCTCGAACTGTCCGACGGCGTCGATCGGCCGGCGCTCGAGCGCACATTCGCCGGCATCGCGCTTGCGCGCGACCTCATCAACACGCCCACCAACGATCTCGGGCCGGACGCGCTGGAAGAGGCGTTCCAGGCGCTCGGCAGGCATTATGGCGCGACAGTCACCACCATCCTCGGCGAGGACCTGCTGGCGCAGAATTTCCCCCTGATCCACGCGGTCGGCCGCGCCGCCGAACAGGCGCCGCGCCTGTTGGACATGCGCTGGGGCACGGGTGCAAAGAAGATCACCCTCGTCGGCAAGGGTGTCTGCTTCGATACAGGCGGGCTCGACATCAAGCCTGCCGCCTCCATGCTGCTGATGAAGAAGGACATGGGCGGCGCGGCCAACGTCATGGGTCTGGCACTGATGATCATGGAGGCCGGGCTCGACGTCTCGCTGAGGGTGCTGGTGCCGGTGGTCGAAAACGCCATAGCCGGCAATGCCTTCCGCCCGAGCGACGTCTATCGCTCCCGCAAGGGCCTGACGGTCCAGATCGACAATACGGACGCCGAAGGGCGGCTCATCCTGGCCGATGCGCTCGCCTATGCCGGCGAGAGCGAGACGGACCTGCTGGTCGACATGGCCACGCTGACGGGCGCCGCCCGGGTGGCACTCGGGCCCGACCTGCCGCCCTTCTTCACCGACGACGAGGCACTGGCTGCGGATCTGTCGCAGGCGAGCCTTGCCACCCACGATCCGCTGTGGCGGCTGCCGCTCTTCAAGGGATATGAGAAGGATGTGACGGCCCGCATCGCCGACCTCACCAATGCGCCCTCGGGCGGCATGGCCGGGGCGATCACCGCAGCTCTGTTCCTCAAGCGCTTCGTGGCCGACACGCGCGGCTGGGTCCATCTCGACGTCTACGGCTGGAATCCGAGCGAGCGTCCGCACGCGCTGATCGGCGGCGAGGCGCAAGGCATCCGCGCCCTCTACGAGGTCATCGCGCGGGGTCTCTGAGCAACCGTCAGCGGAAACGAGAAAAGGCGCCGGATCGCTCCGACGCCGTCGATGTCTCTTGAAAAGCGGCCTATTCGTTGATCAGGCGCTTCAGAAGCTCGATCTCGTGGCACAGTTTCGTGTCGCCGGAGATCAGGTCCTCGATCTTGCGCACGGCGTGCAGCACGGTCGTGTGATCGCGTCCGCCGAACCGGCGGCCGATTTCCGGGAAAGAGCGGGGCGTCAGCGTCTTGGCCAGATACATGGCGATCTGGCGCGGCTTGACGATGACGCGGGTGCGGCGGTTGGAGACGAGCTCCTGTCGCGACACGTTGTAATGCTTGGCGACGACGCGCTGGATATCCTCGATCCGCACGCGGCGCGGCTCGCCGGCATTGACGAGATGGCCGAGAAGTTCATCGACCCGCTCGATCGAAAGCTGCGGCTCGAACGACATGCGGAACAGGAGCTGGTTGAACGCGCCTTCCAGTTCGCGGCCGCTGGCGGTGATGCTGCGGGCGACGTGGCTCAGAATATCGGCGGGAATGTCGAGCGAGGGATCCTCCTCGCGCGCCACGTCGAGGCGACGCTTCAGGATCTCCAGCCGCATCTCGTAGTCGGGGCCGTCCATCTCGATGGCGACGCCGCCCTGCAGGCGCGAGCGGACGCGCGGATCGAGCGATTCCAGCTCCCAAGGCGCCCGGTCGGCGGCCACGACCACCTGCTTGGCGCTGTCGAGCAGCATGTTGAGCAGATGGCAGAACTCGTGCTGGATCGACTTGCCCTGCAGGAACTGCATGTCGTCGATGACGAGCAGGTCGATATTGCGCAGCGTTTCCTTCAGCGACAGGGCGTCATTGTCGCGAATGGCGGTGGCGAAGCGCCACATGAAATATTCAGCCGTGAGATAGACGACGCGCGAGGCGCGCGGGCTCTGGATCGCGGCAATGGCGATCGCCTGCAGGAGGTGTGTCTTGCCGAGGCCGACGGAGGAATGGATGAAGAGCGGATTGAACCGCACGGCGCCCGCACCCGCTTCCGCGATCGTCTTGGCCGCCGCCAGGGCGACGCGGTTGGACGAGCCCTCGACGAAGCTTGCAAAGCTGTAGCGCGGATCGAGCGGCGAGCCGAACAGGGGCGTGGCGACGGGAAGCTTGGCGGCCGCCGGCAGGGCGGCGCTGGCCTGCTGGCCGATGCTCTGCACGCCGGTCTTGCGCGCCGATGTCGTGGTCGGGGCGGAGGGCGCGGTGTCGCCGGCGACCATGTCGGCCTCGCTCGGCGCACGGGTGCCACGCATCGCGCTGCGCACCACGATCTCGACCTTCAGGATCTCGGCATCTTCCTGCTGGAACAGCGTCGTGATCTGGTCGAGATAGCGGTTGTTGATCCAGGATTTGAGGAAAGTGGTGGGCACGGAAAGGCGCACGACGCTCTTCGACATGGAGTGCAGCTTCAGCCGGCCGAACCAGCTTGCAAAGACGTCAGGACCGACCTGAGCCTTGAGGAGAGCGCTGACCCGATCGAAAAGTGCGCTCTGGGTCATGATGGCCTGCTCTCCTGTCGTCGTCTGTTCAGTCTGCCCGCTCTTGATCGGCCGAGCATGTTCGCCAGCAGCGAATGTGCGCCCCGAGGTCACCGAATTTCCAAGCATGTGCCGCCTTCCAATGTCTGTCCCGTACCGGCTTTGATCGCCGGCAGTCTCGTGTCGGGTGCGCCGCTTGCAGGCGGCATCACCATGAACCTGTTTCAAACGGCCGGGACCCTCGTGCCCCGCTCGTTTCCGATCCCCCGCCAAACCCCTCCGGCATCGGCCGCAATCGGCCTCGCCATCCGGGTCCCCGCTTGGCCGGGAGACCGTTTGAGCCCGTCGGGTGTCGTTGCCGCCACCTCAACATCGCTCTCGTCTCGACTGCCGCAAATTGTCGCGAACCGCATGGGTCCGGGGCAGTCTGCAGCAGGCCCGTCCTCCGGCGCATCCGCCGGGCGTGATCTCCCACCACTGCTTTCGCAGCACTGATTTCACTCTCGATCGACGGCCTGTCATTGCCGGCGACGCTCGTTATGCCTTCAACCTTAAGATGCAGTTTCCCGTCTCCGAGCGGCAAGCCGTTCAGGGTGGGACGTCTCTTAAGCTGATGGAAAATTGTGATGTCCACCTCAGTAGAAGAAGCGTGGAGGCTGCAAAGCCCTTGTCAGGGCTCGTTGCCGACAACGACAATCCGCTGTCCCACATCTCTTGCTGAAATCATTTAGGCAGGATCATGATCCAAGATCAATCGCCATATTTACGGCCGGCGGGGCCTTGGCCGTTGACTCTCAACCGGCGTTTTGCAATCGCCCAAGCCCGCCATTTGAGAATCGCAGTCGAATCAAAGGCTTTGTTTTTGGGCCTTTCGGAGCTGCCCCGAAATGCAAGAAAAATAAAAAATCGCTTGACTCGGATTCACTCCGAAGGCGCCGGCTTATATGAGGCGAACGTGTCACAAACTTCAGCAAGCCGTTGTTAATATGGAGATTATTTGGTCACATGCCTGACATGATCTCGTCATGGGCAGCGATCGCGGGCAAAAGCCGGCGTACGAATCGAAAGGGCCCGGTCGATGACCGGGCCACTCTCGCATGAGGCAGATAGGATAAGGCTTAGGCCGACAATGCGTTAACGCGGCTGGCCAGGCGCGAGACCTTGCGCGATGCCGTGTTGGCATGCACGACGCCCTTGCTGGCAGCACGCATCAGCTCGGGCTGTGCGACGCGCAGAGCTTCCTGTGCAACAGCCTGGTCGCCGGATGCGATGGCTTCTTCGACCTTGCGGAGGAAGTTGCGAACGCGCGAGCGGCGCGACTTGTTGATCTCGGTGCGACGGGCGATCTTGCGGGTCGCTTTTTTCGCCGAAGTTGTATTGGCCATGGGTTTCTCTCTTCAGATTCTGACAAGCACCTCCGCCTCGCCGTGTCGGGTCACTGCGACCTGTCATCCAAGCTCTTCGGAGGCAATAGCGAGAAACCTGCAACGTGGCTTCCCAAACTGTGGGCGCCGTATAGACGCAAACGCCGATTTCGTCAACGCGCTATTTCAGTCGGCCACGGCGGCGGATGCGAAGGGGCTGCCGCCAGGCGGGCGCTAGACCTGGCACGAAGCGCAGTGGAATGTCGAGCGCCCCGCCTGCGTGATCCGGGCGATGGTGCCGCCGCAGCCCGGCCGCGCGCAGGGCTTGCCTTCCCGGTCGTAGACGGCAAAGGTGTGCTGGAAATAGCCGAGCGATCCGTCCGTCTGGATGTGATCGCGCAAGGACGAGCCGCCGGCGGCGATGGCGTCGGCGATGACGGCGCGGATGGCCTCCGTCAGCACGACGAGCGATGCGCGCGGCCGCCCTTTCGTGTCCACCAGCGTTCCCGACGCTTTCAGCGGCGACAGTCGCGCCCGCCACAGCGCCTCGCACACATAGATATTGCCGAGCCCGGCAATCACCCTCTGGTCGAGCAGCGTCGATTTCAGCGGCTGCGCCTTGCCGGAAAAGCGGCTGGCGAGATAGGCGGCATCGAGCCGGTTGCCGGTCGGCTCCTCGCCGAGCTGGCGGAAGAAGGCGTGTGTCGCCAGCGTCTGGCGCGGCCCGATGTCCATGAAGCCGAACCGGCGCGGATCGTTGTAGACCACCTGGACGGGCCCGCGATCCGACAGAAGATGAAGAGCGACATGGTCGTGCCGCGCGTCCTTGCCCCGCGCATAATGAAAGTCGCCCGGCATGTCGGCCTCCGCAGACGCCGCTTCGATCACCCGGAACGAGCCGGACATGCCGAGATGGGCGATGACGACGTCGTCATTGTCGAGTTCGATCAGCAGATATTTCGCCCGGCGCGACAGAGCCAGGATCCGCCGGTTTTCCAGACGCTGCGCGAAATCGGGCGGAAACGGAAAGCGCAGATCCGGGCGTCGCACCTCGGCACGGGTGATCAGCGCACCCTCCATCACGGGCGCAAGGCCCCGGCGGACCGTTTCGACCTCGGGCAGTTCGGGCATCGTCAGTCCTTTTTGCAGCACCTTTCCGGCAGACGAGCCGGTCCGGGGCGGTGTCCTGTCCCAAGAGATAGCGTTGCCGGAGCGAAATCGCTATGGTCCGGCAAGTTCGACAGGGCCGGATCTCTGCTCTGGCAGGATGGACGCAAACGTCCTATGTGCCGTTGCACGGAGAGGGACTGTTTTCAATTCCGGCTGAGAATACGCGGTTTGACAGGAATAGGGGATGGGTATGACGGACGAACGGATTTCCGCCGAAGGCGGCATGGAAACGTCCTATGGCTTCCGCCGCGTCGACGAGGGCGAGAAGCAGGGCCTCGTCAACGACGTCTTCCACAAGGTCGCCAAGCGCTACGACGTCATGAACGACGTGATGTCGATGGGCCTGCACCGGGCCTGGAAGGATGCGATGGTGGCCGCCCTCCATCCGCGCCGCAGCGCCGACTACAATGTGCTGGACGTGGCCGGCGGCACGGGCGACATCGCCTTTCGCATCGTCGAGGCCTCCGGCCGTCAGGCGCAGGCGACGGTCCTCGACATCAACGGTTCGATGCTCGGCGTCGGGGCCGAGCGCGCCCGCAAGAAGGGCCTGACCGCCAATCTCGAATTCGTCGAGGCCAATGCGGAAAGCCTGCCTTTCGAGGACGGTCGCTTCGATGCCTATACGATCGCATTCGGCATCCGCAACGTGCCGCGCATCGATGTCGCGCTGTCGGAGGCCTATCGCGTGCTGAAGCGCGGCGGCCGGCTGCTCGTGCTCGAATTCTCCGATGTCGAAATGCCGCTTCTCGACAAGGTCTATGATGCCTGGTCGTTCAACGCCATTCCGCGCTTCGGCAAGATGATCACCGGCGAGGCCGAGCCCTACCAGTATCTGGTCGAATCCATCCGGAAGTTTCCCGACCAGAAGAATTTCGCCCGCATGATCGAGACGGCCGGCTTCTCGCGCGTCACCTACACCAATTATACCGGCGGCATCGCGGCGCTGCATTCCGGATGGAAGATCTGAAGCACATGATCAGCCTCCTGTTCCCGCCGCGTCTCCAGGGGAGCGCCCGGCACCGATGAGCACGCCCGCCACCTATCTCCGTATCGTCAGGATCGGCTGGGTCCTCGTCCGCGAGGGGGTCGTCACGGCCATACCGCCGGAAAACCTGCCGCCGTTTGCCCGCTTCGCCCAGAAGCTCGCGGGCCTCGTCGAGCGGCGTCGCGCCCAGTTCGAGGAGCGCAGCGACCGGCTGGCGCGGGCGATCGGCCGGCTCGGGCCGTCCTATGTGAAGATCGGCCAGTTCCTCGCCACACGCCCGGATGTGGTGGGCGCGGAATTCGCCGCCGATCTCGCCTTCCTGCAGGATCGTATGTCGACCTTCCCGGTCACCGAGGCCTATGCCGCCGTCGAGGGCTCGCTCGGCCGGCCGGTCGCGGATCTCTACAGCCGCATCGAGGATCCCATCGCTGCCGCCTCCATCGCCCAGGTCCATCCCGGCTGGGTGATGCGCGACGAACGGGAGGAGAAGGTCGCGATCAAGGTGATCCGGCCCGGCATCCGCCAGCGCTTCGCCCATGATCTCGAGGCCATGTATCTCGTCGCCCGCCTGCAGGAGCGCTTCCTGCCCCACACCCGGCGCCTGCGCCCGGTGGAGGTGACGAAGACGCTGGAGCAGACGACCAAGGTCGAGATGGACCTGCGGCTCGAAGCCGCGGCCCTCTCCGAGATCGCCGAGAATACCGTCCATGACGAAGGCTTTCGCGTGCCCCGCGTCGATTGGGAGCGCACCGGCCGCGATGTCGTCACCATGGAATGGATCGACGGCACCCGCATGGCCGATGTCGAGGCGTTGCGCGCCGCCGGCCACGATCTCAACCAGCTGGCGGAAACGCTGATCCAGTCCTTCCTGCGCCACACGCTGCGCGACGGCTTCTTCCATGCCGACATGCACCAGGGAAATTTGCTGGTCGACGACAAGGGCATGATCGTCGCCGTCGATTTCGGCATCGTCGGGCGGCTCGGCAAGAAGGAACGCCGGTTCCTTGCCGAAATCCTCTTCGGCTTTATCACCCGCGACTATCGTCGCGTGGCCGATGTGCATTTCGAAGCCGGCTACGTTCCCTCCCATCATGACGTCGCAAGCTTCGCCCAGGCCATCCGCGCCATCGGCGAGCCGATCCACGGCCAGCCGGCCGAGACCATCTCCATGGCAAAGCTGCTCACCCTCCTGTTCGAGGTCACCGAGCTGTTCGACATGGAAACGCGCCCTGAACTGGTGATGCTGCAGAAGACGATGGTCGTGGTCGAGGGCGTGTCGCGCTCGCTCAATCCGCGCTTCAACATGTGGAAGGCGTCCGAGCCCGTGGTCGGCGCCTGGATTCGTGACAATCTCGGGCCGAAACGCGTGGTGACCGACCTGAAAGACGGCCTGCACGCCGCGCTGCGGCTGGCGGAAGCCGCCCCCGAGATCGTCGCCAAGACCGAACGCTTCTCGCGCGACCTGACCGAGATGGCCGAGCACGGGCTGAAGTTCGACGTGGCAACGGCGGAAGCCATCGGCCGCGCCGAAGCCCGCCACACCCGCTCCGGCCGCGTCGCCCTCTGGGTGATTGCGGTCGCTCTCGTCGTGATTGCGATTGCCGTGACGTGACATGACGATCTGGCGCACAGCGACGATTGCGGGTTGTCTTCTGGTCGCTGCGGCGTGCACCGTCGTTCCGCCTTTCCGTTTCGAGGCCGAGAGCGCACGGCTGAAGCGCGAGGCCGCGCAGTCTTTCCCCATTGGATCGGAGGCGGCACGTTTTGAGGCGTGGTTCGTTGAGAAAGCCGGGTCGGGCCTTTCCCTCGCGCCGCAAAAAGACCGCTCCGTTTCCGCAGAGCCGCTGTGCGAACAGCGCTTGGCTGTCCTTCGCAGACAGGAAGGTTGCATGAACGAGCTTTCCGCGAACTATTGCGTCGATCCGAGAGGCAATCTGACCGCGCTTGTCTGGAAAGAAGGCGGCTATTGCTAAGGCTCGACAATGGGTGTGCACCGGGCCTGTTCGACGTCAACATGACAGAGATGTAATCCGGCGCGACTTCAATTCACCGCAGTCAGCGCCTAATTGAAGGGGAAGAACCCTTTCAAAGGACCGGCCTGAATGGCGGAAGCCTATCCCAAGATCGTCGAGCCCCAGCGTCATCCCCAACCTGACGAGTCCCGGCCTGACGAGCCCCAGCCGGATGCGCAGCCGCCTCGGGCGGCGCCGCTGCAAAAGGCAAAGCCGCGTCGTCGCAAGGGCCGGACGATCCTGCTCCTGGGCCTTCTCGCGATCCTCGGCGTCGGCGGCTGGTATGGCTGGAAGACTTATCAAGCGGAGGGCGTCACGCAGGCCGTGGTCACCGAAGAGGTCACCCGCGGCGATATCGAAAACAGCGTCACGGCCTCCGGCCTCCTCAGCCCCATCCGCGATGTGGATGTCGGCGCGCAGGTGTCGGGCCAGTTGAAGAGCCTCAAGGTCGATGTCGGCGACATGGTCACGCAGGGCCAGCTGATCGCCGAGATCGACAGCGCCTCCATCCAGACCCAGATCGAGATCGCCGAGGCCGAGCTTGCCAATCTCGATGCCCAGATGATCGACAAGAAGGCGCAGGCGGTGCTCGGCGCCGCCAATCTCACCCGCCAGCGCAGCCTGGTTGCCGGCAACAGTGCGGCCCAGTCCGCGCTTGATGAAGCCGTCGCGGCGCTTGCCACCGCCGAGGCCAATGTCGCCGCCCTCGACGCGCAGATCCGCAAGCAGCAGGCGACCCTGAAGGATGCCCGCATCAGCCTCGGCTACACCAAGATCTTCGCGCCGCTCGCCGGCACCATCGTCGATGTCGTCGCCAAGGAAGGCCAGACGCTGAACGCCAACCAGTCGGCCCCCACCATCGTCACGGTGGCGGATCTCGACACGATGACCGTCGAGGCCGAGGTGTCGGAGGCCGACATCGGCAAGCTGTCGATCGGCATGGAGGCCTATTTCACGCTGCTCGGCCAGCCGGGCAAGCGCTATGCGGGCACGCTCCGGCAGATCAAGCCGACGCCCTCGACCGAAAACAACGTCGTCCTCTATTACGCCCTGTTCGACGTGCCCAATCCCGATCGCCGCCTGATGATGAACATGACGGCGCAGGTCTTCTTCGTGCAGTCGCAGGCCACCGGCGTTCTCACCGTTCCGGTCGCCGCGCTCCGCATGCGCGAGGGCGGCAAGCGGGCCGAGGTCGCGGTCGTTGCCGCAGATGGCCGGCAGGAGGTGCGCACGGTCGAGCCCGGCATCCGCAATCGCGTCCGGGTCGAGATCCTGAGCGGTCTGTCGGAAGGCGACAAGGTCGTGGTCGGCAACGGCACGGAAGGCCGTGCCACCAATGCCCAGCGCGCCGCAACCCGGACACGCGGCGGACCGCCGCCGATGTTCTAGGGGCGCACGCGCATGACGCCCCTGATCTCCCTCAAGAATATCCGCAAGACCTTCATGACCGGCGATGTGCCGGTGGATGCCCTGCGCGGCGTCTCGCTCGACATCGAGCCCGGCGAATTCGTCGCCATCGTCGGCCAGTCCGGCTCCGGCAAGTCGACCCTGATGAACATTCTTGGCTGTCTCGACCAGCCGACGGGCGGCGCCTACCATCTGGACGGCGAGGATGTCGCAGGGTTTGATGCCGACCAGCTGGCCGAGCGTCGCCGGCAGATGTTCGGCTTCGTGTTCCAGAGCTACAATCTCGTGGCGACCTCCACCGCCCGCGAGAATGTCGAGATCCCCGCCATCTATGCCGGCGTGTCGGCGAAACGGCGCGAGGCCCGCTCGCGGGAGCTTCTGGAGGCGCTGCGGCTCGGCGATCGCATGGACCACCTGCCGAGCCAGCTTTCGGGCGGCCAGCAGCAGCGCGTCTCCATCGCCCGCGCCCTCATGAACGGCGGCCAGATCATTCTGGCGGACGAGCCGACCGGCGCGCTCGACAGCCAGAGCGGCAAGGACGTCATGGCGACGCTGCGGCGCATGAACGAGGACGGCCACACCGTCATCATCATCACCCATGCCCCGGATCTCGCCGAATCGGCCGATCGCGTCATCGAGATCCGCGACGGACTGATCGTCGCCGACCGCCTGCCGCGTCGCATCACGCGGCCCGTTCGCCCCGCCCCGCGCGTCTTCGGAACCGAGGCCGGCAATGCCGCCTTGTTCTCGGACGTGGCGGAAGCCGTGCGCATGTCGTTCCGGGCGCTCCGGGCCAATTTCTTCCGCACGGTGCTGACGCTGCTCGGCATCGTCATCGGCGTCAGCTCCGTCGTCGCCATGCTGGCGATCGGCACCGGCGCGCAGAACCAGGTGCTGAGCCGCATCGCCGCCATGGGGTCCGATCTTCTCGTCGTCCGGCCGAGCATGGCGAATTTCCGCGGCGGCGAGGGCGGTAGCATCGTCTCGCTCGTGCCGGCCGATGCGGATGCGATCCTCGAACTGCCCAACATCTCCTTCGCCGTGCCGGAAATGTCGAGTTCGCTCACCGTGCGCGCCGGCAATCTCGACACGCAGACGACGGTCAACGGCACGGTGCCGCAGTTTCCCGAGGCAAAGACCTGGGGTCTCGCCGAAGGTGCCTTCATCGCGCCGGCGGACATGAAGAGCTACGCGACCGTCGCCGTGCTCGGCAAGACGGTCGCCGAGACGCTGTTTCCGGACGGCGCCGATCCGCTCGGCCAGTACATCCTCATCAAGAACATTCCCTTCCAGGTCATCGGCGTCATGGAACCCAAGGGCGCGACCGCCGGCGGCAACGATCAGGACGACACGGTTCTCGTGCCGCTCTCGACCGGCAATCTGCGTCTCTTCGGCGCCCGCAACGTCCGCTCCATCACGGTTCAGGTGAAGGACGACAGCGCCATCAACATCACGCAGGACCAGATCCAGGCATTGCTCGACGAGCGTCACCAGCGACAGGACACCCAGATCGCCAATCTCGCCGCCATCCGCGAGGCCTTCACCGAGACGTCCAACATCCTGAAAGTGTTCCTCGGTTCGATTGCCGCGATCTCGCTTCTGGTGGGCGGCATCGGGGTCATGAACATCATGCTGGTCAGCGTCACCGAGCGGACGCGCGAGATCGGCATCCGCATGGCGACCGGCGCCCGCGGTCGCGACATCCTCACGCAGTTCATCGTCGAGGCGCTCGTGGTGTCCGCCCTTGGCGGCATCATCGGCGTCGGTCTCGGCCTGTCGATCGGGGCGGTCGCCCAGGCCTTCGGCGTGCCCGTCACCTTCTCCGCCGGGCCGGTGCTGCTCGCCTTCGCCAGCGCCTTCGTCACCGGTCTTGTTTTTGGCTATCTCCCGGCGCATAACGCGTCGCGCCTCCAGCCGGCCGTCGCCCTCTCGGCGCCATGAGGCCGGCTCTTGAAAAAATAATGGGTAAGCGATGGAACCAAATCGCGAGCCGATACTTACTTCCTGTCTGACCTCTTTTTGTTGAATCTCCGGAACACCTTTATGCCTGATCGGTCGCGCCGAGCCTTTCTCCGCGAAAGTACTGCCGACGCCCATGCAGCGCTCGACGACATGATCGGTGCTTTCGACAGCCTGTCGTCCTACAAGACCTATCTGCGCGGCATGAGCGCCTTCCGCCTTCCCGTGGAAACGATGCTGGCGGACCGGTCCTGGCCGGAGGACCTCGATCTCTGGTCGAAACAGGCCTTCGGGGCGCTCATTCGCGCCGATCTCGCCGATCTCGACATTGCCGCCGACGAGGCGGTTCCCGTGCCGCCGATCGGTGCCGCGCGGGAAGACATGCTCGGCATGCTCTATGTTCTCGAGGGCTCGGCGCTCGGTGCCCGGCTGCTCTATCGCCGCGCCCAGGCGCTCGGCCTGCGGGCCGATTTCGGCGCGCGCCATCTTGCTGCCCAGGCCGAAAAGAGCGACCGCTGGCCGCGCTTCCTGCATCTCCTCGAATCCATCGATGCCATCGAGATCGATCGCGTCGCAAACGCGTCTCGGGCCACGTTCACGGTCGCGGAAACAGCCTTCCGGAGGGCGTCCCATGCCGCTGAATGACCTTGCGCCCCTCCCGAACGCCGCGACGTCAAACCGCATGATGAAACCGAACGAAACGGTCGATCTCACCAATTGTGAGCGCGAGCCGATCCATATTCCGGGCAGCATCCAGCCGCATGGCTGCCTGCTGGCCTGCGATGCCCGCGCCGGCATGGTGCTGCGTCATTCCGCCAATGCGCCCGACCTCCTCGGGCTTGGCGGCGAGATCAACGGGCAGGTGCTGGAAGCGCTGATCGGATACGAGGCGACGCATACGCTGCGCAATGCGGTGGCGGCGCTGCGCGACGGCGGCCGTCCGGCGCTGCTCTCGGGCCTGGAGCTGGCCAATGGCCGCTACGACGTCGCCATCCATCTCAACAAGGCGACCGTCATCATCGAGTTCGAGCCGGCGACCGACGGACAGCCGCTGCAGCTGGCACGCACGCTCATCGGCCGCATTACCGATATCGACGACGTCGACCAGCTTCTGCGTCAGTCGGCCCGCCTCATCCGCGGCATGCTCGGCTACGACCGCGTGATGATCTATGCCTTCGAGCAGGACGGCGCCGGCAAGGTGGTGACCGAAGCCAAGCGCGGCGATCTCGAAAGCTTTCTCGGGCAGTATTTTCCGGCGAGCGACATTCCCCAGCAGGCCCGCGCGCTCTATCTTCAAAATACCATCCGCATCATCGGCGACGCGAGCGGCACCCGCATCCCGCTCGTGCCCGACATCGACGTATCCGGCGAGCCGCTCGACCTGTCGCTCGCCCATCTGCGCAGCGTCTCGCCGATCCATTGCGAGTACCTGCGCAACATGGGCGTCGCCGCGTCCATGTCGATCTCCATCATCGTCGACGGCCAGCTCTGGGGCCTCATCGCCTGCCACCACTACCAGCCGCGGATCCTGCCGATGGCGCAGCGCGTGGCGGCCGAAATGTTCGGCGAGTTCTTCTCGCTGCATCTGCATGCGCTGAAGCAGCGGCAGAAGCTCGACACGGCCAACCACGCCCGGGCCTCGCTCGACCGCTTCCTGCGCCTGGCCTCGCACCATGCCGACATGGGCGAGCTGCTGCGCGATCATCTCTCCCATTTCACCGCGCTGATGGCCTGCGACGGCATCGGGCTCTGGATGAACGGCACCTGGACCGCCTTCGGCTCGACGCCGCCGGTGAGCGCCGTGCCGGCGATCCTCCGGCTGATGGGTTCGGTCGTCGAAGGCCAGGTCTGGGCGACGCATGCGATGGCGCAGCGCCTGCCGGAGGCCGAAGCGTTTCGCGAGCAGGCGGCCGGCGTGCTGGCCGTGCCGCTGACCCAGCTGCACCGCGACTATCTGTTCTTCTTCCGCAAGGAATTCGTCCAGACGCTGAACTGGGCCGGCGATCCCAACAAGTCTTATGAGAGCGGCCCCTTCGGCGAGCGCCTGACCCCGCGCAAGAGCTTTGCGATCTGGAAGGAAACGGTGCAGCTTCAGGCCCAGCCCTGGACCGAGGCCGACCGCGAGATCGCCGAGGTCACCCGCGCGGCCCTGGTCGAAATCGGCCTGCGCCACAGCGAGCTGATGGCCGAGGAGCGCAGCCGCGCCGATGTGCGCCAGCGCATGCTGAACGAGGAGCTGAACCACCGGGTCAAGAACATCCTCGCCCTCATCAAGTCGCTCGTCAGCCAGCCGGTCGGCGACGGGCGCAGCCTGACCGAATATGTGAGCTCGCTCAAGGGCCGCATCCAGGCGCTGTCGTTTGCCCACGACCAGGTCGTCCGGGGAGACGGTGGCGGCATGCTGGCGGATCTGCTCGATGCCGAGCTCGGCCCCTATCGCAACACCGCCAATGTGCTCAGCCTCTCCGGCCCGCCGGTCCTGCTCAATTCGCGCGCCTTCTCGGTCATGGCGCTGGTGCTGCACGAACTCTCGACCAATGCCGCCAAATACGGCGCGCTCTCCCGGCCGGGCGGCGCCCTGTCGGTCATCTGGCGCCTGACGCAGGCCGGCGATTGCGAGATCGCCTGGCGCGAAAGCGGCGGCCCGGCCGTGCTGCCGCCGACGCGCACCGGCTTCGGCAGCGCGCTGATCGACCGCAGCGTTCCCTACGATCTCGACGGGCGCAGCGCGGTCACCTATGCGCCGGGCGGCGTCGAGGCCGATTTCGTGCTGCCGGCCAAGCACGTCACGCTGTCGGATCGCGGCGCCGAGCGCAGCCTTGCGGCGGGAAGCGACGCGCCGGCGGCCGGCGCCGATCTCGATCCCGATCTGCGCGTGCTGCTGGTCGAAGACCAGATGCTGATCGCCATGGATGTCGAGAGCATGCTCGCCGATCACGGTATCCAGACGGTCCTCACCGCGGCCTCGGCCGACGAGGCGCTGGCGAAGCTCGCGACCTTCAAGCCGGATGTGGCGATCCTCGACGTCAATCTCGGCACCGGCACCTCCATCGAGGTCGCGACCGAACTGACGCGCCGCGACATCCCCTTCCTGTTTGCCACCGGCTACGGCAACATGTCGCCCATCCCGAGCGGCTTTGCGAGCGTCCCCGTGGTGCGCAAACCCTATGAGCGCGACGCGCTGGTGCGCACCATGAGCACGCTGCTCGAACCCTCCGACGCGTGAGCATGGCACGCGCGATCCCGGGGGGAACGCGCCGCCCGAAATCGAAATCGATTTCGATATCGATTTAGATTCCGGGCCCGATGCGGTAGGCTCCGGCATCGATCATGCCCTCCCGGTGGTTTCATGTCTGTATCCCCATCTTCCACCATCCCGTCTTCCACCATCCCGTCGCCGACCCAGAGCCTCTCGGGCAAGCGCATCCTCCTCGTCATCTCCGGCGGCATCGCCGCCTATAAAAGCCTCGACCTGATCCGCCGGCTGCGCGAACGCGGCGCGAGCGTCCGTCCGGTCATGACGGCGGGGGCGCAGGCCTTCGTCACGCCGCTTGCCGTCGGCGCGCTTGCGGCCGACAAGGTCTTCACCGAGCTTTTCTCGCGCGAGGACGAGCAGGATGTCGGCCATATCCGCCTGGCGCGGGAGTGCGATCTGGTGCTCGTCGCACCCGCCACCGCCAACATCCTGGCGAAAATGGCCCACGGGCTGACCGACGATCTCGCCTCCACCATTCTGCTGGCGACCGATCGGCCGGTTCTGCTGGCGCCCGCCATGAACCCGAAAATGTGGTCGCACCCCGCCACAAGGCGCAATCGCGAGACGCTCGCCGGCGACGGCATCGGCTTCGTCGGTCCCGGCCTCGGCGAGATGGCGGAAAGCGGCGAGCGCGGCGAAGGCCGCATGGCCGAACCGCTCGACATCGTCGCCGCCGTGGAGGCGCGCCTTTGCCTTTTTCCGGGGCTCGGCCGCAAAGCCGGCCCGCTGTCCGGGCGCAGCGCCATCGTCACCTCCGGCCCGACGCATGAGCCGATCGATCCGGTGCGCTACATCGCCAACCGCTCCTCCGGCCGGCAGGGCCATGCCATCGCGGCGGCGCTCGCCCGGCTCGGGGCGAAGGTCACGCTGGTCTCCGGTCCGGTGACGATCCCCGACCCGGAGGGCGTCACGACCCTTCATGTGCAGACGGCGGTGGAGATGCGGGATGCGGTGCTCGCCGCCTTGCCGGCCGATGTCGCCGTGATGGTCGCGGCCGTCGCCGACTGGCGGGTCGCCGATGTCGCGGGCGGCAAGATCAAGAAAGCACCGGGCGAGGCGCCGCCGCCGCTGCAGCTGACGGAAAATCCGGACATCCTGAAGACCGTCGGCCATCATGCGCAGCGCCCCCGCGTCGTCGTCGGCTTTGCGGCGGAGACGGACGACACGGTGCCGAACGGCCGCGCCAAGCTGGCGCGCAAGGGGGCGGATGTCATCGTCGCCAACGATGTGTCGGCAACGAGCGGCGTTGCCGGCGGCGTCATGGGGGGCACGCGCAACCGCGTCACCGTCATCGGCCGCGACGGCGAGGAAAGCTGGCCGGAGCTCGACAAGGACGCGGTCGCCGAGCGGCTCGCGGCCCTGATCGCCTCACGGCTGGTGTGAGGCCCGCTTCTCCTCGATCTCCCGATCGAGCTTGAAGATGCGCATGTCGAAGCCGTTCTCGCCGAGGACGACCGCCGTGCCGTCGGGAATTTCCACCCAGGCATCGTCATCGTCGTTGAGCGGTTCGGAGACGAGGCAGTATCCGCCCTGCGGACCCATCGGCGCTGCATAGAGCGTCGGAGCGAACCGGTCGGAGGCGTAGCGCACGGCATAGAGATCGACGCCGTCGGAAAAAGCGGCGGTGAACCGCACGAGAACCTTGTGCTTCATATGCGTCGCCAGCCGCTCCACGAAGGACAGCGTCTCGGCGATGGCGCCCAGCGGATCGCGCTCGAGGCCGAACTGCAGGGCCATGAGAAACAGAAGCTCGCTGTCGGTGGTGCCGGTGCGTGCCGTGTAGAGCGCATCGTCCAGCATCGCCTCCATCGGCCGGCGCAGGTGCTCGAAGCCGCCGATCTGGCCATTGTGCATGAACGACCAGCGGCCGTGGACGAAGGGGTGGCAATTGTCGCGCCGTGTGCCGCCGCCGGTCGCGGCGCGCACATGGGCGAGAAACAGCGGCGAGCGGATCTGGCGGGCAATGCTCTTCAGATTGCAATCGGACCAGGCCGGCAGGATATCGCGGTAGCGGCCCGGCTCGGGATGGTCGCCATACCAGGCGATGCCGAAACCGTCGCCGTTGGTGGAGGTCTTCGCCCGCGTTGCGCAATGCGACTGCTCGATCAGGGAATGCGCCGGCGAGGACACGAGGTCTTCCAGATAAAGCGGCTCCCCGCGATAGGCTGCCCATCGGCACATCTTGCTGAAACTCCCTGTCTGTCCGGACGGACATGCGAATCGTTCGCCGAGACCGCATCATCCTATGCCCGGGCCATTGTCCGGCGAAAGATGGTAAAAATGCGTTAACGATCGTCTGTGCCCTTTCGGCGACAGTCGCGTTCTGGAACGAACGTTCTATCATTCTCGTTTCCGAGACGTTACGCTGGGAAAGCCATGAAGCAGGGATGACAGAACGATGCCGGACGCCGCGATGCAGGGCCGCCAGGAAACGCCGGAGAGCGCCAGCGCACGGCCTGTGGACGGCGCGGGCGGTGCGGCTGCGGCCGCTGCCGTGCCGCAGGATTTCGACGCGTTGAAGACGGTCATTCTGGCGCGCAAGGCGCAACTGCCCAAGCGCCTGCGGCAAGTCGCGGCCTATGCGCTCGACCAGCCGGACGAGATCGCCTTCGGCACGGCGGCGAGCATCGCGGCGGCGGCCGACGTGCAGCCGTCCACCCTTGTGCGCTTTGCCCAGCATTTCGGCTTCGAGGGGTTTTCGAGCCTGCAGCAGATTTTTCGCGCCCGTCTGCGGGAGCGCAATCCGGGCTATGAGGACCGGCTGCGGGCGCTTGGCGACAACGGCCACAGCCATCGCGAAAGCGGCGCGATCTTCAACGGCTTCGTGGCCGCGGCCCACCGGTCGCTCGACAATATCGCCGGCTCGGTCGATCCCGCCGCCTTCGAACAGGCGGTCGATATCCTGGCCAAGGCCGACACCATCTTCCTCATCGCCAAGCGCCGGTCCTATCCGATCTCCGGCTACATGGCCTATGCCTTCGGAAAACTGAAGATCCGCTACCAGATGGTGGGCACGGCCGCCGGCATCGACGACGATATCCTGGCGCTTGCCGGACGCCGGGATGCGGCCTTCGCGGTCAGTTTCTCGCCCTATACGTCCGAAAGCATCCACCAGGCCCGCCTTCTGGCAAACCGCAAGGTGCCGGTGGTCTCGCTCACCGACAGCGCCTTCTCGCCGCTGGTGGAATCCTCGAAGATCTGGTTCGAGATCGTGGAAGCCGACCATGCCGGCTTTCGCTCGCTCTCGGCCAGCATGGCCTTTGCCATGGCCTTGACCGTCGCCGTGGCCGAAAAGCGGCAGCGCGGATCGTCCGTTTCGCATATGGAATGAAAATTCCATATTGACTGTTAGACGGAACCAATGTTTCATGAAGATCCATTCGAACATCAAAAAGACGACAGGCCGCACGTCGGGAGGACAGGAACGTTGACCGGGATCAGCCAGAGGGATGCGGCACGGCCGCTCGATATCATCACCATCGGTCGCGCCTCGGTCGATCTCTATGGTCAGCAGATCGGCACGCGGCTGGAAGACGTGGCAAGCTTTGCCAAGTCCGTCGGCGGCTGTCCGACGAACATCGCGGTGGGCACCGCCCGGCTCGGCCTGAAATCGGCGCTGCTGACGCGCGTCGGCAAAGAGCAGATGGGCCGCTTCATCGTGGAGCAGCTGGCCCGCGAAGGCGTGGAAACCCGGGGCATCGTCACCGATCCCGAGCGACTGACCGCGCTCGCGATCCTCGCCGTCGAGAACGACCATTCCTTTCCGCTGCTGTTCTATCGCGACAATTGCGCCGACAACGCGCTGTGCGAGGACGATATCGACGCGGCCTTCATCCGCTCGTCCCGCGCGATCCTCGTCTCCGGCACGCATTTTTCCCGCCCGAACACGGATGCCGCGCAGCGCAAGGCGATCCGCATCGCCAAGGAGAACGGCGTCCGGATCGCCTTCGACATCGACTACCGCCCGAACCTCTGGGGCCTTGCGGGGCACGATGCCGGCGACAACCGCTACATCGCCTCCGCGCAGGTCTCCGCGCATCTGAAGACGGTGCTGGCCGATTGCGACCTGATCGTCGGCACGGAGGAAGAGGTGCTGATCGCGTCCGGCGAAAGCGACCTTCTCGCCGCCCTGAAGACCATCCGCGCCCATTCCGAGGCGACCATCGTCCTCAAGCGCGGCCCGATGGGCTGCATCGTCTATGACGGCGCGATCTCCGACGATCTGGAAGACGGCATCATCGGCAAGGGCTTTCCGATCGAGGTCTACAATGTGCTGGGTGCGGGCGACGCCTTCATGTCCGGCTTCCTGCGCGGCTGGCTGGCCGGCGAGCCGCATGCGACGTCGGCCACCTGGGCCAATGCCTGCGGCGCCTTCGCCGTGTCGCGTCTGCTGTGCGCGCCGGAAATCCCGACCTGGACGGAGCTGCAGTTCTTCCTGGAAAACGGCAGCCCGGAGCGGGCGCTGCGCAAGGACGCCGACATCAACCACGTGCACTGGGCGACGACCCGCCGCCGCGCGATCCCGAGCCTCATGGCGCTCGCCATCGACCATCGCAGCCAGCTCGAAGACATGGCCGCCGGCGACGCGGACAAGCTCGCCCGCATTCCCGCCTTCAAGGTGCTCGCGGTCAAGGCGGCGGCCCGCATTGCCGACGGCCGGCCGGGCTTCGGCATGCTGATCGACGACAAATATGGCCGGGACGCGCTCTATGCCGCCGGCGCGCTGAAGGATTTCTGGGTGGCGAAGCCGATCGAGCTGCCCGGCTCGCGGCCGCTGCAGTTCGAATTCAGCCAGGATCTCGGCAGCCGCCTGATCGACTGGCCTGTCGACCACTGCATCAAGGTGCTGAGCTTCTACCATCCGGACGATCCGGCCGACATGAAGGCGACGCAGATCGCCAAGCTGCGCAGCGCCTTCGAGGCGGCCCGCAAGGTCGGCCGCGACATCCTGATCGAGATCATCGCCGGCAAGCACGGCACGCTGGACGACACGACCATTTCACGGGCGCTGAACGAGCTTTACGACGCCGGCCTCAAGCCCGACTGGTGGAAGCTGGAGCCGCAGGCGAGCCGCAGCGCCTGGAGCGCCATCGACGACGTCATCGAGACGCGCGATCCGCTCTGCCGCGGCGTGGTGCTGCTCGGTCTCGAAGCCTCCTACGAGGCGCTGAAGGACGGTTTTGCCGCCGCCCGCACCTCGCGACAGGTTCGCGGTTTTGCCGTGGGGCGGACGATCTTCGTCGATGCGGCGCGCCGCTGGCTGGCCGGCGAGATCGACGATGCCGCCGCGATCGATGACATGGCGCAGCGCTTCCGGCAGCTGGTCGACCTCTGGGTCGGGCTGGGACACGACAAGGCGGCCTGAACCGGCCATAATGTTGACGACAACCGCCGGAACGGCGGCAAGGACAGGCAGGGGACAAGCCCTGCGGCGTGAGGAGACCTTGAGATCATGAACCAGCAAGCCCCCATCGCATCGGACGACGCCGGGAAAGCCGGAACCGTGCGGCTGACCATGGCGCAGGCCGTGGCGCGCTTTCTGACGCGGCAGATGACGGTGATCGACGGCGAGACCGTGCCGATCTTCGGCGGCGTCTTCGCGATCTTCGGCCATGGCAACGTGGCCGGCATGGGCGAGGCGCTGCACGGCATCAAGGACACGCTGCCGACCTACCGCGCCCAGAACGAGCAGGGCATGGCCAATGCCGCCATCGCCTTCGCCAAGGCGAGTTTTCGCCGCCGCTTCATGGTCTGCACCACCTCGATCGGCCCCGGCGCGCTCAACATGGTGACCTCGGCGGCGCTCGCCCATGTCAACCGGCTGCCGATCCTGCTCTTGCCCGGCGACGTCTTCGCCAATCGCCGGCCGGACCCGGTGCTGCAGCAGATCGAGGATTTTGGCGACGGCAGCATGACCGTCAACGACTGCTTCCGCCCGGTCTCGCGCTATTTCGACCGCATCACCCGGCCCGAGCAGATCATCCCGGCGCTGCGCCGCGCCATGCAGGTGCTGACAGACCCGGCCGATTGCGGCCCGGTGACGCTGGCGCTCTGCCAGGACGTGCAGGCCGAGGCCTATGACTATCCCGAGAGCTTCTTTGCCGAGAAGGTCTGGCTGCCGCGCAGAGCCCGGCCCGATACCGAGGAGCGCCTGGCCGCGTCCACGGCGATCGCCAAGGCGACGAAGCCGGTGATCATCGCCGGCGGCGGCGTGCTCTACAGCGAGGCAAGCGCAGCACTCGCCGCCTTTGCCGAAAAGCACGGCATTCCCGTGGTCGAGACGCAGGCTGGCAAGTCGTCTTTGCCGGACAACCACCCGCTCAACATGGGCTCCGTCGGCGTGACCGGCACATCGGCGGCCAATACGCTGGCCGAAGAAGCCGACCTGGTGCTGGCGGTCGGCACGCGGCTGCAGGATTTCACCACCGGCTCCTGGGCGCTGTTCAAGAATGACGACCTGACGATCGTCGGTCTCAACGTGCAGTCCTTCGACGCTGCCAAACATGGCTCCCTGCCCCTCGTCTGCGACGCCGCGATCGGCCTTGCCGAACTCTCGGCCGATCTCGGAGCCTACCATGCCGGCAGCGGCTGGGGAGACAAGGCCGCGCGCCTCAAGACCGAATGGCAGGCGGCGGCCGAGGCGGCGCTGGCCGCCAGCAACGTCGCGCTTCCCTCCGACGCGCAGGTGATCGGCGCGGTGATGCGGGCTCGACAGGGCGACACGACGCTGGTCTGCGCGGCGGGCGGTCTTCCGGGCGAGCTGCATAAGCTGTGGCGGGCGGAAAAGCCCGGCAGCTACCACATGGAATACGGTTTCTCGACCATGGGCTACGAGATCGCCGGGGGCCTGGGCGTCAAGCTCGCCAAACCGGCCAGCGACGTCATCGTGATGGTCGGCGACGGCAGCTACATGATGCTGAACGCCGAGATCGCCTCCTCCATCATGCTCGGCGCGAAGATCACCATCGTGCTTCTCGACAATGCGGGCTATGGCTGCATCAACCGGCTGCAGATGGCGACCGGCGGCGCGAACTTCAACAATCTCCTGCGCGACACCCATCATGTCGAGCTGCCGGCGATCGACTTTGCCGGACATGCCGCCGCCATGGGGGCTGTGACGCGCAAGGTCGCTTCGCTGGCGGACCTCGAAACGGCGCTGGCCGAGACGGCGGGGGAGACCCGCACGACCGTGATCGTCATCGACACCGACCCGCTGGTCACCACCGATGCCGGCGGCCACTGGTGGGACGTGGCGGTGCCCGAGGTTTCCGAGCGCGATGCCGTCGGCAAGGCGCGCCGGGCCTATGAGCGGGCGCTCGCCGCCCAGCGCGTCGGCTGAACCCTTCCTTTTCATCCACCACAGAGAAGCACCATGATCCGCTACGGAACCAACCCGATCGCCTGGAGCAACGACGACGATCAGACGATCGGCGCCCATCTCTCGCTCGAAGACTGCCTGTCCGACTGCCAGAAGATCGGCTTCGACGGCATCGAGAAGGGCCACAAGATGCCGACCGACCCGCAGGCGCTGAAGGCGAAGCTCGCCGAATACGGCCTCGTCTTCGTCTCCGGCTGGCATTCGACCAACCTTCTGACCCATGACGTCGAGGCCGAAAAGCGCGCGATCCAGCCGCATCTCGATCTCCTGAAGGCCAATGGCTGCAAGGTCTGCATCGTCTGCGAGACGTCGAACGCCATCCACGGCGACGACGCGACCTCGCTGGTGGCCGACAAGCCGGTGCTGCCCGACGGGCAATGGGCCAAGTTCGGCGCCGATATCGAGGCGATCGCGCGCTATTGCGCCGACCAGGGCATCGATCTCGTCTACCACCACCACATGGGCACGATCGTCCAGACCGGCCCGGAGATCGACCGGCTGATGGAAACGACGGGACCGGCGACCAAGCTGCTGCTCGACACCGGCCACGCCTGGTTCGGCGGCTCGGACCCGGCGGAGCTGGCCCGAAAATACATGGACCGCGTCCGCCATATCCACGCCAAGAACGTGCGCCGCGAGGTCCGCAGGGATGTCGAGGCCAACGGCCTCTCCTTCCTCGAGGGCGTGCGCCGCGGCGTCTTCACCGTGCCGGGCGACGATGAGGGCGGCGTCGACTTCCTGCCCGTGCTGACGATCGCCGCCGAGCACGGCTATGACGGCTGGCTGGTGATCGAGGCGGAACAGGACAGCGCCATCCGCATTCCCTTCGAATACCAGTCCCTCGGCCTGAAATCGCTGAAGGCCTTTGCGAAAGAGGCGGGGCTGGATCGCGGCTGATCCGACCCCGAGGGGCTGAGCCGGTCTTCCCCGTCATCACGATCCTCCTGCAAGCATAGGACATCACCATGCCGAACCTCCTCGTCAAGCCGCAGGGCACACGCGGTCTCGTCCACGACATCACCCCGGAGAACGCCGGCTGGACCTATGTCGGCTTTCAGCTGCACCGGCTCGGCGCCGGGGACTCCACCTCCGGCGAGACGGGCGAACGCGAGGTCTGCCTCGTCCTCGTCTCCGGCAAGGCCCGCGTCACGGTGGACGGCGCGGATTTCGGCGAGATCGGCGAGCGCATGACGCCGTTCGAGGGCGCGCCCTTCTCGGTCTATGTGCCGCGCCACGCCGCTTACACGGTGACGGCGACGACGGATCTGGAACTCGGCGTCTGCTCGGCGCCGGGCGGCGCGGGCTTCAAGGCGCAGGTCATCCGGCCCGACCGCCACCCCCAGATGACGCGCGGCAAGGGCACCAACACCCGCTACGTCACCAACATCATGCCGGAAGACGATAACGCGGCGCAGTCGCTGCTGGTGGTCGAGGTCATCACGCCGGGCGGGCATACCTCGTCCTATCCGCCGCACAAGCACGACGAGGACAACCTGCCGGCCGAAAGCTTCCTCGAGGAAACCTATTACCACCGGCTCAACCCCTCGCAGGGTTTCGCCATGCAGCGCGTCTACACCGACGACCGCGCGCTGGACGAGACCATGGCGGTGGAGAACGGCGATGTCGTGCTGGTGCCGAAGGGCTACCATCCGGTGGCCGCGATCCACGGCTACGACCTCTACTACCTCAACGTCATGGCCGGGCCGTCGCGGGCCTGGAAGTTCAACAATGCCAAGGAACACGCCTGGCTCTTCACCGGCGTGTAAAAGCGGGGGGGGCGTGTGAAAGCGAGGGTCGTATGAAAGCGTCCCCGCGCGCGAAAACGCCGGAGGCTTGACGGATGGTTTATCGGACGGGGCACCGAAAGCTGCCGCGAAGGATAAGTTTGATATGACACCTTCCGGTGCCCCGTTCAGCCGTTTTAGCCCGCAACTGCAGTCTCTCTGCCCCTCGATCCCCTGGAGCCGTCCATGCTCCGAAGAGCGTGGTTGCGGCCCGAGGTCGTCCGAAGGCTGTGTGCCCCACAGGCACGTCCGGACGATACCGCCCGATGGCATGCATCGGGTTGCCGCCCGGAGGGAGACCATTTTCTGCGGGCCCCGAGCGGCTGGGCTTGCGTCCATCCCCTGCCTCAAGGAGCCGATCCCGCCTCGCCGGAACGCCTTCCGGTGTATCCGCGACGGAACGGGGCGATGATGGCACGGCCCGATCCGGGCGGGGAGATATGACGGCGATTTTTCCCGCAAGCACTTGAAAGGACAGGCGCGGACCGGCGATATTTTCCCCGCCTGGATATCTTGAGGCCGGATGCCCCGGTTCCGTGGGATCATTTTCCGCTGGAACCCGTTGGGTTTTGCGCGATGATGTCCCGCAAACGGGAGGAACCGAGATGAAGATCGATGGCGCGTGCCACTGCGGCGGGATCGCCTTTACGGCGGAGATCGATCCCGATGCCGTCTCCGTCTGCCACTGCACCGACTGCCAGCAATTGACCGGCACCGCCTACCGGGTCAGCGTTTCGCTGCCGCGCGACCGGTTTCAGGTCGTGACAGGCGCGCCGAAGACCTATGTGAAGACCGCCGACAACGGACATCGGCGGCGGCAGATGTTCTGTCCCGATTGCGGCTCCCCGGTCTTCACGACCGGCGAGGGCGCGGGGGCGGAGGAGATCGCCATCCGCTGGGGCACGATCCGCCAGCGGCGCGATCTCGCCCCGACCCGCCAGATCTGGTGCGCCTCCGCCGCGCCCTGGCTGGAAACGGTGGCGGCCCTGCCGGGAAAGCCGGGCGATTGAGGCCCTTCACCGTCCAGGCAACCGTGATCGAGGGCATCGTCGCGGTCCGTGCGGAGACCGATGCGAGCTTCGGGCGGCACACGCATGACGACTTCGGCATCGGCCTGATCGAGGCGGGCGCGCAGGTGTCGGCCAGCGGACGCGGGCGCGTCGAGGCCGGGCCGGGCGATGTCATCACGGTCAATCCGGGCGAGGTCCATGACGGCCACGCGATCGGCGGCGCGCCGCGCCGCTGGCGCATGCTCTATCTCGACCCCGGCCTGATCGGTCGTGCCGCAAGCGATATCCGCGAAGAGCCGGGCGCGCGTTTCGAATTCACCGATCCGGTCATCGCCGATCCGCAGATCGCCGCGCGGTTCGCGGCGCTCGCGAGCGTGTTGTCCGGCGAGCGGGCAGGCGAGCGGAGGGGCGAGCGGACAGGCGAGACGGGCTCGGTCATGGCCGCCGAAAGCGGGCTGCTCTGCCTCGTCGCTTGCCTCCTTGGCGGTCCCGGGGCACGGGAGAGGCCGGTCGGCAGCGCGGCGATGGCCCGCCAGCGGATCGACGACGACCCGGCGGCGGCCCTCACGCTCGAACGGCTGGCGCGGGAGGCGGGCCTGTCCCGGTTCCAGTTCCTGCGGGCCTTCGCGCGCGAGACGGGGCTGACGCCGCATGCCTATATCGTCCAGAAGCGCCTCGGCCTTGCCCGGCGGGTGATCCTGCGCGGCACGCCGCTCGGCGAGGCCGCAGCCGCCGCCGGCTTTGCCGACCAGAGCCATATGACCCGGCTTTTCGTGCGCAGTTTCGGCTTTACGCCGGGCTGCCTTGCCGCGGGGGCACCCGCTGCAATTTCCTTCAAGACCGCACCCTTGCCTTTCTGATCGACTGGCGTCCTCTCCAACAGGAAACGGGACGCCATGTCGCTCGATTATCTTCTGACCTCGCTCGTGGTCATCCTCCTGCCGGGAACCGGCGTGCTCTACACGCTGGCGGTCGGCGTCCATGCCGGGGCCCGCGCCAGCCTGTTTGCAGCACTCGGATGCACGCTCGGCATCGTGCCGCATATCGCGGTCGGCATTCTCGGCCTGTCGGCGCTGCTGCATGCCAGCGCGCTGGTGTTCTCGATCGTCCGGTTCGCGGGCGTCGCCTATCTTCTCTACATGGCCGTGATGGTGCTGCGGGGCGGGGGCGGGCTGGAGATCGACGCGCAGGCGCGGGCCGCGCTGCGGCCCATCAGGATCGTCGGGACCGCCATTCTTCTCAACCTGCTCAATCCGAAACTGACGCTGTTCTTCCTGTCCTTCCTGCCGCAGTTCATCCGGCCGGACACCGTCTCGCCGACCCGCGACCTGATGGGGCTCGCCGCGATCTTCATGGGCCTGACCTTCCTCGTCTTCGCGCTCTACGGCCTGTTTGCCAGCGCCGCGCGATCGGCGATCCTGACGCGCCCTGCCATCATGCTCTGGCTGCGCCGCAGCTTTGCCGCGGCCTTTGCGGCGATGGGGCTGCGGCTGGCCTTCGAAAGCCGGTGAGAGGGCGGAGATCGCGGGAACGAAAAGGGCCGCCGTGTCATTCCGTCGGAAATCGATTTCGGTTTCGCACAATATGCAGTAAGTCCGGGGGACCTTCCGAAGCGGCCCCGCCTTGCCGGGTATGATCGGCCGCGTTTTCCGATACCGAACGGCCCGAAACCGAAAGGCCCTGCGCCAGAAGGCGCGAAACCGAAAAAGGAATGCCCCTCTTGTCTTCTCCCGTGTCCGCTTCGTCTTCGTCCGCTTCTCCCGCGTCCGAGCCGCTCTCGTCGCATCCGACCCTCGGCAAGCCCTTTTCCGCCTTCCTGTTCGACATGGACGGCACGCTGCTGAACTCGATCGCGGCGGCCGAGCGCGTCTGGAGCAAGTGGGCGCTCGCGCATGGGCTGGATCTGAAGACCTTCCTGCCCTTCATGCATGGCAAGCGCGGCATCGATACGATCACGCAGCTGAACCTGCCGGGCGTCGATCCGGCCAAGGAAGCCGCCTATATCACCCAGGCCGAGATCGCCGATGTCGAGGGCGTGAAGCCGATCCCCGGTGCGCTCGAATTCCTGAAGATGCTGCCCGCCGATCGCTGGGCGATCGTCACCTCCTCGCCGCTGCCGCTGGCCAAAGCCCGGCTCGCCAAGGCCGGAATCACCGCGCCGAAATTTCTCGTGACGGCCGAAGACGTGACGCAGGGCAAGCCGGCGCCGGATTGCTACCGCCTGGGCGCCGAGCGCGTCGGGTTCGATGCGGCCGACTGCCTCGTGTTCGAGGACGTGCCCGCCGGCGTGATGGCGGGCGAAGCGGCCGGTGCCGATGTCGCGGTGATCACCACGACCCATGCGCATCCGATGGAGACGACGCATATCACGCTTGCGGGCTATGAGGGATTTGCGGTCGAAATCGCGCCGGACGGACGCCTCATGCTGGTCGAAAAAACCGCCGGCTGAGCCGGGCAGAGATGTCCGAGGGGTGCGGCCGCGCGTTGCCCCCGATCGGCGACAGGGTTGTCACCGCGAGGCGACAGGGTTGTCACCGGGAGGTGACAGGGTTGTCACCGGGAGGTGGCGACCTAACTAGACCCTCATGCCAAACGATAGCCAAACCCTGTTCACACCGGATCCGGGCGTCTCGACCCCGCAGGACGCGCCGCTTCTGGGCGTCTTGACCGATGTGATTGCCCGCATCGCCGCGGAGCCCGACGACTGGGCCCTGTTCCTCGATATCGACGGCACGCTGGTCGATCTCGCGGAGACGCCGGACGCGATCGTCGTTCCCCCGGACCTGACCGCGACCCTCATGTCCCTGTCCCATCGGCTGGGCGGTGCGCTCGCGCTGGTGACCGGGCGGGCGCTGCATTATGCCGATGTGCTGTTCGATCCCGCGACCTTCCCCATTGCCGGCCTGCATGGTGCCGAACTGCGCGACCAGTCGGGCGCGATCACGCGGCCGGAGATCACGCCGGCCTTCGTGACGCTGAAGAACGAACTGGCCCGCACCGTCAAGGACTGGGACGGCGTGCTGTTCGAGGACAAGGGCGCGGCCGTCGCGCTGCACTACCGGCTGGCGCCGGAGCGCTGTGCCGATGTTGAGCATGTCATGCGGCGCGCCTCGGTCGCCATCGGCGAAGGGTGGGGCCTGCAATTCGGCAAGATGGTGGTGGAACTCCGCCCCTCCACGGCGAGCAAGGGCGGTGCGGTCATGACCTTCCTGTCGCAGCCGCCCTTCGAGGGGCGCAAGCCCCTGGCGATCGGCGACGACGTGACCGACGAGGCCATGTTCAAGGTGGCGAACGCGGCCGGCGGCCTGTCGCTGCGGGTCGGAGAGCCGGGCTTCGAGACGCAGGCCCAGGCCACCATCGGCTCGGCGCAGGCGGTGCGCGACGCCCTGACGGCGCTGGCCCGCGCGGGCAAGGCATGAGCGGCGACAGGCCCGCCTGTATTGTGGCCTGCCCTGTGGCCGATCGGGGGGCCAATCTGGGGGCCAATCGCGCCATCCGCCGCGCAGGCGACTGCGGGACATTCGAAAGGAAACCATCTTGAGCCGTCTGATCGTCGTGTCGAACCGGGTGCCGGTGCCGGAAAAAGCGGGCGATGCCCCGGCGGGCGGTCTTGCCGTCGCGCTGCAGGCCGCGCTCGAGGAGCATGGCGGCATCTGGATGGGCTGGTCCGGAAAATCGAGCGGGACGAAGGAGCCGGAAGCGCTCGATCTCAAGGATCGCGGCAAGATCACCTATGCGCTGACCGATCTCACCGACAAGGATGTCGAGGAATATTACTTCGGCTTTGCCAACCGCGTGCTCTGGCCGATCTGCCATTACCGGCTGGATCTCGCCGAATACGGCCGCAAGGAAATGGCCGGTTACTTCCGCGTCAACCGCTTCTTCGCCCATCGGCTGGCGCCGATGTTGCAGCCGGACGACGTCATCTGGATCCACGACTATCACCTGATCCCGCTTGCCGCCGAACTGCGCCAGATGGGCATCCGGAACCGGATCGGCTTCTTCCTCCATATCCCCTGGCCGCCGGCCGACGTGCTGTTTGCCATGCCGGTGCATGAGGAGATCATGCGCGGGCTGTCGCATTACGACCTGATCGGCTTCCAGACGGATCACGATCTCGAAAATTTCGCCGGAGGCTTGCGCCGCGAGGGCATTGGCAATGAGATCGCGCCCGGCCGTTACAGCGCGCATGGCCGCATCTTCAAGGGCGGCACCTATGGCATCGGCATCGAGACCAGGGCGTTTGCGAGCTTTGCCCGGAAAAGTGCGTCGCATGCGATGGTGAAGAAGGCCGCCGCCAGCATCGAGGGTCGCGACCTGATCATCGGCGTCGACCGGCTCGACTATTCCAAGGGCATCACCCAGCGCATCGATGCCTTCGAGCGCTTCATCGAGGGCAATCCCGGCCAGCAGGGCAAGGTGACCTATCTGCAGGTGACGCCGAAATCGCGCTCCGAAGTGCCGGAATACGAGGCGATGCAGCGCACGGTGGCCGAGCAGGCCGGCCGCGTCAACGGCGCGCTCGGCACGGTCGACTGGGTGCCGATCCGCTATATCAACCGCTCGATCTCGCGGCCGATTCTCGCCGGTCTCTACCGGATGGCGAAGGTGGGGCTCGTCACGCCGCTGCGCGACGGCATGAACCTCGTCGCCAAGGAATATGTGGCGGCGCAGGACCCGGACGATCCGGGCGTGCTGGTGCTGTCGCGCTTTGCGGGGGCGGCCCGCGAACTGGACAGCGCGCTGCTCGTCAACCCCTATGATATCGAGGGCACGGCCAATGCCATCGCGCGGGCGCTCTCCATGCCGCTGCCCGAGCGGCAGGAGCGCTGGGGCAAGATGATGGACTATCTCAACGAGCACGACGTGGTGCGCTGGTGCGACGATTTCCTCAAGGACCTGGTCGCCTGATCATGTTCGCCTGATCATGAAGGCCTGATCG
Organism: Rhizobium sp. PP-F2F-G48; assembly: GCF_004342335.1. Taxonomy (NCBI): domain Bacteria; kingdom Pseudomonadati; phylum Pseudomonadota; class Alphaproteobacteria; order Hyphomicrobiales; family Rhizobiaceae; genus Rhizobium; species Rhizobium sp. PP-F2F-G48. The sequence continues at coordinate 231,864 of NZ_SLVH01000005.1, read as the reverse complement.
GAGACGCCCGATCGAAGATCACGCCGCCTTGGCGACGTGATACTCCTTGATGGCGACCATCTTGATCGCCTTCCAGCGCTCCGCCTCGTAATTCAGCGAAAAACCGTCCTGGGCGAGGAAGACCGGGTCGCCGTCGAGATCGCGGGCGATATCGCCGCGGCGGGCGGTGATGAAGCGGTCGAGTTCGCCCGGCGTGTCGGAGGACACCCAGCGGCAGATCGAGAAGCGGGCCATTTCGAACGAGACCGGCAGGCCGTATTCGCCCTGCAGCCGCTCCTTCAACACGTCGAGCTGCAGCGCGCCGACGACGCCGACGATGGCGGGGGAGCCGTCCTCGGGCGAAAACAGCTGCACGACGCCTTCCTCGGCCATCTGCTGCAGCGCTTCCTTGAGCTTCTTCGCCTTCATGGCATCCTCCAGCCGCACGCGGCGCAGGATCTCGGGCGAGAAATTGGGCACGCCCTGGAAGACGAGGTTCTCGCCCTCGGTCAGCGTGTCGCCGATGCGCAGCGTGCCGTGATTGGGAATGCCGACCACGTCGCCGGCGTAAGCCGTGTCGGCGAGCTGGCGCTGCGAGGCGAAGAAGAACTGCGGCGCGGTGAGGCCGAGCTGCTTGCCGGTGCGGGCAAGCCGCGCCTTCATGCCACGCTCGAGCTTGCCCGAGCAGATGCGGGCGAACGCGATGCGGTCGCGGTGGTTGGGGTCCATATTGGCCTGGATCTTGAAGACGAAGGCCGTCATCTTGTCCTCGTTCGCATGCACCGTGCGGATATCGGCGACCTGGTCGCGCGGCGGCGGCGCCATGGCGCCCAAGGCATCGATGAGGTCGCGCACGCCATAATTGCGCAGTGCCGAGCCGAAGAACACCGGCGTCATGTGCCCTTCGAGGAAGGCCTGGCGGTCGAACGGGCGGCAGGCCTCGATGGCCAGCTCCGTCTCCTCGATGAAGGCGGCGCGCTCGTTTTCCGGCAGCCGGTCGGCCACCGCCTGCGGGCCGTTGACCTTCAACGCCTCGACCTGCGTGTCCGCGCCGCGCACCGAGTTCTCCGCCAGATAATAGGAGCCGCAGAAGGTCTTCGACCGGCCGATCGGCCAGGTGATCGGCGCCGTGTCGAGCGCCAGCTTCTCCTCGACCTCGTCGAGGATCTCGAACGGATCGCGGCTTTCCCGGTCCATCTTGTTGATGAAGGTAATGATCGGGATGTCGCGCATGCGGCAGACCTCGAACAGCTTCAGCGTCCGCGGCTCGATGCCCTTGGCGGCGTCGATCACCATCACCGCGGCATCCACCGCCGTCAGCGTGCGATAGGTGTCGTCGGCGAAATCCTCGTGGCCGGGCGTGTCGAGGATGTTGAAGACGTTGCCGTCATATTCGAAGGTCATGACGGAGGTGACGACCGAGATGCCGCGCTCGCGCTCGATCTTCATCCAGTCCGACCGGGTCTGGATGCGGTCCTTCTTCGCCTTGACCTCGCCGGCCAGCTGGATCGCGCCGCCGAACAGCAGCAGCTTTTCGGTCAGCGTCGTCTTGCCCGCGTCGGGGTGCGCGATGATCGCAAAGGTTCGGCGGCGGGAGACCGCATCGGCAAGCGTTTCAGCCATGGGGAGTGTCCTGTTTTCGACGCTTATCTAGCGATATGGCGGCCGATATGCAATTGACGGCCGTGATCCCCTCGAAAGCTTCGTGAAGGCGCCGCCCATGCCGGACATCTCCCCTCCCGTTCTCGCCCTGATCCGCCTGCCGCACGGGGAGGGCCTGGCGCTGCCGGCCTACGAGACGAAAGGCGCGGCCGGCATGGACCTGCGCGCCGCGGTGGCGGCGGACGCGGCGCTGGTCATCTCGCCCGGCGCGCGCGCGCTGGTGCCGACCGGCTTCGTGTTCGAGATCCCCGACGGCTTCGAGGGGCAGGTGCGGCCGCGCTCGGGGCTGGCCTTCAAGAACGGTGTCACCTGTCTCAACACGCCGGGCACGATCGACAGCGACTATCGCGGCGAGGTGAAGGTGCTCCTGATCAATCACGGCACCGAGCCCTTCACCGTGACGCGCGACATGCGCATCGCCCAGATGGTGATCGCGCCGGTGACGCAGGCTCTCGTCAGGGAGGAGACGGCAGCGTCGCAGACGGCGCGTGGCGCGGGTGGTTTCGGATCGACCGGGCTCTAATTCACAGTTTCGCTTTTCAAGGCTTCACGGAATTGTGCGCCGCATCATCTTGACGGCGTCTTTGCCGATACATACAATCGTGTTTGTATAAAGCGACCTGCCTTTCGAGCGGTCCCGGCTGAACCCTTTTGCCGGATCCGCTTCTGAGAGGTCGCTGTCTGATTTTGTATCCTCCGGCCGACGCCCATGATTTCCTTCGAGATATCCTGCGCGCGCCGGTCTTTTTCGTGGGACCTTTTCATGCGGACCAATCGTCTGACGCTCGCCGCCCTCGTCATCAGCGCGGCTTTCTTGAGTGCCTGCCAGCAGGAGGAGCAGAAGGCGGAGGGGCAGCCGCAGCGGCCGCCCTCCGAGGTCGCGGTGGTCACCACGAAGACCGAGGAACTGCCGATCACCAACGAGCTTCCGGGCCGGATCGCCGCGACCCGCACGGCGGAAGTTCGCCCGCGCGTCTCCGGCATCGTGGTCGAGCGCGTGTTCGAGCAGGGCACCACGGTGCAGCAGGGCGACGTGCTCTATCGCATCGACCCCAAACCCTTCCAGGTGCAGGTGGACAGCGCCGAGGCGACGCTCGCCCGGGCGCGCGCCGCCCAGCAGCAGGCCCGCAACACGGCCGAGCGCCAGGAGCAGCTGCGCCGCTCCAATGTCGCGACCCAGCAGAATTTCGACGACGCGGTCGCGCTGCTCGCGCAGGCCGATGCCGATGTGGCGATCGCCGACGCCGGCGTCGCCTCCGCTCGGCTGAACCTGCAATACACCAACGTGACCGCGCCGATCACCGGCCGCATCGGCCGCGCGCTGATCACCGAGGGCGCGCTCGTCACCCAGAACGGCACGGAAAACCTCGCGACGATCCAGCAGCTCGATCCGGTCTATGCCGACTTCACCCAGACCGCGACCGACGTCATCCGCCTGCGCAAGGCGCTGCAGGACGGCCAGCTGATGACGGATGCCAACGAGGCAGCCGCCCAGCTGGTGCTGGACGACGGCACGGCCTACCCCGAAAAGGGCCGTCTGCTCTTCTCGGAAGCCGCCGTCGATGAAACCACCGGCCAGATCACGCTTCGCGGCGAATTCGCCAATCCGAACGGCGACCTCCTGCCGGGCATGTACGTCCGCGGCCTGATCCAGCAGGGCATCGAGCGCAACGCCATCGCCGTGCCGCAGCAGGCCATCCAGCGCGACACCGCCGGCAAGGCGCTCGTCTATGTCGTGGACGGCGAGAGCAAGGTGGAGATCCGTCCGGTCACGACGAGCCGCGTGGTCGGCGACCGCTGGGTCATCTCCAACGGCCTCAAGGCCGACGAGAAGGTCATCGTCGAGGGCTTCCAGAAGGTCGGCCCCGGCGCCCCCGTGAAGGCCGTCGACTGGAACCCGGCACCGCCGAAGCCGGACGGCGAGGCGGCCCCTGCGCAAGCCACGAAGCCGGAAGGCGCCCCCGCCGGCACGACGCCGGCCAGCGGCGACCAGACCGGCGCGCCGGCCTCCGCCGACAAGCCCGCCGTGCCCGAAGGCGGCGGCGCGACCCCTGCCGCCAATGCCGGTAAAGACGCTGGCAAAGATGCTGGCAAAGACGCCGGAAAAGATGCTGGCAACGGTGCTGCAAACGGCGGCACACAGCCCGCACAAGCGAATTAAGGACGGTCCATGCCCAGTTTCTTTATCGACCGGCCCATCTTCGCCTGGGTCGTCGCCCTCTTCATCATGATCGCCGGGATCATCGCGATCCCTTTCCTGCCGATCGCGCAGTATCCGAGCGTTGCGCCGCCGCAGATCAGCATCTCCGCCACCTATCCCGGTGCGTCGTCCACCGAGACGTATCAGGGCGTGACGCAGCTGATCGAGAACGAGCTGAACGGCATCGAAGGGCTCCAGTATTTCGAGTCCACCTCGAACGCCGCCGGCTCCGTCTCCATCAACGTCACCTTCGCGCCGGGCACCGATCCGGGCGATGCCGCCGTGGACGTGCAGAACCGCGTGCGCCGCGTCGAGCCGCGCCTTCCCGATGCGGTGACGCAGCAGGGCATCCAGGTCGACGAAGCCGGTTCCGGCTTCCTCCTGATCATCTCGCTCACCTCCACCGATGGCTCGATGGACGCGATCGGCCTCGGGGATTATCTCAGCCGCAACGTGCTGAATGAAATCCAGCGCATCGAGGGCGTCGGCCAGGCGCAGCTGTTCTCCTCCGAACGCTCCATGCGCGTCTGGATCGACCCCGACAAGATGGTCGGCCTGAACCTGACGGCCGGCGACGTGACCAGCGCCATCCAGGCGCAGAACGCCCAGATCGCGGCCGGCTCCATCGGCGCCCAGCCGAACCCGATCACCCAGCAGGTTTCCGCCCCGGTTCTCGTCAAGGGCCAGCTGTCCTCGCCGGAAGAGTTCGGCGCGATCGTGCTGCGCGCCAATCCCGACGGGTCGGCCGTGCGCCTGCGCGACGTCGCGCGCATCGAGGTCGGCGGCCAGAGCTACGACACCTCGACCCGCCTCAACGGCAAGCCTTCGGCCGCCATCGCCGTGCAGCTGACCCCGACCGGCAACGCGCTCAACACCGCGACGCTGATCGAGGAGCGGATGGAAGAGCTGAAAGGCTATTTCCCGGCCGGCGTCGAATATTCCATTCCCTACAACACCGCGCCCTTCGTCGAGGTCTCGATCGAGAAGGTCATTCACACGCTGCTCGAGGCGATGGCGCTCGTCTTCCTCGTGATGTTCCTGTTCCTGCAGAACATCCGCTACACGCTGATCCCGACGATCGTCGTGCCGGTCGCGCTGCTCGGCACCTGCGCCGTCATGTATGTCGCGGGCTTCTCCATCAACGTGCTGACCATGTTCGCCATGGTGCTGGCGATCGGCATTCTCGTCGACGACGCCATCATCGTGGTCGAGAACGTCGAGCGCATCATGACGGAAGAGGGGCTGACCCCCAAGGAAGCCACCCGCAAGGCGATGGGCCAGATCACCGGCGCCGTCATCGGCATCACGCTGGTGCTCTCGGCCGTGTTCATTCCCATGGCCTTCTTCCCGGGCTCGGTCGGCGTCATCTACCAGCAGTTCTCGCTGACCATGGTGACCTCGATCCTGTTCTCGGCGTTTCTGGCGCTGTCGCTCACCCCGGCGCTCGCCGGCAGCTTCCTGAAGCAGATCCCCAAGGGCCAGCACCAGCAGAAGCGCGGCTTCTTCGGCATGTTCAACCGCGGCTTCGACAAGACCTCGCACGGCTATAGCGGCTGGGTCGCCTGGATGATCAAGCGGACGGGGCGCTTCATCCTCGTCTACCTCGTCATCGTCGCCGCCATGGGCTATCTGTTCACGCGTCTTCCCTCGGCCTTCCTGCCGAACGAGGACCAGGGCTACATCATCGTCTCCATGCAGCTTCCCTCGGAAGCCACCGCCAACCGGACGACCGAGGTCATCCAGCAGGTGGAAGGCTTCTTCGGCAAGGAAGGGGCCGTCGAGCGCATCATCGCCGTCAACGGCTTCTCCTTCTCGGGCTCCGGCCAGAACGCCGCGCTCGCCTTCATCACGCTCAAGGACTGGGCGGATCGCGGACCGGACGATGCCGCCTCCGCGATCGCCATGCGCGCGTCCATTGCCTTCAGCCAGATCCGCGACGCGATCGCCTTCGCGCTGTCGCCGCCGCCGATCCAGGGGCTCGGCACCAGCAACGGCTTCGAGTTCCGGCTTCAGGACCGTGCGGGCCAGGGCGACACGGCGCTGGCCGCCGCCCGCGACCAGCTGCTCGGCCTTGCCGCGCAGAGCCCGATTCTCGCCGGCGTCCGCGTCGACGGCCTGCCGGACGTCGCCCAGCTGAACCTGATCGTCGACCGCGAAAAGGCCAATACCTTCGGCGTCGCCTTCGCCGACATCAACGCCACGATCTCGACCAATCTCGGCTCGACCTATGTCAACGACTTCCCGAATTCGGGACGTCTGCAGCGCGTGACCGTGCAGGCTGATGTGGCCAAGCGCACCAAGCCCTCCGACCTGTTGACGCTCAACGTGCGCAACACCAATGGCGGCATGGTGCCCCTGTCGGCCTTCTCGTCCATCGAGTGGCAGATGGGTCCGGCGCAGACCGTCGGTTACAACGGCTACCCGTCCATCCGCATTTCGGGCCAGGCGACGCCGGGCCATTCCTCGGGCGAGGCGATTGCGGAGATGCAGCGGCTGATGGGCGAACTGCCCTCGGGCTTTGCCTATGAATGGTCCGGCCAGTCGCGCGAGGAAATCCAGTCGGGCTCGCAGGCACCGCTTCTGATCGGCCTGTCCTGCCTGCTGATCTTCCTGTGCCTCGCCGCGCTCTATGAAAGCTGGTCGATCCCGATCTCGGTCATGCTGGTGGTTCCCCTGGGCGTCATCGGCGCCGTCATCGCCGTGCTGCTGCGCGACATGTCCAACGACGTCTACTTCAAGGTGGGCCTGATCACGATCATGGGCCTCTCGGCCAAGAACGCGATTCTGATCATCGAGTTCGCCAAGGAGCAGATGGAGGCCGGCAAGTCGCTGATGGACGCGACGATCGAGGCGGCGCATCTGCGCTTCCGGCCGATCCTCATGACCTCGCTCGCCTTCACGCTCGGCGTCGTGCCGCTCGCGATCGCCAGCGGTGCTTCGGCGGCCAGCCAGAACGCCATCGGCACCGGCGTGCTCGGCGGCATGATCTCGGCGACGATTCTCGCGGTCTTCTTCGTGCCAGTGTTCTTCGTCTTCGTGATGAAGATTTTCCAGCGCGGAAAGGGCAAGAGCGGCGAGGGCAAGAGCGTCGAGGGCCCGCAGGCACCCGCATCCGGCCACGCCGCTGGACCCACACCGGCCGAGTGATCGCGGCCCCGGCTCGTCTCGCGACGGGCCGGGACCCCGGTCGGCTCCTCGGGGAGGCGGGAGAAACCCATGCGTCGGACGAAGGCGAAAGCAGAGGAAACGCGCAGCCGCATTCTGGCGGCGGCGGAGCACGTCTTCTTCGAGAAGGGCGTTTCCAACGCGACACTCGAGGATGTCGCCTCGGCCGCCGGCGTCACCCGCGGCGCCATCTACTGGCATTTCCAGAACAAGGCCGACATCTTCCTCGAACTCTACAAGGCGGTGCCGCTGCCCGACGAGGCGCTGCTGCGCGACGAGATCGAAAATATCGGCATCGACATCCTCGCCCATATCGAGCAGGTGGCCGGCGAGTGGCTGGACGCGATGGCCTCCGACGAGCAGCGCCAGCGCATCCTGACCATCCTCCTGCGCTGCGACTATACGAGCGACCTCGCCCCGGTTCTCGGACGCCAGCAGGAAGTTGACGACGAGCACACGCGGTTCCTCGAAGACGCCTTCGGCAAGGCGGCCTCCCGCGGCGCGCTCAGCCGCGCCTGGACCCCCTCCAGCGCCGCCCGCGCACTGCGCTGGATGATCAAGGGCCTCTGCAGCGAATGGCTCCTCTTCGGCCGCCGCTTCGACCTCGCCGAAGAAGGCCGCCAGGGCCTCTCCCGCCTGTTCGGCTGCTTTCGCCGGGGGGATGTGCAGGCAGTTTGAGCGAGTTTAGAAACACGGGACGGTTTTCCTACAGGGATCGCGGCCAATCCTGTGAGGCATGCAGCACGGTCAGGATGTGGATTTCATTCTGCACGACGCGATACGCCAGAATGTAGGCGATATCCGGAAGGACCAGCTCCCGCGTTGTTTTGATGCGGCCCATGCGCCCCATGGCAGGCTGCTCCGCCAGGGCGTCTGCCGCAGAGAGGATCCGGGAGACCACGCGGGCGGCGGCAAGCGGATCGTCTCTCTGGATATAGGCGCCGATCTCGTCCAGTCGCCGCAATGCCCGCAGCGTCCAACGCAGAAGTTTTCGGCTCATGACGAGCGGGCAGAGGGGACATATTTCGCGACAATCTTCGCCACGTCATCGGTGCTTGCGAACTCTCCTCGGTCGGCCTCCGCCAATCCGGTTTCGATGTCGGCAAGCTGCCATTCCTCGCGGGCGATGAAGTCCTCGATCGCCTGTGCGGCCATGTAGGAGCGAGACCGATCAAGTTTTTCGGCCAACTGGTCGAGCCTCGCCGCCGTTTCATCCGGCAGCCGCACCGTGAATGCCGTCATGATCCGTCGCTCCTGTGGTTCACAATGATTATTCGTGAACCACTCCGGTTCGTCAAGATTGTGCGGATCTGCCCCGGCGATGCCTTGCCCGATGGTGTCCGCCTTGCGCAAGACCGATCGCCGGCCTCAGGCCGACGTTGCCTTGAATTTTCCCATCAGATACGGCCCGGATCGGACCGGGGCGTAACGCGGGGTCTCGCCGGGGCGGAGGGTTGCGTCGAGTACGGTGATGTCGGCGTCCCAGTTCGGCTGGTGGAAGAAGGCGAGGGACTGGCGGCGGTCGAGGCCGCCGTCTTCGGGCGGCGGATTGACGACGCGGTGCAGGGTGGAGACCCAGCGGTCGTTGGTCCAGCGCGCCATGAGGTCGCCGATATTGATGACGAAGGCGCCCGGCGTCGGGGGAACGCCGGTCCAGCTGCCATCGGGCGAGAGGATCTCCAGCCCGCGCGATCCGGCCTGCGGCAGCAGGATCGTCAGGCTTCCGTAATCCGTGTGGGCGCCGGCGCGAAGCTGGCCGGGCTTCGGCGCGACATGCTGCTGCGGATAGTTGAGGGCGCGCAGCGCGCTGATCGGCGTGGTGATGAAGCCGTCGAAGTGGGTGTCCGGCAGATCGAGCGCGACGGCGAAGAGCCGCATGATCCGGGCCGCAAGGTCCTCCATGGCGCCGTAATAGGCCGTCCACGCCGCCTGGAAGCCCTGTGGGGCGTCCGGCCAGAGGGTGTCCGCATAGCAGAAAGCGAGCGCCTCGGGGTCGGTGATCGACGGCGGCCGGGCGAGAGGTCCGCCGTTGAAACTTTCCTTCAGGTCCGGCGGACTGTGGATGTCGCGGGATTTCGCGAGCGCTTCCAGCTCCGGCCCGAGATAGCCGTAAGGGTAGCCTTTGTAGGGCGCCCGCACGGCCTGTTTTGTCGCCGCAGGAAGGTCGAAGAAGGCGCGGGCCTTGTCCCAGACATCGTCGATGACGTCTTGAGAGACGCCGTGTCCGCAGATCGCGAGGAAGCCGGTTTCGCGGCAGATCGCATCCACCTCGCGTCCGAGCCGCTGTTTTTCCTCTGCTTCCGCTTGCTCGAAGCGGCTGAGGTCGAAGACGGGGAAGGCGGGCAGGGACATGGCGGCTCCTGTGGGATCATGCACGGTTCAATGCGCCTCGTCCCAGTTGTGCGCGGCGCGGGCGTCGACTTTCAGCGGTACGCGCATGTCCAGCGCCGGCAGGGCGGCGTTTTCCATGGTGGTGACGATGAGGGGGATGGCCTTGTCGATCTCGGCGTCCTCCACCTCGAAGATCAGTTCGTCGTGGACCTGCAGCAGCATGCGGCAGCGCTCGCTCAGTTTCGCGGCCTCCAGGGCCGGTTCCATCTGCACCATGGCGCGGCGGATGACGTCGGCGGCCGAGCCCTGGATCGGGGCGTTGATCGCGGCGCGCTCGTTGAAGGCGCGCACCGAGGGGTTGGACGAGCGGATGTCGGGATAGTGCGCCCGGCGGCCGAAAATGGTCTCGACATAACCGTTTTCGCGCGCGAACGCCTTGGTCGCATCCATATAGTCGCGGATGCCGGGAAACCGTTCGAAATAGCGCTTGATGTAGTCGCCGGCCTCGGAGCGCTCGATGGAGAGCTGGTTGGCAAGGCCGAAGGCGGAGATGCCGTAGATGATGCCGAAATTGATGGCCTTGGCCCGGCGGCGGATCTCGCTCGACATGCCCTCGACCGGCACGCCGAACATTTCGGACGCCGTCATCGCGTGGATGTCGATGCCGTCGGCAAAGGCCTGGCGCAGCTGCGGGATATCGGCGACATGGGCGAGCACCCGAAGCTCGATCTGGCTGTAGTCGGCCGAGATCAGCTTGTGGCCGGGCGTCGAGATGAAGGCCGTGCGGATCTTGCGGCCTTCGGTCGTGCGGATCGGGATGTTCTGCAGGTTGGGTTCCGACGAGGACAGCCGGCCCGTGGTGGTGGCGGCCAGCGCATAGGAGGTGTGGACGCGCCGCGTCTGCGGGTGCACGAAGCCGGGCAGGGCATCGGTATAGGTGGATTTGAGCTTGGTCAGCTGGCGCCAGTCGACGATGCGGCGCGGCAGGTCGTGGCCGGAGAGCGCGAGCTCTTCGAGCACCTGGGCCGACGTCGACCATTGCCCGGTCTTGGTCTTCGACGCGCCGGGCAGGCCCATCTTGCCGAAGAGGATGTCGCCGAGCTGCTTGGGCGAGCCGATGTTGAAGCTTTCGCCGGCGAGCGCGTGGATCTCGGCCTCCAGCCGGGCCGCGCCCTGGGCGAGTTCGCCGGAGAGCCGCGACAGGATCTGCCGGTCGATGGAGATGCCGCGTTCCTCCATGCGGGCGAGCACCGGCACCAGCGGCCGCTCCAGCCGCTCGTAGACGCGCAGGAGCTTCTTGGCGGCAAGCCGGGGTTTCAGCACGTGCCAGAGCCGCAGTGTCACGTCGGCATCCTCGGCGGCATAGGCCGTGGCGCGGTCGATATCGACATAGTCGAAAGTCACCATCGACTTGCCGCTGCCGGCCACGTCCTTGAAAGGGATCGGCTGGTGGCCGAGCCAGCGGTCCGACAGCGCATCCATGCCATGCGTGTTGGCGCCGGCATCCGACACGTAGGACATCAGCATCGTATCGTCGAAACGGGCGATCTCGACGCCGTGCCGCTTCATGACGAGATAGTCGTATTTGAGGTTCTGGGCGACCACGAGCACGGCGGGGTCTTCGAGCAGCGTCTTCAGGAGATCGATCGCCTGTCCGCTCGCAATCTGGTTTTCCACCAGACCGCCGCCCAGGAGATCGCCGACGCCGCTCTTGTGCAGCAGCGGCACATAGGCCGCGCGGATGGCGGTGCCCGAGGGATCGCGCGTGTTGTCGGCGATGGCGAGCGAGAAGCCGACGAGATCGGCCTGCATCGCGTCGAGCGAATTGGTTTCCGTATCGAAGCCGACGAGGCCGGCCTCGCGGGCGGCGGCGATCCAGCGCTCCAGCGTCGCGATGTCGCGGATCGTCACATAGGCCGAGCGGTCGATGGGCGCGGTGGCGAAGGTCTCGGCCCGGGACAGGGCGAGCGCCTGCGGCGTCGCGCCGGTCTCCACGGGAAGGACGGGCGCCTGGCTCAGAATCTTGGCCGCTTCCTGCGCGGTTTCGGGCGTGCCTTGCGCGGCCGGTGCCGCGGCCTGTGCGGCCGCCTCGCCCGGATCGAGATCCGGCCCGTGCGCCTGCGGCCCGCCCTCGACCGGGATCTGCGCGGCGGTCACCGCTTCGGCATCCGTCTCGGTCGCGGCCGCCACGCGGCGGGTGAGCGAGGTGAATTCCATGGCCTTGAGGAAGGCGACGAGCTTCGGCCCGTCCTGCGGATGCAGGTCGAGCGCGTCGAGCGGCGTCTCCACCGGCACGTCGGTCTTCAGCGTCACGAGTTCGCGCGACAGGCGGGCGAGATCGGCATGGGCGAGGATGTTCTCGCGGCGCTTGACCTGCTTGATCTCGCCGGCGCGGGCCAGAAGCGTGTCGAGATCGCCGAACTCCTCCAGCAACTGCGCCGCCGTCTTCGGGCCGATGCCCGGAATGCCCGGCACGTTGTCGGTCGAATCGCCGGTCAGCGCCTGCAGGTCGATCATCTTTTCGGGCGGCACGCCCCATTTCTCGATGACCTCGGGAATGCCGATCTGCTTGTCCTTCATGCTGTCATACATGGAGACGCAGGGCGTCAGCAGCTGCATTAGGTCCTTGTCGGAGGAGACGATGGTGACGTCGCCCCCCGCCTCTTCCGCCATGCGGGCATAGGTGGCGATCAGGTCGTCGGCCTCGAACCCCTCCATCTCGATGCAGGGCAGATTGAAGGCGCGCGTCGCATGCCGGATCAGGCCGAATTGCGGGATCAGGTCTTCCGGCGGGGCGGTGCGGTTGGCCTTGTATTTGTCATAGAGAGCGTTGCGGAAGGTCTTGGACGAATAATCGAAGATCACCGCGAAATGCGTCGGCGTGACCCCAACCGAGGTGTCGCGCGCGTCGGTCAGAAGCTTCCACAGCATGTTGCAGAAGCCCGAGACCGCATTGACGGGCAGGCCGTCCGATTTCCGGTTCAGCGGGGGGATGGCGTGGAAGGCCCGGAAGATGAAGCCAGAACCGTCCACGAGGAAGAGATGATCGCCTTTTTTCATGCAGACACGGATAGCGCGACAGGCGCGAAAGGTCCATCGGGCAAGCCGCGCGGGCGATGCGCCCGGCACCATCGCCCCCTGTTTGCCGGAGGCGAGCGGCATCCATCGCAAACCTTACCAAATTGTAATCAGGCGTGCCCTGTCTTTCCCTTGAAAAGCCACATTCGGACCCACAAATTGAGGTCAACGGCAGCGTCAAGCGCCGTCATCTGGTCAAGGCCTGTCCCCCGCCGAACCCAGATGCAGGACAAAGGCCTAACCCCCCTCTCCGGGCCTTTGTCCATCATCAAACCGTCATGGCCCGCCTCCGCCATGGCGGTTTTTCTTTATGGGGCATGGCGGTTTTTCCGTTTACGGGGCATGGCGGTTTTTCTTTTATGGGGCGTGCCGGTTTTTTCCGTGTCCGGCACCGGCTTCATCTTGTCACCCTGCCTGGGCGGGCGTACCCATTCTTATGGCCTACGACCGCATGGAGTCCGCCACCTATCTCGCCAGCCTGCTGGCCAGATGCTTCTCCCGCCAGCTGCAGGAGAGGGGCCGCGCGCTCGGCTTTGCGCCGGGGCAGTATCCGGTGCTGGCGGAATTGTGGAGCGCGGACGGGCTGACCCAGCGCCAGCTGGTCGACCGGCTGGATGCCGAGCAGGCGACGATCGCCAACACGCTCTCGCGCATGGAACGGGACGGGCTGGTCGCGCGGCGTCCGCATCCGACCGACCGGCGGGCGCAGCAGATCTTCCTCACCGAGCACGGACGTGCGCTCGAAGGCGCGGCGAGGGGCGCAGCGCAGGCGGCCGACGATGCGCTCTTTACCGGCTTCCGCCGTTTCGAACGGGAGCTGATGCTCGAATATATGCGCATGGCGATCGCCAATGCCGCGCCGCTGCCGCTCTCCGGGGCCGCTCCAGAGACGGAGACAGAGGCAGAGAGAGTGGCCGGGCCCGGGGCCGGGGCATGGTCCGGCGCGGAGGCGGACACCGGGCGGGAACCTCTCCCGGACGTCCCCCGTTAACGTCTCCCGTTGACATGTCCGTTGACGCGTTCCCGCGAAGCGCCTGTCGAGGCAAGGGCCCATCGACGCCTTGCGTCGAGATGCGGGTCTTCCCAAGCGGGAATTTTTGAGTAGGGTCGCGCCGATATACGGGGCCGATATCCCGGGCCGATCTTTAAGGAGCAGTGCCACATGACCGACATCACCGGCGTTCTCGCCAAGGCGGATAGCAATCTCGACGCCAGCCTGGAACGGCTCTTCGACCTCGTGCGCATCCCCTCCATCTCCACCGATCCCGCCTACAAGGATGCCTGCCGCAAGGCGGCCGCGTGGCTGGTGGCGGATCTCGAGAGCCTCGGGTTTCAGGCTTCGGTGCGCGATACGCCCGGCCATCCCATGGTCGTCGCGCATCATGAGGGCGCGAGCGCCGACGCCCCGCATGTGCTGTTCTACGGCCATTACGACGTGCAGCCGGTCGATCCGCTGTCGCTCTGGGACACGGACCCGTTCACGCCGTCGGTGCGCGAGCTTTCGCCTGGTCGAAAGGTCATCACCGGTCGCGGCACCTCCGACGACAAGGGTCAGCTGATGACCTTCGTGGAGGCCTGCCGCGCCTATAAGGAAACGCATGGCAGCCTGCCCTGCCGCGTCACCATCCTGTTCGAAGGCGAGGAGGAATCCGGCTCGCCGTCGCTGAAGCCGTTCCTCACCGCCAACGCGAAGGAGCTGACGGCCGACTATGCGCTGGTCTGCGATACCGGCATGTGGGACGGCGATACGCCGGCGATCTCGGCCGGCCTGCGCGGCCTCGTGGGCGAGGAGATCGTGGTGACCGCGGCCGACCGCGACCTGCATTCCGGCCAGTTCGGCGGTGCCGCCGCCAACCCGATCCATATTCTCGCGCGCATCCTGGCCGGGCTTCACGACGACACCGGCCGCGTGACGCTCGACGGCTTCTATGACGGCGTCGAGGAAACGCCGACGCAGATCAAGGCGGCCTGGGAGACGCTCGGCCAGACGGCGGAGAAGATGCTGGGCGAGATCGGCCTGGCCATTCCCGCGGGCGAACAGGGCCGCTCGGTGCTGGAACTCACCTGGGCGCGCCCGACGGCCGAGGTCAACGGCATCACCGGCGGCTATACCGGCGAGGGCTTCAAGACCGTGATCGCCGCCAGGGCATCGGCCAAGATCTCCTTCCGCCTCGTCGGCCAGCAGGACCCGGACGCGATCCGCACGGCCTTCCGCGATTATGTCCGCGCCCGCATTCCGGCGGATTGCTCGGTCGAATTTCACGAACATGGCGGCTCGCCGGCGATCCAGCTCCCTTACGATTCGTCGCTGCTCAACACGGCGAAGTCGTCTTTGTCGGAGGAATGGCCGAAGCCCGCCGTGATCATCGGCATGGGCGGCTCGATCCCGATCGTCGGCGATTTCCAGAAGATGCTGGGCATGGAATCGCTGCTGGTCGGCTTCGGCCTGTCGGACGACCGCATCCACTCGCCCAACGAGAAATACGACCTGAAATCCTTCCACAAGGGCATCCGCTCCTGGGTCCGCATTCTCGACGCGCTGGCCGCGGCACGCTGAGAGGCAAGCTGACGCCTTGAAATCTCTCAAGATTGTGAAGGCGCCGCCGGCCGGGACGCCCTTGACCCGGCCGGGTGGCGATGGTCTCATGACCCATATGACGTCGAGACTGCTTCCGCCGGACCGAAAAAGACCTGCATGAAGACGATCCGTGCCTTGATCTGGCCGGCCGTCGGGCTCGCGGCTATCCTGTTTTCGCTTTACGGCCTCTACCACGAGCTGCGGGGCCTCTCGCTCGACGACTTCCTGACGCGTTTCGAGGCCGTGCCGCTGCGCAGCTGGCTTCTGTCGGCGAGCGCGACGCTAGTCGCCTATGCCGCGCTTGCCGCTTACGATCATCTGGCGCTCGAACATCTCGGGCGTCGCCTGTCGCTGACCTTCATCACCGTCTGCTCGTTTACCGCTTACGCTTTGTCGCACACGATCGGCGCATCGGTGTTCTCGGGCGCCGTGGTGCGGTACCGGGCCTATGGGTCGAGGGGCCTGAGCGTCAGCGAGACCGGCATTCTCGTCGCCTTCTGCTCGCTGACCTTCGTGCTGGGAACGCTGACGCTGTCGGCGATCGTGCTCCTGATCGAACCGGAGATCGTCGATCGGTTCTCTGCCGTCATTCCGATCGAGGCCTCGATTTCGACCGCGCTGTTGATCCTCGCGCTGATCTCGCTCTATCTGCTGGGGAGCCTCATCGGCTTCCGGCCGATCCACACGAGATGGTTTCGGCTGGAATATCCACGCCCGACGCTGGCCGTCCGCCAGTTGCTCATCGCCCCGGTCGAGCTGATCGGCGCAGCGGCGATCATCTATTTCGCGCTGCCGGTGGCGGGCAATCCCGGCTACATGGTCGTGCTCGGCGTGTTCCTCGCCTCGTTTTCGGCGGCCCTGCTCTCGCATGCGCCGGGCGGCATCGGCGTGTTCGAGCTGATCTTCATCGCCGCGCTGCCGGAGGTCGATCCGGCCTCGGTGCTGGCGGCGCTCGTGATCTTCCGGCTGTTCTACCTCGTCATTCCGTTTTTGATGGCGCTCGTCGTGGTCGTGCTGTTCGAGCGCCGTCAGTTTCTGGAGCGTCGCCGCGCGGGGATGTGACCCCGCTTACGAAGGGGTGTGGCAGACCTTCGGCACGGACGCGGCAAAGGGCGTCTTCACCTCTTCGAGTTCCGCGCTCTCGATGTGCAGCGGCGTGAAGGGCGGCTCCTGGATGGCGGCATTGACGATGCGGGTCACGTAGCAGCCGGCAAAGATGCGCTCCTTGCCGTCCTTGTCCACCGAGCGCACGGCGACCGGCACCGGCGCATAGAGGCTGCCGGCCGCGCCTTCCTGCGTCACGACGCCGGTCTTCACCTCGACATCGACCGTCTTCTTGTAGCCCTCGACGAAGCTCGCATAATCCCCGGCCGGCGGCTTGTCGCCGAAATAGGCATAGGCGCGGGCATATTCCTTGCGTTCGATCGCGTTGTAGAGCGACTGGACGAGCTTCGCGCCATCCGAGCGATCGTCGACATAGGGCGCATCCTGCGCGAGAGCAGCAGTGGGAGATGCAAGGCTCCCTGCGACAAGACCTCCTGCAACGAGGCCTCCTGCAAAGAGGCTCTGGGCGATGAGGCCCCTTGAGAAGAGACGGGTGGCGAAAGGGCGGGCGCGGTGCGGCATGGCGGGTCCTCATGGTGTTTTTGGTTTCATTCTAAATGATGCAGGCAAGGTCGCTTTAAAGCGGAGGGCGGCGGGATTCTTTGCGCCGAAAACCAGGATGCGCGTCTCTGCAAGGCATCCGGCCACCGCCATACGGCGAATGGACGGCCATTCGGCGGAGGGTCGGCACCTCTAACGGCCCGGAAAATGCCGGAAAGGGGCCCGGACGACGGTCGAATCCCGTTTTTCACTCAAATGTGAGCGATCTGTTCAACGCTGTTTTTCCGACCTATCGTTCACGATGTGAGGATGGACGATTTTGCCAGGGGGACACGATGGCGCTGAAAATGCTTTTTGCGGAATTCATGACGGTGGCGGTGCGGGCGGCGCCGCTTCTGCCGAAGCTCGGGCCGAAATTCGTGGCGGCGCGGCAGGCAGCCCGCAGCAAGCAGGCGATGATCGCCTCGCCGGCGATCGAACTGCCGATGCAGCCCGCCCCGATCAATCCGGACTGGATCGTGTCCGGCACGCCGGTCGCGCGGGCGGCCGAACATTCCCGCAGCCACGACGATGCCGCCGTGACCGCCATGTGGGACTGCACGGCCGGCGAATTCAACTGGTATTTCGGCTGGGACGAAACCGTCGTCATCCTCGAAGGCGAGGTGCATGTGACGGCCGAGGACGGCACCGAGCGGACCCTGCGGGCCGGCGATATCGGCTTCTTCAACGGCGGCACCTGGGCCAACTGGCGCATCGACACCTATGTCCGCAAGATCGCCTTCTGCCGCAAGAAATTCCCCGAATCCGTGGTGCTCGCCTATCGCCTGCGCGATCTGTTGCGGGGCGAAGCCCCGAAGGCCGCGCTCGCGGCCTGAGGTGCGGGCCCGAGGTCCGGAGCGGGCCGCGAGGGGGACCATTTTCGCAAGCCCGCGCCGCGTTCGGGCGTTGCCTTTGCAGCCCCGGCATCCTACGTCATGAGGCCCGCCGGACAGCGGCGGGTCGGTGACAGGGGAAGACAATGGCAGCCACCAGGACGGCAATTCGCAACGTCGCGGTTCAGATGGACCACGTCTCCACCATCAATATCGCGGGCGATTCGACCTTTGCGATGAGCCTGGAGGCGCAGAACCGCGGCTACCGGCTGTTTCACTACACGCCGGACCGGCTGTCGATGCGCGACGGGCAGGTCTATGCCACGGCGCAGCAGATGACGCTGCGCGACGTGAAGGGCGACCATTTCACGCTCGGCGAACCGGAGCGGCTCGATCTTTCCACCATGGATGTGGTGCTGCTGCGCCAGGATCCGCCCTTCGACATGGCCTATATCACCTCGACCCATCTTCTGGAGCGCATCCACCCGAAGACGCTGGTGGTGAACGACCCCGCCTGGGTGCGCAACTCGCCGGAAAAGATCTTCGTCACCGAATTTCCGGACCTGATGCCGAAGACGCTGATCACCCGCGATGCCGCCGAAATCGCCAAATTCCGCGAGGAAATGGGCGATATCATCTTGAAGCCGCTCTACGGCAATGGCGGCGCCGGCGTGTTCCATTCCACCCGCGACGACCGCAACATGTCCTCGCTGCTCGAAATGTTCGGGCAGATGTTCCGCGAGCCCTTCATCGCGCAGGAGTACCTGCCGGCGGTG
Source organism: Rhizobium sp. PP-F2F-G48 (assembly GCF_004342335.1). Taxonomy (NCBI): domain Bacteria; kingdom Pseudomonadati; phylum Pseudomonadota; class Alphaproteobacteria; order Hyphomicrobiales; family Rhizobiaceae; genus Rhizobium; species Rhizobium sp. PP-F2F-G48. Next base: position 213,618 of record NZ_SLVH01000005.1, on the reverse strand, counting down.
CGCAAGGGCGACAAGCGCATCATTCTCGTCGATGGCGCGCCCGTCGGCGCGATCAACCGCGTGCCGGCCGAGCACGATGCCCGCTCCAACATGCATGCCGGCGGCAAGCCCGAGCCGACGGAGCTGACGACGCGCGAACGGGAAATCTGCGCCCGCATCGGCCCGGCGCTGCGCGAACGCGGCTTCCTGCTGGTCGGCATCGACGTCATCGGCGACGTCATGACCGAGATCAACGTGACCTCGCCGACCGGCATCCGCGAGGTGAAGGCCTTCGGCGGGGCCGACATCGCCGCTGTGCTCTGGGATGCGATCGAACGCAAGCGGGCCTGAGCCCGGAGCGTCGATCCGGGCCCGGGTTGCAGGAATTGCAACCTTTTCGACATGTCCGATTGCATTCGTTCGTCCGATGTTCTTGTTTTATTCTTTTCGATGTGTCATGTGAGGGATGTCTCATAAAGACATCGAGCGGAGAAGCGGGAACGGAGACGTGGGAACATGGTGGCACGGGTCAGCACGGTGGCGTTCCAGGGCATCGAGGGTGTGCCGGTCGATGTGCAGGTGATGGTCGCGCCGGGCAAGGTGGGCGTGCAGATCGTCGGCCTGCCGGACAAGGCGGTGGCCGAAAGCCGGGAGCGCGTGCACGCCGCCCTTCACGCCTCGGGCCTCGCTCTGCCGGCAAAACGCGTGACCATCAACCTCGCGCCCGCCGACCTGCCGAAGGAGGGCAGCCATTTCGACCTGCCGATCGCGCTCGGGCTGATGGCGGCGCTGGGGGCGATCCCCTCGGATGCGCTTTCGGACTATGTCGTCATCGGCGAGCTCAATCTCGACGGCACGATCGCGGCCGTGGCCGGCGCGCTGCCGGCGGCGATCGGCGCGAACGCGATCGGCAAGGGCCTGATCTGCCCGGCCGACAGCGGCGCGGAGGCGGCCTGGGCCGGTGCCGAGATCGACATTCTCGCGCCGCGCAGCCTGATCGCGCTCGCCAACCATTTTCGCGGCACGCAGGTGCTGACGCGGCCGGAGCCGGCCATCCGCGCGACCCCCGCCAATCTGCCCGATCTCGCCGACATCAAGGGCCAGGAAAGCGCCAAGCGCGCGCTCGAAGTGGCCGCGGCCGGCAACCACAATCTGCTGATGGTCGGCCCGCCCGGCTCGGGCAAATCGATGCTGGCCGCGCGCCTGCCCTCCATCCTGCCGCCGCTGTCGCCGGGGGAACTTCTGGAAGTGTCGATGATCCACTCGATCGCCGGGCAGCTGCCGGGCGGCAAGCTCTCGGACCGCCGGCCCTTCCGCACGCCGCACCATTCCGCCACCATGGCGGCCCTCGTCGGCGGCGGCCTGCGCGCCCGGCCGGGGGAGGCCTCGCTCGCGCATAACGGCGTGCTGTTCCTCGACGAGGTCCCGGAATTCACGCCGCAGGCGCTGGACGCGCTGCGCCAGCCGCTCGAGACGGCCGAATGCATCATCGCCCGGGCCAATCACCGCATCAGCTATCCCGCCGCCATCCAGCTGGTCGCGGCCATGAACCCCTGCCGCTGCGGCATGGCGGGCGAGCCGGGGCACAGCTGCGCCCGCGGCCCGCGCTGCGCGAGCGATTACCAGGCGCGCATTTCCGGCCCGCTGATGGACCGGATCGACATCCGCATTTCCGTGCCCGCCGTGTCGGCCGCCGACCTGATCCGCCCGGCAAAGGCCGAAACCAGCGCCGTCGTCGCCGCGCGCGTCGCGCAGGCCCGTGCCCTCCAGATTGACCGCTTCATCGCCTTCGGCATGCCGAAGATCACGTCGAACGCCCGCTCGACCACGGCGATGATCGAGGCGATGGCCGAGCCGGATGCGGCGGGCCTTCAGCTCCTGCGCGATGCCGCCGAACGGATGGCCTTCTCCGCCCGCGCGTATCATCGCGTGTTGAAGGTCGCCCGAACGCTGGCCGATCTCGATGGCGCCCCGAGGGTCGGCCGCGTGCATCTCGCCGAAGCGATCTCCTACCGCGTCACGGGGGACCGGATGACCAATGCGGCCTGAGGCGCGAGGGCAGGGCGAGAAGAGTGCGGCGAGAGGGGTGGTGCGAGAGGGTCAGGCGAGAAGGGCGGGGCGTGACCGCCTGACCTGTGCCGGGCCCGGGAAAATGCGCCGGCCTTGACCGGTTGCGAACTTTATCGCCGGGCGCGAATACGGCACTGTCCCCGTCGGGGACGGCGTCGGTGCGTCGGCCTCATGGCGCCGGTCGCAGCCCACCCCGGTCAAACACCCGGTCATGACGCCCGGTCAGAACACCTGGTTGATATAAGGGAACCGCATCCATGAAAACGCTCGTCGTCTGCTCAGGCGGACTGGATTCCGTCACGCTCGCCCATCACGTGGCGCGCGATCGTCAGCTCGCCTGCCTCCTGTCGTTCGATTACGGCCAGCGCCATCGCCGCGAGCTCGATTATGCGGCGGAGGCCGCAGGCAGGCTCGGCGTGCCGCATCATCTGATCGACATCGGGCCGATCGGCGCGCATCTCACCGGCTCGGCGCTGACCGACGACATCGCGGTGCCCGACGGGCATTATGCGGAGGAGACGATGAAGGCGACGGTGGTGCCGAACCGCAATGCCATCCTGCTCACGATCGCCTTCGGGCTCGCCGCCGCGCAGACACTGGACGCGGTGGCCGTCGCCGTCCATGGCGGCGATCACTTCATCTATCCCGACTGCCGGCCCGATTTCATCCGGTCGTTCCAGACGATGCAGGACCATGCGCTCGACGGCTATGCCGCGGTGACGCTCTATGCGCCTTACGTCGAGCGCTCGAAAGCCGACATCGTCACCGACGGTGCCGGCAACGGCACGCCCTTTGCGCGGACATGGTCCTGCTACAAGGGCGGGGAAATGCATTGCGGCCGGTGCGGCACCTGCGTGGAACGGCGCGAGGCGTTTCACCTCGCCGGCGTCGCCGATCCCACCGCCTATGCGGATGCCGACTTCTGGCAGGAGGCGCTGAAATCCGGGCGCTTCGTCGCGGACGAGACCCGCTGAGACGCCAAGCCAGAGGTCCCTGAAACGTGGATCACTGCGGCGTCGATCCCTGCAGCGTCGATCACTGCAGCGTCGGCGGATCCTCGTCGCCGAAGAAGGAGCGGATGCCTTCCCGGGCGACGGTGGCCAAAAACTCGTCGAAGGCCTCGCGGTCGGTCGGGAAGGGGTCTTCCCACTCGGTCACGTCTTCTTCCTGCGTCAGGACCAGCATCCGCCAGTCGAGGTTGGTGCCGGCCGGACGGGAGATATCGACCAGCACGGTGACGCCGTCTTCGGTAAACTCGCCGGAAAGCTCCGAATATTCCATTTCCGGTTCATTATCGTTCGACATGGGTCCTTGCTCCTCTTCGTCCTGTCCGGTTCCCGCCGCCATTGCGCGGAAGATATGCTGCGGCGCCCGTCCTTGATGCCATCCGCATCTCACATGCCGCTGCGTGCGCGCGCAACGGGCAGATCGGCGACCGCCGCCAGCATCGCGATGTCCCGGTCCCGAACCTCCGGCGTGATCTCCGGCGTCCGCTGGCCGAACCAGGCCTTCAGCGCCTCGACGGCGGCGCCGTGCGGCGGCGGATAGGAGGACAGGCCGAGCACCCAGCCGCGCAGAATGTCGCGGTCCATGCGGCCTTTTTCATATTGCTGCTGCATGCGCCGTACGGCGATCGCGAGATCCTCCTGCGTTTTCACAGGCGCGCGCCACGCCGGGGGGATCGGGGCGAAAGGCCGCGGGGCGAAAGGCACAGGAGGTGGGTCGTTGATGTCACGGGCGTCTACCATGGTCGGCGCCGCAACCGGCGGCACTCTTCGGAAAACCCTATGGCAAAAGCCGGAAGACCGAAACCGCTTCTCTGAAAAATCCTTTGCGCCAGACACCGTGTGCCTGGTCCCGTGCCGGCGCGAGGTGGCGAAACCGTCTGCGGACCGCCATCCCTCAGACGGCAAAAAGCCCCGGCGAGCGGGGCTTTGAGACCTGATATCTAACGGTGTCGGCTCAGCGAAGTCCGAAGAAGGAGAGGACAGCGAGGACGACGACGACCAGACCGACGATGTAGATGATGTTGTTCATGACGGGTTCCCTGTGTTTGACAGGGGGCGAACGCGTCATTCCGTGTTTCGTTCCATTTTGCACGCTCCGGGAGCAGGGCGAACGCCGCATTATCGTTCGTTGCCGCGAACATTCATTTCCTTGAGTATTCGTCAATTCTTACAGAAGGCGTCGGAAACGTCGAATCCGATTTTCCTTTGTGGGCTGTGTCACGCCTGCCGTTCCGCATCGACGGCACATCCAAGCAAGATCCTGTCGCGGCCGTGCATCTCACCGGGAAACACCCTGCGGACATTTTCGGCACAGAGCTTCCGGATGGTTGTATTTCAGCTTTCGGCTGTAATGGCGTTGCATTGAAAATATTTTCGTCATCAATGACAAATTTCTTTTCGCATCGCTTATGAATCGCTATCACCAATTACATTATATATTAAGAATGTATTCAATGATGTGTTTTGTGACGTTATTTGATGCAGTCCTGCCCGTTTCTGGGGCGCAATGTCAGAAGCGTACAGATGTCGGTGATGTGGTGGCGAAGTCGTCCAGACTGCCGCATAAGCTTCGAAATACCAGCGTGTGGAGCAATGGTATGAGTCCGGGCTCTTACCCGGCGAGGAATGACCATGGCGCCACTGGAGCGGGAAAGCGTCCGCAACAATCTGCTGCGAATGATGACGCCGGCTATCTTTGCCAGGCTGCAGCCGCTGTTGGAGCGCGTGGATCTTCCCGCACGGCACGTTCTCGTGGAACCGCATCGTCCCACACCCTTCGTGACCTTCATCGAAAGCGGCCTCTGCTCTCTCGTGGCCACGAGCGCCGATGCGGAGGATATCGAGGTCGGCCATATCGGCTCGGAAGGGCTGGTCGGTGCGCATGTCCTTCTGAAGGTGATGAGCACGCCGAACCGGGCCTTCATGCAGGCGCCCGGTTCCGGTATCCGCGTTCCCGCGAAAGCCGTGCTCGACATTCTCCAGGATGGCGAGACCAATACGCTCTTGATGAATTACATTCACTGCAGCGAGATCCAGGTCGCGCATTCCGCGCTCGCCAATGCGCGCTACAATATGCATGAGCGTCTCGCGCGCTGGTTGCTGATGTGCCATGACCGGATCGGCGGCGACGATCTGCCGCTGACCCATGAATTCCTGTCGATCATGCTCGGCGTGCGGCGCTCCGGCGTCACCAACGAGCTGCATGTCATCGAAGGCATGAAGGCCATCAAGGCGACCCGCGGCAATATCCGCATCCTCGACCGCACTCGTCTCGAAGACATTGCCGGGGCGTCCTATGGAGAGCCGGAGAAGGAATACGACCGGCTGATCGGCCGCGCCCTCCCTCAACGGCGGTAGACGCCGCGACAGGCGCCGGCAACAGGCGCCCGCGACAGGCGCCGGCAACAGGCGCCCGCGACAGGCGCCCGCAACTGACGAAGGTCGTTAACGCCCCGTTAAATCGCCGCATTTACAGTTCACCGCACCCTGCAACGGCTTGGGCAACGGCTTGGGCAACGGCTTGGACGGCGCGCCGGTCGTTCTTTTCCAGGCGACACCCAGGCGCACACCAAGTCGCATATTCAGGCGCGAACACGGAGCGGTCACATCCCGGTATGGCAGGCAAATCTCGTTCACGTCCCCGCATCGATCCCTCCTTTTCGAGCGGGGACGACGATGGAATCCGCGTCGATGCGAGTGACCGCGTGAGCGGTCGGCCCTCCACCAAAACGGCCGCCTCCCGGAAAGCAAAGAGCGGCAAGGCGCCGCGCCGGTCCCTCAAGGGCCGTGGCGGCCGGCGGGGCGGCGGCGGCGGCGGTGGGCTGTTCGGGTTCGTCCGGTCGCTCGTCTATTGGTGCATCGTCGCCGGCATCTGGGGCGCCATGGGCGTCGGCGGCCTCGTGCTCTATTACGGCTCGCGCATGCCGAATGCGACGAGCTGGAGCATTCCGGAACGCCCGCCCAACGTGAAGATCCTCGCCGTCGACGGAGATACCTTTGCCAATCGGGGCGCGACCGGCGGCGAGGCGATCGCGCTCGAGGACATGTCGCCCTTCATTCCCCAGGCCGTCATGGCCATCGAGGACCGGCGGTTCTATTCGCATTTCGGGGTGGATCCGCTCGGCCTCGCCCGTGCCGTCTTTGCCAATGTCACCTCCGGGCGCATGGTGCAGGGCGGCTCGACGCTGACGCAGCAGCTCGCTAAGAACCTGTTTCTGTCGCCCGAGCGCACGCTGGAGCGCAAGGTGCAGGAAGTGCTGCTCGCCTTCTGGCTGGAGCAGAAATATTCCAAGGACCAGATCCTTGCGATGTATCTCAACCGTGTCTTCTTCGGTTCCAACGCCTACGGCGTCGAGGCCGCCTCGCAGCGCTACTTCAACAAGTCGGCCCGCGACGTGAACCTCGGTGAAGCCGCCCTTCTCGCCGGCCTTCTGAAGGCGCCCTCGCGCCTGTCGCCGGCGCGCGACCCGAAGGCGGCCGAGGCGCGGGCGCAAGTGGTGTTGGGCGCGATGCGGGAAGAGGGGCTGATCACCGACGACGAGGTGAAGACCGCCATGTCCCAGCCGCCGACCAAGGCGAAGAGCTTCTGGTCCGGCGCGCAATATTATGCGGCCGATCTGGTCATGGATCAGCTTCCGGGCCTCGTCGGCACGGTCAAGCAGGATCTGGTCGTGGAAACCACGCTCGATCTCGATCTCGAAAAGAAGGCCGAGACGACGCTGGCCGCCATTCTCAAGGAAAGCGGCACCAAGTCTCGCGCCTCGCAGGCAGCGCTCGTCTCGGTGGATGCGACCGGCGCGATCCGCGCGCTCGTCGGCGGGCGCGACTATGCCGACAGCCAGTTCGACCGCGCGGTGAAGGCCAAGCGCCAGCCGGGCTCGGCCTTCAAGCCCTTCGTCTATGCCGCGGCCATGGAGATCGGCCGCACGCCGATGTCGATCCGCAACGACGCGCCCGTGCGCATCGGCAAATGGACGCCGGAGAACTACGACCAGAAATATCGCGGCGAGGTGTCGCTCGCCGATGCGCTCGCCAATTCGCTGAACACCATCGCGGCCCAGCTGGTCATGGAGGTCGGCCCGCCGCAGGTGGCCAAGCTCGCCCATCGCCTCGGCATCGAATCGGAGCTGCAGGCGAACGCTTCCATCGCGCTCGGCACGTCCGAGGTCAGCCTGCTCGAGCTCACCTCGGCCTATGCACCCTTCATGAACGGCGGGTTCAAGGCGACGCCGCACATCGTCAAGCGGGTGCTGACGACGGAGGGCAAGGTGCTCTACGAGAACACCTACGACAACCCGCCGCGCGTGCTCGATCCGGAGATCGTCTCGGAGATGAACCAGATGATGGTGGGCGTGGTGGAGCGCGGCACGGGCAAGAACGCCAAGCTCAAGGGCTGGCAGGTCGCCGGCAAGTCCGGCACCACGCAGTCCTTCCGCGATGCCCTGTTCGTCGGCTTCACCAGCAACCTCACGACCGGCGTCTGGTTCGGCAATGACGACGGCACCTCCATGAAGAAGGTGACGGGCGGCGGCCTGCCGGCCAAGGCCTGGGCGACCTACATGGCCGAGGCGCACGAGGGGCTGACGCCGTCGCCGATCTTCGGCACGAAGGGCATCCAGCCCTCCTTCGAGGATCCGGGCATCCAGCGCACCATCGGCGATGTCATCTCCGGCGCCTTCGGGCGGAAGCCGGCCGATGTCTATCCGGATGCGCCGGTGGCGGATGCGGAAATGCCGCCCGCGCAGGGCGGGTCCATGGATGCCGCGGACGGGGGCCTCGTGCCGCCGGCCGATGTCGGCCAGACCACGGGCGCCACGCCGCCGACGCGCCGCACCACCCTGTTCGATATTCTGACCGGGGGTTGATCTGGGCCTGGCTTGGGGTTGGCTAGGGCCTCGCTAGGGCCTGGCTGGGGCCCGGGTGGGGCTTGACGGCGCGGCGCAGGCGTGCGGGTCCGGAATCCGGTCTAAACTCTTTCGGCTCCGCCTTTCTTTTCACCGCCTTCAGGGCCTTCGACGCCTTGCACAGCAAAAATCCCGTCCTTATATACGCCGCACGTCCAAGGCTTCCGGGCCGCGGCACAACACGACAAGAGCATCCCTAGGGGCTGTCGCACGAATGCCTGACCGGGTTCCGACAGTCCGCTGCAAGGAGAGAACGACATGGCAAAAGTAATCGGTATCGATCTGGGAACGACCAACTCCTGCGTCGCCGTCATGGACGGCAAGGACGCGAAGGTCATCGAAAATGCGGAAGGCGCGCGCACGACGCCGTCCATGGTCGCCTTCTCGGATGATGGCGAGCGCCTCGTCGGCCAGCCGGCCAAGCGCCAGGCCGTCACCAATCCGGAAAACACCCTCTTCGCCGTGAAGCGCCTCATCGGCCGCCGCTACGAAGACCCGACGGTCACCAAGGACAAGGCCCTCGTGCCGTTCGAGATCGTCAAGGGCGACAATGGCGATGCCTGGGTGAAGGCCGGCGGCAAGAACCAGTCCCCGTCGCAGGTCTCGGCCATGATCCTTCAGAAGATGAAGGAAACCGCCGAATCCTACCTCGGCGAAAAGGTCACGCAGGCCGTCATCACCGTTCCCGCCTACTTCAACGACGCCCAGCGCCAGGCCACCAAGGATGCAGGCCGCATCGCCGGTCTCGACGTGCTGCGCATCATCAACGAGCCGACGGCGGCAGCCCTCGCTTACGGTCTGGACAAGACCGAAGGCAAGACGATCGCGGTCTACGACCTTGGCGGCGGCACGTTCGACGTCTCGGTTCTGGAAATCGGCGACGGCGTCTTCGAAGTGAAGTCGACCAATGGCGACACCTTCCTCGGTGGTGAAGACTTCGACATGCGTCTCGTCGAATATCTCGCGGGCGAGTTCAAGAAGGACCAGGGCATCGACCTGAAGAACGACAAGCTCGCGCTTCAGCGCCTCAAGGAAGCTGCCGAAAAGGCGAAGATCGAGCTGTCCTCGTCGCAGCAGACGGAAATCAACCTGCCCTTCATCACGGCGGACGCCTCAGGCCCGAAGCACCTGACGCTGAAGCTGACGCGTGCGAAGTTCGAAGCGCTGGTGGACGATCTCGTCCAGCGCACGATCGCGCCCTGCAAGGCCGCGCTGAAGGATGCCGGCGTGTCCGCCTCCGAGATCGACGAAGTCGTGCTCGTCGGCGGCATGAGCCGCATGCCGAAGGTGCAGGAAGTCGTCAAGCAGCTGTTCGGCAAGGAGCCGCACAAGGGCGTCAACCCGGATGAAGTCGTCGCTCTCGGCGCGGCCATCCAGGCCGGCGTTCTCCAGGGCGACGTCAAGGACGTCCTGCTCCTCGACGTGACCCCGCTGTCGCTCGGCATCGAAACGCTCGGTGGCGTCTTCACCCGTCTGATCGAGCGCAACACGACGATCCCGACGAAGAAGAGCCAGACCTTCTCGACCGCGGAAGACAGCCAGTCGGCCGTCACCATCCGCGTCAGCCAGGGCGAGCGCGAAATGGCGCAGGACAACAAGCTGCTCGGCCAGTTCGACCTCGTCGGCATTCCCCCGGCACCGCGCGGCATCCCGCAGATCGAAGTCACCTTCGACATCGACGCGAACGGCATCGTCAACGTCTCGGCCAAGGACAAAGGCACCGGCAAGGAGCACCAGATCCGCATCCAGGCATCGGGCGGCCTGTCCGACGCCGACATCGAGAAGATGGTGAAGGACGCCGAGGCCAATGCCGAGAACGACAAGAAGCGTCGTGACGGCGTCGAGGCGAAGAACCAGGCCGAAAGCCTGATCCATTCGTCCGAGAAGTCGCTGAAGGAATATGGCGACAAGGTTACCGAAGCCGACCGCACCGCCATCTCCGACGCGATCGCCGCGCTGAAGACGTCGGTCGAGGCTTCCGAGCCGGACGCCGAGGACATCAAGGCGAAGACCCAGACGCTGCTGGAAGCGTCCATGAAGCTCGGCCAGGCGATGTATGAATCGCAGCAGACCGAAGCGGCCAATGCCGATGCCGCAGCGGATGCCGCCCGCGACAACGTCGTCGACGCCGACTACGAAGACGTCAGCGACGAGGACGACCGCAAGAAGTCCGCGTAAGGCCCGAAGGCCTCGCGCGCATGAGATGAGGCCCGGAGCGAAGGTTCCGGGCCTTTTTCGTAGCGCACGATACGGGCTGCGGGCATGGTTCTTGCCTTCATTTCGACGAAAAAGCCGGAACCGGCGCGGATTCGCTATGGTATCGGACGAGAGGATTTCCTAAATCCTTGTCAAGGGCATTCGGCGAAACGAAATCTGGCTCAATGAAATCTGGCGACGGCCGACGGCCGGTCCTGTCGCCGCGGTTCAACGGGATACGCGCGACCACATGAAACGTGATCTTTACGAAACACTCGGTGTTGCAAAGACAGCCGACGAGAAGGAGCTGAAAGCGGCCTTCCGCAAGCTGGCGATGAAATACCACCCGGACAAGAATCCGGGCGATGCGGAATCGGAAAAGACCTTCAAGGAAATCAACCAGGCCTACGAGACGCTGAAGGACCCGCAGAAGCGGGCGGCCTACGACCGTTACGGCCATGCGGCCTTCGAGCAGGGCGGCATGGGCGGCGGCGGTGGCGGCGGCATGGGCGGCGGTGCGGCCGGCTTCTCCGATATCTTCGAGGACATTTTCGGCGAGATGATGGGCGGCGGACGCCAGCGCCAGCGCTCGTCCGGCGGCCGCGAGCGCGGCGCCGATCTCCGCTACAACATGGAGATCACGCTGGAGGAGGCCTATGCCGGCAAGACCGCGCAGATCCGGGTTCCCACCTCGATCACCTGCGACGTCTGTTCCGGCTCGGGCGCCAAGCCCGGCACCAAGCCGACGACCTGCGGCACCTGCCAGGGCTCGGGCCGCGTGCGCGCCGCGCAGGGCTTCTTCTCGATCGAGCGGACCTGCCCGACCTGCCAGGGCCGCGGCACGATCATTCCCGATCCCTGCACCAAGTGCCACGGCCAGGGCCGCGTGACGGAAGAGCGTTCGCTCTCGGTCAACATCCCCGCCGGCATCGAGGACGGCACCCGCATCCGCCTGTCGGGCGAAGGCGAGGCCGGCCTGCGCGGCGGTCCCTCGGGCGACCTCTATATCTTCCTGTCGGTCAAGCCGCACGAGTTCTACCAGCGCGACGGCGCCGACCTCTATTGCAGCGTGCCGATCTCGATGACGACGGCAGCGCTCGGCGGCAAGTTCGACGTGCAGACGCTCGACGGCACCAAGTCGCGCGTCACCGTTCCCGAGGGCACGCAGGCCGGCAAGCAGTTCCGCCTGAAGGGCAAGGGCATGCCGGTGCTGCGCTCGACGCAGGTGGGCGACCTCTACATCCAGATCGGCATCGAGACGCCGCAGAAGCTGACCAAGCGCCAGCGCGAGCTGCTCGAGGAGTTCGCCGAGATCTCGTCGAAGGACAACAATCCCGAATCCGCCGGCTTCTTCGCCCGGATGAAGGAATTCTTCGAGGGCTGATCGGCACGGATCGGCATGGACAGGGCCGGGCGCAGGACTGCGTCCGGCCGTCGTCATGATGGACCTTTTCGTCATTGCCCTCATCATTGCCCTTATCATTGCCCTCGACGTTCTCTGCCCCATCTCTTGGAGCCTGAACGCGCAAGGATGTCTGTCATGACCTATGAGCTTTATTACTGGGACGGCCTTCCCGGCCGCGGCGAATTCGTGCGGCTCGCACTCGAACAGGCGGGCGCCGATTACGTGGACATCGCCCGCGGGTCCGACGGCACCGACCGGATGCTGGACATCCTGGAGGAGACCCGCGCGGACGCGCCCTTTGCACCGCCCTTCCTGAAGCACGGGGACCTGATCCTGTCGCAGACGGCCAACATCCTCTTCTATCTCGGTCCTCGCCTCGGTCTGGCGCCGGAAAGCGAAGGCGAGCGCCATCGCCTCAACGGCCTGCAGATGACGATCGCCGACATGGTTGCCGAAGCCCACGACACCCACCATCCGGTCGCGACCGGCCTCTACTACAAGGACCAGAAGCCGGAGGCGAAACGCCGGGCGGCGGATTTCCGAACAGTGCGCATCCCGAAATATCTCGACTATTTCGAGCGCGTGCTGTCGGCCCATCTGGGCGGGCCGAAGCACATCATCGGCACGGCGCTGACCTATGGCGACCTGTCGCTCCATCACCTGCTCGAAGGCCTGCACTATGCCTTCCCGCAGGCCATGAGCGCCTATGGCAACCGCTGGCCGCACCTGGACGCCCTTCGCCGCGATGTCGCGAGCCTGCCGAACATCGCCGCCTATCGCGCCTCCGACCGCCATATCCCTTTCAACGAAAGCTGCATCTTCCGCCGCTATCCCGAGCTGGACGGCACCGGGACCGGGCAACAGGGGTGAAAGCGCCCCGCCCGCTTGTCAGCCATCGCGGGAAAGCTTAGAGCCGGACGGCATGCCGCAAAAAGTCTCCCTGTCCCGTCTGAAGCTCGGCGATTTCCGCAATTATGCGGCCCTTTCGCTCGATCTCGACGCGCGCCATGTCGTGCTCACGGGCGAGAACGGTGCCGGCAAGACCAATCTCATGGAAGCCGTCTCCTTCCTGTCGCCGGGGCGCGGCCTGCGACGCGCGGCCTATGCCGATGTTCCGCGCGTGGGTGCCGAGGCCGGTTTTTCGGTCTTCGCCGTCCTCGAGGGCATGCAGGGCGATGTCGAGATCGGCACCGGCACGTTCGGCACGGAGGAGGGACAGGCGCGTCGTCTGCGCCTCAACGGCACCAATGCCAAGGCGATCGACGAGCTGCTCGACCATCTGCGCGTGCTCTGGCTGACGCCGGCCATGGACGGGCTGTTCACCGGCGCCTCCGGCGACCGCCGCCGCTTCCTCGACCGGCTCGTCCTGTCGCTCGACCCCGACCACGGACGGCGGGCGACCGATTTCGAGCGCGCCATGCGCAGCCGCAACAAGTTGCTCTCGGAGCCCGGCGCCGATCCCGTCTGGCTGACCGGGCTGGAGCGCCAGCTGGCCGAACTCGGCATCGCCATGGCGCTCGCCCGCAACGAGATGCTCGGCCTGCTCGCCGCCCTCATCGACCGCAGCCCGGATGACGGCACGTTTCCGAAGGCGGATCTGGCGCTGTCCGGCTTTCTCGACGGCGAATGGCATCGCCCGGCCTTCGATCTGGAGGAAGACTATCTGGAGCGGCTGCGGCTCGGCCGCTGGCGCGACGGGGCGGCCGGGCGCACGCTGGAAGGCCCGCACCGCAGCGACCTCCTGATCCGCCACCGGGCGAAGAACATCGAGGCCGAGCGCTGCTCGACCGGCGAGCAGAAGGCGCTGCTCGTCGGCCTCGTGCTGGCACATGCAAGGCTGGTCGCCGACCTCACGGGCCACGCGCCGGTGCTGCTGCTCGACGAGATCGCCGCGCATCTCGATGCCGGCCGCCGCGCGGCCCTGTTCGACATCGTCGACGATCTCGGCGGACAGGCCTTCATGACCGGCACCGACCGCGCCATGTTCTCGGCGCTCGGCGATCGGGCACAGTTCCTGACGGTTGCCAACGGCCAGGTTTTCGAGTGAGACTGGCGACATGGCCGAAGCACCGGAAACGCATCTAACACTGCCCCTGTCGCCACAAGAGATCGACCGCTATTCCCGACACATCCTGCTGCCGGAAATCGGCGGGCAGGGGCAGCAGGCGCTGAAGGCGGCGCGCGTGCTGGTGGTCGGCGCGGGCGGGCTCGGGGCGCCGGTCATCCTCTATCTCGCGGCGGCCGGCGTCGGCACGCTCGGCATCGTGGATGACGACGTGGTGTCGCTCTCCAATCTCCAGCGTCAGGTGGTGCATCCGACCGCGGCCGTCGGCACCCCCAAGGTGGACAGCGCGGGGGACACGGTCGCGCGGCTGAACCCGCATGTGACCGTTCGTCCGCTGCCGTTCCGGCTAACGTCCGACACCGTCTCCGAAACGCTCGGCCATTACGACATCGTGGTCGATGGCTCGGACAATTTCGACACGCGCTATCTCGTGGCGGAAGCCGCCGAGACCCTGCGCCTCCCGCTCGTCACCGGCGCCGTCGGCCGCTTCGACGGCTCGCTGACCGTGCTTATGCCCTGGACGTCCGACAGGAATGGCCGCCCGGCGCCGCGCTACCGCGATCTCTTCCCGGAGCCGCCGCCGCCCGGCACCGTGCCCTCCTGCGCCGAAGCCGGCATCGTCGGCGCCCTGACCGGCGTCATCGGCACGCTGCAGGCCATGGAGGTGATCAAGCTGATCACCGGCGCCGGAGACCCCCTCGTCGGCCGCCTGCTGCTCTACGATGCCCTCGCCGCCCGTTTCGACACCATCCGCTACAAGCGCCGCCATGCGGATTAGGGAAGGCGCGCCGTCTTCGCGGCGATGGGCACCGCGCCACGCTGTTAAAGACGGTTCAAAAGGGCTCGTCGATGGCAAGGTCTTGGGGGATGTCGTCCTCGACGTCCGGCACGCGCTGAAGCATCCGACCGTGCCGAACGGCGATGATGTTCACAACGCCATCCTCGCGTAGGTAATCAAACAGATAGGCATCAACGACAAGGGTCAGCCCGCCACGGATAGGAAGGCCGTGCGTGACGCTTCCGGCTTCGTCGAACGTCCTCAAGATATCGCGCGCGCGCCGGACCGTTGTCGAGAAACGCTGCGCGGCATGCGCATTGCGGCGACGAAGATAGGCAGCCTCGTTCCTGACGAAATCGGCTGCCTCTCTCGACACCTTGACCTGCGTCATGCCGCGTGGCCGGCGGCGATCCTGTCCACGTCGGCGATGAGATCGTCGATGTCCTCGACGTCACCGGCCGCAATCTGGTCCCGCCCGCGCATTTGCGACAGGACCTCCGCACCTTCGTTGAGAAGATAGGTCTTCAGGGCGCGGACGATGATGTAACTTCTGGACCGGTCCGTCGCCTCCGCGATGGCCTCGATGCTTGCCAGAACATCCGAAGGCACGCGAAGCGTGACGGAGTCCGATGTCTGCGATCTGGCCATGGGCATCTCCTGTCCTGCAAAACGTAAGACAGTGTAAGACATTTCCGGCGCGCGTCAACGGATCGGTCGTGCGTCGCAGGCGCGGCCGATCCCGTGTGACGGCTCAGTTGCGGCCGGGCAGCACGCGGTCGGGCGGGCGGTGGCCGTCGAAGAAGGTGCGGATGTTGATGATGACTTTCTCGCCCATGTCCACCCGGCTTTCGAGCGTGGCCGAGCCCATGTGCGGCAGCAGCACCACCTTGCCCTCGGAGGCGAGCTTGACGAGCTTCGGGTTGATGGCCGGCTCGTTCTCGTAGACGTCGAGCCCGGCGCCGGCGATGCGGCCTTCGCGCAGGTATTTGATCAGCGCGGTCTCGTCCACGATGCCGCCGCGCGCCGTGTTGACGAGATAGCTCGTCGGCTGCATCAGCTGCAGCCTTCGCGCCGAGAGCAGGTGATAGGTCGCGGGCGTCGAGGGGCAGTTGACCGAGACGAAATCGACGCGGGCGAGCATCTGGTCGAGGCTGTCCCAATAGGTCGCCTCCAGCGACGCTTCGGTCTCCGCGCTGACGCGATGCCGGTTGTGGTAGTGTATCGACAGGCCGAAGGCCTTGGCGCGCCGGGCGACGGCGGTGCCGATCCGGCCCATGCCGACGATGCCGATGCGCTTGCCGGAAATCCGCCGTCCGAGCATCCAGTTGGGCGACCAGCCGGCCCAGTCGTGGCGGCGGTCGGCCAGAATGGCCGCGCCCTCCGTCAGCCGCCGGGGCACGGCGAGAATGAGGGCCAGCGTCATGTCGGCCGTGTCCTCGGTCAGCACGGCCGGCGTGTTCGTCACCGTGATGCCGCGCCGGGCGGCGGCGTCCACGTCGATATTGTCGACGCCGTTCGAAAAGCTCGCGATCAGCTTGAGTTTCGGCCCGGCCTGCTCGATCAGGGCCGCATCGATCCGGTCGGTGACGGTGGGTACCAGCACGTCTGCTTCAGCCACGGCTGCGGCCAGCTCCTCCTGGCTGCGGGGGCTGTCGTCGATATTGAGGGTCGCGTCGAAGAGTTCGCGCATGCGGGTCTCGACGATGTCGGGCAGCTTGCGGGTGATGTAGACCTTGGGCCTCTGTCTCTGCGTCATCGTCAAATCTCTCCCCGGACCACGCCAGGCGGCGCACCGCGTTGACGGCTTCTTAACCAAGATGATGGATCGTATCCTCAGAGCGTTATCTAGCAGAGACGCACCGGAAGACCAACACAACCAGCCTTTCGATACCGACGGCACAGGCCGGAGGTCGCAAGGCCTGTCGCGGCCCGGTTTGAAAAACGGATATTGCCATGCGCCAGTTCCATCTTGGCATGATCGGGCAGCGGGTCGCGAGATGCGGCCTCATGGCCGTCCTGCTTGCCGCCGCCACCGTCGGCTCCCTCGCCGTCCCCGACGTCACCGGGCCCGCCTGGGCGCAGGCGGCCAAGGGCGCAAGCGGCCTGCCGCTGCCGCGCTTCGTCAGCCTGAAATCGAAAAGCGTCAACCTGCGCGTCGGCCCGAGCGTCGATTATGCCGTGTCCTGGCGCTACCTGAAGCCCGGCGTGCCGGTCGAGATCATCCAGGAATACGACAACTGGCGCCGCGTGCGCGATGCCGACGGCACGGAAGGCTGGGTCAACCAGGCGCTGCTGTCGGGTGCCCGCACGGCGCTGGCCGCCCCGTGGATGCGCGGCAAGGGACAGGGCGTGCTCGTCAACATGCGCCGCGAGCCGCAATCGGGCGCCGGCATCGTCGCCCGCATCGAGCCGGGCGTGATGCTGCACATCGGCGAATGCACCGGCGAATGGTGCAAGGCCGAAGCGCAAGGCGCGGAAGGCTGGATCGTCCAGACCGAGATCTGGGGCGCCTATCCCGGCGAAGCCTTCAAGTAGCCTGCAATCGCGTCGCCGGCGATCGCGCCTGAAACGCGCGGCCATGTCCCGTGAACAGGGGTTCACAGGACGTGTCGGCCGGACAGGCGCTACAGCAGGCCCGCCTTGGCCGCGGCATCCTTCAATGAAAGCATCGGGCGGGGGCCGACCTGCTCGATCACGATGCCGGCCGCAAGGCTGCCGAGCTTGCCGCAGACATCGAGCGGCTTGCCCGCCGTGTAGCCGAACAGGAAGCCCGCGGCATAGAGATCGCCGGCACCCGTGGTATCGACGACGCGCGACACCTTGGTCGCCTCGACCTTGATGCGCTCATTGCCGCGCACGATGATGGAGCCTTCCTCGCTCATCGTGACCGCCGCGAGCCGGCAATCGCGCGAGAGCCGCGTCAGCGCCTCGGAGAAATCCTCGGTCTCGTAGAGCGCCAGCGCTTCGGCCCGGTTGGCGAACACGATGTCCACCGTGCCGCTCGTCATCAGCTCCAGGAATTCGGCGCGGTAGCGGTTGACGCAAAAGCTGTCGGACAGCGTCATGGAGACCTCGCGGCCGTTCTCGTGGGCGATGCGCGCGGCGTCGCGGATGGCCTCCTTGGCGCGCGGCGGGTCCCAGAGATAGCCCTCGAAATAGGTGACGGCGGCACTGGCGACGACATCGGGTTCCACGTCCTCGGGGCCGAGCTCCACGCAGGCGCCGAGATAGGTGTTCATCGAGCGCTCGCCATCCTCGGTGACGAAGATCATCGAGCGCGCCGTCGGCGGAAAGGTGTCGAGCGGCTGCGTGCGGAAGTGGACGCCCTGCGCCTGGATATCGTGGGTGAAGATCTCGCCGAGCTGGTCGTTGGCGATCTTGCCGAAATAGGCGGCCTTGCCGCCGAGGCTCGCAATGCCGGCCGCCGTGTTGCCGGCGCTGCCGCCGGAGGCTTCGAGCGCCGGGCCCATGCGCGAATACAGCAGCTCGGCGCGCTCGGCGTCGATCAGGTTCATCGCGCTCTTGATGATGCCGTTATCGGTGAGAAACCGCTCTTCGCAGCGTGCGATAATATCGACGATGGCATTGCCGATCGTCAGGACGTCGAATGTGGTCATGAACCCCGCCTGGAAAAACACTGTGGCCGGGCTTCGGTCTTAATCGAATTCTCGCGCTTTGAAAGATCTTTTGGCGCCCGGCGTCGCACAGGGTATCGAAGGTTGGGACTTCGCGCGTGCAAATGCCGCGTTGCGAAGGGTGGGGCAAGCATGCCATATCGGCCGCATCATGCCCTGCCGGATGTCGTTCATTCGTCGCGGGGGCAGGGCTCTCGGGAGAAGAGCCTTTACGACAGGTGCCTTATCGATAAGTGCCTTATCGACAGGTTCTGGGGGAATGGAGAGCGCTCATGACGGCCATCACGCCGAAGCCGGCCACCGTCTCGAAGACGGGCGGGACGGGAGAGCCGGAGAGACGGGGAGAGCCGGAGGAGAGCGGGCTCCCGGGACGCCTGAACCTCGTTCTCGCCGCGGCCTGCGGCCTCATCGTCGCGAACCTCTATTTCGCCCAGCCCCTCGTCGGGCCGATCGGCGTTGCGCTCGGGCTCTCGCCGGATGCGGCCGGGCTGATCGTCACGCTGACCCAGCTCGGCTATGGCCTAGGTCTCCTGCTGATCGTGCCCCTGGGCGACCTTTTCGAGAACCGCAAGCTCATCCTCGTCATGCTCGGCCTGTCCATCCTCGCGGTGCTGTCGGCCGGCCTGGTGACGCAGGCCGCAGCCTTCCTGGCGACGGCCTTTGCCATCGGCCTCTGCTGCGTCGCGGTGCAGATCATCGTTCCCTATGCGGCACAGATGGTGCCGGCGGCCGAGCGGGGACGCGCGGTCGGCAACGTCATGAGCGGCCTGATGGTCGGCATCATGCTCGCCCGCCCGGTCTCGAGCTTCATCGCCGCCTTCCTGCCCTGGCACATGGTCTTCGTGCTCTCGGCGCTTGCCATGACGGGCCTTGCGCTGTTCCTCGCCCGCGTGCTGCCGCCCCGCGTGCCGGCGCAGCGCCTTGGCTATGGTGCGCTGATCGGCTCGCTGCCGAGATTGCTCGTGACGCAGGCCGTGCTGCGCCGTCGCGCGGCCTATCAGGCCTGCATGTTCGCGGCCTTCAGCCTGTTCTGGACCGTGACGCCGCTGCTGCTCGCAAGTCCCGCCTTCGGCCTGACCCAGATCGGCATCGCTCTGTTTGCGCTTGCGGGTGCGGCGGGCGCGCTGGCCGCGCCCATCGCCGGACGGCTGGCCGATCGGGGCGTGAGCTTTGCCGCCACCCGCATCGCGCTCGTCGGCGGCGCCTGCGCCTTCCTCGTCACGCATCTGGCGCCCGAAGGCTCGACGCTGGCGCTCGCCGTGCTGACGCTCGCCGCCATCGGCCTCGATTTTGCGGTGTCCACCACCCTCGTCCTCGGACAAAGGGCGATCTATGTGCTCGGCGACGAGCATCGCAGCCGGCTGAACGGCCTTTATATGGCGACGTCGTTTCTCGGCGGTGCGGTCGGCTCGGCCGCCGGAGCCTGGCTGTACGCGCATTACGGCTGGTGGGGCGCCTCGCTCCTCGGCTTCGCCCTGCCGGCCGCAGCCCTGCTCTACAGCCTCACCGAACGGCGCTGAGGCTCAGACAACCTGCCGGGGGGCAACCTAGAAAACCTGCGGCGGAAGGGCGACCAGCGGGGCGGGGATCGTATTGGTCTTCTCCGCCGCCTTGCAGAGGTCGGCGATGACGCAATGCTCGCATTCGGGACGCCGCGCCTTGCAGGTATAGCGCCCGTGCAGGATCAGCCAGTGATGGGCGTGATAGAGATAGTGGTCCGGGATCACCCGGACGAGGTGATCCTCGACCTGGTCCGGCGTCTTGCCCGGTGCCAGCCCGATCCGGTTGGCGATGCGGAAGATATGCGTGTCCACCGCGATCGTCGCCTGGCCGAAAGCCATGGAGAGCACGACATTGGCGGTCTTGCGCCCGACGCCCGGCAGGGTCACCAGTCCCTCCCGGTCGCGCGGCACCTCTCCGCCGAACGCCTCGACCAGCCTGGCGCTGAGCGCGATGACGTTTTTCGCCTTGTTGCGGTAGAGCCCGATGGTGCGGATATGCTCGCGCACGGCATCCTCGCCCAGCGCCAGCATCTTTTCCGGCGTGTCCGCGACCGCAAACAGCCCCTTCGTCGCCTTGTTCACCCCGACATCCGTCGCCTGCGCCGACAGCGCCACGGCGACCACCAGCGTGAACGGGTTGAGGTAGTTCAGCTCGCCCTTCGGCTCCGGCCGCTGCACGGAAAAGCGGCGGAAGATCTCCTCCACCTCGGCCCGCGTGTAAGCGCTCTTCGGCTTGCGCGCGCCGCGCGACCTGGCCGTCGCCGTCTTGGACGGGAGACTGCGCGGCTTTGCCGCTGGGGCGAGGGCCGCAAGGGCCACGGATTTCGGTTTCGGGTCTTTCATCTCTTCTCTATACTGGCGGCCCATGAACGATGGCAACGCCGACAACCGCATCGCCGAAACGCCCGTTTTCGCCGCCGAGCTGACGCCCTATCGCTCGCTCGGGCGGAAAGGCCTGCACGTGGTCTTTTTCATCGCGGCGCTGATGAGCCTCGTTCATGTCTTCGTGTTCCTCGTCATCGGCGCCTGGCCGGTCGTGCTGTTCTTCGGGCTCGATTTCGTGCTCCTGTTCGGCGCCTTCTGGCTCAACAACCGTTCGGCCCGCATGCGCGAGGAGGTCAGCATTTCCCGCACCGATGTCGCCGTGCGCAAGTTCACCGCGACCGGCCGCATGACCGAGCACCGGTTCAATCCGTTCTCGACCCGCTTCGACGTCGCCCGTCACGACGAGATCGGCATCGTCTCCATGCAGGTCCGCGATCGCCTGCGCGCAACCGACATCGGCTCCTTCCTCAATCGCGACGACCGCGAAACCTTCGCCACCGCCTTTTCCGGCGCGCTCGCCAGGGTGAAGCGGCGGGGCTGAGACATCGCAAATCGGGTGGCGACGGCAGACCGGACGTGCTGTTCTCCCGCGGACGAGATCGCGCTGCGCGACCGCGCCGATGCCGACGAAAGAGGAGACGACAATGACCATCATGCCGCGTCTGACGAGCGAGATCACGCCCGAGGGCAGCGATTACGAGACGGTCTGCCGCGTGGTGGAGCTGCTGACGGGCGACTATCGCGAGCAGCCGGGTCTCGAGGACCTCGCCGCGCGGCTCGGGCAATCGCCGACGCATCTGCAGCGGACGTTTACGCGCTGGGCGGGCCTCACGCCGAAGGCCTTTCTCCAGGCGGTGACGCTCGACCATGCCAAGCGCCTGCTCGGGACCGAAGGCCTGCCGCTGCTGGAGGCGAGCCTGGAGCTCGGCCTGTCCGGTCCGGGGCGGCTGCACGACCTGTTCGTCACGCATGAGGCGATGTCGCCCGGCGAGTGGAAGCTCAAGGGCGGCGGGCTGACCATCCGCTATGGCTTCCACCCTTCGCCCTTCGGCACGGCGCTGATCATGGTGACCGAGCGCGGTCTCGCAGGCCTTGCCTTCAACGATGCGGGGCAGGAGCGGGAGAGTTTTGCAGACATGGCCGGCCGCTGGCCGAACGCCCGCTATGTCGAGGATACCGAGGCGACGACGCCCTATGCCGCGCGGATCTTCGAGCCCGGGCGCTGGGCGGCGGAGCAGCCGCTGCGGATCGTGCTGATCGGCTCGGATTTCCAGGTGCGGGTGTGGCAGGCCCTGCTCGACATTCCCATGGGCCGGGCGCAGACCTATTCGGCGATCGCCGGGCGCATCGGCCAGCCCAAGGCATCGCGCGCCGTGGGCGCCGCCATCGGCCGCAACCCCATCTCCTTCGTCGTCCCCTGCCACCGGGCCATCGGCAAGAGCGGGGCGCTGACCGGCTATCACTGGGGCCTGACGCGCAAGCGCGCCATGCTCGGCTGGGAAGCGGGGAAGGTCTGATCCATCCCCGCCTCGGCTGAAATGCTTTTAGTGCGCGCCGGACATGTCGCCCAGAACCTCTTTCGTGGCGACGGTCGAATCGGCGTTGAGCGTGTAGACCATGGGCACGCCGGTCGCGAGGTTGAGCTTCAGGATCTCTTCCTTGGTCAGGCGGTCGAGCACCATCACCAGCGCGCGCAGCGAATTGCCGTGGGCGGCGACGAGAACCGTCTGGCCCTTGAGCACGCGCGGCAGGATCTCGGTGAGGTAATAGGGCCAGACGCGGGCGCCGGTGTCGCGCAGGCTTTCGCCGCCCGGCGGGGGCACGTCGTAGGACCGGCGCCAGATATGCACCTGTTCCTCGCCCCACTTGGCGCGCGCATCGTCCTTGTTGAGGCCGGAGAGGTCGCCATAGTCGCGCTCGTTCAGCGCCTGGTCGCGGATCGTCTCAAGCCCGGGCTGGCCGACGGCGTCGAGGATGATCTTCAGCGTCTTCTGCGCCCGCGTCAGGTCGGAGGTAAAGGCGATATCGTATTTCAGGCCGGTTTCGGCCAGCGCCTTGCCGCCCGTCTCGGCTTCCTCGATCCCGAGCGGGGTCAGGTCGGGGTCCTTCCAGCCGGTAAAGAGGTTCTTCAGGTTCCATTCGCTCTGGCCGTGACGCACCAGGACAAGCGTGCCGCTCATGATCGTTCGTTCCTTGTTGCAGTGTTGACGTCGGGAAAGCGCCGGGACGGTCTCAGACGGTGAGCCCCAGCACGTCCAGCATCGAATAGTAACCGGGGTTGCGCGACCGCGCCCAGAGCGCTGCGGTGACGGCACCGCGCGCAAAGATCGAACGGTCGGTCGCCGAATGCGACAGCGTCACGGTCTCGCCTTCGCCGGCAAGCATGACGGAATGTTCGCCGATGACGGAGCCGCCGCGCAGCGTCGCAAAGCCGATCGTGCCTTCGGCCCGCGGCCCGGTATGGCCGTCGCGCACCCGCACGGACTGGCTGTCGAGATCGATGCCGCGGCCGCGCGCCGCCGCCTCGCCGAGAAGCAGCGCCGTGCCCGAGGGCGCGTCCACCTTGTGCTTGTGGTGCATTTCCAGAATTTCGAGATCCCATCCGGCCGCAGGCAGGGCCCGGGCGGCCTGTTCCACGAGCACGCCGAGGAGATTGAGGCCGAGGCTCATATTGCCGGACTTGACCAGCCGCGCATGCCGCGCCGCCGCCTCGAAGCGCGCCTCGTCGGCAGCCGAGCATCCGGTCGTACCGATCACGTGGACGATGCGGGCCTGCGCGGCCAGCCCGGAAAATTCGACGCTGGCGGCCGGTGCCGTGAAATCGAGGACGCCTTCGGCCTCGACGAAGGCGCGGAGCGGATCGTCGGTCACGGGAACGCCGATGGGGCCGAGCCCCGCGATCTCCCCCGCATCCCGTCCGACGAAGGGCGAGCCGGAGCGCTCGACGGCGGCCGACAGGGTGACGCCCGGCATGGCATGGATCGTGCGGATGAGCGTCTGGCCCATGCGGCCCGCCGCGCCCACGACGACGAGGTTCATATCCGCCGGTGTCATTGTGTGGTGGCTGTCATTGTGTGGGGTCTGTCATGGTGTGGGGGCTCATGTCGTCCGATCCGTGCTGTCGACCAGATCATCGATGATGCCGGTCGCTTGGCTGCCCTGCAGGTTGTGAAGGCGAGCGTAAAGCCCGTCCTTGCGATCCGCAAGCTCCGTATGCGTGCCTTCCTCGACCACCAGCCCGTCGCGCATGACGATGATCTTGTCGGCGTTGACGATGGTGGAGAGACGGTGGGCGATCACCACGACGGTCCGCCCGTCCATGGCATGGTCGAGCGCCTTCTGCACCGCGGACTCCGATTCGGTGTCGAGCGAGGAGGTGGCTTCGTCGAGAAGCAGGATGGGCGCGCGCCGGACGAGGGCGCGGGCGATCGAAAGCCGCTGACGCTGACCGCCGGAAAGGGTCACGCCGTTTTCGCCGACCGGCGTGTCGTAGCCCTGTGGCTGGGCCAGGATGAAATCATGCGCATAGGCGAGACGCGCGGCCTCGTAGACCTCCTCGTCCGTCGCCTCCGGCCGGCCATAGCGGATGTTGTCGCCGATCGAGCCTTCGAAGAGATAAGGCTGCTGCGAGACATAGGCGAGCCCGTTGCGCAGCGACAGCTTGGTGATATGGGCGATGTCCTGACCGTCGATCAGGATCTGCCCTTCCGACGGATCGTAGAAGCGCGGAATGAGGCTGATCACGGTGGACTTGCCGGCGCCGGACGGGCCGACCAGCGCCGTCGTCTTGCCGCCTTCGGCAACGAAGCTGACCCCCTTGAGGATCTCGTCGCCGGTGCCGTAGGCGAAATGGACGTTGTTGAAGGTGATCGTCGCCGAGGAGACCTGCAGGGCCGTGGCATCGGGCAGGTCGCGCTGGTGCGGCAGGGTGTCGAGCACCTCGTAGATCATCCGCGCATTGACCGCGGCGCGCTCCATCGACACCTGCAGGCGCGCCAGGCGCCGGGCCGGATCATAAGCCATGAGAAGGGCCGTGACGAAGGAGAAGAAGGCGCCGGGCGGCACGTTGTCGTAGATCGAGCGGAAGGCGGCATAGCCGAGGACGCTGGCGATGGCGAAGCCCGCAAAGGTCTCGGTCATCGGCGCGGTGCGCTCGGACAGGCGGGCGATCCGGTTGGCGCGGTTTTCCGCGCGCGCGATGATCGCCTCGACCTTGCTCTTCAGCTGCTCCTCCATGGTGAAGGCCTTGACGATCGTGATCCCCTGGATCGTCTCCTGCATGGCGCCGAGCACGTGGCTGTTGATCTCGACCGATTCGCGCGTCGCATTGCGCAGCCGCCGCGACACGTAGCGAAGGCCGATCAGCAGCGGCGGCGCGATGAGGAAGACGATGATCGTCAGCACCCAGTCCTTGCCGATCATGACGCCGATGAGGGCGATCAGCGTCAGCAGGTCGCGCGCGATCGAGGTGACCGTCATGTTGAGAACGTCGCGGATGCCCGAGACGTTCTGGCTGATCTTGGCGGAGATGCGGGCCGAGCGGGAATCGGTGAAATAGCCGACGCTCAGCGCCATCAGATGGGCATAGAGCCGACGCTGATAGCTGGCGACGATGTTGTTGCCGATCTTCGACAGGGCGACGGCCTGGCCATAGGTGGCAAAGCCGCGCACGACGAAGGCAACGAAGATGGCGGCGCAGATGATGAGGACCATGTCGGCCCGCTTGTTGGCGAAGGCCTCGTTGACGACGGCTTCCATGATCCAGGCCGTGAACGCCGTCGAGCCGGCAACGAGCGCAAGGCAGGCGATTGCGAACATATAGCCCTTGAGATGGGCCCGTCCGTTTTCCCGCGCGACCCGCTTCAGCACGCTGGTGATCGTGTCGGCGTCCACCGGCGTGTGCTTCTTCTTCTGGTCTTTCAAAAGCTCTTTCCCTGACCGAGCGGTCCTTCGATCGGATGCTTGGCCGCGCTCTATAGTGCCTCGGGAGCCATTTGGCGAGTCTCCACCCATTTTGGGGGGTGGCGGCGCGGACGGCGGGTTCGCATCAGGCCTTCCAGTGACGCCCCGTGGTGGCCACGCCGAACCGGGCCGGGGTCTGCGCGAAGGCCGCAAGACCGGCAAGGGCGGCGAAGGGATGGGTGACGACATAGGTCGGGATCGAGCGCATCAGCGCGGAATGCGGCGCCTTGTCCTCGAAGGCGGCGCGGAATTCGGGCTGTTGCAGCGCGGGCAGGATTTTCTGCGAAATGCCGCCGGCCAGATAGACGCCGCCGCGCGCCATGAAGATCAGCGCCATGTCCCCCGCCACGCGGCCGAGATAGCCGGCAAACAGCGACAGCGTCTCGACGCAGGCCGGCTCGGTGCCGGAAAGCCCCGCCGCCGTGACCTCGGCCGGATCGGTATGGGTCGGCGTCAGCCCGTCCGTGAGGCAGATCGCCTGGTAGATATTGACGATGCCGCGGCCGCAGAGCAGCTGCTCGGCGGAGATCCGGCCCTCGATGGTCTCCAGATGCGGCCAGATGGCGGTATCGCGCGGCGTGCGCGGGCCGATATCCACATGGCCGCCCTCGCCGGGGACCGGAAAATAGGTATCGTGCGTGTGCAGGAGGCCGGCGACGCCCAAACCCGTGCCCGGACCGAGCACGGCGCAGGAGGCGCTTTCCATCGGCGCGCCGGCGCCGATCTGGGCGCAGTCGGTCTTGGCGATGGCGGCGACGGCCAGAGCCTGCGCCTCGAAATCGTTGAGGACGATGACATCGGAAAGCCCGAGCGTCGCGATCATGTCTGCCGGCGTGATGACCCAGCCGGCATTGGTCAGCGGGATCTCGTCGCCCTTGACCGGGGCGGCCACCGCGATGATCGCCGAGCGCGGGCGCAGGGTGGCATGCGGGAGAATGCCGGTCTCCAGGGCGGCCTGGATGCTCGGAAAGCCGCCTGTGGGCACCACGGGGAAGACGACCGGCTCGGAGGTCTCATCCGTCAGAAGCGCGAAACGGGCATTGGTGCCGCCGATGTCGCCGATCAGGATGGGGAAGGCGAGGCCGGGAACCGTTTCTGCAGACGCGGGCATGAAACCTCCTAAGGGAATCGGGCTAAGGGGATCGGGCTATTGGGGTCGGCGCGCGATCGGGGCTGCGGGCGGGAAGCGCTTCGCATGTTTTGCCGGGGCGCTCCAGTGGAAAAGACATGACGATCGGCGCGCGGTGCTCAGAGCGGTCGGAAATCCACGAGCCGCTCGGCCGTTGCGCGGTTCAGCGCCATGGGAATGTCGTAGACGGTCGCAAGCCGCGTCAGGGCCTTCACGTCCACATCGTGCGGCAGCGACGTCAGGGGATCGATGAAGAAGATCAGGAGATCGACATCGCCGGTGGCGATCAGCGCGCCGATCTGCTGGTCGCCGCCGAGCGGCCCGCTCTTCAGACGCGTCACCTCGAGACCGGGGCAGGCCTCCTGGACGCGGCCGCCGGTGGTGCCGGTGGCGACGATCCGCCATTCCGACAGCACCGACTGGTGGGCCTTGGCGAATTCCGCCATGTCCTGCTTCTTCAGGTCATGCGCGATCAGCGCCATGCATTTGCGACCGGTCATTCCGTCCTCCGCATCATCCTCGTCGTCCATATTTCCCGGAACCTAAATCGATTCAAGAAGAAAGTGCCGCGCCGCTACGGCTGCGCGCTCGGGCGACGGGTCGGAAGCGGAATGGCAGGATCGCCGACGGCGGCCGGCGGGCGATCGGCGGCCGGCGGCATGACGGTCGACGGCGCGGCGGGCACCGACGCCGAGACCGGCACCGTGCCGCCGAAGGTGGCCGCGGCTTCCGACGAGGCGGGCGCGGCCAGCACGCCGGTGCAGGCCTGTGGCAGATCGGACAGCATCACGAAGCGCGGCTTGACGGGTTTGGCATCCGGGTTCGGCTTGGGCTTGGCCCAGGGCTCCTTGGTGAACCACCAGGCGAGCGATTTGTCGCAGCCATCGCCGGGCGCGACCGCCGCCTGCGGCTTGCAGCCGGGCGAATCGGCCGGGCATTTGATGCGGATGTGGAAATGCTCGTCATGGCCGTAGATCGGCCGGATCTTGCCCATCGACGTCCGGTCGCCGGTCCAGGTGTCGCAGAGCTTCTTCTTGATCGCCGGGTTGACGAACACCCGGTCGACCTCCAGCTCGCTTGCGGCCCGCATGATCAGCCGCGCATGGGTCGGCGTCCAGCGCTCCGGGTTGACGGTCAGGAACTTCGTCTTGTCGAGCATCGACACGAAAGGCCGGCTCTCGCGTTCCGCCACGCTCATCGGCCGCGCGGGCTTCGGCTGGAACCAGATGTCGGCATCGAGGCCGATCTGGTGGGAGGCATGGCCGGTCAGCATCGGCCCGCCGCGCGGCTGCGAGATATCGCCGAGCAGGATGCCCGAGCCCCAGCCGATCTCGGCCGCATCGCGCGAAAAACGCTCCAGGAACGCGATCATGTGCGGATTGCCCCAGCGCCGGTTGCGCGACAGGCGCATGGCCTGCCAGGTCGGCCCATCGGCCGGCAGCGCCACCGCGCCCGAAAGGCAGCCCTTGGCATAGGAGCCGAGCGAGGCCGGCGCGGTTCTGCTGGGAAGCGTCATGCCGCCGAACAACTGCTTGGCCGGCTGCGTCTCGGCCGCAAGCGCAGGCCCGAGACCGAGCGGCAGGATAAGCGCCGCGGCGATGACGGCTCTGATGGCCCGTTTGCCAGACGATCGTGGGCCGCGAGAAAATCTTGAGAGTGACGATATCATGCGGGTCTGTCCGGTTCTGTCGGGATCGGGCGGCGGGTGTCGAGAGCGATCTGTCTCACACCGTCTTTGTGTCAGACTTGCGGTCAAGCCGATTGGCACGCCGATTGATAAGCCGATTGACAGGCGGATTTCGCGGCCTGTCGGACGCCCGCCTGTCAATCGGCCGCATTTCGCCTATTGTGTGCGTCAACCACGACCCAAGGAGACGAACCGCATGCGGCAGATGACGAGCAGGACGACCCCGGCGCCGACCTTTGGACCCTTGACCCCCGGCACCCTGACCCTCGGCACCCTGGCTCTCGGCACCCTGGCCCTCATCGCCGCCGCCTTCCTCGCCACCGCCATCCTGCCCGGTCCCGCCCAGGCTGCGGACCCCCAATGGCGCCACGGCCTGTCGACCGGGGGCGAGCTGAAATATCCGCAAGGGTTCAAGCAGTTCGATTATGTCAACGCGGATGCGCCGAAGGGGGGCGATGTCCGGCTGGCCACCATGGGCACGTTCGACACGTTCAATCCGGTTCTGGCCAAGGGCGAGATGGCGGCCGGCGTGGTCGGTCCCGTTTCCAGCGCCTCCGGCATGTCCGTCGGGCTGGTGTTCGAAACCCTGATGAAGCCGTCGATGGACGAGGTTCTGACGGATTACGGCCTGCTCGCCGAGGCGGTCGCCTATCCCGACGATTTCGCCTGGGCGAAGTTCCGCCTCCGGCCGGAAGCGCGTTGGGCCGACGGCACGCCGGTGACGCCGGAAGACGTGATCTTCAGTTTCGACAAGGCGAAGGAACTCGATCCGAAAGCGACCTCCTATTACGGCCATATCGTCAAGGCGGAAAAGACCGGCGAGCGGGAGGTGACCTTCTCCTTCAACGAGACGGGAAACCGGGAATTGCCGAGAGTGGCGGGCGGCCTCCTCGTCGTGCCCAAACACTGGTGGGAGGGCAAGGACGCGCAAGGACGCCAGCGGGACATTTCCCGCACGACGCTCGAGATGCCCATGGGCTCCGGTCCCTACAAGATGGCCTCCATGAAGGCCGGCTCGACCGTCACATATGCGCGTCGCGACGATTATTGGGGCAAGGACCTGAACGTCAATATCGGGCAGAACAACTTCGGAAGCATCGGTTTCACCTATTTCGCGGATCTCGACGTCGCCTTCGAGGCTTTCCGGTCGGGCAATGCCAACTACCGCTGGGAGAACTCCGCGCGCCGCTGGGCCACGTCCTACGACTTCCCCGCCGTCAAGGACGGCCGGATCAAGCTCGAGCGGCTGGAGAACGACAGTCGCGACAGCGGCGTCATGGTCGGTTTCATCTTCAACCTGCGGCGCGACGCGTTCAAGGACGTCCGGGTGCGCGAGGCTCTGAACTATGCGCTCGATTTCGAGGAACTGAAGCGGACGATCTTCTTCAACGAGTACAATCGCATCGACAGCTTTTTCTTCCCGACCGAACTGGCGTCGTCAGGGCTGCCGCAGGGACGCGAACTGGAGATCCTCACGGACCTCAAGGACAAGGTTCCGCCGAGCGTTTTCACCAAGCCCTACAGCAATCCCGTCGGCGGCGACCCCGCCAAGCTGCGCGACAACCTGCGCAAGGCGATCGGCCTTCTGAAGGAGGCCGGCTTTGAGCTCAAGAACAACCAGATGATCGAGACGAAGACCGGCAAGCCGCTCGCCTTCGAGATCCTGCTCGACGGCACGACCATCGAACGGGTCGCCTTGCCCTTCAGCCAGAACCTGCGGAAGATCGGCATCGAAGCCCGCGTTCGCACCGTCGACAGCTCCCAATACACCAATCGCTGGCGGTCGAAGGATTTCGACGCGATCTACCTCGGCTGGGCACAGTCTCTCAATCCGGGCAACGAGCAGACGGAATACTGGGGCACCGCTGCGGCAACGCGGGAAGGGTCGCAGAATTTCTCCGGTCTTGCCGATCCGGGCGTCGATGCCCTGATCCGGAAAGTGATCTTTGCCAAGGATCGCGACGACCTGGTCGCATCGACCAAGGCGCTCGATCGGGTTCTCCTCGCGCATCACATCATCGTGCCGACCTATGCGTCGCGCGATATGCGGATCGCCTATGCAAAAGACCTGACGCATCCGCAAAACCTGCCGGAATATGCCGTCGGCTTTCCCGCGATCTGGTGGTCCGCCGCCGCGAAAGCTCCATGAAAGCCTTGCGCGTCAGACTGGCCTGCTTTTCATAGGCAGGCCGCGAATCAGGAACGGGAACGTCAGCGCATTGATCGCACATCGCAAAATCGGGTTTAACGACAGGTTCAACGAGACGGGGGCCCGCCGTTGCGGTCTCTGCACCGCCGTCACGCCGATGGCGCGGCGCATGTCGGGCGTGCGGATCTGATGGGCGGCTATATCCTGCGTCGCCTGCTTCTGATGATCCCGACGATCGTCGGCATCATGGCCATCTCCTTTGCCGTCGTGCAGTTCGCGCCCGGCGGTCCGGTCGAGCAGGTCATTGCCGACCTGACCGGGCCGAACCAGGGCGGCGACCGGCTGTCGGGCGGCGGCGGCGATCTTGCCGGCGCGTCCGGCGGCGACCAGAGCGGCAGCAGCTATCGCGGCGCCCAGGGGCTCGATCCGGATTTCATCGCCAAGCTCGAAAAGCAGTTCGGCTTCGACAAGCCGCCGCTGGAGCGCTTCCTGACGATGATGTGGAACTATGCGCGCTTCGATTTCGGCGAGAGCTTCTTCCGCAACACCTCGGTCATCGATCTGATCCTCGACAAGATGCCGGTGTCGATCTCGCTCGGCCTGTGGATCCTCATCCTCTCCTATGCGATCTCGATCCCGCTCGGCATCAAGAAGGCGGTGTCGGACGGCTCGCGCTTCGACGTCTGGACCTCCGGCATCGTCATCGTCGGCTATGCCGTGCCGGGCTTCCTGTTCGGCATCCTGCTGATCGTGCTGTTTGCCGGCGGCTCCTTCCTCGACTGGTTTCCGCTGCGCGGCCTCGTCTCGGACAATTTCAGCCAGCTCAACTGGTGGCAGAAGATCCTGGATTATCTCTGGCACATGACGCTGCCGCTGATCACGCTGCTGCTCTCGGCCTTTGCCACCACGACGCTGCTGACCAAGAATTCCTTCATCGACGAAATCCGCAAGCAATATGTCGTCACCGCCCGCGCCAAGGGGCTGGCGGAGCGGCAGGTGCTGTATCGTCACGTGTTTCGCAATGCCATGCTGATCATCATCGCCGGCTTTCCCGCCGCCTTCATCTCGGCCTTCTTCACCGGCTCGCTGCTGACCGAATACATCTTCTCGCTCGATGGCCTGGGGCGTCTCGGCTACGACGCCGTCGTCAAGCGCGATTATCCGATCGTGTTCGGCACGCTGTTCATCTTCTCGCTGATGGGCCTCGTCGTCAGCCTGCTGTCGGACCTCATCTATACCTGGGTCGATCCGCGCATCGATTTCGAGCGGAGGGACGTCTGATGGCGTTGATCGCAAACCCCGCCGTGGTCGCTCCACCGAAAACGGCCCGGCTTTCGCCCGTCGCCCGGCGGCGCTGGGAGAATTTCAAGGCGAACCGGCGCGGTTACTGGTCGCTCTGGATCTTCCTGGCGCTCTTCGGCTTCAGCCTCTGCGCCGAATTCATCGCCAACGACCGGCCGGTCCTCGTCTCCTACAAAGGCGAGCTGCTCGTGCCCGTGCTGGTCAACTATCCGGAAGAGACGTTCGGCGGCTTCCTCGCCGAGACCGACTATGCCTCCGATTTCATCCGCGAGGAGATCGAGGCGAACGGCTGGATGATCTGGCCGCCGATCCGCTATTCCTATCGCAGCGCCAATTCCAACATTCCGCATTCCGCGCCCACGGCGCCCTTCTGGACGATGAGCGCGACGGAGCGCTGCTCGGGCTATCCGCAGGGCGAGGCCGATCGCGGCTGCGCGCTCGGCAATTTCAACTGGCTCGGCACCGACGACCAGGCGCGCGACGTCGCCGCCCGCACGATCTACGGTTTCCGCATCTCGGTGCTTTTCGGCCTGGCGCTCACCATCGCGTCGGCCATCGTCGGCGTCACCGCCGGCGCGATCCAGGGCTATTTCGGCGGCTGGACGGACCTCCTGATGCAGCGCTTCATCGAGATCTGGTCGTCCATGCCGGTGCTCTACATTCTCCTGATCATCGCGGCCATTCTCCCGCCCGGCTTCTTCGTGCTGCTCGGCATCATGCTGCTGTTCTCCTGGGTCGGCTTCGTGGGCGTGGTCCGGGCCGAATTCCTGCGGGCGCGCAATTTCGAATATGTCCGCGCCGCCCGGGCGCTCGGCGTCGGCAATGCCACCATCATGTGGCGCCATCTCCTGCCGAACGCCATGGTCGCCACGCTCACCTTCCTGCCCTTCATCCTCTCGGGCTCCATCACCACGCTCACCTCGCTCGACTTCCTCGGCTTCGGCATGCCGCCCGGCTCGCCATCGCTCGGCGAACTCATCGCCCAGGGCAAATCCAACCTCCAGGCCCCCTGGCTCGGCATCACCGCCTTTCTGGTGATGTCGATCATGCTGTCGCTGCTGATCTTCATCGGCGAAGCCGCACGCGACGCCTTCGATCCGCGAAAGACGTTCGGATGATCTCGTCACGTCAGCGTTCGACTGTTAGAATGGACGAGATCATGTGTTTCTCGCCAAGGATGCCGCAGTCATGAACAAGATCGTTCGCGAGCATTATCCGGCGTCCCGGCTGCCGGAGGACCTGCGCACAGGCCTGCAAGGCGTCGAGCACGTGCGTGTCGTCATCGAAACCGTGGACGATCGGCCGGCCGACGTGCTGGACGAGCCGGCACTGACCCCTATCCCCGCCGACAACTCCGTCAGCGGCGCGCAGATGCTGGAAGATCTGAAGGTCTACAAAGCCAAGCACGGCGCCACCACGTCGGAGGAGGAGGCTGTCAGCCGAATCCGCAAGTTACGCGACGAATGGGACGATGAATGACGGGTGCAGCGAGGATCTATCTCGACACCAATACGCTCATCTATGCCGTCGAAGATATCTCCGAACGGGCGGCGCTTCTGAATGCGCTTCTCGACGCATCGGTTCGGCACACCTCCGCTTTCCTGGCCACAAGCGAACTGTCGCTGGCCGAGCTTCTGGTCAAGCCCCTGCGCGCCGGCCAGGATGATCTCGTAAAGCGATACCATGTCCTCATTCGCACCAGCGATTGGCTGGATGTCTATCCCGTGAGCCGTCAGGTCCTCGTTCGCGCTGGCGACATCCGTGCGGGCAGCAGACTGAAACTGCCCGATGCCATCCATCTGGCGACGGCACAGTTGGTCGGTTGTACGCACCTGCTTACAGGCGATGCCGGCTTTGCCTCCGTTCCCGCTGTCGCGGATCTCAAAGGCCACGCGCCGATCGTCGTCCGCCCCGACATCCCCACGCTCACCACCCTTCTGGAATCGCTTTCCCCATGACCGAACCGCTGCTTTCCGTGCGCGATCTCTCCGTTGCCTTCCACCAGGGCGGCAAGACCTCTCTGGCGGTCGATCGGGTGTCGTTCGACATCGCGAAGGGCGAGGTGGTAGCGCTGGTCGGCGAGTCCGGTTCCGGCAAGTCGGTCTCGGCCAATTCGATCCTAAAGCTCCTGCCATATCCCGCCGCGAGCCATCCGAGCGGGGAGATCCTGTTCAACGGCCGCGACCTCCTGAGGATCGGCGATGCCGACCTCAGAGATGTGCGCGGCAACGACATCACGATGATCTTCCAGGAGCCGATGACCTCGCTCAATCCGCTCCATTCGATCGAGCGGCAGATCGCCGAGATCCTCGACCTCCACCAGGGCATCAAGCCGGCGCAGGCGCGGCCGCGCGTGCTGGAGCTTCTGCACCAGGTCGGTATCCGCGAGCCGGAAAAGCGCCTGAAGGCCTATCCGCACGAGCTTTCGGGCGGCCAGCGCCAGCGCGTGATGATCGCCATGGCGCTCGCCAACCGGCCGGAGCTGCTGATCGCCGACGAGCCGACGACCGCGCTCGACGTGACCGTGCAGGCCCAGATCCTCGAGCTTCTGAAACAATTGAAGGACGCGCATGGCATGTCCATGCTGTTCATCACCCACGATCTCGGCATCGTCCGCAAGATCGCCGACCGCGTCTGCGTCATGACGAAGGGACAGATCGTGGAGACGGGGCCGACGGCCGAGATCTTCGACAATCCGCAACACGCCTATACCCGCCATCTCCTGGCCTCCGAGCCGCGCGGCGAGCCGCCGGCCTCCGACGAGACGAAGCCCATCGTCATCGAGGCGAAGGACATGAAGGTCTGGTTTCCGATCAAGGCGGGTTTTCTGCGCAAGACGGTGGATCACGTGAAGGCGGTCGACGGGATCGACCTGACGCTGCGCGCCGGCCAGACGCTCGGCGTCGTCGGAGAATCCGGTTCCGGCAAGACGACGCTCGGCCTCGCGCTCACCCGGCTCATCGGGTCGCAGGGACGCATCGGCTTCGAGGGGCGGAACATCGAGGGCTACTCCTTCAGCCAGATGCGGCCGCTGCGCCGGCGCATGCAGATCGTCTTCCAGGATCCCTTCGGCTCGCTCAGCCCGCGCATGGCGGTCTCCGATATCATCGGCGAGGGGTTGCAGGTGCACGAGCCGGCGCTGTCGGCACGGGAGCGCGATGCGCGCGTGGCCGAAGCGCTGGACGAGGTGGGGCTCGACGCTGCGACGCGCTGGCGCTATCCGCACGAGTTTTCGGGAGGACAGCGCCAGCGCATCGCGATCGCGCGCGCCATGGTGCTGAAACCCCAGTTCGTCATGCTGGACGAGCCGACCTCGGCGCTCGACATGAGCGTGCAGGCCCAGGTGGTCGATCTCCTGCGCGACCTTCAGGCCCGCCACGGCCTCGCCTATCTCTTCATCAGCCACGACCTGAAGGTCGTCAGGGCGCTGGCGAACGACATGATCGTCATGCGGCTCGGCAAGGTCGTGGAGAAGGGGCCGGCCGAAGCGATTTTCACGGCCCCGCGCGAGGACTATACCAAGGCCCTCATGGCGGCAGCCTTCGATCTCAAGGCCGTGCCCGTTCCCGCCGCGCGCCCGTAGACGGCCGCCCAGAAGACCCGATCAGCCGGACACCATCATGCCTCCCAAAGCCGCTCCCGTCGTTATCGACCTGAAGTTCAACCCGGACGAGGTGACGGCGGCACTTGCCGATGCCTTTCCCGGCCGCGACGTCGTCAACCGCGCCGATCCCGCCCAGGCCGGACGCGATCTCGCGCAGGCCCGCTACGCCGTCGTCTGGAAGTCGCAGCCCGACCTCTTCGCGCGGGCGCCGAACCTTGCAGCCGTCTTTTCCGGCGGCGCCGGCGTCGATCATGTTCTGACCCTGCCGGGTCTGCCGGATGTGCCGCTGGTCCGCTTCGTCGATCCGACGCTCACCACGCGCATGAGCGAATGGGTGGTGCTGCAATGCCTGCTGCATCTGCGCCAGCACGGGCGCTATGCGGGACAGGCGCAGCGCGGGGCATGGGCCGAACTTCCGCAGCCGGAAGCGCGAGACCTCACCGTCGGCGTCATGGGCCTCGGCGTGCTCGGGCAGGATGCGGCGCGCAAATTGCAGACCCTGGGGTTTACCGTGACCGGCTGGTCCCGCCGGAAAAAGACGCTCGACGGGATCGAGACCTATGACGAGCGCGGCCTCGACGCCTTTCTCGCCCGCACGGACATCCTCGTCGGGCTGCTGCCGCTGACGGCGGAGACGCGGGGCCTGTACGATGCGACGCTTTTTGCAAAGCTCAGCCGCAAGGGGCCGTTCGGCGCACCGGTCTTCATCAATGCCGGGCGGGGCGGCAGCCAGGTGGAGGCAGATATCATCGCGGCGCTCCGCTCCGGCGGGCTGCACGGCGCCTCGCTCGACGTCTTCTCCACCGAGCCGCTGGAAGCCGATAGTCCGCTATGGACGCTTCCGAACTGCATCGTGACGCCGCACGCCGCGGCGGCCTCCGATGTCAAGGCGCTCTTCCGGCATGTGGAAGCGCAGATCGAACGCCACGAGGCGGGACTGCCCTTCGAGCATCTGGTCGATCGAACAGCCGGCTATTGATCGTGTCGCTTTACATCCCGTCGACCGGGCGGCGGAAGGCGGTGGGCTGGTCGTAGAGCCAGCCGATCCGCTCGATGGATTCGGTCAGGCCTTCGCGGGCGACCGTCATCGTGTTGCCATTGGCATGGATCAGCGTCGCCTCGTCCTCCATGATCGCGACATGGCCCTTCCAGAAGACGAGGTCGCCGCGGCGCAGTTCGTCGCGGGCGATCTCCCGGCCTAGCGACATCGCCTGCATGTCGGTGTCGCGCGGCGCGCTGACGCCGGTCATCATCAGCGACAATTGCACGAGGCCCGAGCAATCGATGCCGAAGCCGGAGCGCCCGCCCCAGAGATAGGGCGTTTCGAGGAAGCGGGCGGCGATGGCGACGTAATCGCGTGGGTACGCCTCGCCGACCGGCGCGCAGTGGCCCGCGACGACGGCCTGTCCGTTGTCGAGCAGGAAATAGCGCGTGCCGCGCGTGCTGCGCTCGTCGATCGCGGTGATGCGGCTGCCCATCGACAGGGCCTGCACGGTGGGGAAGCGCAGATCCGGCCCGGAATAGACGAAGGTGCGTGGCGCCGTGATAATGTGCGTCGGGCTCTTCTGGATGCTGACGACGGCGAAATCCGGGATATAGCCGACATAGCTGTCGGCATCCGCCTTGACCCAGGCCCAGCCGTGCGAGGTGTCGAGCACGCGCACGGTTTCGCCGATCAGCAGTTCGGTGTCCGTGCCGCAGCCGAGATCCGGCTCGGCCCGCAGGGGCATCACCGGCACGCAGCAGACGGCGGAAGAGCCGGCGGTATAGGCAAGCGCATCGACATGGCCGCGCAGGCCTTCCTCCGCGAGATCCGGGCGATAGGCATGAAGCCTGCGGTCGAAGGAATGGGTCATCATGCTCACATGGCCGGAGGTCTGGGACGGAGGACTGGAAAGAGATCCTAGAGGGACAGTCTACGACCGCGATCAATGATCAGATCGCCGAGTTTTTCAAGATAGAGCGCGCCGGTGACGGTGCGTTTGATGACGACGTTGCGCCGGTCGCGCGCGTCGCGCACCCGCTCCACCAGCCCGCGCTCGCCCATCGTGTCCAGCGCCCGCGTGATGACAGGCTTGGTAACGCCGAGCGTGGCGGCGAGACCGCGCACCGTATGCGGCGGCGGCACGAGGTAGATGTGGAGCAGGATGGCCATCTGCCGCAGCGTCAGGTCGCCGGTCTCGATGCGAACCTGATCGAGCGAGACCGTATGCCAGAGCGTCAGTGCCTGCGTTGCGGACAGTTCGACCGGCATGATCCCTCCGGGTCCATCGGAAAACAGGATCCAACTTGTCCCGGAAAATCGTTACGGAAGCGTTCTCGTTTTCACGGTCTCGGCCCAATACGGTGCAGGCGTCGCGCGATCCGGTCGAGATGGGCGCGGCGCCGGGCGTCCGTCGCCCGGTCCATGTCGTGCAGCGACAGCATCGTGAAGTCCACGCCCCGGGCGCAGAACGGCGCGATGCCGCGCTTGAGCAGGCGGCGGACGGGATCGCCCATGACGAGGCGGGCGATCCACCAGGGCGAGCCGGTGGTCGTATAGGCATGGAGCAGGCGGATGTTGGTCAGCTTGCGCACGATCCGCCCGCCCGCCGCGTCATGGGTGAAGGCGATGCCCGGCGCGAAGACGCGGTCGAAGAAGCCCTTGAGGATGGCCGGGAAATTGAACCACCATTGCGGAAAGACGAGGATCAGCCCGTCGGCCGCAGACAGGCGCTGGACGATCGGACCGACGCCGGTGCTGTCGTAGGGGTCGTCGAAATAACCGCGGCGCTCGGCCCGGCTCAGGCGCGGGTCGAAATCCTCCGCATAGAGATCGAGACGATCGACGCTGTGGCCCTGCGCTTCCAGCGCCCGCGTCGCGGTGTCGGCCACCCCGGCGGCAAAGCTGTCCGGCAGGGGATGGGCGAGCACGAGAAGGAAATGCATCGGAGACCCCTTAAAACCGTTCGTCGTCGCATCGGCCTGGTGGAGACCGGCCCGGCCGTCGCTTCCGAACGCTAGAACAGACTGCCCTGCTTGGCCGGTTCCGCGCCGCCACGCTTGCGCGGCCTGGGCGGCGTGCCCTCGGTGGTGATGGCGCCGACGGAGCCGTCGGCAAATTGCAGGGCCACGGACTGGCCGCTGGAAAGCGCGGCCGCGGCCTTGACCGGGGCGCCGTCCGCATCCCGCACGATCGCATAGCCGCGGGCCAGCACGTTCTGGTAGGAGAGCGACTGCAGCACCCGGTCCTGCGCGGAGACCGCGCTGCGGGCGCGGCGCAGATCGGCGATGACGGCGGCATCGGCGCGGCCCGACAGGCCTTTCAGCCGATCGCCCGAGCGATGGATCTGCGAGAGCAGCCGCACGGGCAGGCCGCGCAGGGCCGCATCCGCCGAGGTCACCCGCGAGCCGGCCCGCGCGATCAGCCGCTCGACATTGCGTTCGGCCCGCACCATCCGCTCCGAAAGCCGCTGGCGGCGATCGTTGATCCGGGCGGTGAGGAGATCGGGACGCAGATGCGCGCCGACGCGTTCATAGCTGCGGCGCTTGTCGGCGGTGTTGCCGATCAGTCCGCGCACCAGCCCGGACGCCGCCTCGTCGAAGCGGCGGCGGGGAAGGGCGAGCACCTGGTCGAGCGAGGGCAGCGCGCGGGCGAGCGCGCGCAGCGATTGCCGGCGGTTGTCCATGTGCCGGCCGGCCGCGTTGCGCAGGCGGGCGGTGAGCGCCGACAGCGTCGCCTCGAGATCGGCCCGCACCGGCACCGCCATTTCCGCGGCCCCCGTCGGCGTCGGCGCGCGCCGGTCGGCCGCATGGTCGATCAGCGTCCAGTCGGTCTCGTGCCCCACGGCCGAGATCAGCGGGATATCGGAGGCCGCCGCGGCCCGCACCACGGCCTCATCGTTGAAGCCCCAGAGGTCTTCGAGACTGCCGCCGCCGCGCGCGACGATCAGCACGTCCGGCCGCGCGACCGGACCGCCGGGCTCCAGCGCGTTGAAGCCGCGAATGGCGGCGGCCACCGCGTCGCCCGACCCTTCGCCCTGCACCTTGACCGGCCAGACGACGACATGCACCGGAAAGCGATCGGCAATGCGGTGGAGGATATCGCGGATGACGGCGCCGGTCGGCGAGGTCACCACGCCGATGACGCGCGGCATGAAGGGCAGGAGCTGCTTGCGGCTTTCCTCGAACAGGCCTTCGGCGGCGAGCTTGCGCCGGCGCTCCTCCAGAAGCGCCATCAGCGCGCCGGCACCGGCCGGCTCCAGCGTCTCGATCATGATCTGGTACTTGGACGAGCCCGGAAAGGTGGTGACCTTGCCGACCGCGATGACCTCCATGCCCTCTTCGGGCTTGAAGCGCAGCTTGCCCATCGTGCCCTTCCAGACCACGGCATCGATGCGGGCACGGTCGTCCTTCAGCCCGAAATAGGCATGGCCCGAGGAATGCGGACCGCGATAGCCGCAGATCTCGCCGCGCACGCGCACCTGGTCGAAGGCCTGCTCCATCGTCCGCTTGATCGAGCCGGACAGCTCGGAAACGGAATATTCCCACAGGTTTGACGGCGAATCGGCATCGAAGGAAAAGCTCATGCCGCCATTCTGACGCGCGGCGGCGTCGATGACCAGACGCCGCGTTCGAGCGAAGAATTCCGGTGCCGGTTTTCCCCGCCTCTTCCGGCTGCGGCATCCTGTCGGAACAAGACCGTCAACAACCGGAAAAAAAGGACCGCAGCACCATGACCGACCGTTACGCCCACACGGCAGACTCGCTTTCGAGCCCCGCCACGCATGCCTTCGCCATCACGCCCGCCGATGCGCTCGATCTGCCCGAGACGACGCGGGCGATCTTCGTCGGCTCCGGCGGCGCGATCGCGCTGCGCATGCAGTCCGGCGCGCTCGTCACGCTCGCCGGCGTTCCCCAGGGCACGCTCCTGCCGCTGCGGGCCGACCGCATTCTTGCGTCCGGCACCACGGCATCGGGTCTTGTCGGGCTCGTCTGAGCCTCAGACGGCTTCCCAGCCGTCCTTGTCGCTGGCGCGGTAGATCGCGTCGATGAAGGCCTGGTTGGCGCGCGAGTTTTCGAGCGTCACCACGGCATCCTCTCCCCCCGTGGCCGCGCGTGAAAAGGCTTCGGCCTGAAGCTTGTACTGGCGCGTGTCCTGAAAGCGGAAAAGCTGGGACTGGCTGTGGTTCTGGTTAGTCAGGACCACTTCCTGGCGGCCGTAGCGCTCGGCATTGAAGGGGGAGGTCACCTCGATCACGCCCTCTTCGCCGTGGAACACCATGACCTGACGCGCGGCGAGCTGAGTCGAGATGTAGAAGGACAGCTCGAACCCGCCAAAATCGGCCCGCACGCTCGAATAGATATCGGTGCCGAAGGTCGCATCCCGCTCGGTGGTCGCCTGCACGCGCTGCGGCTCGATGCCGGTGGAGAAACGGGTGGCCATGGTCGGGTAGACGCCGATGTCGGGAAGCCCGCCGCCGCCGAGCGCCGGAATATTGCGCATGTTCGCCGGGTCGCGGTTGAAATAGGTGAAGGCGCCCTGCACATGCCGCAGCCGGCCGATCGCCCCTTCGGCAAGCAGCGCCCGCACCTTGTGCCAGACGGGGCTGTAGGTGATCATATAGGCTTCCGAGATCAGCACGCCCGTGCGGTCCCGCGCCTCGATCAGCCGGTCGATCTCCTGCGCCTTGAGCGCGATCGGCTTTTCGCAGAGCACGTGCTTGCCGGCTTCCGCAGCCCGGATCGACCATTCGACATGCTGGGCGGTCGGCAGGGGAATGTAGACGGCATCGATCACGTCGGAGGCGAGCATCTCCTCATAGCTCGCAAAGGCGTGCGGCACGGAAAACCGGTCGGCCATCTCCCGCGCCCGGGCACCATCGCGGCTGGCAATGGCGGTGACGACGCAATTTTCCGCGTCCTGAATGGCGGGGACGACCGCGTCGCGACCGATCTTGGCGGTCGACAGAATTCCGAACCTCAACATAACCTGCTTCTCCCTGATGTTGCGCCTGACGAGACCCTTTTCTGTGAACACGGGTTCACGGCAAAGGGTCTCGTCCTTGTTGACTGCATGTCGTCCGCGCGAAACCGCGGCACACATTTGCGCGACATGCTTATGCCATGGCACGGACGGACTGTCTGTCTCGCGACCCGGACATGACCCCGCTTCCCCCATGTTTCTGGTTTGGCTTTCCGAAGGCCCGTCGCACCTTTTGGCCGGCCGGCCCTGTCAGGCGGCATCACGGGGGCCTATGTCGAAGGCTGGGCTGCGGCCCCGAACCCCTTTTATCCGAGACCAAACCGGAGAGTTTCCATGGAAAAGAGAAATCTGGGCCGTACGGGGCTGTCGATCGCGCCGCTGGTGTTCGGGGGCAACGTGTTCGGCTGGACCGCCGACGAGACGACGTCCTTCCGCCTGCTCGACGCCTTCTTCGATGCCGGTTTCAACGCCATCGACACGGCCGACGTCTATTCCGCCTGGGCACCGGGCAACAAGGGCGGCGAGTCCGAGACGATCATCGGCAAATGGCTGCGCCAGACCAAGCGCCCGCGCGACGAGGTCGTGATCATCACCAAGGTCGGCTCCGACATGGGCGAGGGGCGCAAGGGCCTGTCGGAAAAGTGGATTTCCAAGGCCGTCGACGATTCGCTGCTGCGCCTCAACACCGATCATATCGATCTCTACCTCTCGCACTGGCCGGATGCCGACACGCCGTACGAGGAGACGCTCGGCGCCTATGAGGCGCTGGTGAAAAAGGGCAAGATCCGCGCCATCGGCGCCTCCAACCTCGATGCCGGCCAGCTGCGCCAGTCGCTCGACGTCGCCAGGGACAAAGGCCTGCCGCGCTACGACGTTCTCCAGCCGGAATACAATCTCTACGACCGGTCGGGCTTCGACGGCGCGCTGCGCAATCTCTGCATCGCCGAGGAGATCGGCGTCATTACCTATTACAGCCTCGCCTCCGGCTTCCTCTCGGGCAAGTACCGCTCGCACAAGGACCTCGAAGGCAAGGTGCGCGGCAAGGGCGTGGAGAAATATCTCGACGGCCGCGGCATGCGCATTCTCGGTGCGCTGGACGAGATCGCGGCGGAAAAGCACGGGACGCAGGCCGAAATCGCACTGGCCTGGATCATGGCCCGCCGCGGCGTGACCGCCCCGATCGCGAGTGCCACGAGCCTCGACCAGCTGCAGAGCCTGACGAAGGCGGCCGAGATCGATCTCTCGGACGAGGATTGCCAGCGGCTGAACGAGGCGAGCGAATAGGGAAGCTCGCCTCCACGTCCTCCGTCGTTCCGGCCTCAAGCCGGAATGGCGTCCGGCCTCCGCGAGATGAGAAAGAGGTCCCTGACCTGCCGGACGTCAGGTCGCGCGATTCCAGGTCGAGCCCGCCTTCAAACCTCGACAGAAACGATCGCCAGAACGGGGCTTCTCAAAAACGCACCCTCATCCTGCTGCGTAAGCTGCGGCCCCAGACAACTCTCGGTGCCGCCGCACGTCAAAATGCCGAAACCGGATTATATCCGCTGTTCAGAAGCGTGCGCGCACCACTCAATATAAAGGCGTCATCGGCCGTCTTCCCATCAGCGTTCGCCTTGATGAATTTGACGATCGTGTTGTAAGTCTCCTTGACTCCTTTCCAATCAACGCTTTCGATCGTCTGGATGTCCGCCTCTGAAACCGCACGCTTTTTATATCCGGCAGCCGTGCCCACACCCAGCATCGACTTGAGAATGGAGTTCGAACCGACAACGACTCCTCCGAGGTATAACTGGATGAGTGGGTATCCTAGGATGGATGTGCGCACGCCCTGACGTCCATCATAATTCACCTGGTTGTCTTTCAGGTGGCACCATTTTTCACCGACGGTCGGGACAATTTGAAGCAGCAAGAGACCCGTTTTATCAGCTGGCGAACCTGCTCCCATTTCATTGAAATCTTCGACGTTTTCAATTTTTCTGATTGGCCTATCTAGAGCCGACAGGGATTCGTATATTTTCCCAAGGTCGTCTTTGATGATGTACGCTATCAGATTATCAAGGTCTCGCAGATCAGCGACGAAATTTGTTCTAGGCATACTCCATACTCCATACTCCGTTTAATTATATGGAGCGAACGTTGTCGGCGCCCAATGTTTGTTGAGACCGTCCAGGGCCTTCACCTCTCTTGGGACGGAAGTAAGACCATCCGCCTTCCGTCTTCACAGCAATTTCTGGACGCTGTCCTCCACCCGCGATGATCGTGCCTCCTTCCGAAACAACCTTTTAGAGGCCGTTGACCTGCCGGCAGGCCTCTCTAAGCTGATGCTTTCGGCGCACTCGGGATAAGGAATGACAGCAATGGCAAAAGAGATCTTCGTTTCCTACGGCATCGATGTGGATGCCGTCGCGGGGTGGCTCGGTTCCTATGGCGGGGAGGACAGTCCCTGCGATATCTCGCGCGGCGTCTTTGCCGGCAAGGTCGGCAGCGTCCGCCTGCTGAAGATGTTTGAGGCCTGGGGCATCCGGACCACCTGGTTCATTCCCGGCCATTCCATCGAGACCTTCTGGGACGAGATGAAGGCCGTGGCCGACGCAGGCCACGAGATCGGCATGCATGGCTACAGCCACGAGAACCCGATCGCCATGACGCCGGAGCAGGAAGAGGCGATCTTCGACAAATGCGTCGATCTGATCACCCAGCTCTCGGGCAAGCCGCCGCGCGGCTATGTCGCGCCCTGGTGGGAGTTCGGTTCCAAGACCAATGCCCTGCTCAAGGAAAAGGGCATCCTCTACGACCACTCCCTGATGCACAACGACCACTTCCCCTATTATGTCACCGTGGGCGACGAATGGACGAAGATCGACTATTCGCAGCATCCCTCCACCTGGATGAAGCCCTATGTGGCGGGCCCCGAGACGGACCTGATCGAGATCCCCGCTTCCTGGAACCTCGACGATCTCCCGCCGATGATGTTCATCAAGGCCGCGCCCAACAGCCACGGCTTCGTCAGCCCGCGCGATCTGGAGCAGCAGTGGCTCGACCAGTTCGAATGGGTCTACGAGAATTACGACTATGCCGTCTTCCCGATCACCATCCATCCCGATGTTTCCGGCCGGCCGCATGTCCTGAAGATGCACGAACGGCTGTTCGAGACGCTGAAGGGCTACG
Organism: Rhizobium sp. PP-F2F-G48; assembly: GCF_004342335.1. Classification (NCBI taxonomy): domain Bacteria; kingdom Pseudomonadati; phylum Pseudomonadota; class Alphaproteobacteria; order Hyphomicrobiales; family Rhizobiaceae; genus Rhizobium; species Rhizobium sp. PP-F2F-G48. The sequence goes on along the minus strand of NZ_SLVH01000005.1, from coordinate 169,286 downwards.
AGGGCGTAAAATTCGTGACGATGGAGGAGATCGCGCAGGATTTCGCCACGCGCTTCCCCCGCTCGGGCACGGAGCGGCCGAAGCCCTGACATGTGCGGCCTCTGCGGTGCCTTCGCCAATGCCGACCACTGGAGCCAGGGTGGCGACGTCGCCCTCGCCATGCCGGCGGCCGAGCGCATGCGGCAGGCGGCGGCCGCCAACCGGGTGCTGGCGGCGCGCGGCCTGAAGCTGTCGGTCTGGGCCGACCGTTTCGTGCTGCGCGGCGCGACGGGCCGCAGCGTCGTGGTCGATCATCTCGGCGCCCTGTGGCCGGCGGCCGACAGCCTCGGCGTCCGGTTCGATCCGCTCGACGCCGCCGTCATCCTGCGGCTGGAAGACGGCCGCGCATGACGCGGGACGTGATCACCGCCAACATCCTGACCGGCTTTCTCGGAGCCGGCAAGACGACGCTTCTCAACCGGCTGCTGTCCGGCCCGGACCTTGCGGACACCGCCGTGATCATCAACGAATTCGGCGATATCGGCCTCGATCATCTTCTGGTCGAGACGGTCGATGGCGATATCGTGCTGTTGAAAAGCGGCTGCGTCTGCTGCACCGTTCGCGGCGACCTGAAGGATGCGGTGCTCTCATTGTTCGAGCGCCGCGCCCGTGGCGACATTCCGCCCTTCCGCCGCCTGATCATCGAAACGACGGGGCTCGCCGACCCCGCGCCGATCATCGCCACGCTCGCCGCCGACATGATGCTCAAGTATCATTTCGCCATCGGCAATGTCGTCACCGTCATCGACGTGCCGAACGGCCTGCACAATCTTAACGCCTTCGAGGAAGCATCGCGGCAGGTGGCGCTCGCCGATCGCATCGTCCTCACCAAGACGGATCTCGCCTTGACGCCGGCGTGCGAGGCGCTGCGCCGGGCGGTGGAGGCGATCAACCCCGCGGCCATCGTGACGACAAGCGCGGAGAGCGGCAAGGAGAGCAACGGGGAGAGAAACGGGGAGAGCGACGACGTGGCGGCACTGCTGACGCAGGATATTCACGATCTCGCATCCCGCCCCGCGGAGGCGCGGCGCTGGGTGGCATCCGCCCGGCATGGAGATCATCTCCATGCGATCCCGGACCGCAACCGCCATGGCGATATCCGGGCGATCTCGCTGACGATCGATCGCCCCATCGGCTGGGCCCGTTTTTCGCTCTGGCTGTCGCTCCTGGTTCACCGCCACGGCACGCGCATTCTGCGGCTGAAAGGCATCCTCGATATCGAGGGTGCCACGTCGCCCGTCGTGGTGCACGGCGTCCAGCACCTGATCCATCCGCCGTTTCATCTGGCCGCGTGGCCGTGCGAGAAGGCCAGCCTGCTGGTGCTCATCACCGACGGCGATCTCGGCGATCTCCAGCGCTCGTTCACCGCCTTTGTGGGTCTGCCGGCGGACGCTCGGGCCGGGATTGCGGAGGGGTCTTGATGCGGTCGCTAGACCGGCAGCGTGCTTTGAGTGACAGACAGCTGTAGCGCCGCAAAAAAAGCCTCCGGCAAAGCGCGTTCGCCGGAGGCTTGCAGTCGTTTTGCCGGAAAGCGTTATCCGCGCAGCACGCCGCCGGTGGTCTTGGTGACGTTGGCGACGATCTTGGCGGTGAGGGTTTCGAAATCCTCGTCGGTCAGCGTGCGGTCGGCCGGCTGGATGACGACCTCGACGGCGACCGACTTCTTGGCCTCGCCGAGGGAGGCGCCCTCGAAGACGTCGAAGACGGTGACGCCCGTGACCAGCTTGCGATCGGCACCCGAGGCCGCCTTGACGATGGCGGCGGCCTCGACCGTGCGATCCACCACGAAGGCGAAGTCGCGCTTCACCGCCTGGAACGGCGAAAGCTCGAGGGCCGGCTTGGTGCGGGTCGCCTTCTTCTTCGGCTCGGGCAGGGCATCCACGAACACTTCGAAGCCGGCGAGCGCGCCCGAGACATCGAGCGCCTCCAGCGTCTTCGGATGGAACTCGCCGAAGACGCCGAGCGTGATCTTCGGGCCGTATTTGATGGTGCCGGACCGGCCAGGATGGAACCAGGCGGGCGCGCCGGCCTCGATCTGTACATTGGCCATGGGTACGCCGCAGGCTTCGAGCACGGCCAGCGCATCGGCCTTGGCGTCGTAGACATCCACCGGCTTGCCGCCGCCGCTTCTCGCATTCGACCAGGCGCGGCCGGCGCCGGCAAGCCCAGCCGTGCCGCGGCGGATGCCACCCGCAACGCGCCGCTGGCCTTCCGGCCGGTCGTTCTCATAGGTCCCGGAGACCTCGAAGATCGCGACGTCGCCATAGCCCTTGTCGGCATTGCGCTGCGCGGCCGTGAGAAGGCCGGGCAGCAGCGAGGGCCGCATGTCCGACATGTCGGCCGCAATCGGGTTCGACAGCGCCAGCGCCGGAGCGCCGCCGCCAAAGAGGGTCGCCTGGGCCTTGGGGATGAAGGACCAGGTGACGGCCTCCAGCATGCCGCGGGCGGCGAGCGCCCGCTTGGCCAGCCGCGTGCGGATCTGCAGCGGCGTGAGGATGCGCGTGTTGACCGAGACGTCGCGCGCCAGCGGGACGGGGCGGATGTGATCGACGCCGTGGATGCGCATGACCTCCTCGACGAGGTCCGCCTTGCCGTCCACATCCGGTCGCCAGGAGGGCACCGTCACGCTGAACCGTCCATCGTCCGCGCCGTTCGAAACGCCGAAGCCGAGACCGCGCAGGATCGCGACGCTCTCCTCGGCGCCGACCTCCAGCCCCGTCAGGCGCTTGACCTCGGAGACCGGGAAATCGATGGTCTTCGCATCGGTCTTCGGCCCCTGCACGATATAGGCCTCGGCCGGCGTGCCGCCGCAGAGCTCCAGCACGAGTTCCGTCGTGCGGTCGAGCCCGGGCACCATATAGGCCGGATCGACGCCGCGCTCGAAACGATACCGCGCATCGGTGATGATCCCGAGGCTGCGGCCGGTGCGGGCGATGTTCATCGGGTCCCAGAGCGCCGATTCGATCAGCACCTCGGTGGTGGTCTCGTCGCAGCCGGAATGCTCGCCGCCCATCACGCCGCCGATCGATTCCAGACCGTTCTCGTCGGCGATGACGACGGTGTTGGGCGTCAGCGTATAAGTGCGCTGGTCGAGCGCCAGGATGGTCTCGCCTTCGGCGGCGCGGCGCACCGTGAGATGACCCTTGACCTTGGCGGCATCGAAGACGTGCATCGGCCGACCCATGTCGAAGGTCATGTAGTTGGTGATGTCGACCAGCGCGTTGATGGGGCGCAGGCCGATGGCGAGCAGCCGCTTCTGCATCCAGGCGGGGCTCGGCCCGTTCTTGACGCCGCGCACGAGGCGCAACGCGAAGCCGGGGCAGAGATGCGCCTGGGCACCGAGGTCGAGGCGGACCTCGACCGGGGTCTTGCCGTCCGTCGGGAACGTGGGCGCGGGCCGCGTCTTCAGCATGCCGATGCCGGAGGCCGCAAGATCGCGGGCGATGCCGTGGATGCTGGTGCAATCCGGCCGGTTCGGCGTCAGGTTGATCTCGATGATCGGATCGTCGAGCCCGGCATAGGCGGCGAAGCTCGACCCCACGGGCGCATCCGCCGGCAGGTCGATGATGCCGTCATGGCTGTCGGAGATCTGCAGCTCGCGCTCCGAGCACATCATGCCCCGGCTTTCGACGCCGCGAATGGTGCCGACGGACAGCGTCACGTCGATCCCCGGAACATAGGCGCCCGGCGCCGCGAAGGCCCCGATAAGGCCCGCGCGGGCATTGGGCGCACCGCAGACGACCTGAACCGGCTGACCGGCGCCGGTATCGACCATGAGCACTTTCAGCTTGTCGGCCTGGGGGTGCTTTTCGGCGGTGAGGACCTTGGCGATCACGAACGGCCGGAACGCCGCCTTGTCGTCGATATGCTCGACCTCGAGCCCGATCGCCGTCAGCCGCGTGCAGATCTCGTCGAGCGAAGCGTCGGTTTCAAGGTGGTCCTTGAGCCAGGAGAGGGTGAATTTCATGCCATGTTTCCTTCGCGACCGGTCCCGGCCCGGATATCAAGAATTCTTGCTTGCCTTAACATGCGCCGCCAGCACGGCGTTGATCCGGCTCTGCCAGCCCGGCCCTGTGCGGCGAAAATGCTCCACGACGTCCTGGTTGAGCCTGAGCCCGATCCGTTCCTTGACCGGCGCCTTCTGCGGGCCGCGCTCGCCGCGAGTCCGGAAGACGTTTGCCAGCTCTGGAAAATCCGATGCCGGGCGCGTGTGAGCCATCATGTCGGCGGTCAATTCGGGAATGTCCTCGCCATGCGCGATTTCATACGCGTCCAGCGTGATCGTTCCGGCATCGACATCAGCCAGCGTCGGGCGCTTGGGATTTTCCTTTTTCGTAGACGTCGCGTTCGCGGTCATTGATCTTCCTCATCGAAATGATGCGCATCCTGCCGTTTCTGGGAGTCCAGCAAAGTCGGCAGAGAACGCCATCCAGATAGCCCGTCAAATTATACCGGACCTCCCCGTAGTCACGCCGTCGATCCAGGTCGATGACGATGCTTTCCGGGTCGAAATAGACGGCGTCGGCAAAATCCAACCCTCGTTCCCGAAGGGTTCTCTGTCGCTTATCTTCGTCCCACTCCAGGTCCATGATTTACCACACATCTTAATTTGTGGCCACGAAATAATCACCCGCTCAACCCACCGAACAGCGTCGGCATGTCGAGTGGGCGGAAGCCGTAGTGGGACATCCAGCGGACGTCGGCGTCGAAGAAGTTGCGCAGGTCCGGCATGCCGTATTTCAGCATGGCGATGCGGTCGAGGCCCATGCCCCAGGCAAAGCCCTGGTAGACGTCGGGATCGAGACCGCCGGCGCGCAGCACGTTGGGGTGCACCATGCCGCAGCCGAGGATCTCCATCCAGTCGGTGCCCTCGCCGAACTTGACGATCGGACCCGACGAGCGGTCGCACTGGATATCGACCTCGAAGCTCGGCTCGGTGAAGGGGAAGAACGAGGGGCGAAAGCGCATGGTGACGCTGTCGACCTCGAAGAAGGCCTTGCAGAATTCTTCCAGCACCCAGCGCAGGTTGGCGACATCCGCCTTGGTGTCGACCACGAGGCCTTCGACCTGGTGGAACATCGGCGAATGCGTCGCGTCGGAATCCTGCCGGTAGGTCTTGCCGGGGATGATGATGCGGATCGGCGGGCTCGATGCCTCCATGGTGCGCACCTGCACGGGTGAGGTGTGCGTGCGCAGCACCTTGCGCGCACCGCTCTCGTCCGGCGGGAAGAAGAACGTATCGTGCATTTCGCGCGCCGGGTGGCCTTCCGGGAAATTCAGCGCGGTGAAATTATAGTAATCCGTCTCGATATCCGGGCCTTCGGCGATCGAGAAACCCATGTCGGCGAAGATCGCGGTGATCTCGTCGGTGATCTGGCTGATCGGATGGATCCGGCCACGCTCGGCCGGCGAGGCGCGCACCGGCAGCGTCACGTCGACGGTCTCGCGCGCCAGCCGCTCGGCGATCGCCGCATCCTTGAGCTCCGCCTTGCGGGCAGAGATCGCATCCCCGACGACGGTCTTCAGCGCGTTGATCGCCGCGCCGCGGGTCTGGCGCTCTTCCGGGCTCATCGTGCCCAGCGTCTTCAGCAGTTCGGAAATCGAGCCCTTCTTGCCGAGCGCGGAGAGGCGCACCGCCTCGATCGCGGCCTCGCTGTCGGCAGAGGCGATCTCGCCGAGAAGAGTGCTTTGCAAAGTGTCGAGATCGCTCATTCGTCTTCAGCCTTCGTCTTCTGGCGTGTCGATGGGACGTGTTCAAAAACGGAAAAACCCGCGCTAGCCTGCCAGCGCGGGTTTCCCAAAGTCTTCAGTCGTCAGGGAAGCGCTGGCTTACTTGACCGCGCTTTCAAACTCGTTCTTCGTGCCGGCGTCCTTGAGGTAGGACAGGGCGTTCTTGGAGGCTTCAATGAGCGCGCCGAAGGCAGCGGCTTCATGGATGGCCATGTCCGAGAGAACCTTGCGGTCGACTTCGATGCCGGCCTTGTTCAGGCCGTCGATGAAGCGGCCATAGGTCAGGCCATGCTCGCGGACGGCAGCGTTGATACGCTGGATCCAGAGCGCGCGGAAGTTGCGCTTGTTGACCTTGCGGTCGCGGTAGGCGAACTGCTTGGAACGATCGACGGCAGCCTTGGCTGCACGGATGGTGTTCTTGCGGCGGCCGTAGAAGCCCTTGGCTGCCTTCAGAACCTTCTTATGCTTTGCATGAGCGGCTACGCCGCGCTTTACACGTGCCATGGTATGATCTCCTTAAAATCCAAAAGTGCCAGACGTCTCAGAGACCGTTGGGCAGGTAGTTCTTGATGACCTTCTTGCCATCGGGCTCGGCCAGCACCATCGTGCCGCGGGCGTCGCGAATGAACTTGTTGGACCGCTTGATCATGCCGTGGCGCTTGCCGGCGGCAGCCGCTACGACCTTGCCGGTCGCGGTGATCTTGAACCGCTTCTTGGCAGAGGACTTCGTCTTCATCTTGGGCATTTTGCTACTCCATTCTGATTATGTGAGGTGACTGACGAGGTCGCCTCGAGCGTAAAAGAACGGCCACGGCATGCCCTGCCGGACCGTTCGGACGGCGGCTTATAACCGCAGGACGGGTAAAGAGCAACAGTCCGGCTCCGGGATTCTCACAGGCGGGCGCGTCCGCGCGCCAGAAACGGCAGGATCAGCGACAGTCCGGTGCCGACGAGGGCGGACACGACGACCAGCAGGTGCGCGTTGACGCTGGCGCTGGCCAGGATCTCCAGCGCTTGCGGCGCCCGCGACGCCCCGAGTGCGGCCGCACCGGCCGCAATGCCGGCGGGATAGGTGCCAACACCGGCCGGCGCATGCACGGGAAGGATCGAGGAGATCTCGCCGCCCAAAGCGCCGCCGATGCTCGCTGCAAGCGGACCGACGCCCATCAGGGCCAGTACCCAGGCGAGCACCGCCACCTTGACGCCCCAGTTGACGATGGTGAGCAGCCAGGCACGGCCGAAGGCGCCGAGATCGGCCGGGATGCCGGCATCAATATCATCGACCAGCCGCGACAGCCGCGCGGCAAGCTTGCGCCTTGCAAAGGCGACGAGGCGTGCGCGCAGGAAGAAGAGGAGGAGAGGCAGGACGAGGAACAGCGCCCAGAGCACGCCTGCGACAAGGGGGCGTGTCGCGGTTGCCACGAGCCCGATGCCGCCCGAAGCCAGAAGCGCGTGGAGATCGAGCAGGCGCAGCACGAGCAGCGACGCGGCGCCGCGCGCCAGCGGAATGCCGAATTCCGAGCGCATCAGCAGGGGAAAGCTGGTCTCCCCGGTGCGCAGCGGCATCATGATGTTCAAGAGATTGTGGATCTGCGTCACCCGGAAGAGCGCGATGAACCGGCCCTTCGTCTCATCGCGAAAGTAATCCTGAATGCGGTGCGTGCGGATGAAATAGGTGGCGACAAGCAGCGCCAGCGCCATCCCTCCGGTGCCGGCCCCCACCTTCTGCCAGCGGGACAGGATCTCGCCCCACCCCAGGAACCACTGGAGAAAGCCGGCATAGAGGCCGATGACGCCCAGCGTAATGAAAGGTGCGCGGTTACGCATTTGGAAGGGCTGCATATTCCGGGACCTCGGGTGCCCTCAACGGTAAGCTATCACAGACACGAGGATTGCTCTCGGTAAGTGTCTGATATAACGGAAGCCCCGGGAAAACCAGATATCTCCGGAGCATCACGTGCGGGAAACCTCTTCAGAAACTGAGTTCATCGCCGAGAGCGCGGCCCTCGTTGCGCCTGAGGTCGAGCTTTCTGTCCTTATCCCTGTCTTCAACGAGGAAGACAATATCGTGCCCTTGTTCGACCGCATCTGCGATGCGTTGAAGGACTTTGGTAAGCCATGGGAATTGATCATCGTCGATGACGGTTCCACCGACGCGACGCTCCTCAACTGCCGCAAGCAGATGGACCGACCGGGCCTCGATCTCCGGATCATCGCGTTCCAGCGCAATTTCGGCCAGGCGGCAGGCATTCAGGCCGGCATGGACGCGGCGCGCGGCCGGCTTCTCGTCACGCTCGACGGCGATCTCCAGAACGACCCGTTCGACATTCCGAACATGATCGAGGTGCTGGAAGAGCGCGAACTCGATCTTCTGTGCGGCTGGCGCAAGACGCGGCAGGACGGTCTCGTGCTGCGGCTCATTCCCTCCTGGATCGCCAACCGGCTGATCCGGAGAATCACCGGCGTCCATATCCACGACTATGGCTGCGGCCTGAAACTCTACCGCACCGAAATCCTGAAACACGTGCTGATCATCGGCGGCATGCACCGTTTCATTCCCGCCTGGGTCGCCAATGTGGTGCCGACGTCGCGCATCGGCGAAATGGTGGTCGATCATCATCCGCGGCAGTTCGGCACCTCGAAATACGGGATTTCCCGCACGTTCAAGGTGGTGCTGGATCTTCTGTCCGTCATGTTCTTCATGCGCTTCCGCCAGCGGCCGGCACAGTTTTTCGGCTCGATCGGGCTGATGTTCGGCGGCGCGAGCGCCCTGATGTTCGTCTATCTCGCCTGGGCCAAGTTCATCCTCGGACAGGATATCGGAACGCGGCCGATGTTCACCACCGCCTTCATGCTGTTCATCGCCGCCGTACAGATGGTCACCACCGGCGTGCTTGCGGAAATGCTCGTCCGGACCTCGGGAAGCGAGGCGAGCTATATCGTCCGGAAGGTCTACGAACGGGGCCGCTGACATGATCGAGGCCCTGTCGCAGCATCGCGGACGGCTTCTTAGCCTGTTCGCGCTCTATTTTGCCGTCAACATCGTGCTGCGGCTGGCATTGCCCCATTCGCTGGAACTCGACGAGGGCCAGCAGCTGTTTCTCGCGCAGGGTCTGGCGCTCGGCTATGACAGCCAGCCGCCATTCTACAACTGGCTGCAATACGGCGCCGTCCAGCTGCTCGGCAATTCCCTGCCGGCGCTGTCGATTCTGAAGAACGCGATGCTGTTTGCCTGTTACGGCCTGGTGGCGGCGACGGCGGCGCGGATCATCCGCAATCCGGTTCTGGCCGTCATTGCCGTCCTCGGCATGCTGACCATCCCGCAGATCGTCTTCGAGGCGCAGCGGGACCTGACGCATACGGTCGCCGTTCTGTTTGCCGGCTGTCTCTTCGTCTATGCGCTGGTCACGACCCTGCAGCGGCCGACGGCCCTTCATTATGCGCTGACCGGCCTGGCCATCGGCATCGGCGTCATCGCCAAGTATAATTTCGTCCTGCTCCCCTTTGCGGGCCTCGTCGCCGTGCTGCTGGATCCGGTTTTCCGGCGGCGCCTTTTCGATCTCCGCCTCGCTCTGACGGCCGCCATCGCCATCGCGATCGTGATGCCGCATGGGTTGTGGTTTCTCGATCATCTCCAGACGGCCACGGGCCGCACGCTCGGCAAGCTGATGCAGGACGGCGACAGCGGTCGCCTGGTGCAGATCGGCGACGGCCTGCTGTCGCTCGCCCAGTCGCTGATCGCGTTTTCGGCCGCCACGCTCGGTCTGTTTGCGATCGTGTTCGGCCGGCAATGGCGCGCGGCGTGGCGCATGGAAAGTTCGTGGTCGCGGCTGATCGGCCATATGTTCCTGGTGCTCGTCGTCTTGCTCGTCCTGCTGGTCGTGGTCGGTGGCGCATCGCACATCAAGGCGCGGTGGCTGACGCCGTTCTTCTTCCTGCTGCCGGTCTATCTCGCGCTGAAGATCGACCTTCTGGACCGGCCGCTCGGACCCGCGCCGAAATATTTCGGGCGCATCGTGCTCTTCGTCATGATCGTGGTGCCGCTGGCGCTGTTCCTGCGCGTGCCCGCCGCGCGGCTGACGGGGGACTACAAGAAGATCAACGTTCCCTACCGGCCCGCGATCGAGGCGATCCTGTCGGCCGGCCGGCATCGCCCGGCACTGATCGCGACCGGCGAGGAGCAGATGGCCGGCAACCTTCGCCTGAACGCGCCCGATATTCCCGTGACGATCCCGGGTTCCGAGATCGTCCGGCAGCCGGTGGCCTTCGATGCGGAGCATCCGCTTCTGCTGGTCTGGCGGGACGACGGGAAAGCGGACGCGCCGCTGGAGCCCGCCTTGCGGGACTGGTCCGAGGCCTATGTCCGCGCCGCCACCGGCACGGCGCCGGCCGAGCCTCTCGAGGCGCGGGACATCGCGCAGCCTTATTATTACGGCCGGCCGGGCGATCTCTACCACTTTCGCTATGCCTGGGTGTATCCGCCGGCACCGTAGCGGTGTGGGAGACCGATACGAAAAAGCCGTCCGGGACAGGGTCGCGGACGGCTTTTGACGGCGGGTCGGAGGCAGGCTTGCTGCCTGTCCGGCCGAACCTTATCTCGGTGCGAGCACCATCATCATCTGGCGGCCTTCGAGCTTAGGCTCGGCTTCCACCTTGGCGATGGTCGTGGTGTCTTCCTTGACCTGGAGCAGGAGCTTCATGCCGAGTTCCTGGTGCGCCATTTCACGGCCGCGGAACTTCAGCGTCACCTTGACCTTGTCGCCTTCTTCGAAGAAGCGGTTCATCGCGCGCATCTTCACCTCATAGTCGTGGGTGTCGATGTTCGGACGCATCTTGATCTCCTTGATCTCGATGATCTTCTGCTTCTTGCGCGCTTCGGCGGCCTTCTTCTGGGTCGCGTACTTCATCTTGCCGAGATCGAGGATCTTGCACACCGGCGGTTCGGCATTCGGCGAGATCTCGACGAGATCGAGGCCGGCTTCTTCTGCCATGCGGAGTGCCTGGTCGGTCGGCACGATGCCCTGGTTGCCGCCCTCGGCATCAATCAGCTGGATCCGGGGAACGCGGATCTCCTTGTTGGAACGGGGGCCGTCCTTGACCGGGGCATCAGTTTTGAAAGGTCTGCGAATGGTCGTACTCTCCTCGAGTTGTTGACGACGTCTTGATGGTGGACGAGGCAGGATCCGAAAGCGGCGCTGGCCGCGGGATTGCCTGGATCGTTTGAGGCGACGTCTTTACCACAGGTCGGAAAGAAAATCACCACCTGTCATGCGCCCGCAAAATCTGTTTTAGAAGAAATTCGGCCGCTTCTCTGTCGAGGCGTCGCCCCGGAAGGAACGCATATGTCGCTTACCCCCCAGCTTGTCCAGCCTCAGACCCTCGATGTGGGCAGCGACGCCTCCGCACGCCGCATCGCCTATAGGCTGCAGCGCGGCACGGATGACGCGAAGCCGACGCTCGTCTGGCTCGGCGGCTACCGCTCGGACATGAGCGGCACCAAGGCGGTGGAGATCGAGCGCCATGCCCGCGAAACCGGCTGCGCCTGCCTGCGGCTCGACTATTCGGGCCACGGCGCGTCGGGTGGCGCATTCCGCGACGGCACGATCTCGCGCTGGCTGGAAGAGAGCCTTGCCGTGATCGACCATGCCGTGCGCGGGCCGATGGTCCTTATCGGTTCGTCCATGGGCGCCTGGATCGCGCTGCGCGCCGTCCAGGAACTGCGCGCCCGGGGCGAAGGAAACCGCGTTGCCGGCCTCGTGCTCATCGCCCCGGCGCCGGATTTCACCGTCGAGCTGATCGAGCCGAACCTGACGGAGGCAGAGCGGGCGTCGCTTGCCGAGCGCGGCTATTTCGAGGAGGCGACGCCGTACGGACCCGACGCCAATATCTTCACCGCAGCCCTGATCGCGGACGGACGGGCGAACGTCGTGCTGTCCGGCATGATCGAGACGGGATGCCCGATCCATATCCTCCAAGGCATGGCGGACCCGGATGTGCCCTTCACCCACGCCCTGAAGCTGATGGAGCATCTGCCGGCCGACGACGTGGTGATGACGCTGATCGGCGATGGCGATCACCGCCTGTCCCGACCCGAGGATATCGAGCGGATCCTCGCCGCCATCGAGGGTGTGATGGCGGCGGCTTGACGAGAGCCAGCGTGACGGGGGGCCAGCGTGACGGGGGGCGAGCCCGCCCGTCGTTTGGGCGGCGTCAGGCTCTCAAGGCCTCGCGTGTCGCGGCGGACGCGCGTTCGTTGACCAGGGTCGCGAGCGTGCGGGCCTGCGTCAGGCAGCCGGGCTGCTGGTCGAGGAAGCGGCCGGAGTCGATTTCCATGATCAGCGTCGTGTCGGGCAGGAAGGTCAGCTCGGAGAAGATCTCCTCCCAGGCGATATCGCCCCAGCCGATCGGCAGATGCAGGTCGCCGATGCCGAGCGCGGTCGCCTCGGCCGGGTGATAGAAGGTCTTCCGGGTATAGGGCAGGCCGAAGCTGTCATGGACGTGCAGATGGCCTGTCACCGGCGCCATGGCGCGCAGCTCGTCGCGGAAATCGAGGCCCTTGAAGGTCGATTCGATATAGGCGTGCGAGAAATCGATCAGCGCCACGACATTGTCGGAGCCGACCGCGCGCACCGTTTCGGCCACCTGGCGCGGCGTCTGGCGATATTGCCCGCTTTCCGTCGTGAAGATGTTTTCGAGCACGATGCGCACGCCGTAGCCGCGCGCGACCTCGCCCATTTCGGCCAGTGCATCGCGTTCCATCTGGTCGAGATCCGCACCGTTCTCGTCGGGTCCGAGAAGCGCCGCGCCCGAATGATGCACGAGAATGCCGGCGCCGAGGCGGTCGCAGAGTTCGAGCATCGCCCGCACGACCTTCTTCTGCAGGTGCAGATGCTGGCGGTCCATGAAATTGGAGACGATCTGCCCGTGCAGCGAGAGTTTCTGAAAATCATAGGGTCGCACGATATCGACCACACGCCGGGTCCGGTCCTCGATGATCCGGCCGCCGGCGATGATCTCTTCGCCATAGATGCCGATCTCGCAGGCATTGGCCCCGGTCTCGGCGATCTCGCGCAGCGAGGCGTCGAGGACCGACAGGTCGCCCTTGCCGGTGCGGTTGCAGAAGCCGACGGCGGAAATGATGTCCTTCATGGCTGAGCCTTCCCTTGGTGTCCTGAATGCGTCTGTGGTTCAAACCGCTTCCGCGGCCTGCGGTGCGGCGTCTTGACCCTGGTTTCTCCCGAGACGCCCGGTCGAATGCGTCACATCGATGCGCTTGCCGGTCTCGCGGTGGAAGACATGGAGCTGGGCCTCAGGCAAAGCGAGCCCGATCAGGTCGCCGGGCACCACACGGATATCAGCCGGAATGGCGGCTGCAAAGATGCGGCTGCCGAAGGCGACGTGGACGATCCGTCCCGAACCGAGCTCCTCGACGAAATCGACCCGGGCCGGCAGGCCCTGGCCGACCGGCAGGACGCGGCATTCCTCCGGGCGAATGCCGAGCGTCACCGCACGGCCGCCAAGGGCAGCCGTGATGGCCGCCGGCACGGGGATCGCCAGATGCTCGTGGCGGGCAACGGCTTCCGTGGCATCGATGCTGCAATCGATCAGGTTCATGGGCGGCGCGCCGATGAACGAGGCGACGAAGGTGCTGGCCGGACGATGATAGATGTCGAGCGGCTGGCCGACCTGTTCCACATGGCCCTTGTTCATGACGACGAGCTTGTCGGCGAGCGTCATCGCCTCGACCTGATCATGCGTGACGAAGACCGAGGTGGCCGACAGCCGCTGATGCAGCTTGCGGATCTCCGCCCGCATGGTGACGCGCAGCGTCGCATCGAGGTTCGACAGCGGTTCGTCGAACAGGAAGACGCCGGGTTCGCGGATGATGGCGCGGGCCATGGCGACGCGCTGGCGCTGGCCGCCCGAAAGGGCCGCAGGCTTGCGCTCGAGATAATCGCCAAGCCCGACGATACGGGCTGTTTCGGCAATGCGCGTCCGGCGCTCGGCCTTGGGTACGCCGGCGACTTTCAGGGCATAGCCGATATTGTCGGCCACGGTCATGTGCGGATAGAGCGCATAGTTCTGGAACACCATGGCGCAGCCGCGCTCGCGCGGTTCGAGCGTGTTGACGACGCGGCCGTTGATCTCGATCTCGCCGCCGGTGATGTCTTCGAGCCCGGCGATCATGCGCAGCAGCGTGGACTTGCCGCAGCCGGAGGGGCCGAGAATGACGACGAATTCGCCGGAGGCGAAGGCAAGGTCGATGCCGTGCAGCGTCGCGGTCTTGCCGTAGGATTTGCGGACGGCCCGGATGGTGATGTCAGCCATGGGTGAAGCCTTTCTGGGAATGCCGTTCGGATGGGGCCGTTCTTCGGCGATGGAGGGTCACTTTTCGCTGGCGACGAGGCCGCGGACGAACCAGCGCTGGAGGACGGCGACGACGAGGAGCGGTGGCAGCATGATGATGAGGGAGCCGGCCAGCGTCACGTTCCAGTCCGGCGTGCCGTTTTCGGCCGGCAGGAGAGAGACGAGCGACATCATCGTCGTCTTGTAGGCGGGATCGGTGATCATCAGCAGCGGCCAGAGATACTGGTTCCAGCCGTAGACGAACATGATGGTGGTCAGCGCCAGCATGTTGGTGCGGGAGAGGGGGAGCAGCATGTCGATGAAGAAGCGGGCAGGCCCGGAACCATCCATGCGCGCGGCTTCGGCGAGCTCGTCGGGGAGCGTCAGGAAGAACTGGCGATAGAGGAAGGTGCCGGTGGCCGTCGCCACCAGCGGCAGCGTCAGGCCGGCATAGGAATTCAGCAGGTTCCATTCGATCGAGACCGTGATGCCGGTCACCCAGGCGATCAGCAGGCGGATCGGCTCGAACAGATCGGCGGCGACCGCATAGGTCGGGACCACGCGCACTTCGAGCGGCAGCATCAGCGTGATGAAGACGATCCAGAAGAAGAAATGCTTGAGCGGCGTGCGGAAGAACACGATGGAGAAGGCGGTGAGCGCCGAGAGTGCGACTTTGCCGAAAGTGACCAGGGTCGCCATGATGAAGCTGTTCAGCATGGCCGTGCCGAGGTCCGCCCGTGTCCAGGCGGCCGTCATGTTGGCGATCAGCTGGTTCTGCGGCAGGAAGTTGAAGGGCACGGCGTTGACCTGCTGCACCGTCTGGCTGGCGCCGGCGACGATGACCGCGAAAGGGCCGATGAGGAGGAGGAAGCCGAGGGCCATGAGACCGTAGGTGAAGGCGTCGGCATAGGGGGTGCGCTGGATCACGGCCGTCTCACTTGTAGTGCACGCGCCGCTCGATGAAGCGGAACTGGATGAAGGTGAAGATCATGATGAGGCCGATGAGAACGATGCTCTGGGCGGAGGCGCCGGAATAGTTGAGGCCGCGAAAGGCCTCCTCGACGATGCGGTAGACCATGACGTCGGTGCCGTGATTGGGACCGCCATCCGTGGTGCGGGCGACGATGCCGTAGGTGTCCGGTCCGACGAAGCCCTCGGTCATCATGATGACGGTCAGGAAGAAGAGCGTGGGCGCAAGCAGCGGGATCTGGATGTCGATCGCCCGGCGGATCGGCCCGGAACCGTCCATGGCGGCGGCTTCGGTGAGCGATTTCGGCACGGATTGCAGGCCGGCCAGCAGGAAGATGAACGTATAGCCGGCCCATTTCCAGGCGAAGACGACGATGACGAGGATCAGCGCGTGGCTGCCGTATTTCGCCGGATTCCAGAAATCGGGAAGGACGGCATTGACCGAGGCCATCAGCCCGCGCTCGGGCGACAGGATGAACCGAAACGCCATGCCGGCGGCCGGACCCGCGATCGCATAGGGCAGGATGTAAAGGAAGCGGACGGCGCCCGAACCGGGCAGTTGCCGATCCACCGCCAGCGCCAGCACGAGGCCGATGAAGATGGTGCTGAGCGTGCCGGCGAGCGCGAAGGTGAGGCTGACGAGGACCGAATTCCAGTAGAGCGGATCGGCAAACACCTCGCGGAAATTGGCAAGACCGACGAATTCGGCCGATCCTCCGAAGGGCGGCTCCAGCGTGAACGCCCAGCGCACGACGGCGACGGCCGGCCAGTAGAAGAACAGCGCGATGAGGGCGAGCTGGGGCAGGGCGAAGGCGGTCGGCAGCCACCAGCTTCGAAAGACGGCGCGTTTGTCCATGGGGGAATTCCGGAGTTGAACTCGAAGGCAGGAAAGCCTGCCGCCAGGCGGCGGCAGGCGCGATGATGGCGGGGAGGCTTAGTTCAGCGTCTGCCCGGCATAGGTCTTTTCGAAGCGGCGGAGCACGGCATTGCTGCGTTCGGCCGCCTGGTCGAGCGCCGTCTGCACGTCGGCGTTCTGCATGAAGATCGCTTCGAGCGCGGTACCGACTTCCTTGCGGATCTGCGTGAAGCCGCCGAGGCGGATGCCGCGGGTGTTCTCCGAGGTCGGCGTATAGGTGAGGCTGTCGATCGCCAGTTCACGGCCCTTGTAGGGGGCCTTGTCGTAGAAGCCGTTGGCCTTCATGGCCTCGAAGCCGGTCTTGGTGACGGGGATGTAGCCGGTGACGGTCGACCACCACTGCGCCATCTCCGGCGTGCCGAGATAGTTGAGGAAGGCGGCCGCACCCTTGTACTGCGCATCGGGAAGGCCGGCCATGACCCAGAGCGACGCGCCGCCGACGAGCGAATTCTGCCGCTCGGTGCCCTTCCAGACGGGAAGCATGGCGACCTCCCACTTCACGCCTTCCGGCAGCGTCTTGCCGATCGTGCCGTGGTCGGCGATCGAGGTCTGGATCATCTGGCAGGTCTGCGAGGTGAAGGCGGGAACGACGTCCATGCCGAGCTGCTTGGTCTTGATGACCACCAGCTTTTCGTCTGCCAGTTTCTTCAGGAACTTCACCTGATCGACGAACTTGGTCTTGTTGAAGACGACTTCGGCGTCGAGACCCTTGTAGCCGTTGGCCTGCGTCGCGATCGGCTGGTTGTGGATGGCCGAGAACTGCTCCATCGTCGCCCAGGTGTCGAAGCTCATGCCCATCGGGCACGCGTAGCCGGCAGCCTTCAGCTTGCGGGCGGCCTCCTCGACCTGTTCCCAGGTGTCCGGCTTGAAGTCGATGCCGGCCTTCTGGAAGGCGTCGACATTGTAATAGAACATGGCGGTCGAGGAGTTGAACGGGAAGGAGTTCAGCTCGCCTGCGGCCGTCGCGTAATAATTGGCGATGCCGCCGAAATAATTGTCCCAGTCGATCTTGTAGCCGTTGTCGGCCATCAGCTTCTTGGCGGGAACGAAGGCTTTGGAGAGCATCAGGTCCAGCGTGCCGGCGTCATAGATCTGGGTGATGGCCGGCTGCTTCTTGGCGCGATAGGCCGCGATCGTGTTCTGCAGCGTGGTGTCGTAGCCGTTCTGCGAGGTGCAGACGACTTCGAAGTCGCCCTGCGACTGGTTGAATTTCGAGCAGGCCTCCTGGACGCGCTCGCTGAGATCGCCCGACAGGCCGTACCAGAATTCGAACCTGGTCTTTTCCGCATGGGCCGGGGACGCCGTGAAGGCGGTGAGCGTCGTGGCGGCCAGAAGGCCGCCGAGGACGGATGTGAGCAGGGAAGGTTTCATCGCTTGTGCCTCTCGCAGGGACGTGAAGGGCTATCCGGGCGTGTTGCCTCGGATAGATCCACGCCGCTGCTAGCAGCCGTCGATGACAGTCAGACGTCGTTTCCTTTACGGAATCATGACGGGCGGAATGGTGCACCGCAGCAACAGCCAAGCCGGTCAAGCTTCCCCGAAAGTCCGCCGGCATGGCGTTAACCTTTTGTGTAAAGGCACCGGACGCCGGGAAAACATAATACGATGAGAGACTTGGCGCAGGTGATGCCGAAATGTCTCCAATTTTAACCATATGAATCGATCCCTGAATCTTCAGATTGACGCAGGGGGAAGTTGGCTGTTAACTTTCTGTTAACGATTAGAGCGGTGCGCGCAGCCTTCAAGACGCGAAACCGGCGTTGTTGTCATATTTGAGCGGGGACCGGACGTCGCATGTTTTGCGGCGAATGCATCTCTGCGCCACAGGGGATGTGAATGGCACAGATGACGGGGCTCAAGGGAATGGTCGTCGCACTTGCGGGCCTTCTCGTTTCGGCAAGCGCTGCCGTACCGGCGCTCTCTGCAACCACGCTGTCCATGCAGACAGGCGCGATCACATCCCAGCCCATCGGCCATTACGAGTTCTGCAAGACCTATGCAGCCGAGTGCGACATCCGCACCCGTTCCACCCCCGCACCGCGCGTCACCGCCTATGGCTGGTCCGTCATCCGCACCGTCAACGCCGAGACCAATCACGAGATCGCGCCGGTTACCGACCTCGAACTCTACGGCCAGGATGAAGTCTGGGCCTATCCGACGACGGCCGGCGACTGCGAGGACTATGTTCTCCTCAAGCGCAAGCGCCTCATGGAGAAGGGCTTCTCGCCAGCGGACGTGCTGATCACCGTCGTGCGCAAGCCGGACGGCGAAGGCCACGCGGTCCTGACCGTGCGCACCGCCCAGGGCGATTTCATCCTCGACAATCTCGACGACGAGGTGAAGCTCTGGACGAAGACCCCCTATCGCTTTCTCAAGCGCCAGGCCTCGTTCAACACCGGCCGCTGGGTCACCATCGAAAACGGTGCCGAAATCGTCGTGGGTTCGGTCGGGCGATGATCCATCACCTGTCGCTCGGTGTGTCTGACATCGTGCGCGCCGGGCGGTTCTATGATGAGTGCCTGACGCCGCTGGGCTATGTCAGGGTCTGGGAAGATCTCGAGCAGGGTAGCGAAGACCAGGCGATCGGCTATGGCCTTCCCGGCGGTGGCGATAAGCTTTGTCTGAAGCTGCGACCCGGAGAAGACTGTGCGCCAGGCGCGGGCTTTCACCTTGCATTTCATGCCTCCACCCGCGCGGCAGTCGATCTGTTCCACGCTTCCGCCCTTGCGCTTGGCGGCAAAGACAATGGCGCGCCGGGCGTCCGTGCGCATTATGGGCCGACCTACTACGCAGCCTTTGTGATCGACCTCGATGGTCACCGCATCGAAGCCGTCTGCAAAGACTGACGAACGCCTGTTCTCAACTGTTTCCGATCAGAATGCCGGCGCCGAGGACCAGTCCGCCGCCCAGCACCACCTGGAAGGCTGCGCGCAGGAACGGCGTTTCCATGAAGCGGTTCTGGATGAAGGCGATGGCCCAGAGCTCGATGAAGACGACGGCGACGGCGAGCGTGGTCGCGGTCCAGAAATCCGGGATGAGATAGGGCAGGGCATGGCCGAGGCCGCCGACGGCGGTCATGATGCCGCAGGCGAGGCCCCGCTTCACAGGCGAGCCGCGCCCGGAGATCTTGCCGTCGTCATGCGCGGCCTCGGTGAAGCCCATCGAGATGCCGGCGCCGACAGAGGCCGAGAGGCCGACGAGGAAGGTCTGCCAGGTGTCCTGCGTCGCAAAGGCTGCGGCGAAGATCGGCGCCAGCGTCGAGACCGATCCGTCCATGAGACCCGCAAGCCCCGGCTGCACATAGGTCAGCACGAATTGCCGCCGCGCCGTTTCGCCTTCCGAGGTCTTGACGTCGTCGGGCGTGTGCCGCGCGCCGAGCATGCGGGCGATGTCTTCGTGACCCTCTTCCGCCAGAGCGAGATCGCCGAGCAGTTTTCGCGTTTCCGCGTCGCCGGTCCGCTTGGCGGCCTCGTGGTAGAAGTTCTGCGCCTGCCGCTCCATCGTCTCGGCCTCCTGGCGCATCTGGTCGAGCGTCAGGTTGCGCTGCAGCCAATCGGGCTTCTGGCGGATGAAGCCGCTGACATGCTCCCGGCGAAGAAGCGGGATCCGCTCGCCGAAGCGGCGGCGGTGCATGTCGATCAGCATGTTGCGATGGGTCTGTTCGACCTGGGCCATGTCCTCGAACACTTTGGCCGAAGCGGGATAGGCGGCGCGCAGGTGATCGGCATAGGCCAGATAGATCCGGGCATCGTCCTCCTCGGAGGAGATCGCCAGCGCGAGGATTTCCTGTTCGCTCAAACTGTCGAAGACGCGGCGGGAGCGGGAGAAGAATGTCGTCAGCATGATCGGTCCTGAATTAGAATGGTTCTAAACTAGACCCTTCTGTGGGAAGATCAAGCGCGAATGCACCCGCCGATGCCCTTCCGGCGCCCCGATGCCCGCCCGACGCCCGGATATCGCGTGCCGGAAGGCCGACAGGACCTGCCATGCACGGGACGACATGGCGAACGCGCTGCTAAGACGAGCCTTACGCTGCCGGACCCGTAGGCGGAACAAAACCACACGCTCCACGTTCACTCTGGCAATTCGAATTTATTGAACCCACGGAGAATGACAATGGACGTTAACGGCGTAGGCTGGCTCGCAGCAATCATCATCGGCGGTTTCGCCGGTTGGCTCGCAGAACAGTTCATGAAGTCCAATATGGGCGTGTTCATGAACATCATCCTCGGCATCATCGGTGCCGTCGTGCTCAACGCCATTCTGGCCGCCATCGGCGTGTCGCTCGGCGCCGGCTGGATCGCCTACCTGATCACGGGCTTCATCGGGGCCTGCATCCTGATCGCCATCGGTCGAATGGTCCGTCGCTAAGCGACGCCCGGAAAAAACACCGGATCGCGACCGATTTCTAGGAGATGAACATGCTGACATTCGCTGCCGAAGGCAACGGTCAGGGCAGGCTCGAAATCAACGGGCAGACGCAGCCTGTGACCTACGAGCTGATCGTCGCCCGTGAAGAGGACGAATCGCGTCAGGTGCGCATCAAGCTCAGCGCACCGCGCGACTGGCTGCTGAACCAGGGCTTCAAGGGCGAGGCAACGCTCGTGCGGGCCAATGGCGACCGCATTCCGGTCCGCCGCGACGGCGGGCTGGATGTGGAGGATGCCGTTTCGGTGACGCTCGAAGGCTATGACGATACGCGCAGCGATGCGTCGGACGTGGCCGAAGCCTATCCCGAACTGAAGCACTGATCGGCTTTAAGGCCGGAACGAAAAAAGGGCGCCGTTCATCGCGGCGCCCTTTTCTATGGGTCGCTTGCGCGACGATCAGTCCTTGGCGCGCTCGACGTAGGAATTGTCTTCCGTCGCGATGACGACGCGGGTGTTGGCGACGATATGCGGGGGCACGAGCGTGCGCACGCCGTTCGACAGGATGGCCGGCTTGTAGGACGAGGACGCCGTCTGGCCCTTGGTGACCGGCTCGGTCTCGACGATTTCGAGCGTCACATGGCGCGGCAGCTGGATCGCGATGGCAAGGCCTTCGTGGATCGACAGCGTGACCGTCATGCCATCCTGAAGGAAGACCTTCTGGTCGCCGATGTCGTCGGAAGTCATCACCAGCTGGTCGTAGTTTGCCGGGTTCATGAAGTGGAAGCCTTCGCCATCTTCATAGAGGAAGGTGTGATCGCTGTCCTCGACATAGGCGCGTTCGACCTGCTCGGTCGTGCGGTAGCGCTCGGAAACCTTCACGCCGTCGGAGATCCGGCGCATATCCACCTGCGTCACCGGCGTGCCCTTGCCGGGGTGGAAGTTGGCGGCCGTGAGAACGACATAGAGCTTGCCGTCGACGTCGAGCACATTGCCCTTGCGAACGGAGGAGGCGATCACCTTGACCATAAGTCTTCCTTGTAACTGGTAAAGATGCATCGTAGAGCGTGGACATCTGCCCCATCTGCGATGCGGATAAAACCGGATTTGGGCCGCACCTAGCGCATATCAGGGCAAATAGCCAGTGCGGGCCGCTTGGATGCCGCAGGAATGCCCGAACGGAAAGGGCTGCCTGCACGCCGAGGCGATGCCCGAGATCGAACCACGGACCGACCCCGCCATGACACCAGCCGCAGCCTCTCCCTGGTGGACGCCGCATGTTCACGCCGATCGCCGTCCCTTTCTCGTGGCCCGCAACCGGATCAAGGCGGCGCTGCGCGACTATCTCGCGCGGGAGGATTTCATCGAGGTGGAAACCGCAGCCCTTCAGGTCTCGCCCGGAAACGAGGCCCATCTCCATGCCTTCGAGACGGCCGCGATCGGCCCCGACGGCACGCGCGCACCGCTCTATCTCCACACCTCGCCGGAGTTCGCCTGCAAGAAACTGCTGGCCGCCGGCGAACGCCGCATCGCCTGCTTTGCGCCCGTCTATCGCAACCGGGAACGCGGACCGCTGCATCATCCCGAATTCACCATGCTCGAATGGTATCGGGCCGGCGAAACCTACCAGTCGCTGATGGCGGACGGCCACGAGATGCTGCAGCGCGCGGCCGAGGCTGCGCAAACGCGGAGGCTCGGCCATCGCGGTCGGTCCTGCGATCCCGCGCTGGAACCCGAGCGCCTGACGCTGGCGGAGGCGTTTGCCCGCTATTCCGGCATCGACCTTCTCGCGACGATCGCCCCCGCCGGCGAGACCGACCGCGAGGCGCTGGCCGCAGCTGTCGCCGGGGCCGGCATCCGCATGGCGGAAGACGACAGCTGGTCCGATCTCTTCAGCCGGGTTCTGGTCGAAAAGATCGAGCCGTATCTCGGCCTCGGCCGGGCGACGATCCTGATGGAGTATCCTGTCGCCGAAGCCGCCCTTGCCCGTCCGTCGCCGGAAGACCCGCGCGTCGCGGAGCGGTTCGAGCTCTATGCCTGCGGCGTCGAGCTCGCCAATGCGTTCGGCGAGCTGACGGATGCCGGCGAGCAGCGGCGGCGGTTCGAGCTGGAAATGGCGGAAAAGAGCCGCATCTATGGCGAGCGCTACCCGATCGACGAGGATTTTCTCGCCGCCCTTGCGATCATGCCGGAGGCAAGCGGCAGCGCGCTCGGTTTCGACCGTCTGGTGATGCTGGCAACCGACGCGGCGCGGATCGAACAGGTGCTCTGGGCGCCGGTGGCCGAGACGGGGGTGGACCGGTGACCCCTGTGAAGGAATTGCCGCTGAAGAGCGTGGGCCAGCTGCGCGATGCCGGGTTGGTGGGACCTCACGCCGGCGATGTCGAGGCCGTTGCGCGCCGCTACGCCATCGGCATCACGCCTGAAATGGCCGCGCTGATCGATCCCGCCGATCCGCGCGATCCGATCGCGCTGCAGTTCGTTCCCGATATCGCCGAACTCGACCACAGGCCGGAAGAGCGCGCCGACCCGATCGGCGATGCCGCCCATAGCCCCGTCGACGGCATCGTGCATCGCTATCCGGATCGCGTGCTCCTGAAGGCCGTGCATGTCTGCCCGGTCTATTGCCGCTTCTGCTTCCGCCGCGAGATGGTCGGCCCGGAGGGGCTGGGAATGCTCGCCGGCGACGCGCTGGATGCGGCCATCGCCTATATCGCCGACCATGCCGGGATCTGGGAGGTCATTCTGACCGGCGGCGATCCGCTGGTGCTGTCCCCCCGCAGGCTCGCCGACATCATGGGCCGGCTGGCAGCCATCGCGCATGTCAAGATCGTCCGGCTGCACAGCCGCGTTCCCGCCGTCGATCCCGCACGGATCGATGCGGCGCTGATCGCCGCGCTCCAGGCGAGCCGCAAGACGGTCTATGTCGCCTTGCATGCCAACCATCCGCGCGAGCTGACGGATCAGGCGCGCGAGGCGTGCGCCCGGCTGGTGGATGCCGGCATCGTCATGGTGAGCCAGACGGTGTTGTTGAAGGGCGTCAACGACGATGTCGAGACGCTGGGCGCCCTCATGCGGGCCTTCGTCGAGACCCGCATCAAGCCCTATTACCTGCATCATCCGGATCTCGCGCCGGGAACCGCGCATTTCCGCCTGTCGGTGGAAGAAGGGCAGGCGCTGGTCGCCGCCCTGCGCGGCACGATCTCGGGCCTCTGCCAGCCGACTTACGTGCTCGACATTCCCGGCGGCCATGGCAAGGCGGTCATCGCGGCCCCGAGCATCGCACCGACGGACGGGGGCCACAGGGTCGAGGATTTCCGCGGCGGCCTTCACGACTATCCGCCCGTCTGAACGCAAAAAGCCGGCACCTCGCGGCACCGGCTTTCGTCCTGCAAAAAGCGAAAGGACGCCTACTGTTCCTTGATCGGCGCGATGGAGATTTCCACGCGACGGTTCTGGGCGCGGCCGGCTTCGCTCGAATTGGAGGCGACCGGACGTTCGGCGCCATAGCCCATGGCCGACATGCGGCGCTGGTCCACGCCCTGGCTGCCGAGATAGTTGGCAACGGATGCGGCGCGGCGTTCCGAGAGACCCTGGTTGTAGCCGGCGCTGCCGGTCGAATCCGTGTGGCCGTCGACATCGACCAGCGTCTTGTTGAACTTGCGCAGCACGATCGCGACCGAGTTCAGCGTCGCATAGAAGCCGGGCATGACCTGGTCCTGATCGGTCGCGAACGTGATGTTCGACGGCATGTTCAGGATGATGCGGTCGCCCTGGCGAGTGACGGAGACGCCGGTGCCCTGAAGCTGGGCGCGCAGCTCGCTTTCCTGGCTGTCCATGTAGTTGCCGATGAGACCGCCGCCGAGCGCGCCGATACCGGCGCCGACCAGCGCGGAATCACGCCGCCCGCGGGCGCTGCCGCCGACGAGAAGGCCGGTCGCGGCGCCGAGGCCGGCACCGATCAGCGCGCCGCCTGCCGTGTTCGACATCTTCTGTTCGCCCGTATACGGGTCGGTGGTCGTGCAGCCGGAAAGATAGATGGCCGACACGGCCATGATGGCGATTTTCTTCATCATCGAATCAAGAGTCCCCAAAATTGCTCCCTGCTCCTCATAGCATTGATTGCGGCCTTATGATGGAAATCGGTTTTCGGCCGGGACAGGCGTGTCGTTCGAGAGAAGCGACTTGTAGAAAAAGGTCGAGCCGCAGAAGCTGCCATCGGGAAAGAGCGCGTAATCGGGGACGACCCCGGCCCGACTCCAGCCGAGCCGGGCATAGATCGCCTCGGCCGGACTGCCGGTCGCCGTATCCAGCACGAGAAGATGCCGCCCGAGCGCCAGCGCCTGCTCCTCCGCAGCGTCCATCAACGACCGGGCAAGGCCGTGCCCGCGGCCGCGCCGGTGAACGAGAAGCTTCTTCAGATCCGCCCGATGCGGCTGGTTGGGCGGAAGGGCGATGCCGAGCTGTACCGTGCCGAGGATCTCGCCCGCATGCTCCGCGACCATGAGCACGACCTGCCTGTTCGCCACGGCATCGGCGACGCCGCGCCAGTAAATCGCCGCATCGGCCTCGGTGAAGGGCGAGAGAAAGCCGACCGAGGCGCCGTCGGCAACGCAATCGGTCAGGATCGCGGACAAAGCGGGGATGACGGTGCGGGCCTCGTCTCCGGTCAGGGGGCGGATCGTCTGCGGTCTGTCGGGGGGTACGATGGTCATGCGCGTCCCTTGCTCGTTTGTGGATGGCCGCGATGCAGGATGATGGCGTAGCGGGCGGGATGTTCGTGCGGGTTCGAGAAGACGATCGTCTCGCTCAGCCGCATGAACAGGCAGTCGCCGCTGTGGAGATCGTAGGTCTCGTCGCCCGCCGTCATCGTCATGCGCCCATCGAGCATCCAGAGATGCTGCGTCGTGCCGCTCTCGAATGCCTTGGGCTCGAAAAGATGGGGCTCGAAAAGCTGCGGTTCGAACACGACCCGCCCGCCGGGCGGGAAAGCGACATCGACGATATCGACCGGGGAGCCGGTGGCTTCCGGAGAAACGGCGCGCCGGAGATAGCCCGTCTCCGGATCGCGCCAGACATGCTGCCCGCCCGCGCGCCGCAAGGGTGTTTCCTTTGGTGCTTCCTCGGCAAAGAAGCGCGAGAGCGTCGTGCCGAGCGCGTGGCAGAGGCGCGCCAGAAGCTGGGCGGTGGGATTGGCCTCGCCGCGCTCGATGCGGGAGATCATGGCACGGCTGACGCCGGACCGCTGCGCCAGCGCGTCGAGCGTCGTGGCGCGCGCCTGCCGCAAGGCCCGCAGTCTCTCGGCGATATCAGGGTCGAACGATGCGAGATCATTTTCCATCATAAGAGAAATATCGTCTTGTATGATGGAGTCAAGACACGTTGGTGGTGCTGGACATTATGGTATCCGAATGCTGAACACCCTGCATTTCCCGCTTTGCGCCCGTCAGGAGCGCTGCTATATGCGGGCGCATGAGCACACCATCCTCCAAGACGCCGCTGGATCATATCCGCAACTTCTCCATCGTCGCCCATATCGATCATGGCAAGTCGACGCTTGCCGACCGGTTGATCCAGTCGACAGGCGGTCTTGCCGAGCGCGACATGTCCGAGCAGGTGCTGGACTCGATGGATATCGAGCGCGAGCGCGGCATCACCATCAAGGCCCAGACGGTGCGTCTGCACTACAAGGCCAACAATGGCGAAACCTACATCCTGAACCTGATCGACACGCCCGGCCATGTCGACTTCGCCTATGAAGTCTCCCGCTCGCTATCGGCCTGCGAAGGCTCGCTGCTGGTGGTGGATGCCAGCCAGGGCGTCGAGGCGCAGACGCTGGCAAACGTCTACCAGGCGATCGACAACAATCACGAGATCGTCACGGTCCTCAACAAGATCGACCTGCCGGCGGCCGAACCCGACCGCATCCGCGAGCAGATCGAAGAGGTCATCGGCATCGACGCCAGCCAGGCCGTGCTGATCTCGGCCAAGACCGGCCTCGGCATTCCCGACGTGCTCGAGGCGATCGTCCATCAGTTGCCGGCGCCGAAAAGCCCGGGCGGGGAAAAAGCGCCGCTGAAGGCGCTGCTGGTGGACAGCTGGTACGACACCTATCTCGGCGTCATGGTTCTCGTGCGCGTCATCGACGGCGTGCTCGCCAAGGGCCAGACGATCCGCATGATGGGCACGGATGCCAAATACCAGGTGGAGCGCGTCGGCGTGCTCACGCCGAAAATGCTGGCGGTCGACAGTCTCGGACCAGGCGAAATCGGCTTCTTCACCGGTTCCATCAAGGAAGTGGCCGATACCCGCGTCGGCGACACCATCACCGAGGACAAAAAGCCGACGGCGCAGGCGCTGCCGGGCTTCAAGCCGGCCCAGCCGGTCGTGTTCTGCGGCCTCTTCCCGGTCGATGCCGCCGATTTCGAGGATCTGCGCTCGGCCATGGGCAAGCTGCGCCTCAACGATGCGTCCTTCTCCTTCGAAATGGAAAGCTCGGCCGCCCTCGGCTTCGGCTTCCGCTGCGGCTTCCTCGGCTTGCTGCATCTTGAGATCATCCAGGAACGTCTTGAGCGCGAGTTCGACCTCGACCTGATCGCCACCGCGCCGTCGGTGGTCTACAAGCTGACCATGACGGACGGCACCGAGAAGGAACTGCACAACCCGGCCGACATGCCGGACCCGGTGCGCATTTCCGAGATCCACGAGCCCTGGATCAAGGCGACGATCCTGACCCCCGACGATTATCTCGGCGGCATCCTGAAGCTCTGCCAGGACCGGCGCGGCGTGCAGACGGAACTGACCTATGTCGGCAAGCGCGCCATGCTCACCTATGAGCTGCCGCTCAACGAAGTCGTGTTCGACTTCTACGACCGGCTGAAGTCGATCTCCAAGGGCTATGCCTCGTTCGACTACCATCTCGACGGCTACAAGGAGGGAAACCTCGTGAAGATGTCGATCATGGTCAATGGCGAGCCGGTCGATGCGCTGTCGATGCTCGTGCACCGCTCGGCGGCCGAGAAGCGCGGACGCGACATGTGCGAGAAGCTGAAGGATCTGATCCCGCGGCACATGTTCAAGATCCCGATCCAGGCGGCCATCGGCGGCAACGTCATTGCCCGCGAGACGATCTCGGCCATGCGCAAGGACGTGACGGCCAAGTGCTATGGCGGTGACGCCAGCCGCAAGCGCAAGCTGCTCGACAAGCAGAAGGCCGGCAAGAAGCGCATGCGCCAGTTCGGCAAGGTCGATATCCCGCAGGAAGCCTTCATCGCCGCCCTGAAGATGAGCGACGAGTAAGGCGCGAGACACAGCCGGCCCTCCATTTCCGATCCCGGGGCCGGCTACTGTGTCATTTGTTACTTTGCATTTCGGTCCTGCCTGTTTTGTTGTAGGTTTCACTGACGGACGGAAGCACCCGCTTTTGGCCGAAGGGAAGGAGACGACATGCACAAGTTCAAGATCCTGAAAGCTGCCGGCGGCCAGTTTCGGGCCCAATTCCTCTACAATGCCGAAGTGATGGTCTGGTCGGAGAACTACGCGTCGAAAGCCAGCGCCAAGAATTGCATCGAATCGATCAAGAAGAACGCGCCGGGCGCGTCCACCGTCGATCTGACCAAGGACAAGACCGGATCCGGTTACCGCTTCGAGATCGTCGAGAACAAGGGCGGCGAACACTTCGTCCGGTTCAAGGCGGCAAACGGCGAGCCCATGGTCCAGTCCGAAGCCTATGCCTCGAAGGCCAGCGCCAAGAACTGCATCGAATCCATCAAGAAGAACGCGCCGGGGGCGCCGGTCGAGGATGAAACCGTCACGGCGTGAAGCCGTTCGACGCGGTGCCTCTTTTCTTCCGGACGGGATGGTCTATCCTGTTCGTCTCGCCCGGAAGCGATCTGCAGATGTGCCGGAAGATGTGCAGGCGGCCCGGGCCTTGATCGAGGATGATCCCATGTCGCAAACCGCCCGAACCAGGCCGGATGTCGCGCTCGACGACAAACTCGTCGCCGACGCGCTGGAACTGAACATCGATATTGCGAGCGCGGCCGCCGACGGCGTCGCCAAGGCGGTCAAGGCGGAGCGGGAGCGCCTCTGGCTGATCGAGAACGCCGAGGCGTTCCGAGCCGAGAGAGACTATATCGAAAAGCACGGGCTGCCCTTGGCGAAGTACCGCCAGTTCTGATGGCTCGCTTCCGGGTCTATGCGCTGAAGTCTTCCGAGGTCATTGCGCTGGATCTGCAGGCGGATCTCGTGGAGTTGCTGCCGACACGGGTTATGGCGCCGCTCTACCCGGTGACGACGATGACCTGGGCCTTCAGTCGCCTCAATCCCCGTTTTGTGATCGACGGGCAGACCTATTCCCTGGCGACGCAGAGAATGTCCGCCGTCGATCAGCGCGACATCGGCCGCGAGGTCGTGAACCTGTCGTCGCGTTCCGACGAGATCACAGCCGCGCTCGACTTCCTGTTCCAGGGCTTCTGACCCTCACCTCGCGGCGTGATAGGCGCCGATCAGCCGCTCGAAATCCGCCATCGGCGGGAAGCGCTCGTAGCTGTGTGCGGCACCCGTTTCGGCGAAGGCGAGCTTTTCGCAGGTATAGGTCTCGATGAAGGGGCGATACCATGTGAGATCGTCCAGCATGGTCGCGCGGACATTGACCATATCCGGCAGGCCGTCGATCCGCGTGAACATCCAGCTCAGGCAGTGCGGGCAGCAGAAATGGTGCAGCATGTCGCCATGCAGACCGCCGATCACCGGTTCGCCCTCGGCAACCGTGAAGCCCGCTGCGGGAACGGCGACGCTGAGGGAATAGGGTCCAGCCGTCATCTTCTGGCATCCCGTGCAATGGCAGGCCATGGTCAGGATCGGCTGGGCCGTGATGCGCAGGCGAACCTGGCCGCAGCGGCAGGCGCCGGTCAGAGGCAGATGCGGCCGGTCGTGCGCCATTCCCGTTCCTTCCATCGTGCTCTCAGGATCAGTCGTGCTTGCAAGGCCAATTCGGCGGCGGCGTCAGTCCCTGTGGAAGCGTCGTCTTGGCATCGCCGCAGGCGAGCGCGATCTGCTCCTGTTTCAGGCCGGTTGCCGTCGAGAGATCGAGCCCTTCGATGCGGGTCAGGTAGAGGAACGCCTCGTCGAACGCGATCGGCCCTTCGAAGGTCGCGCCCGTCAGCTTGGCCCGGGCGAGATTGGCGAGCGAGAAGCGCGTGCCGGTCAGGGTCGATTTCCCGAAGTTGACGCGCGACAGCTCCGCCTTGCTGAAATCGGCCCCGGTCAGGTCCGCTTCGGTCAGGTTGGTGCGTTGCAGTTCGGCGCCGGCGAAGGACGCGCCGGCCGCCTTGATGCCGGAAAAGTTGGAGCGGTAGGCTTCGATCCGCTTGAAATTCGCCTTTTGCGCCGTCGCACCGCTCAGCGAGGCCCGGATCAGCGTGGCTTTCTCGAGGTTCGCACCGGCGAGATCCGATCCGCCGAGATCGGTGGCCGATAGATTGGCGCCGGCGAGGACCGCATTGGTCAGGGTGCTCGAGGGCAGCATGAGGTTGGCCTTGCTGCAGCCGCTCCAGTCGATCCCGGCATTCGGCGTCGCTTCGCAATCCGCGGCCGCGGCGGGACCTGTCGTGCCGTAGAGACTGGCGATGACGATGCCGGCGAAGAGGCCGGCAACCGGCAGGCCGACGCGCAGCAGCGTTCTGCAGCGCGCATCGATCCGATTGCGAACCGATGGGTTCGACGTCTGTCCGGCAGGGTCTATCATTGCGCCTCGCACGCCGGAGACCGGCGCGTCCTCCACCTCTTCATGATCAAGAGAATAGGGGGAAGGCCTTGAAGCCGCAATGGTCGGCGGGCGTTTCGTCAGCCTTGAGAGACGTTTCGCTCGCGATGCGCCGATGCCGCTTCTTCCCCTTGCTGGACGAGGATCGTTTCGACCCAGGCGCGTGCGAGCGCCAGCCCCGCTCTGTCGGACGCCGCGCCATGTCGTGCCTGGAGACGGGCGGAACGGGAAAGCCAGTCCGGATCGATCCGGTCGATCTGGTCCTTGTAGATCTCCTTCCACGTGGCGATCACGGCCGTTCCCGCCTCGAAATGAAACTGCATGCCGTAGCTCGCCCGGCCGATGCGGAAGGCTTGCAGCGGAACCGTGTCGTTCCAGGCCAGAACCTCCGCTCCGGGCGGCAGGGTGAAGGTGTCGGAATGCCACTCGAAGACCGGGAAGCGTTCGCCTGCGGCCGAGAGGACGGGGTCCGCGAGACCGGCCGGCGTCAGCGCGACCGACTGCCAGCCGAACTCCCGCGCCGTGCCGAGGTGATTGTCCGCGCCATGGGCCCGCGCGAGAAGCTGGCTGCCGAGACAGATGCCGAGGACTGCCCGGTCCGTTTCGGTAAAGCGGCGCATGAGGTGGGTCAGGTCCGGGAGATAGGGGTAAAGCGCGTCGTCGAGCGCGCTCTGCTCTCCGCCCAGCACCACCATCGCATCATAGGCGTCGCAGTCCGCCGGCAGGGGGTCCTGCGCATAGGCCTTGCGGATATCGAGGCGCGCGCCGGCCTCCCTCAGCGCCACGCCGACCAGACCGAGATCGGACTGCGGCATGTTTTCGATGACGAGGACGTGCATGGCGGCTCCGCAGACGTGGTCTCGTGCGTAGAGAGCACGGGCCGTCCTTGCGATCAAGAGGCAGGGTTCAAGCCCGCATTTCCGGCACTTTTGCGCTGCGAGCCTTGACCTTCCGCCGCGAAAGAGGCATTGCACCGCCTCAATCGCGCTGAGATCGGCGCTCGATATCGGATATATCATGGCCAAATCCACCTCTTCGGGCCGCACGCAGCGCATGCTGCGGGTCGGCGAACAAGTCCGCGCAGCCCTGGTCCAGGTTCTGCAGCGGGGAGAGGTGCGCGATCCGCTGATCGAGACCACGGTCATCTCCATCTCGGAAGTGCGCATGTCGACGGACCTGAAGGTGGCCACGGCCTATGTGACGCCGCTCGGCGTCGCCGATCACGACGGCATCATCGAGGCGCTGAACCGGCACGCAAAATTCCTCCGGGGCCGGCTGTCGCCGCATCTGCGCCAGATGAAGTACATGCCGGAAGTGCGCTTCAAGGACGATACGAGCTTCGACAACTACCGCAAGATCGACGAACTGCTGCGCTCGCCCGATGTGGCGCGCGATCTGGGCCCGAGTGATGACAAGGGCGATGACGAGGGCGACGACCGCTAGGACGCCGGGATTTCCGGCTGTCGGTCGTATCGGACGGCATGACGGGCCTGCACAGTGAAGCGGAACCCTCGAGGGTTCGACAAAACCGACACGAACATTGGAACGACAAGACGATGGGTAAACCGCGCAAACCAAAAGGGCGGCCGGTCTCCGGCTGGCTGATCCTCGACAAGCCGCTGGACTTCGGATCGACGGAAGCCGTCTCCAAGGTGAAGTGGCTCTTCAAGGCCCAGAAGGCCGGCCATGCCGGCACGCTCGATCCGCTGGCCTCCGGCATGCTGCCGATTGCGCTGGGCGACGCCACCAAGACCGTGCCTTACGTGATGGACGGGCGCAAGATCTACGAATTCACCGTCGCCTGGGGCGAGGAGCGCACGACCGACGACCTCGAAGGCACCGTGGTGCAGTCCTCCGACAGCCGCCCGCAGGAGGAGGACGTGCGCGCCCTTCTTGCGAATTATACCGGCGTGATCTCGCAGGTTCCCCCGCAATTCTCCGCCATCAAGATCGCCGGCGAGCGCGCCTACGATCTGGCGCGGGAAGGCGAGGTGCTCGACATTCCCGCACGCGAAGTGGAGATCTTCCGCCTGTCGCTGCTCGGCTGCACGCCCAATCTGGCGCATTTCGAGATCGAATGCGGCAAGGGCACTTATGTTCGCTCGCTGGCGCGCGATTTCGGCCGCGACCTCGGCTGCTTCGGCCACATCGCTTCGCTGCGCCGGTCCTTCGTCGCGCCGTTCGCCGAGGAAACCATGGTGCCGCTGGCGCAACTGACGGCGCTCGAAGCCATCGAGAGCGACGAGGACCGTCTGGCGGCGCTCGATGCGTTCCTGATCGATACGGGAGAGGCCCTGTCGAACCTGCCGCACATCGCCATTTCCGAAGACCAGGCGCATCGCATCCGCATGGGCAACCCGATCATCCTGCGCGGACGCGACGCGCCGCTGGCCGAAGACGAGGCCTATGCCACCGTCCGCGGCCGGCTGGTTGCGATCGGCGAGATCGGCGAAGGCGAGTTTCGCCCGAAGCGGGTCTTCAACGCCGACTGACCGGACCAGACTGACCGGACCAGGTTGACCGGACCAGGCTGACCGGACCAGACGGGCCTGCCCTGACGGACCTGATCTGATTGGCCGGCAAAGCCCTCACCTAGACCCATCGAGCCGCCTCGACCGAACGGGCTTTCCGTACGGTTCCGTGCAGGCGAAATCTCGTGCCTTTTCAAACAGGGCCGGGGATGGTCTAGTGCCGTGATTCGGGCATCCGGCCTTACGGGCCGGATGACAGACGTTCCGTGCGAGGGAGCGAGCCGGTTCCACGAAGTCGTCTTCGGGAACGGGGTCGAAGGGCAGCGTCCCCGGTGTGTCCTCAGGGATGCGCGACGCTGCGGGGGCAGGGATCTTGGGTGGTGGGCTGAACAGAGGCTTGCGCCAACGCATGACCAGCGGGCTATCCGGCCTGCGCACCCGTCTGCGCCGACCTCTCGCCGTCTATCTCGCAGCCCTTCTGCTGATGGCGATCGTTCCGTCCTTCGTCTTCTCCCTGATGATTCTGAAGCGCAGCATGGACGACCAGGAGCGCGTGGTGAACGCCCTTCTCAAAGCCTCGACCGGCTCGGTGACCCGCGCCGTCGAACGCGAGGTGGACGGCATGCTGACCACGCTGCGCGTGCTCGCCTCGTCGCGATCGCTGGAGAACGACGATCTCGGCGCCTTCTATCGCCGCGCGGCCTCGGCGCTGTCCGGCACGGGCATGCACCTGCTCATCATCGACCGGACCTATCAGCAGCGGGTGAATACGCGCATTCCCTTCGGTCAACCGCTTGGCCGCGCCTCCGATCCGCTCTCCGTCGATCAGGCGTTCCGCAGCGGCGTGCCCCTGGTGTCATCGGTGTTTTTCGGCAATACGGCCCGGACATGGGTCTTCAACGTCTACCTGCCCATCTTCTCGGCCAAACGGGAGGACGACTATCTGATGACGCTGACGCGCGACGCCGTGTCGCTGGAGCGCCCGATCGGCCGCGACGTCCTGTCGCCCGGCTGGAACGCCGCCATCATCGACGGCAATGGCGATGTCGTGGCGGCGTCGGACCCGAAGGTCGCGCCCGGTAGGCCGTTCTTCATGTCCATCGTGCCCTCCTTGCGCGTCGGCGTGGGCGAGGCGGTCGAACAGGGCATCCGCTACCGCACGGTGACCGAGTTCTCCGTGCTCAGCGGGTGGAAGATCGTCGCCTGGGCAAAGGCCGCCGACGCCGACGCCACCGCGCGGCGCTCCTATGTCTGGCTGTCCGGCGGAGCGCTGGTGTTTACGGCCATCGCGCTTGCCATTTCGCTCGCCATCGCCCGGATGATGAGCCGCGGCGTGAAGCTGCTGGCGGACGACGCCCGCCGGCTCGGGCAGGGCGAGCCGGTCGCCATGCGGCATCATATGGTGGAAGAGGTGACGGTCGTCTCGGCCGCTCTGTCGGAAGCGGCGGAAGAACGCGTGCGCGCCGAGGCCGAGATCCGCTTCCTGATGCGCGAGGTCGCACATCGCTCCAAGAACCAGCTGAGCGTCATCCAGTCGATGCTCAACCAGTCCGCAGCCTCGCCGGAAAGCCGGCAGGACTTCGTGGAAACCTTCCGGCGGCGCGTGGCAGGCCTTGCGCGCTCGACCGACCTGATGATCGCGAACGCCGCGCAGGGCATCGACATGGACGAACTGGCGCACAACCAGCTCCAGCCCTTCATTCCCGACGGTTGCGATCGTTTCTCCATGGCGGGACCGCCAGTGCGGCTCGATACGCAGGTGTCGCAGATGCTCGGGATGGCGCTGCACGAGCTGGCCACCAATGCCACCAAATACGGCGCGCTTGCGAATGCGGCCGGCCGCGTCGATCTCTCCTGGAGCCTCGACGGTGACACATTCCGCCTCGTCTGGCGCGAGAGCCGCGCCGATATCGCACCGGAAATGCGCACGCCCGGCCGCAAGGGATTCGGGACGCTGGTGCTGGAGCGCATGCTCGGCATGTCGCTCGATGCGCGCCTGCAGCGCCTGATGCACGAGGACGGCATCGAGTGGCGGGTGGAGATCGACAGCGCCCGGCTGAACAAGCCGGCCCCCGATGGCGGGACGGACGGCGGCAAGGACGGAGGCGGCAAGGACGGAGGCAGCGACGGCGGGACGGGCGTGGCGGCCGGATAGGGCCGTGATCGGCGGGAGACCGGGTGGGAGGCCGGGCGGGGGAAGGCGGGTCTTTCCTTTCGCTCGCGAATGCTTTATAGGCACCGCCAGCATAAGGACGGGCTTTAACGTGCCCGTCTCCTTCTGCCTTCAAGGCCGCAGCTAGACGACATCCCGGCTGCCGGCGACCCGCAATCCTTAAAATCGAAAGGATCACACGATGTCGATCACTGCAGAACGCAAGACCCAGCTGATCAAGGAATACGCAACCGTCGAAGGCGACACCGGTTCTCCGGAAGTCCAGGTTGCCATCCTGACCGAGCGGATCAACAACCTGACCGAACACTTCAAGGGCCACAAGAAGGACAACCACTCGCGTCGTGGCCTTCTCGCCATGGTTTCGAGCCGTCGTTCGCTTCTTGACTACCTCAAGAAGAAGGAAGAGGCCCGCTACACCAAGCTGATCACTTCCCTCGGCATCCGCCGTTAAGATCGTTCCCGGCGGGCGGTGCTGCAAGGCGCTCGCCCGCCGGCCTCTTTTTACGGATGCGGTTCTTCCGCATCTCGCCTGAAAGTCCATGAGCAGGCCGGACGTGCCGGACTGCAAAGCAACAGATGACCTGTCATGGGGCAGGATTGCAGGATGCTTCGAAGCCTCGTCCGGCTTCGTGAACCCGGAAGCCTCCCGTTGTCTTGCCCGTGATCCGTCGACCATGCAGGGACGCCCGCGCCATTCTTTACAGAGGCCTGCGGCGCGGCCTTGCCGCACAAATGTTAGGACAAGATATGTTCGATACCCATAGCGTCGAAATCGAATGGGCGGGCCGCCCGCTGAAGCTTGAAACGGGCAAGATCGCCCGCCAGGCAGACGGCGCCGTTCTCGCCACATATGGCGAAACCGTCGTTCTCGCCACCGTCGTTTCGGCCAAGTCGCCGAAGCCGGGCCAGGACTTCTTCCCGCTGACCGTCAACTACCAGGAAAAGACCTATGCCGCCGGCAAGATCCCGGGCGGCTACTTCAAGCGCGAAGGTCGTCCGTCGGAAAAGGAAACGCTGGTTTCCCGCCTGATCGACCGTCCGATCCGCCCGCTCTTCCCGGAAGGCTACAAGAACGACACCCAGGTCGTTGTCACCGTCGTCCAGCACGACCTTGAGAACGATCCGGACGTGCTGTCGATGGTTGCAGCCTCCGCTGCGCTGACGCTTTCCGGCGTTCCCTTCATGGGCCCGGTCGGCGGCGCGCGCGTCGGTTACATCAACGGCGAATACGTCCTGAACCCGCATCTCGACGAGATGGACGAATCGGTTCTCGACCTCGTCGTCGCCGGCACGCAGGACGCCGTCCTGATGGTCGAGTCGGAAGCCAAGGAACTCAACGAAGAGATCATGCTCGGCGCCGTCATGTTCGGCCACAAGGGCTTCCAGCCGGTGATCGACGCGATCATCAAGCTGGCGGAAGTCGCTGCCAAGGAGCCGCGCGAATTCGAACCGGAAGATCATTCCGCCCTCGAAGCCGAGATGCTCCAGCATTTCGAAGCCGAATTGCGCGATGCCTACAAGATCACGCAGAAGGCCGACCGCTACAAGGCTGTCGATGCCGTCAAGGCCAAGGTCAAGGCGCACTTCTTCCCCGAAGGCCAGGACCCCCGCTTCACCAGCGAAGTCATCGGCGCCGTCTTCAAGCACCTGCAGGCCAAGATCGTTCGCTGGAACATTCTCGACACCAAGAGCCGCATCGACGGCCGTGATCTCGAGACCGTTCGTCCGATCGTCTCGGAAGTCGGCATCCTGCCGCGCACCCACGGTTCGGCCCTGTTCACCCGCGGCGAGACCCAGGCGATCGTCGTCGCCACGCTCGGCACCGGCGAAGACGAGCAGTACGTCGACAGCCTGACCGGCATGTACAAGGAGCGCTTCCTGCTCCATTACAACTTCCCGCCCTACTCGGTCGGCGAAACGGGCCGCATGGGCTCCCCGGGCCGCCGCGAAATCGGCCACGGCAAGCTTGCCTGGCGCGCCATCCGTCCGATGCTCCCGAGCCCGGACCAGTTCCCCTACACGCTGCGCGTCGTCTCCGAGATCACCGAGTCGAACGGCTCGTCCTCGATGGCCACCGTCTGCGGCACGTCGCTGGCGCTGATGGATGCCGGCGTTCCGCTGGCCAAGCCGGTTGCCGGCATCGCCATGGGCCTCATCCTCGAAGGCGATCGCTTTGCGGTTCTCTCCGACATCCTGGGCGACGAAGATCATCTCGGCGACATGGACTTCAAGGTTGCAGGCACGGAAGCCGGCATCACCTCGCTGCAGATGGACATCAAGATCGCCGGTATCACCGAAGAGATCATGAAGGTCGCGCTCAGCCAGGCACAGGGCGGCCGCAAGCACATCCTCAACGAGATGGCCAACGCCATCACCGAAGGCCGCAGCCAGCTCGGCGAGTTCGCGCCGCGCATCGAAGTCATGCAGATCCCGGTCGACAAGATCCGAGAAGTCATCGGCTCCGGCGGCAAGGTCATCCGCGAAATCGTCGAGAAGACCGGCGCCAAGGTCAACATCGAGGACGACGGCACGATCAAGATCGCCTCGTCTTCCGGCAAGGAAATCGAAGCGGCCCGCAAGTGGATCCATTCGATCGTTGCAGAGCCGGAAGTCGGCCAGGTCTATGAGGGCACCGTTGTGAAGACCGCCGATTTCGGCGCCTTCGTCAACTTCTTCGGCCCGCGTGACGGCCTCGTTCACATCTCGCAGCTGGCGACCGACCGCGTTGCCAAGACCTCCGACGTCGTCAAGGAAGGCGACAAGGTCTGGGTCAAGCTGATGGGCTTCGACGAGCGCGGCAAGGTGCGCCTGTCCATGAAGGTCGTCGATCAGGCGACCGGCAAGGAAGTCAGCGAAAAGGGTGGCGAAGCCGCCGAATAAGGCGAGCCGCCGAACTTTGACGGGAAGGGCGCGGGGCGTTGATCGCTCCGCGCCCTTCTTGCATGATCACGACAGCCGCTGCCAAGGCGGCGCCAGATGGAACACCGCCGGTCTCCCGAGAGATCCGGCACGACGGGCAGCCGCAAGAGGCTGCCAAAGAGGCGAAACGCAATGACGAGCGACAAGGTCAAGACCCTGTTTCATCCCTTCGACAGCGGCGTGCTGTCGCCGCCGGGCGAAGGCGAGCGCGTGCTCTTCCTCGCCGCCGAGACCGGCTACCGGCTGCCGGAAGGCTTCGACGCGGCGCTGGTCTGCGTCCAGCCGAACCGCCCGGCCTACCGTGCGCTGGTCTCTGCCGGCGCGAACGTTGCGCCCTTCGTCGAGGGCGACGACTATGCCGCCACGCTGATCCTCTGCGGCAAGCACCGCGGCGAGAACGAGAACCGCATTGCCGAGGCGCTGAAGCGCACCCGCATCGGCGGCCTGATCGTCGTGGCCGGCACCAAGGAAGACGGCATCCAGTCGCTGCGCAAGCGCATCAACGCGCTCGAATGGGGCGGCGACAGCATGCCGAAATATCACGGCGTCGCCTTCTGGTTCGCCCGTCCCGAGGACGCGGCCGCCGAGATCGAACGCTTCGCCTCGGTTCCCGTTCGCGTCGAAGGCCGCTTCGATGCGGCGCCCGGCATGTTCTCGCACGACCGGATCGATGGCGGCTCGGAACTGCTCGCGTCGCGCCTGCCGACGGATTTTGCCGGTCACGCGGCCGATTTCGGCGCCGGCTGGGGCTATCTCTCCGTCATGCTCGCCGAACGCGCGCCGGCCGTCAAAGGCATCGACCTGTTCGAGGCCGACTATCACGCGCTGGAGGCCGCCCGCGGCAACCTGAAGGCCAATGCACCCAAAGTGCCGACCCGCTTCCACTGGCAGGACCTGACGCAGGAAGCGCCGCGCGACCATTACGACCTCATCGTCATGAACCCGCCCTTCCACGAGACCCAGGCGGCCGATCCCGCCCTCGGTGCGGCCATGATCGCCATGGCCGCCAAGTCGCTAAAGGCCGGCGGCCGTCTGATGCTCGTCGCCAATCGCGGCCTGCCCTACGAGCCGACGATGAACGCGACCTTCAAGGAATGGGGCGAAACCTGCCGCAACGCCCGCTTCAAGATCCTCTGGGGCCGGAAGTAAGCTCCCTTCGGTTCCCCCATCATCCCTCACGCGAAAGGCGCCACGAGATCATCGCGGCGCCTTTTGTCGTTTGAAGAAGGAGATTGGTGAAGAAAGGAGTTAAACGATGGCGGGTTACTCCCCGTCCGCGGTCCGCAAGGTCTCCAGCACCGGCATCGAGGTGATGTTGTAGCCGGAATCCACGTAGTGGATTTCGCCGGTCACGCCGGAGGCGAGGTCGGAGAGGAGGTAGAGGGCGGAATTGCCGACGTCGTCGATGGTGACGGTGCGGCGCAGCGGCGCGTTCTTCTGGTTCCAGGAGAGCATGGCGCGCGCATCCGAAATGCCGGCACCCGCCAAGGTCCGGATCGGACCGGCGGAAATGGCGTTGACGCGGATGCCGCGGGGGCCGTAATCGGCCGCGAGATAGCGGACGGACGCCTCGAGCGCAGCCTTGGCGACGCCCATGACATTGTAGTTCGGCATGACGCGCACGGAGCCGCCATAGGTCAGGGTCAGCATCGAGCCGCCGGCCGTCATCATCTCGGCCGCGCGGCGCGCGATCTCGGTGAAGGAGAAGCAGGAAATGACCATGGTCCGGCTGAAATTGTCGCGGCTCGTGTCGGCGTAAAGGCCCTTGAGCTCGTTCTTGTCGGAAAAGCCGATGGCGTGGACGATGAAGTCGAGGCTGCCCCAGCGGTCCTTCAGCGTCTCGATGACGGTATCGACGGAGGCGAGATCCTCGACGTCGCAGGGCAGCAGCAGGTCCGAATTCAGCTGGGCTGCCAGCGGCTTGACGCGCTTGCCGAGCGCCTCGCCCTGATAGGTGAAGGCAAGCTCCGCGCCCTGGCGCGCAAGCGCCTGGGAAATGCCCCAGGCGATCGAATGGCTGTTGGCGACGCCCATGATAAAGCCGCGCTTCCCCTGCATCAGACCGGTCATGACGGCTTACCCGTTGTGGCGCTGGAAGACGAGCGTCGCATTCGTGCCGCCGAAGCCGAACGAGTTCGACAGGACCGTGTCGATCTTGGCGTCGTCGATGCGCTTGCGCACGATCGGCACGCCGTCGAATTCGGGGTCGAGTTCGGTGATATGCGCGCTTTCGCCGATGAAGCGTTCCTGCATCATCAGCAGCGCATAGATCGCTTCCTGCACGCCGGCCGCACCGAGCGAGTGGCCCGTCAGCGACTTGGTCGACTGGACAGCCGGGATCTTGTCCCCGAAGACCTCGCGGATGGCGCCGATCTCCTTGCTGTCGCCGACCGGCGTCGAGGTGCCGTGCGTGTTGATGTAGTCGATTTCGGTCTTCACGGTTGCGAGCGCCTGGCGCATGCAGCGGATGGCGCCTTCGCCGGAGGGGGCGACCATGTCGTAGCCGTCGGAGGTCGCGCCGTAGCCGGTCAGTTCGGCGTAGATCTTGGCGCCGCGGGCCTTGGCATGTTCCAGTTCCTCGAGCACCAGCACGCCCGCGCCGCCGGCGATGACGAAGCCATCGCGGGAAACGTCATAGGCGCGCGAGGCGGTCGATGGCGTGTCGTTGAATTTCGAGGACATCGCGCCCATCGCGTCGAACAGGTTCGACATCGTCCAGTCGAGATCCTCGTGGCCGCCGGCAAACATGATGTCCTGCTTGCCCCACTGGATCATCTCCGCGGCATTGCCGATGCAATGCGCCGATGTCGAGCAGGCCGAGGAGATCGAATAGTTGACGCCGTGGATCTTGAACCAGGTGGCTAGCGTCGCCGATGCGGTCGAGGACATGGCCTTGGGCACGGCGAAGGGGCCGATGCGCTTCGGGCTGTTGTTCTTGCGGGTGATGTCGGCGGCTTCGATCAGCGTCTTGGTGGACGGTCCGCCCGAGCCCATGATGATGCCGGTGCGCTCGTTGTTCGAGATGTCGCTCTCTTCGAGACCCGAATCGGCGATGGCCTGCTTCATCGCGACATGGTTCCAGGCGCCGCCCTGCGACAGGAAGCGCGCCGCGCGGCGATCGACCAGATCCGTGGTGTCCAGATCCGGCGAGCCCCACACCTGGCAGCGGAAGCCGTGTTCGGCGAAATCGTTGGAAAAGCTGATACCGGAGCGCGCATCGCGCAACGATGCCGTAACTGCTTCGGCATCGTTCCCGATGGAGGAAACGATACCAAGACCCGTGACAACAACCCGTCTCATCTCGATGACCTTTTCTTGAAGTGAACTGGAGACAGCGCCGGCGATCCCTTGCGGGATCAGGCAGCTTTCTCCTTCGACAGACCGACGCGGAGGTCCGTTGCCTGGTAGATGGTTTCGCCGTCTGCCTTCAGCCAGCCGTCCGCGATGCCGAGCACCAGACGACCGCGCATCACGCGCTTGAAGTCGATGCCGTATTCGAGCAGCTTGGTATCGGGAAGAACCATGCCCTTGAACTTGACCTCGCCGGTGGACAGCGCCATGCCGCGGCCGGGCTCGCCCAGCCAGCCGAGGAAGAAGCCCGTCAGCTGCCACATGCCATCGAGGCCGAGGCAGCCGGGCATGATCGGATTGCCCGGGAAGTGGCAGGGGAAATACCAGTCGTCCGGCTTCACGTCATACGCAGCCCGAATATAGCCCTTGTCGAAAGTGCCGCCGGTTTCGGAGATGTCCGTGATGCGATGGACCATCAGCATCGGCGGGAGCGGCAATTGCGCATTGCCGGGGCCGAACAGTTCGCCCCGCGCGCAACGCAGGATGTCGTCGTAGCCGTAGCTGGATTGTCTGGTCGTCATGAACGTCTGGTGTCTCCGCCAAGGTGTCTGTGTCTGCCCGGTCGGGGACCGGGTCTTGCTCCTG
This sequence comes from Rhizobium sp. PP-F2F-G48, assembly GCF_004342335.1. Lineage (NCBI taxonomy): Bacteria > Pseudomonadati > Pseudomonadota > Alphaproteobacteria > Hyphomicrobiales > Rhizobiaceae > Rhizobium > Rhizobium sp. PP-F2F-G48. The sequence goes on along the minus strand of NZ_SLVH01000005.1, from coordinate 127,654 downwards.
CCGAGCCCGCAGGCTCCGTCCGATACAGTCGTCGTCCGATGCCGTCCGGAGGTCCCGGCTCTGGCGCATATCCGCAGTCGCATACCGCATGATGCCGGAAACAACCAGTAGCAATTGCCATCTCGTGCCTTTTTCGGGCCCTTTTCTGCCAATGAACCGGTGTATCAGCTTTATGTGTATTGAAAGCCCGGCCAACCAAAGTTATATCGACACGATGACTCAACTTAACAAGAGCTGAGCGGACAAGTCTGCATGACGATGGAAACAGGATTGAGGCCCGACGACCGTTTGCGCCGCTTTGGCCTCAGGCCGACGCGCCAGCGCATGGCGCTTGCCGATCTTCTGTTTGCCAAGGGCGACCGCCACCTGACGGTCGAGGAGCTGCACGAGGAAGCCGTCACCGTCGGCGTGCCCGTGTCGCTGGCAACCGTCTACAACACGCTGCACCAGTTTACCGAAGCGGGCATGATCCGCGTTCTTTCCGTCGAGGGTGCGCGCACCTATTTCGACACCAACGTGTCCGACCACCACCACTTCTTCGTGGAGGGCGCCAACGAGGTGCTCGATATCCCGGTCAATAACATCACGATCGGCAATCTTCCCGAGCCGCCCGAGGGCATGGAGATTTCCCATGTCGACGTGGTCATCCGGCTGAAGCCGAAGCAGCGCTGATCCTTCCCATCGTCTACCGAAAGACGCAGCTCCTCAGAGCACGTCGTCCGGGTCCCTGCCCGGGCCGGCCTTGCCCGTGGGCAGCGTCCAGCCGAATTTGAGCGCCCCGCCGCGCACCACGAAGGCGGAGACGATGCCGAGGCCGGAGGCGACGATCAACGGCAGGCCGACAAGGGTGGCGAGCGTGAAGACGGCCGAGCCGGTCAATGCGGCCGTGACATAGATTTCCGGACGCAGGAGCACCGAGGGTTCGCCCGCCAGAAGATCGCGCAGGATGCCGCCGAAGGTCGCCGTCAGCATGCCGGTGACCAGCGCCACGACAGGCGAGCCGGTGGCCGAGAGGCCCTTGGCGGCGCCCATGACGCAATAGGCCGACAGCCCGATCGCATCCAGCCAGACGAGCGCGCGATAGCGCGAATCAAGCCGGTGCGAGGACAGGAAAAGCGCGACGCCGACCGTCGCGCAGATGACGAGATAGAGCGGGTTTTTCACCCAGAAGACGGGCGTTGCCCCGAGAATGACGTCGCGAAGCGTGCCGCCGCCGATGCCGGTGATGGAGGCGAGGAAGACATAGCCGATGATATCCAGCTGCTTTCGCGACGCCGACAGGGCGCCGGTTGCGGCGAAGACGGCGACGCCGGCGTAATCGAGCAGATCGAGAACGGTCATGGGCTTTCCACCGACGGGAAGAGGGCGGAGGTGCGGCCCGTCAGGGAATAGGCGGCAAGCCCGATCCATTCGCGCACCGCCGTCGTCGTCAGCTGTGCATTCAGGGCCGGCTGGGTGAAATCGAGGCCGGGGCTTGCCTTGCCGGTCGTGCGGTAGTCCGTCGCCCAGGGCGTTACGGCGATGCCGAGATTGCGGAAAAGCCCGATGGCGCGTGGCATATGAAAGGCCGAGGTGATCAACAGGCAGTTCGACAGCCCGTTCTGCGCCAGCAGCGCCTTGGTATTCGCCGCGTTCTCGAAGGTCGTGCGCGAGGCATCCTCGCGGATCAGGCGATCGAGCGGAATGCCGAACTCGGGAAAGAACCGCTCTGCCGCATCGGCGTCGCCCTCGAAGCTGCCGCTCAGCGAGCCATCGCCGCCCGAGACGAGAATGCGCGCCGCGGGCAGGAGCCGGGCGATGCGCAGCGCTTCGATGAAGCGGTCGGCCGCCTGATTGAACTCGATCCCGCCGCGCGTGGCCATCACCTCGTTCTCGAAAGCGCCGCCGAGGACGATCAGGCAGGAGACATCCGCGGGAAGGGCAGGTGGACGCGGAAAGCGGTTTTCCAGTTTCTGCAGGAGCACGCTGCCCGTCGTCGTGAAAAGCGCAACGAAGAGGATCAGCGCGGCAAGCCCCGACAGCACGAGCCCCAGCCTCTGATATCCGGCGACGACCGAGACGAAGCCGGACAGCACCAGCGCAAAGGCAAGCGACAGGGGCTGGGCGAGCAGCCAGAAGATCTTGGAGAGGAGAAACATGGGGCAGGCCGAGCGAGTTTGTGATCGATGGGCGACCATAGACGTCGGATCCGCCTGGAAGCAACCGGCCGCGTGCTGGGCCCGCGGTGGGCGCGTGGTAGGCCCGTGGTGGGCCGCGTGGTGGAAAGGATGGCGCGACCATGCGGGAGGCCTGTCTGCCGTCTCTTACCCTGCCATCTCTTGCCCCGCCGTCTCTTGCTCCGGAAGAACCTTTGCCGCATGAAACGACCCATGACGAAAGCAGATAGCATGGCAAAGACGATCGCGATCATCGGAGGCGGGCCGGCAGGACTGGCGGCGGCCGAACGCCTCTCGGAAACGCAGCATCGCGTCACGGTCTACGACGCCATGCCGACGATCGGTCGGAAGTTTCTGCTCGCCGGCAAGTCGGGCCTCAATCTGACCCATGCCGAATCCTTTGAAACCTTCGCGACCCGGTATGCTGCCGCCAGCGCGCATCTCAGGCCGGCGCTCGACGCCTTCACCCCGGAGGATGTGCGGCGCTGGGCGCAGGGACTCGATGTCGAAACCTTCGTCGGCTCCTCCGGCCGCGTGTTTCCCAAGGCGATGAAGGCATCGCCGCTGCTGCGCGCCTGGCGTCAACGTCTGGAGACGCGGGGCGTCACGATCCGGACCCGCTGGCGATGGATCGGCTTTGGCGAGAGCGACACCCTCCTGTTCGAGACGCCGGACGGCCAGCAGACCATCGGCAGCGATGCGACGCTGCTGGCGCTCGGCGGCGCGAGCTGGCCGAGGCTCGGCTCGGATGCGCAGTGGGTGCCGATCCTCGCCGGCAGAGGGCTGGATATCGCGCCGTTCCGTCCGGCCAATTGCGGCTTCGACGTCGCCTGGAGCGCGGCGTTCGCCGCGCGCTACGCAGGCGTTCCGGTCAAGTCGGTCGTGGCCACGTCGGACGCCGGACGCAGCCAGGGCGAGTTTGTCATCACGCGTCACGGGATCGAGGGCAGCCTCGTCTACGGCCATGCGGCACCCTTGCGGGACAGGCTGGCGGCAACCGGAAAAGCCGACTTCGTTCTCGACCTTCTGCCGGGACGATCTCTCGACGCACTGGCGTCCGCACTGGAGGCGGCTCCCCGCAAGGCGAGCTTCAGCAACCGGCTGAGAAAAGCCGCGCGCATCGACGGCGTAAAGCTGGCACTGGTGCGGGAGGTGATGCGCGACGCCGATCGTTTGTCGGCGAAAGACCTGGCTTCCGTGTTGAAAACGCTTCCGATTTCCCTTGTCCAGCCGAGGCCTATCGCGGAAGCCATCTCTTCAGCCGGTGGCATTCCGCTGGACGCGATTGCGCCATCGGGCATGCTCAAGGCGTTGCCCGGCGTCTTCGTGGCAGGGGAAATGACGGATTGGGAGGCGCCGACGGGCGGCTATCTGCTGACGGCCTGCTTTGCGACCGGGCGTCTTGCAGCGACGGGTCTGCTGGAGTGGCTTTCGAATCTGGACAATCAGGGCAACGCGTCGCGCTGAGACGGCGTTAGCGAAAAACGGGCGCCCGCGTCGCATTCATCAACAGTTCTTGCTCGGTTGCGAACTGTCCGAAAAGCCGGGTCAGCCGGATCCTTTCATCCGCGCCGAGCCGATACCGCCTGCAGAAATCCTCCACGCTGCGCACACGGCGCAAGGGACTGTTTTCGACTTTAGCAACATCGATATGCTCGCTCACGATCCGTCCCTTTCGATTGGCGCACAGCTAACTGACCATGGTGGGTTTTGTTCCACCATGGATGCGCTTTCTCGAACGGTCGGGTTCGCTTGAAATGGGCGACTTATTTCTTCAGGATCACCCAGATGGCATGGATGATGCCGGGAATGTAGCCGAAGAGGGTCAGAAGAATGTTCAGCCAGAATTGCAGGCCGATGCCGACCTGCAGGAACACGCCGACCGGCGGCAGGAGGATGGCCAGAAGAATGCGAAGGACGTCCATGGGATCTCTTTCCTGAAAATGCGTGCTTTCAGACATTCGGCCGGCAGGAGGGGTGAACCCTCGCCGGCCAACGGCTGATGCGGCTTAAAGAACGGCGCTGCCCGCCATGAAGGCGAGCACGACGAAGATCAGGAAGACGACGACGGCGATCGCGAACAGGACCCGCGCGATGGTCGCGGTCGCAGCGGAAACGCCGGAGAAACCGAGAAAGCCGGTGACGAGGGAAACGACGAAGAAGATCAGCGCCCATTTGAGCATTGGGAATTCCTTTGAGAACGGGTTCGCGCGGACAACGCACCGGTTCGAAATTTGTTCCTTATGTAGATCGGTCTCCCATGCGCTGCGTTCGGAACGGTTCCGCTGGCAAAGCCCACGCTTCATCTGACGTCTAGTGAACTGTTCAGTTCCGTACGATCTCGCGCGCATTAAAATAGTTGAATGACGCTTCCGGTTTTGAGGAGGAAAACGCTGGTCTGACCAAAGACAGAGAGCCTCTATGACCGAAGAGAAGAAAAAGCGTCGTCCGAAAGCGGGGCCGGCGCTCGGGAATATCGACGAAACCAAAGTGGTGGCGCAGGCCATCATCGACACGCAGCGCGATGCCGCACGCGAAAAAACGGAGCGCTTGAAATTGCTCCGGCTGCAGCGGGAATCGCAGCAGAACGAGACGACCGGCTGAGCCTGCCGGGGTTTTCACGACGGCTGTCGAGACGCAAGGAGCAAAGGCGATCGCGGGCCGGATGGGTGGGAAGCTCGGCTGCCATTTCGTTGGCCAGAGGAAGAAAGCGGAAAAATCCCTCTGTTCTCCATCCCCATCACGTCCGCTTGACACGGCCTGCGATCTGGTTGGGGAAGTAAGTGAACCGGGGTTGGTTCCGGCCTGTCCGTCCTTTTTGAACACGAAATTTTCCCCGACCCGTTTCCGTCCCAAAGGATGTCGAGCCGGACCATTCCGGGAACGAGGAAGCGTCCGGCTGGTTCGCACGAGGTGAAGGCCCGGCCTGCAGAGAGCCTTTATAGATCTGGCAAAGACCTCGCCGAAGGCCCGCTTCGGCGAGGTCTTCTTGTTTTGCCCGCCGTGTTCATGCTTCATGTGAGGGAATGCGCATGGACGTCTCTTACAGCCTGCGCCCCGAGGAGCTTACGGCAATGACAATGCTTGAAACCGCAGATCCCGCCCTGACGACGCCCCGCCGGCGTGTGGTCATCATCGGTGCCGGCTTTGGCGGCCTCGCCTGTGCCGGAGCGCTTGGGGATACCGACGTCGATGTCATCGTGATCGACCGGCGCAACCACAATCTGTTTCAGCCGCTGCTCTATCAGGTCGCGACGGCCGCTCTGTCACCGGCCGATATCGCGGAGCCGATCCGCAGGACGCTCGGGCGCTACCGCAATATCCACATCATGCTGGCCGAAGCCGATGGCATCGACAGGCAGGCAAAGCAGGTGAGGCTCAAGGACGGCGATACCATTTCCTACGACCAGCTGGTGATCGCGACCGGCTCGGACTACAATTATTTCGGGCATGACGAGTGGCAGCATTTCGCGCCGGGCCTGAAGACGCTTCACGAGGCTCGCCGCATCCGCCATCGCCTGCTTCTCGCCTTCGAGAAGGCCGAGCGGACGAAGGATCCGGCGGAGCGGCGGGCGCTGCTGACCAGCATCATCGTCGGCGGCGGACCGACCGGCGTCGAGATGGCAGGCGCAATCTCGGAGCTCGGCCGCTCCATGGCATCGCGCGACTTCCGCACCATCCCCGCATCGGATCTCCGCGTCATCCTCGTCGAGGCGGGTCCGCGCATCCTCGCCGCCTTTCCCGAACACCTGCAGGCCTATGCGCTGCGCTCTCTCGACAGGATCGGCGTCGAGGTGCGGCTGGGCGCGCAGGTCTCCGACATCACCGCGGAAGGGGCCGTGATCGCCGGAGAGATGGTCCCGGCCGGCTCCATCGTCTGGGGCGCGGGTGTGAAGGCCTCGCCGGCCTTCCGCTGGCTCGGCATCGAGGGCAAGGCGAATGGCCGCATCCCGGTGGATTCGAAACTCCGCGTCGAAGGTTTGACGGATATCTTTTCTCTCGGCGACACCGCGTTCCAGCCCGGCAAGGACGGGGCAGCGCTGCCGGCTCTCGCCCAGGTGGCAAAGCAGCAGGGCCACTATCTCGGCAAGCTTTTAAGAAAGCCAGAGGCGATAGAGACGGCGAAGCCTTTCCATTTCAACAATCGCGGCAACACCGCCGTGATCGGCCGCAACGCCGCGGTCTTCGATTTCGGTCGCTGGACGCTGAAAGGCTATTTCGCCTGGATCCTCTGGGCGATCGTCCATGTCTATCTTCTCGTCAATTTCGAAAAGCGCATGCTCGTGACGCTTCAGTGGATCTGGCGCTACCTGACAAGCCAGCGCGGCGCGCGGCTGATCGATGAGAACGACAAGGAAGACGTGGCGCCGGTCGTGACGCGCTGAGCGTCGCGCATCCGGCGCACGGCAGGTGATGCAGACACGTTTCGCGCCTGACGATCGCGGAACCTTTAGCGTCCCGACTGGTTCGATCCCCGACAGCCGATGCGCGGGAGCGAAATCCCGCCATCCTATCATCCGGCCCCGTGCCGGCATGCCTGTCGCGGCCGCGCCGGCTCCCCCCTGTCGCCGGTCGCGCCGCGACAGGTTCATTCCAAGCGCGCCTGTCGCGCCGAGCGTGAGGTCGATATGCCCGAGAACTACACATCCCTGCTCATCATGGTCATCGTGCTTGTCGTCGTCTGCGGCGCCGTCGGTCTATGGGCACTGCGCAGCCGCCGCCGCCATGCCAGGGTGGCGCCCGTCGGTCGGCGCGATCGTCCGCATACGACGCTCGAAGGGGGCAACCGGCAGTGACGGGAGATCGAAGCCGTGAACCCTACATTGCACCCTCCGCCGACCCGCCGGACCAGATCGACCGCAAATCGAAAGCCGGCAAAGGCATTGTCCTCTTCATCGCGGCCATCGCCGTTCTCGCCTTCCTGTTGTATCTGAGCGTCCTCATCTATGCGAGCATCGTCCGGGTCTGAGCCTGCCGGCAACCTCTGTCTCCAATCCATTCCGCTTTGACCTGAGATGCTTTAGGCTCGAACCGCAACCAAGGGCGGAGTGACGGGTGACGTTGAGAAACATGATCTATGCCGCGACGGCAGCGGGCCTGGCCATCGCCTCTCCATCGACCGCCGCCGAGATCAAGGCGACCGAGACGGTTGAGACCTACAAGATCGCGGGCAGGACGGGCGCCGAACTCTATGCATCGATCGGCGAACGCGGTCCTCTGCTCGGCGCCAGTCGCGTCATTGCCCATACGCGGTTCAAGCTGACCTGGCGCCGGGACTATCAGAGGCAGGGCAACGACTGCGTTCTCGCCACGGCCATTCCGCGCCTCGTCATCACCACCACGCTCCCGAAGCCGATCGCCAGCCTTCCGGCGCCGGTACAGGCGAGCTGGACCACCTTCATCGAGGGCGTGCGTCGGCACGAGGCGGTGCATGGACGCTATGTTCGCGATCTCGTCGCAAAGATCGAGACGGCAACCATCGGGCTTCGCCAGCCCGACGACCCCGGCTGCAAGGCGATCAAGACGGAGATGAACCGTCGCCTCGGCGCGATTTCCAACGAGCGGCGCGATCTCGACCGCGCTTTCGATCAGGCGGAGTTCACCGAGGGCGGCGCGGTCCACGCGCTCATCCTCGGCCTGGTCAACGGTCGCTGACGGACGGACGGCGGGAACGTCGGTCTCTCCGCGTTCTTCATGCCGTCAAGACATGCCATTCGTTTTTCCGTGGGCGGAAAGAGAAATTTTGGTGGCGCGCCGCAGAGCCCGGTGCGGGCGCAGCCTTGAACACGGCGCCCGATGATGCCACTTTCCGGCCACCCGAAAAGAGGACCTCTCCATGAGCCTGCGCATCAACGATATCGCCCCCGATTTTACCGCGGAAACCAGCCAGGGAACCATCTCGTTCCATGATTGGATCGGCAGTGGCTGGGGCGTCCTGTTCTCGCATCCGAAGAATTTTACGCCCGTCTGCACGACGGAGCTCGGCGCCATGGCCGGCCTTCAGGACGAGTTCGCCAAGCGCGGCGTCAAGGTCATCGGCATCTCGGTCGATCCGGTCGAAAGCCATGAGCGCTGGAAGAACGATATCCGCACGGCGACGGGCTACGAGGTCGATTACCCGCTGATCGGCGACAAGGACCTCGCCGTCGCCAAGCTCTACGACATGCTGCCGGCCGGTGCCGGCGAAAGCTCGGAAGGCCGCACGCCCGCCGACAACGCGACGGTTCGCTCGGTCTTCGTGATCGGGCCGGACAAGAAGATCAAGCTGATCCTCACCTACCCGATGACGACCGGCCGCAACTTCGACGAGATCCTGCGGGCGATCGATTCGATCCAACTGACGGCGAAGCATCAGGTGGCAACGCCCGCCAACTGGAAGCAGGGCGAGGACGTGATCATCACCGCCGCCGTTTCCAACGAGGACGCGATCGCCCGCTTCGGCAGCTTCGACACGGTTCTGCCCTATCTGCGCAAGACGAAGCAGCCGGCCGCCTGAGCCTGAGGCGCCTGAGCCTCCGTCAGCCTGAGCACAAGCCTTAGGCGACGCGCTCGCCGGCGCGCCAGACGCCGGCGACGAGCGGCGGTGCACCCGCCTCCGCCCGTACCCGCAGCAGATCGGCCCGCAGGCCGATCTCGATCCGACCGCGATCGGCAAGGCCGGCTGCCCGTGCCGGATTGGCGGTGATCATGCGCACCGCATGCGGCAGGTCGGTCTGTCCGCGCTCGGCGAGCAGGAAGGCGGCCTGCAGTAGGCTGAACGGCACGTAATCCGACGAGAGAATGTCGAGCGCATCGCGCTCCAGAAGGTCGAGCGCCGACACGTTGCCGGAATGCGACCCGCCCCGCACCACGTTGGGTGCGCCCATCAACACCTGCAGATCGGAGGCCTTGGACAGCGTCGCGGCCTCGATCGTGGTCGGGAATTCGGCAAGCGCAATGCCGAGATCGACGCTCTCGCGCACATGCGCCGCCGTGGCATCGTCGTGCGAGGCCATCGGGATGCCGGCATCGTGGCAGCGTGTCGCGAGCGCCAGCCGATTGCGATCGGCGTTTTCCACCGACTGGGCGATGCGCCGCGCGCTGAACGCCTCGAAATCCGCGTCCGAAATCTTCTTCTTGCCCTGATAGTAGATCCGGTAGGCCTCCAGGCTCACGAACTGGCGCTGGCCGGGCGCGTGGTCCATGAGGGATGCCAGCCGAACCCGGTCGTTGCGTTTCATCGCATCGAACTGCTCGACCACGTCGGGCATCGAGACTTCGCAACGCAGATGGATGAAGTGCTCGGCGCGCAGCCGGTTCGCCGCCGTGGCAGACGAGATCATCGCCGCCATATCCGCCATGTCGCCGGTGCCGAGATCCGTATCGCCATCGAGCCCGACGCGCAGAGCATCGAAAACCGTGGTGATACCGGCGGTGGCGATCTGCCCGTCATGGGCCTGGAGCGCTGCGGCAAGGTTCCAGCGCACCTTCGGCCGTGGCTGGATATGGGTCTCCAGATGGTCCGTGTGCAGCTCGACGCAGCCGGGCATCAGGTAATCGCCCTGAAGGTCGATCCCGTGTGCCGTCCCCTGCGCTGTCGTCCCGCTGGAGATGTCGGCAATGATCCCGTCGCGCACGAGGACGGTGCCCTCGACGATCTCGGTGGGAAGGATGATGGCGCAGTGGGTGAAGATCTGTTCGCGGGTCATGGTCTGCCGTTCCGCAAGCCGGGGCATGCGGCTTTTCGAGTGAGAGGGGAGGGATAGGCGCGGCGCCGGTGTTCCGTCAGATGACGACCTTGCGCAGCTGCTGGGACAGGATGTCCATCAGCGTCACGGTCGCGACGACGATGATGAGAATGGCGGAGGCTTGCGGATAGTAGAACCCGCGAATGCTCTCGAACAGCACCTGTCCGATGCCGCCGGCACCGATGAGGCCGAGCACGGTGGCGGAGCGGATGTTGGATTCCAGCCGATAGAGCGAGAACGAGATCCAGAGCGGCAGGACCTGCGGGATGACGCCGAAGATGACCTGCTGCAGCCGGGACGCGCCGGTGGTCCGGATCGCCTCGACCGGGCGCGGATCGATGGCTTCGACGGCTTCGGAGAAGAGTTTGGCCAGAATGCCCGTCGTGTGCACGAACAGCGCCATGACGCCGGCGAACGGCCCGAGGCCGACCGCCACGACGAAGAGCACGGCGAAGACGATCTCGTGGATGGCCCGAAACAGGTCCATGAGCCGGCGAACCGGATGCAGCACCCACCAGGGCGCCATGTTGTGGGCCGAGAGGATGCCGAAGGGAATGGAGAGAAGAACGGCAAGGAACGTGCCCCAGAGCGCGATCTGGATGGTGACGAGCATCTCGTTGAGATAGGAGGCCCACTCCTTGAAATCCGGTTTCAGAAAATCCTTGGCATAGGACGCCATGTTGCCGGCGTCCGAAAAGAGATAGGTCCAGCGTCCCATCTCGGCCGGGCCCCAGCTGGCGGCAAGCGCCCCGACGAAAACCAGCGTGACGAGCCAGCCGCGCATGCTCCGCACGGGCTTGGGGCCTGCCTGGCCGGCCAGCGGGCGGGCGGTCGTGACGCCGGTGGAGGCGATGACGTCGGTCATGGGCGTCGTCCTTTAGAGATAGGGCATGAGATCGGGCATGCGACGAGAAGGAACCGGAGCGGACGGTGCCGCCCGCTCCGGTCGGGGGCATCAGCCGTTGGACGCGGTGCCGAGTTCGGCTTCGAACTTGGCCTTCTGCTCGTTGAGCGGCTTGACCTTCTCGGCCTTGGCGTCGGCCGACAGCGAGGCGTCGGCTTCGATCTTGGCGATCGACTTCGACAGTTCCATCACGCGGATCGGCAGGAGCTGCTTGTCGGTCGAAGCCTTGAACGGTGCCCATTTCAGGCCGGCGAGGACCTCCTTCTCATGGGCGACGTCACCCTTGGAATTGGCCGTGCCATAGGCAAGGAAGAAGTCGCGCAGCTTGGTCTTCGTTTCTTCCGGCAGATCCTTGCGCCAGACGATCGGGTCGGACGGGATCAGCGGCGAGCGCCAGATTTCGCGGATATTGGCAAAGGCGTCCGGCTTGTTCTGCTGGATCAGGGCCATGTTCTCGGTGTTATTGGCCGCCGCATCGACCTGTTTCATGGCGACGGCCATGGAATTGGTCTCGTGGTTGGCGTTGGTCACCGTCTTGAAGCAGGTCTTCGGATCGATGCCGCGGGCGCCGAACACGAAGGTCATGGGCACGAGATAGCCGGAGGTGGAGTTCGGGTCGCCGAGGCCGAAACTCTTCGACTTGTCGCAGGTCAGAAGCTCGTCGATCGTCTGGATCGGGCTGTCCTTGGGGACGATCACGACCGACCAGTAGCCCGGATCGCCGTTCTTGGCGACGCTCTGCACGAACACTTCGCCATCGGCACGATCGACCGCTTCCATGGCCGACTTGTTGCCGTACCAGGCAACCTGCACCTTGTTGAAGCGCATGCCCTCGATGATGCCGGCGTAATCCGAGGCGAAGAAGGGCTTCACGTCGAGACCGGTCTGGGTCTTCAGATCGGCCAGCAGCGGCTCCCAGTTGGTCTTCAGGTTCTGCTGGGACTCGGTGGAGATGATGCCGAAATTGATGGTCTCGGCAGCCAGCGCCTGCTGGCTGAATGTGGCGGCGAGCGAAAGCGCCGCAATGCTCTTGAAGATCGCGTTCATGGTGGTCTCCGGTTGGCAGTTATGTCGGGATCAGACGGTGGCGAGCGCCGCCTGGCGTTTGGCAGGATCGACGCCGGTGGGCGCCATGGGGTCGGCCGGGCTGCTCGGTGCAGCATCCGGCAGGACGAGTTCTTCCGAGGCCGCTCCGTAGAGTTCGGCCAGGAAATCATTGGAAAGAGCCGTGGACGGGCCGTCATAGACGATGGCGCCGTCCCGCATAGCGATCGTGCGGCGGCAATAGCGCCGCGCATATTCGACCTGGTGGAGCGAGACGAGCACGGTGATGCCGTCCTCGCGGGAGATGTCGGCGAGCACGTCCATCACGCGGCGTGCGGCCGAGGGATCGAGCGCCGAAATCGGCTCGTCGGCAATGAGGATGCGCGCTTCCTGCACGAGCGTGCGGGCGATCGCCGCGCGCTGCTGCTGGCCGCCCGACAGCGTCGAGGCGCGTTGCGCTGCGACCTGGGGAATGCCGACGCGGGCAAGGGCTGCATGCGCCTTGTCCTTCTCGGGCACATTGAAAAGACCGAGCGTGCCCCGCCAGCGCGGGATGCGGCCGAGATGGCCGATCAGCACGTTGGTCAGCACGGACAGGCGTCCGACGAGATTGAACTGCTGGAAGATCACCGCGACCCGGCCGCGCGCAGCCTCCCGGTTCATGCGCCCGCCCGCCTGCGACACCTCGCCCAGGATCTCGACACGTCCGCCATCGCCGTCGCCGATTTCGAGGCCGGCGATATGGCGGATGAGCGTGCTCTTGCCGGACCCGGACGCGCCGATCAGCGCCACCATCTCGCCCTGCTCCAGCATGAGGCTGACCCCGTTCAGCGCCCGGGTTTCGCCATAGCGTTTGGAAAGGTTGGTCACGGACAGCGCGAGGGGGGTAATCTCGGTCATGGTTTGATCCCGGACAGCAGCTCGAAAGCCGACCTCATGCCGGCTGCACGTCGAGGGACTGTGAGCGGCAAGCGGTAATGGTTGCGTGACGGTTACATGAAACTTTTGCGTCAAAGCCCCGTTTCGGAGCCTCGTTTCAGGCGGCGTAGCGCTCGATGAACGCTTCGCCGGTCAACATGCGAAAATCCTCAAGGGCGGCGAACAGCCTGTCATGCGGCCAGTCCCACCAGGCGAGCCGCTCCATGCCGTCAGCCGTCTCGCGGGAGAAGCGGTCGCGGATCAGCCGGGCGGGGACGCCGCCGACGACCGTGTAGGCTGCCACATCGCGGGAGACCACGGCGCCGGCGCCGACGACCGCGCCATTGCCGACCGCCACGCCCGGCAGGATCGTCGCGCCATGGCCGATCCAGACATCGTGACCGATGGTCACCCGCCGGGCCCGCCGTGCGGCGAAGAAGTCCGCCTCGTCCTCGGCGCCCTCGAAATAGTCGCCGGCCCTGTAGGTGAAATGGTGAAGGGTGGCGCGCTCCATCGGGTGGTTGGTGGCGTTGAGCCGCACCATCGAGGCGATGTTGACGAACTTGCCGACGGTCGCGCACCAGAGCGCGCAGTCCTCCATGACATAAGAATAATCGCCAAGCTCGACCTCGCCGAGGCGCGACCTTTCGGCAATCTCGACATAGCGACCGAGCCGGCAGTCGGTCACTTTTGCGGTTTCGTGGATGTTCGGGACATGTTCGGAGAGCTTGGCCATCACGCAGCCTTTCGAGCCGAGAATGCGGACACGTCGATCGTGCGGGTCGCCACGGCCTCGCGCACCGGCTGGTCGTGGAAGATCCCGAGAATGGCGGTGCCGCGCGCGCGCTTCTCGCCGATCATCGCGGTCACCACGTCCCGGTTCTCCGCGTCCAGCGAGGCGGTCGGCTCGTCGAGCAGCAAAACGGGATGATCGGTGATGAAGCCGCGGGCGATGTTGACGCGTTGCTTCTCGCCACCGGAGAAGGTGGCGGGGGGCAGTCCGTGCAGCGTCTCCGGCAGGTTGAGCCGGGAGAGCAGGTCGCGGGCGCGCAGAAGCGCTTCCGTGCGGTCGATGCCGCGCGAAACCAGCGGCTCGGCAACGATCTCCACCGCGGAGACGCGCGGCACGGCGCGCAGGAACTGGCTGACATAGCCGATGCCGTCATGCCGGATGGCAAGCACGAGGCGCGGATCGCCGGCCCCGAGATCGCGTATGTCGCCGCTTTCGGGGTCTCGCACCAGGACGGAGCCCGCGTCGATGGCGTAGTTGCCGTAGACCATGCGCAGGATGGACGACTTGCCGACGCCCGAGGGGCCGCCGAGGACGACGCATTCGCCGGGAAAGAGATCGAAGCGGACATGGGCGACGACCGGCAGCACGACGCCATCGCGCAGATGCATGACGAAGGATTTGGCGACATCGCGCACGCTGAGCAGCGCGCCGTCCGGCATGGTCGGATCGGTCGGCGGGATGGAGGAGAGAGGCATCGGCGGACTCCGGCGCATGATGTGCGGGCTCAGGATTCGGGAATGGAGGCGACGAGAAGCTGGGTATAGGCGTGGCGCGGATCGTCCAGCACCCGGTCGGTCAGCCCTGCCTCCACGATGTGCCCGCCCTTCATCACGATCATCCGCTGCGACAGGAGCCGCGCGACGGCGAGATCGTGGGTGACGATGACGACTGCGAGCGACAGGTCGGTGACGAGACCGCGCAGGAGATCGAGCACGCGGGCCTGCACGGAGACGTCGAGGCCCCCGGTCGGCTCGTCCATGAAGATCAGCCGGGGATGGGTGACGAGGTTGCGGGCGATCTGCAGGCGCTGGCGCATGCCGCCGGAAAAGGCGATCGGCTGGTCGTCGATCCGCTCGGCGGCGATTTCCACGCGCGACAGCCAGTCGCCAGCCGTGCGGCGGATCTCGCCATAGTGACGCTCGCCGACCGCCATCAGCCGCTCGCCGACATTGGCGCCGGCCGACACCCGCATCCGCAGCCCGTCGGCCGGGTTCTGGTGCACGAAGCCCCAGTCGGTGCGCATCAGGAAGCGGCGCTCGGCTTCCGAGAGATCGGCGAGATCCGGAAACCGCCCGTCGCGCATCCGGTAGCGGATCTCGCCGGCCGAGCGTTCCAGCCGGCCGGAAATGCAGTTGAGCAGCGTCGTCTTGCCGGAGCCGGACTCGCCGACGATGGCGACCACCTCGCCCGGCCAGACGTCGAAGGACACGTCCGTGCAGCCGACGAAGGCGCCGTAGCGCTTTTCGAGCCCGCGGACGGAGAGGATGGGATCGGTCATCGCGTGGTCTCCTGCTCGCTCGACGCGTGCTCCCCGAGCTGCGGCAGGCCCGGGCCTGCGTGGCCCTCCGCCTGTCGCGTCTCGCAATGGTCGGTGTCCGAGCAGACGAACATCCGCCCGCCCCGGTCGTCGGTCACCACCTCGTCCATATAGACGCCGGTCGCGTTGCAAAGCGCGCAGGGGCGGCTGAAGGTCTGGACCGTGAAGGGATGATCCTCGAAATCGAGGCTCGTCACCTGGGTAAAAGGCGGCAGCGCATAGATGCGCTTCTCGCGTCCCGCGCCGAAGAGCTGCAGGGCGGGGGAGCGGTCGAGTTTGGGATTGTCGAATTTCGGAATGGGCGAGGGGTCCATGACATAGCGCCCCTCGACCTTCACCGGATAGGCATAGGTCGTGGCGATATGGCCGTGCTGGGCGATGTCCTCGTAGAGCTTCACATGCACGAGGCCGTATTCTTCCAGCCCGTGCATGACCCGCGTCTCCGTCTCGCGCGGCTCGAGAAAGCGCAGCGGCTCGGGGATCGGCACCTGGAAGACGAGGGTCTGGTGCGCCTGCAGCCGCTCTTCCGGAATGCGGTGGCGGGTCTGGATGATCGTCGCATTCGCCGTCTTCGTGGTCGTCGCCACATTCGCGGTCTTGGCGAAGAAGGCACGGATCGAGACGGCGTTGGTCGTATCGTCGGCGCCCTGGTCGATCACCTTGAGAACGTCGTCCGGCCCGAGAATGGCCGCCGTCACCTGCACCCCGCCCGTGCCCCAGCCGTAGGGCATCGGCATCTCGCGCGAGGCGAACGGCACCTGATAGCCGGGGATGGCGATGCCCTTCAGGATCGCACGGCGGATCATGCGCTTGGTCTGTTCGTCCAGATAGGCGAAGTTGTAAGCGGGCAGGGTCATTCCGCGGCCTCCTGTCGGTCCATTTCCGAGGTCTTGGTCGCATGTTCCCGCCGCAACATGCGCAGCAGGTCGAGCTCGGCCTGAAAATCCACGTAATGCGGCAGCTTCAGATGCTCCACGAAGCCGGTGGCCTCGACATTGTCGCAGTGGGAGAGGACGAACTCCTCGTCCTGCGCCGGTGCCGCACGGTTCTCGTCGAATTCGTCCGCGCGGAGCGCCCGATCGACAAGGCTCATCGACATGGCCTTGCGTTCCGACTGACCGAAAACGAGGCCGTAGCCGCGCGTGAAGCGGGGACCGTCCTCGCCGCCGCCCTTGAACTGCGACACCATCTGGCACTCGGTGACGCGGATCGCGCCGATGGCGACGGCAAAGCCGAGTTCCGGCAGGTCGATCTCCAGATCGACAAGGCCGATGCGCACTTCGCCGACGAAGGGATGCGTGCGCCCGTAGCCGCGCTGCGTCGAATAGCCGAGCGACAGAAGAAAGCCTTCGTCGCCGCGCGCCAGCGCCTGAAGCCGCAGATCCCGTCCCGCGGGAAAGCCGGTCGGGTCGCGGGTGAGGTCGCCGGGCTCGGCATCGGATGCGACATCCGGCTCGATCAGGCCCTCGCCATTGAGGATATCCGTCACGCGGGGATAGGCGGCATCGCCGGCCACGTCGCCAGCCACGTCACGCCGGGCGCCGGGCTCGACGGGGTGGTCGCCGGCCATGTCGGGGTCGATCAGGCGGTGTGTATAGTCGAAGGTGGGTCCGAGCAGCTGCCCGCCGGGAATGTCCTTGTAGGTGGCCGACACGCGGCGCTCGATCCGCATGGCCCCGGTCTCCACCGGCCGCGTCGCGCCGAAGCGCGGCAGCGTCGTGCGATAGGCGCGGATGAGGAAGATCGCCTCGATCAGGTCGCCGCGCGACTGGCGCACGGCCATGGCGGCGAGCTCGGGATCGTAGAGCGACCCCTCGGCCATGACGCGATCCACAGCGAGCGACAGCTGGCCGGCGATCTGGTCGAGCGAGAGTGCAGGGACGGAGCGGTCGCCCCGACGCCGGTCGGCGAGCAGCCGGTGCGCCTTTTCGATGGCGGCTTCCCCGCCCTTGACGGCAACATACATGGCTTAGGCCTCCTGGATGCGTGTGGTGCGGGGCAGGGCCAGCGCCTCGCTGCCCGAGACGAGGACGAGATCGAAGCCGAGCGGAAAGCCGGCGCGGTTGGCGGCCATGACATCGGCAAAGCCCTTCGGCAGGCCTTGCGGCGCGATGTCGCTCGAGGTCTCGATGCCCGGCCCGCTGAGGCTGAGGCGCTCGCCGCCGCGAAGGGAGGCGACCGGCAGAAGCAGCGTGGCCGAGCGATCCGGATATTCCGCCGTGCCCACCGCAAAACGGCTCCAGGCAGTGGTGTCGCTGTCGTCGGCAAGGTGAACGAAGCGGGCGGACGGCACCGCGCCTGTTATCGGCGCGCCGGTGTGGAAGCCGACCCAGGCTTGTGCGTCCGGCATGTCCGTTTCGAAGAACACGGGCGTATCGTTGTCGGCCAGCGCCAGAAGGATCGCGCCGGCCGCAGACGACATCGGCCTGGGGGGGCCGGCAAGGCCTGCGAAGTCGGCGATGCTGCCCGGTCGCGCAAAGGCATCCATCAGGGCGCGAAAGGCGCGCTGCGACCCGAAGACGGGCTCGGCGAAACCGCCATCGACAAAGGCAAGGCTCATCGGTCTTCTCCCCGAACCAGCGTGAAGAAATCGACGCGTGTCGCTTCCGTTTCTTCCGCGCGCTGCCGGCGCGCTTCGGCATCGAGGACCAGCGCGGGTGCGACGACATCCGTCTCGATCATGGGCTGCCATTCGGCACGCTGACCGAGCGCGTCGAGATGCGCCACCATGCGGGCCTTCTCCAGGTCGCGACCGAGAACGATGGCGTGGCCGACCTCGCCGCTGTCGAGCTTCACGGTCGCCCGCGTCACGCTGGCTTCGCCAAGGTTGAACGGTGCGCCGCCGCCGCCGATCCGTCCGCGCACCATCACGGCACCGATCTCCGGCCCCCGCACGGGGATTGCCGACGGTGCGGTTCTGGCAATCGCACCGTAGCGCTCGGCAAGGATGTCCGCGGGCATGGACGCCATGGCGTCGAGCGCGCGTTTGCGATCTGGGATCTGCTGTTCTGTGGTCATTTCGGATCCTATTTGTCTATTTGTGTAGACAACTAATCTTGATCCGATTTATAACCCGAAAATCATGACGCCGCTGTGACACTCTTTACTGGCGGCGCTGAAGGGATGGGCCATGGACAGACAGGATGACGGAATTTCACGCTGGCGCCGGGTGGCCGATGGCATTCGCGCCTCGATCCTTGCGGCCGCAGTAACCGACCGCCTTCCCCCGGAAACGGAGCTTGCGGCCGACTATGGCGTCAACCGCCACACGGTGCGCCGCGCCATCGCGGCCCTTGCGGCGGAGGGCATCGTCCGGGCCGAGCGGGGTCGAGGGACCTTCGTCAATCCGGTCGAGCCGCGCATCTCCTATCCGATCGGCACGCGGGCGCGGTTTTCCG
Source organism: Rhizobium sp. PP-F2F-G48 (assembly GCF_004342335.1). NCBI lineage: Bacteria > Pseudomonadati > Pseudomonadota > Alphaproteobacteria > Hyphomicrobiales > Rhizobiaceae > Rhizobium > Rhizobium sp. PP-F2F-G48. The sequence continues at coordinate 109,177 of NZ_SLVH01000005.1, read as the reverse complement.
AAAACATGATGCGGCAATCGCTGGAGCCCTCGGGGCGTCTCGTCGGATCGCAGAAGGTGGTGGCGGACATGGCGATGGCGCGGCTGCTCGGCCTCGCGCCGGGCGCCCCGCTTCACCGGCTGGACCATATGGCCGTGGTGGACGGCGTGCCTCTGTCCCGCTCCACCTCGCACTTCTCGGCCGAGCGCTTTCCCGGCATCATCGCGGCCTATGCGCAGGAGGGCTCGATCACCCAGGCGCTGCAGCGCTGCGGCCTTGCCGATTATCGCCGGCGCGAAACGCGCCTGACGGCCGAACGGATCGCTGCGACCGATGCCGACGCGCTCGCCTGCGCCGCCGATGCCATCGTGCTCGTCACCAATGCCGTCGATGTGGATCTCGAGGACCGGCCGGTGCAGGCGATACGCACCCGGTTTCTGGCGGATCGCATGGAACTCGTCTTCGCCAATCCGCAGAGCGCCCTTTAAGCGGACGCCCTATCGCCCGACCTTCGGCCGGTCCACCGGCGCGACCATCAGGTTGATGCCTTTGGAGCGCATGCGCTCCAGATGCTCCGGCGCGATATTGTCGTCCACGATGACGAGATCGAACTCGGTGAGGGCTGCGAAGGAATAGAGCGCACGGCGCTCGAATTTCGTGTGGTCGGCCAGAAGGATGCGCATGGCGGCGCTGTCGAACATCGCCCGCTTGGTCTCCACCATTTCCGGCGACTGGTGAAACGCGACATCGTCGAGAATGGCCGACATCGACATGAACACGGTATCGCCCCGGAGTTTTTCGATCTCGCGGATGGTCATGCGGCCCATGAAGGCATTGCACCAGTTGTAGAACTGCCCGCCAAGACCGAGCAGCGTGACGTCCGGTACGGCCTTCAGCTCGTTCATCAGATTGAGCGAATTGGTAATGACCGTCAGCGGCACTTTTTCCGGCAGGTGGTGGGCCATCTGCAGCACGGTGGTGCTGTCGTCGAAGAAGATCGCCTGTCCCGGCTCGATGAAGGTCATGGCCGCCCGGGCGATCGCAGCCTTCTCGCGAGCCTGGCGGCTCGATCGGTAGACGTCGCTGGATTCGATCAGGCTCGTCGGGGCGGCGGTGACGATACCGCGCGTCTTGCGGAAAAGGCCGCGGCTGACGAGTTCGTCGACATCCCGGTGCGCCGTCATCAGGCTGATGCCGAAACGGTCGGTCAGGTCCTCGATCCGCATGGAGCCCTCGGCCATCACGGCCTCGGCGATCAGCTGACGGCGCACGATCTGGCGGGCATGACGACTGTCGCTCGGAAGCTCGGACATGAACGGACTGGCGGTTGTCTTGTTCGTCATCCCGGTGCCCCTCTGTTCGCTCTGCCTGCGTCCTAGCGGAATGAATTTGACATTTGATACCCACCAGCGGCGATCTCTGTGATCAAATGTAAAATTCTTAAATTCCACTCGAATCATGAACTTCCTAGTGGTTTTTTGGATTCCGGCATTTGCCCTCATGGGTGCTGCAAACGGGAGCAAATGTCGGAATCAAACCACTAGCGCATAAAACCTTCAACGGAAAACCCGTTCGCACGGATGCGACCAGCGAGCGAGGCGACCTGAGGACAATGAGAAAAGGGCGCCGCGGACGGCGCCCTCTCTGGCCTTGGGAGTTTACTTGTCGAGGACGAAGGGTGCCGAGTACTTGTCGACATTGTCCTTGGTGATGAGCAGGCAATCGAACAGCTGCTTTTCGGACTTGGCGCCCGTCGCGCCCGTCTTGATGAAGCTGTCGGCCTGCTTCACGGCTTCTTCCGAGAAGACGGCGACCGGCTGGAGCACGGTGTACTGCAGCTCGCCGGCCTTGATGGCGGCGACCGCATCCGGCGAGCCGTCGAAGCCGCCAACCTTGACGTTGGCGATCTTGCCGGCTTCCTTGAGTGCCGCGATGGCGCCGAGCGCCATTTCGTCATTGCCGGAGATCACGCCGTTGATGTCGGGATTGGCCTGCAGCATGGACTGCATCTTGTCGTGACCCTTGGTGCGATCCCAGTCGGCCACTTCCGACGCCACTTTTTCGAGGTCCGGATACTGCGTGAGAACGGTCTCGTAACCGTTGGAGCGGGTCGCGGCATTGTTGTCGGAGGGAGCGCCGAAGAGTTCGACATACTTGCCCTTATCGCCGACGGCTTCCACCCACTGCGTGGCACCAAGGGCGGCACCCTGCGCATTGTTGGAGACGAGCTGCGCCTTGGCGAGGCCTTCCTGGTTGATCTCGGCATTGACGAGGATGACCGGAATGCCGGCGGCAACGGCCTTCTTCACCGCGCCGACGGAGCCGTCGGCATTGGCCGGGTCGAGGATGATCGCGACCGACTTGTTGGTGATGGCGGTGTCGATCAGGTTGCTCTCGGTGTTGGTATCGCCCTTATGCGCGCCGACGGTCGCGGTGTAGCCGAGCTTTTCGGCAGCGGCCTTGGCCACGTTGCCTTCGGTCAGCCAGTAGGGGTTGGACGGATCGTTGACGATCACCGTCATCAGGCCCTCGGCATAAGCGGTGCTGGCGAACATCGTGGCGGCAGCGGCGGCGGCCATCAAGAGGCGGGTTGCTTGTTTCATCATGGTCTCTCTCCCGGTTTTGAAATGCGGTTCGGTTGTGCCGGTCACCCGGCGGTGCTTGTCCGTGGCCGACGCCGCCTCTCCTCGAAAGGCAGGGGCCGGATAGGCGGAGAAGGTCGTGTGTCGGTCGCCGCTTACTTCGGGCGGCGCCCGTACTGGATGCTGTTGAGCAGGACGGCGAGAACGATGACCGCGCCGGTAAAGACGGTCTGCCAGTAGGAAGACACGCCGATGATGACGAGGCCATCCGACAGGAAGCCGATGACGAAGGCGCCGAGCATGGTGCCGCCGATCGTGCCGCGTCCGCCGGTGAGCGCCGCGCCGCCGATGACGACGGCCGCAATCGCCGTCAATTCATAGGTGGTCCCGGCCGTCGGGCCGGCGGAGGTCAGCTGCGACGACAGGACGAGGCCGGCAATCGCCGCGCAGACGCCCGAGAGCACATAGACGATGATCTTGACCCGCTTGACCGGCACGCCGGACAGCTCTGCCGCCCGCTCGTTGCCGCCCGACGCATAGAGCCAGCGGCCGAAAGCCGACCGGCTGAGCATGACGAAGCAGAGGATAGCGAGCAGAGCGAGCACGAGAACGCCGATCGGCACGCCGAACAGCCGGTTGAAGCCCAGCCAGTCGAAGCCTGTATTGCCGAGCTCCGGCCGTCCGCCGAGATTGTTGAAGGTGAGGCCATTGGTCATCAGCAGGGCCACCCCGCGCGCGACATAGAGGACGCCGAGCGTCGCCACGAAGGCGGGAACGCGGAAATAGGCGATCAGCACGCCATTGACCGCGCCGACGAAGGCGCCGAGCGCGCAGGTCAGAATGACCACGACCCAGACCGGCGGATAGAGCACCACACCGAGCTGTTCGAGCGTGACGCCCTGCATGAGATAGCCGGCGACAACGCCGGACAGCCCGAGCGTCGAGCCGACCGAGAGGTCGATGCCGCCATTGAGGATCACGAGCAGCATGCCGATGGCGAGAATCCCGAAGATCGCCACATGCGACGACATGATCAGGAAATTGGCGACGGAGAAATAATAGGGCGACAACAGCGAGAACACAACGATGATCGCGATCAGGGCGAAGAAGGCGCGGCCCTCGAGCAGGAGCTGAGCGATGTTCATCGTCTTCTTCTGCGGCGTCGGGCGCGCGGTGGAATGGGTTGCCGACATGATCAGTGCGTCCTCGTTTCGGGCTCGTGCCCATCCGATCCATGGCCTCCGGCTTTTTCGCCGGATGCCGCCATGATGAGTTCCTTGGTGACGTCGGAGCCGAATTCGGCGGAAATCCTGCCGCGGCGCATGACGACGATGCGGTGCGCGATGCTCAGGCATTCGCCCACTTCCGATGTGGAATAGATGACCGCGAGGCCTTGTCTTGCGCGCTCGGCGAGCAGCTTGAACACTTCCGACTTCGCGCCGATATCGATGCCGCGGCTGGGCTCGTCGAGCAGCATGACCTCCGGATTGGTCGCCAGCATCTTGCCGATCACGACCTTCTGCTGGTTGCCGCCCGACAGCGAGCCGATCGGCGCCGTGCCGCCATCCGTCTTGATGTGGACCTTGGCGATCGCGTCGGTGACGAGGCCGGCTTCGCCGCGGCGCGAGGTGAAAAGGCCCTTGGTGAAGGCACCGATGCTGGCAAGCGACAGGTTGCTGCCGACCGTCATCGTCTGCACCAGCCCGTCGCGCTGCCGGTCTTCGGGCACGAGAACGAGCCCGTTGTCGATGCGCTCGGCAATGGAGAGCCGGGACACGTCCTGCCCGCGCAGCATGACGCGGCCGGCGGATGGCTGCAGCCGTCCGGCCACGCATTCCAGAAGCTCGGTCCGCCCGGCACCCATCAGCCCGTAGATGCAAACGACCTCGCCTGCGCGAACGTCGAGCGAGAGCGCATCGACCACCGAATAGCCGGCGCCTGAGGCGTCCGGGACCGAAAGCTTCTCGATCGACAGGGCGACCGGACCGAACGCATAACCCGACGGCGGCGCGCCGAGGTCGAAATTCTCGCCGACCATGTTCCGCACGATCCATTCCAGATCGATATCGGCACGCGGTGCATAGGCGGTCATCGTGCCGTCGCGCAGCACCACGGCATGGTGGGTGATCTGCAGCGCCTCTTCCAGATGGTGCGAGATATAGACGATCGACACGCCGCGCGCCGTGAGGTCGCGGATCACCTTGAACAGCACCTCGACTTCCGAGGCGCTGAGCGCCGATGTCGGCTCGTCCATGATGAGGATGCGGGAATTGACCGACAGCGCGCGGGCAATCTCCACGATCTGCTGCTGCCCGAGACGAAGCTCCTCGACCGGCGTCAGCGGATCGATGGGCTCTTCCAGTTCCTCCATCAGCAGCCGGGTCTGCCGTTCTTCCTCGGCATAGTTGACGCCGGTCGGCCCCATGATCTCGCGGCCCATGAAGATATTGTCGCGGACATTCATGTTCAGCGCCAGCGACAGTTCCTGATGGATGATCGAAACGCCGCTGTCGCGGGCATGCGACGAGGAGGAGAAGCTCACCGGCTCGCCGTCGAGCAGGATCTCGCCGGAGGTCGGCTGCACCACGCCTGAGAGGATCTTCATCAGCGTCGACTTGCCGGCGCCGTTCTCGCCGAACAGGGTGGTGACCTGACCGCGGCGGATCTCGAAATTGACGCCCTTCAGCGCATGGATGCTGCCATAGGACTTGGCGATATTGCGCGCCTCCATGACGACGGCGCCATGGTCGCCCGATGGCGTGAGACGTGCGGTTGCGGCGCTCATTTCACGGTCACCACGACGGGCGTGACCAGCCAGTTCTTGGGGTTGATCAGCTTGAACACGCCGGTGATTTCCACCGTCTTGCCTTGAAGCGCGGCCGGATCGAGACTGCCGAGCGCCTCTTTCTTCATGGCGTTGTTCAGCGCCGAGCCGGCGTTCTGGTACTCGATCTGGTTGGTGAACTGGCCGAACTCGATCTCGCCGGTGGCATCGCGCAGGTCCGTGCCGTTGATCGCCGGGCCGGTCTGGACCCGCACCACGGTCCCCTCGGGCAGGCCGGACACGGCGATCGTGTTGGTGCTCGACTTGCGCTCGCCGACGACGCCGGTGAACTTGACCGGGATGACAGGGCCGGTGCTGGTGGCAACGCCGTATTTGGTGCCGGCGGCCGCCTTGTCGGCGGCGATCGCCTGGCCGAGTTCGGCGGCATCGACCGCGCGGCTCGCCACGCTGTCGCGGACCTTGGGAAAATTCTCGGCCCCGAAAGCTTCCGGCGAGAACACGTCGGCGCGCACGTCATGTTCGGAGCCGATCTGAACCACGCGCGTATCATAGGCCATGGCACCGACGAGGATCACGGCCAACACGGCCGTGACCAGGCGACCGCGGGTGAAGCGGGGGGAATGTATCGATTTCGCTTCGGCAAGGGTGCTCATGACGAAAGCCTCATATCTGAAATCGCCTCTTGAAGGAGGCGCAAAGGTCGGTTGAAGGCCGCGGATGTCCGCGACGACGTGTCGAAGGTCATCTCTGGGGACGGTCGTCGCGGGAACGGTGGCTGGCGGGCAGCACGGTGCGACGGCGGAGGGTCCGGTCGCGGAACGGGATCACGGTTCTGTTCATGACGTCTCCTCCCTCGCGCATCGACGGCGCATCCCCGCCGACGATCTCCTCCCGTCGGCCTTCATGCTTGATGATAACAGATGATAGGTCTGTGTTATCAATGGATCGAACAATGGTAGAAAATTTTCCGACTGTCAACGGCACCTGCTTACCGAAATCGCGGATCTGGAGGCGTGGAGCGACAGGGAAGGAGGCGACTTCAGCGGTGGATCGCCGGAGGGTAAAGACTAAAGAGGGCGTCCTGTTGCCGAATGGGTTGATGGCGATGGAACGCATCTCACGCGAAGCCTCAAACGGTTCTATCGTCTGATTATATTGGTTTAATGATAATAGAAGACGGTTTCTTGCGCGGATTTGGCGCTGCTGGAAGACTGTGATCGAATGGTTCGTCCGATCGGAGAGCCGGCACCGCGTCATGCCGTCATCTGCGGCCACGGCTCTCGCTTGGCAACCTTGACACAACAGATCATTTGTGAAAAAAAATGCGGAAGCAGAAAGATATTTCGACGTCAGTGTGATGTTTGTGAGATATCGTGATGGCAGATTGTTATCTTGGAGGATGACATGGCCGGGCGCCCTTCCGATAAGGGCTCTGCGAGAATGGGAGGAGCACCGATGATGGCATGTGCAGGAGCGCGGCGACGAGCCTTGTGGATGCGGCATGCGTGAGGGTGGCGACGTCATCATCGGCGTGGATGCGGGAACGTCGGTCATCAAGGCCGTCGCCTTCGATCTCACCGGACGCCAGCTCGCCTGTGCGTCCGTGCGCAATGTCTACGCGACCGGCGACGACGGCTCCGCGACCCAATCCCTGGAACAGACCTGGGCGGACTGCGTCGCCGCGCTGAAGGGCCTTTGCGAAAAGATCGACGGCCTCGCGTCAAGGACCGCGGCGCTCGCCGTCACCGCGCAAGGCGACGGCACCTGGCTCGTCGGGTCGCACGATCGTCCCGTCTGCGATGCCTGGCTGTGGCTCGATGCCCGCGCCGCGTCGAGCGTGCGCCGCCTGGCCGGCCGCACGGAGGATCGCGTGCGATTCGAGGCGACCGGCACCGGGCTCAACACCTGCCAGCAGAGTGCGCAGATGGCGCATATGGACCGCCACCGCCCCGAGCTCCTGGACGGGGCCGAGGTCGCCCTGCACTGCAAGGACTGGCTCTACCTCAACCTCACCGGCATCCGCGCCACCGACCCGTCGGAAGCAAGCTTCACCTTCGGCAATTTCCGCACCCGGCAGTACGACGATCTCGCGATCGACAGCCTCGGCCTTGCGCATCGCCGCAGCCTCCTGCCGGAGATCATCGACGGCACGCAGGTCCAGCATCCGCTTTCGGCCGAGGCGGCCCGGGCCACCGGACTGCGCGCGGGAACGCCCGTGTCGCTCGGCTATGTCGATATGGTCATGACGGCGCTCGGTGCCGGGGTGCGGACGCGCTCGACCAATGCCGCCTGTTCCACCGTCGGCTCCACCGGCGTTCACATGCGCGCCAAGCCCGTGGACGCGGTGCATCTGAACGCCGAGGGCACGGGCTATGTCATCGCGCTGCCCGTCCCCGGCATCGTCACCCAGGTTCAGACGAATATGGGGGCGACGCTCAATATCGACTGGATCCTGCGCCTTGCCGCGGACCTGATGGCGGATGCGGGGCGGCAGGTCGCCTTTTCCGATCTCGTCGGGCGGATCGAGCACTGGCTGGAAACGACGCGCCCCGGCGCACTGCTCTATCATCCCTATATTTCCGAGGCCGGCGAGCGCGGGCCGTTCGTCAATGCCCATGCCCGCGCCGGCTTCATCGGCCTGTCCACCCGCCATGGTTTCCCCGACATGCTGCGCGCCGTGGTCGAGGGTCTGGGCATGGCGACGCGGGATTGCTATGCCGCGATGGGCGCCATGCCGGAAGAGCTGCGGCTGACCGGGGGCGCGGCCCGTTCGCGCGCCCTGCGCGGCGTGCTCGCCGCTTCGGTCGATGCGCCCGTTCGCATTTCCGACCGCGAGGAGGCGGGTGCCGCGGGTGCCGCGATGATGGCGGCGGTGGCGCTCGGCGTCTATCCCACCATGGATGCCTGCATCGACGAATGGGTGAGCCCGCTTCTCGGTCAGGCCGAGGCGCCCGACCCCGATCTCGCCCGCCACTACGACCGCCTGTACCCGGCCTATGTCGCGGCCCGCCAGTCCCTGACGCCCGTCTGGGAAACGCTCGGACAGGAGCCTGCGCATGCCCGCCCCGAAGGGGAGACGACGCCGGCCGCCCTGGACCCTGCCGACATGACGACGCGCGACGACACATCCCACCTTCGAGGAGCCTGACATGACAGACGCAAAGACGGTCGATCTCTTCGTGATCGGCGGCGGCATCAACGGTGCCGGCATTGCACGGGACGCCGCGGGTCGCGGCCTCTCGGTCATCCTCTGCGAAAAGGGCGATCTGGCCGAAGGCACGTCGTCTCGCTCGGGAAAGCTCGTTCATGGCGGCCTGCGCTATCTCGAATATTACGAGTTTCGCCTCGTGCGCGAAGCGCTGATCGAACGCGAGGTGCTTTTGAACTCGGCAAGCCACATCATCTGGCCGATGCGCTTCGTGCTGCCGCACAGCCCGGACGATCGCCCCGCCTGGCTCGTCCGGCTCGGCCTCTTCCTCTACGACCATCTCGGCGGCCGCAAGCGCCTGCCGGGCACCCGCTCGCTCGATCTGCACCGAGATCCCGAGGGCGCGCCGATCCTCGACAAATACACCAAGGGCTTCGAATATTCCGATTGTTGGGTGGATGATGCCCGCCTCGTGGTGCTGAACGCGCTGGATGCCGCCGAACGGGGTGCCACCGTGCTGACGCGCACCGCCTGCATCAGCGCCCGCCGCGAGGATGGCGGCTGGCGCGTGGAGACGCGCAACGAGCGCACCGGCGAACTCTCGTCGTTCCGCGCAAAGGTGCTCGTCAATGCCGGCGGCCCCTGGGTCAACGACATCGTCGGCCGGGTCGCCGGCTCCAACAGCAGCCGCAACGTGCGCCTCGTCAAGGGCAGCCACATCGTCGTGCCGAAGTTCTGGGAGGGCAGCCAAGCCTATCTCGTGCAGAACCACGACAAGCGCGTGATCTTCATCAACCCCTATGAGGGCGACAAGGCGCTGATCGGCACCACGGACATTCCCTATGAAGGGCGTCCGGAAGAGGTTCAGGCCGAGGAGAAGGAGATCGATTACCTGCTCGCCGCCGTGAACCGCTATTTCAAGGAGAAGCTGCGTCGCAGCGACGTGCTGCACAGCTTCTCCGGCGTCCGCCCGCTCTTCGATGACGGCAAGGGCAATCCCTCCGCCGTCACGCGCGACTATGTCTTCGAACTGGACGAGACCGGCGGCGCTCCGCTGCTCAACATCTACGGCGGCAAGATCACCACGTTCCGCAAGCTCTCCGAGCATGCCATCCAGAAGATCGCCGGCTTCTTCCCCAACATGAAGGGCGACTGGACGCGCGGCGCGACGCTGCCCGGCGGCGAAATCCCCAATGCCGATTACGTGCAGTTTGCCGAGCGGATGCGCAGCGACTACCCCTGGATGCCGCGCGCGCTGGTCCATCATTACGGCCGCCTCTACGGCGCCCGCGTCAACCGCATCGTCAAGGGCGTCACGTCGATCGAGGGTCTCGGCCGGCATTTCGGCGGGCAGCTTTACGAGGCCGAGGTCCGCTACCTCGTCGCCAACGAATGGGCCGAGACATCCGAGGACGTGCTTGTCCGTCGCACCAAGCAGAACCTGCACCTGACGGCTGCCGAACGGGCGGCGTTTGCCGACTGGTTCGATGCGCATGTCGCGCTGGCCGCGTGAGGGAGCGATCATGAACCTGACCCTGTCCCTGAACACCAATCCGCTCGTCAACCGCTTCGCCGAGCCGGACGACCTGATCGATACCGTGGCGCACGCGCTGAAGGTCCGCGATCTGCAACTGACCCACGAGTTCATCAATCCGAGCTGGCCCGCACCCGTCATCCGCCGTCTGACGCGGGAGATGCAGGCGGCCCTTTCCCGCACCGGCGTGCGCGTCACCTCCGGCATGACGGGGCCTTATGGCCGCCTCAACCATTTCGGTCATCCCGACCGCGACGTGCGACGCTACTACGTCGACTGGTTCAAGACCTTCGCGGACATCACCGCCGATCTCGGCGGCGTCTCCGTCGGCACCCAGTTCGCCATCTTCACCTATCAGGATTTCGACGACCCCACCCGGCGCGAGGCGCTCATCCGGATCGCCATCGACTGCTGGGCCGAAGTCGCCGAGCACGGCAAGGCGGCCGGTCTCGACTACATCTTCTGGGAGCCGATGAGCGTCGGGCGCGAGTTCGGCGAAACCATCGCCGACAGCATCCGCCTGCAGGACAGGCTGACGGCCGCCGGCATGGCCATTCCCATGTGGATGATGGCCGACATCGACCATGGCGACGTGACCTCGCCCAATCCCGACGATGTCGACCCCTATGCCTGGGCGCGGGCGGTGCCGAAACTGTCGCCGATCATCCACATCAAGCAGAGCCTGATGGACAAGGGCGGTCACCGTCCGTTCACCGCCGAATTCAACGCCCGCGGCCGCGTTCACCCCGAGCCGCTGTTGAAAGCGCTCGCGGAGGGCGGCGCCGAGACCAACGAGATCTGCCTCGAACTCTCCTTCAAGGAGCGCGATCCGAACGACCGCCAGGTCATCGAGCAGATCGCCGAAAGCGTCGCCTTCTGGGCGCCGCATATCGATACGGGTGTCTCCGACCTGCATATCTGACACACTCTGCGACACGGCATCGCGATGGCGGAGCGCCGTGCGCGCCGCGGAAATAACGTGCCAGCCTGCGACGCGGGGTGTATGGCGAAGGTGAGGACAAGTCGGATCGGCGCGCGGCACGACGCCCGAGGCAGGAGAAATGGCAGGACGCATGGCAGGGAACCGACGCCCCATCGACCCGGAGGAATCGCTCGCGACGCGCGCCGCCTGGCTGCACTATGTCGGCGGCATGACCCAGGCGGCGGTCGCCAAGATGCTCGGCCTGCCCTCGGTCAAAACGCACAGGATGATCGCGCGTGCGGTGGCCGACGGCATGGTCAAGGTCACCATCGACGGCGATATCGTCGAATGCGTCGATCTGGAGGCGCGCCTTGCCGAGCGGTACGGCCTGACCTATTGCGAGGTCGCACCCGACATGCGCGAAGAGGGGCTGCCGCTCCGCGCGCTCGCGTCCGCCGGCGCATCCTATCTGCGGCGGGAGATCGAGCACGGCGCGCACCGGATGATCGGCCTCGGCCATGGCCGCACGCTGGCCGCCGCGGTGCGTCATATGCCGCGTCTGGCCGCGAGCACCGTGTCCTTCGTGTCGCTTCTGGGCGGCGTCACCCGCAACTACGCCATCAATCCGCATGACGTGATGCACCAGATTGCCGAGAAGACAGGGGCGACCGCCTATGTCATGCCGGTTCCCTTCTTTGCCAATACGGCGGAGGACCGCGAGGTTCTTCTTTCCCAGCGCGGCGTCGGCGAGGTGTTCGCGCTGGCCGAAGGCGCCGATCTCAAATTCGTCGGCATCGGCACGGTGGAGCCGGCCGCCCAGCTCGTCGCCTCCGGCATGATCGAGCCGCGCGAAATCCGCGAGATCTCCGCAAACGGCGCCGTCGGCGAACTGCTCGGCCACTTCTTCGATGCCCGCGGTCGCCTGCTCGAAACCATGCTGAGCGCCCGCACGCTTTCGGTCTCCTTCCACTCCGCCAAGGCCGACCACATCGTCGCCATTGCCGGCGGCGCGAGCAAGGTCGAGGCTATTCGCGCCGTTCTCACCAGCCGCCGCCTCTCCGGCCTCATCACCGACGAGCGCACCGCGCAGGCCCTGCTCGACGCGGGGTAAAAGGCCAGGATCGGGCACGTGAGGAACTGTTGGCAAAGCTTCGCATCATAAAAGCGGGGCGGGCGCTTTCCATTCGACGGGACGAACACATGTATGGTCGAACGCGGGGCCGCACGGCATGCCCGCGACGCCGCAGCGCGAGGGACCATGGCCAGACCGACGGTGAACAAGTTCCTGCTGCAGGCGCGCAACGAGGTGCGCCAGAGTGCCGGGATGATCATCATCGCCGTGCTCTTCGTCGCCGTCGCCTCGATCGGGGCTTCGGTTCTCCTGTCGCAGCGGGAACGGCAGGCGCAGGAGGCCATCGCCCACACCATCGGCAACGAGCGGCGGATCTCCACCCTGCAATCGCTGTTGCAGGATGCCGAGATCGGCCAGCGCGGCTACCTCATCACGCAGGACCGTGCCTATCTCGAGCCCTACGAGGGGTCCATTCAGGAAATCGACCGGATGATGGAGGAGCTCGCGACAGGTCTGTCCGACAATAGCCGTCAGGATGCCAATGTCGCCGTTCTCCGCTCGCTGATCGTCCAGAAACTGTCGGAACTGCGCCAGAGCATCGACCGCCAGCGCGAGGGCGATGCGGCCGGGGCACTCGCCATCATGAAGACCGGGCAGGGCAAGATGCTCATGGACGGCGTGCGCAACGCCTTGAAGACGATGCGGGCCGAAGAGAGCAATCAGCGCATGCAGCGCGTGGCCGAAGCACGACAGGCCGGCGCCCGCATGGAGATGGTGGTCTTCGCGCTGTCGCTGCTGACCGCCGTCTTCGCACTCGTTGCGGTGCGCGCCACCGCGAGACGGGCGCGGTCCGCGGAGCTCACGAGGGACGAACTGCTCTCCCGGCTCGACCGCCGGCTGCTTGCGATCATGGCGGCGGATATCGTCGGCTATTCCCGGCTGATGGAGGGCGACGAGACGAAGACGCTCGTGCGCCTGAAGATCGTGCGCGACCGGATCGATCCGATCATCGAGAAGCACAGCGGCACGATCGTCACCACCGCCGGCGACAGCGTTCTCGCCGCCTTTGCCAGCGCCCTGTCCGCCATCGATTGCGCGATCGAGATCCAGCAGGCGATGGCGGAAGCGAATGCGGACCTCGATGAAAACGCCCGGCTGATGTTCCGGATCGGCATTAACGTCGGCGATGTCGTGGTGCAGGATGGCGACGTCTTCGGCGACACGGTCAATGTAGCGGCACGGCTGGAAACGCTGGCCGAACCCGGCGCCATCTGCATTTCCCGCACCGTGCGCGACCATGTCCGCAAGCAGCGTCCGCTGACCTTCGACGATCTCGGCTTCCAGCGCGTCAAGAACATCGCCCAGCCGATCAGCGCCTTTCGCGTACGGGCCGAAGCGGGGTAGACGACGGCGTCAGCCGACCCCCTTCGCGCTTCGCCATCCAGACATCCATAGAGCCGGAAATCCATGCCGACGTTTCTTTCCCCTGTCCTGCTCACCTGGGGCATCTCAGCCCTGGCCGTCGCCGGGGTCATCACCCGGCCGTTTCGCCTGCCGGAGGCCGTCTGGGCCGTTCTGGGTGCCGCCGTCATCGCCGCACTCGGCCTCATGCCGCTGTCGGCGGTCTGGAACGGCATCGCCCGCGGCACCGATGTCTACCTGTTCCTGATCGGCATGATGCTGTTGTCGGAACTGGCCCGCAAGGAAGGACTGTTCGACTGGCTCGCCGCCATCGCGACCCGCCAGGCGAATGGGTCGCCGAAGTGCCTGTTCTTCCTGATCTACGCGGTCGGCGTGCTCGTGACCGTGTTCCTGTCGAACGACGCGACGGCCGTGGTGCTGACGCCGGCCGTCTACGCCGCCACGCGGGCGGCGAAGGTCGCAAACCCGCTGCCTTACCTGCTGATCTGCGCCTTCATCGCCAATGCCGCGAGCTTCGTGCTGCCGATCTCCAATCCCGCCAACCTCGTCATCTTCGGTGGCGGCGAGATGCCGCCGCTCGGGGAATGGCTGCGCACCTTCACGCTTCCGTCCATCGTGGCGATCGTCGTCACCTATCTCGCGCTCGCCTTCACCCAGCGCCGCGCGCTCGCCTCGGAAACGGTCGCGGCCGACGTGCCGACGCCGAGCTTGTCGCCCGCCGCCCGCGTCGCCGGCATCGGGCTTGCCCTGACCGCCATCGGCCTCGTCATCGTGTCCGCGCTCGATCTCGATCTCGGCCTGCCGACGTTTGTCGCCGGCATCGCCACGACGCTCCTGATCGTTCTCGTCAATCGCGAGCCACCTCTCGACGTCCTCAAGGGGATTTCCTGGAGCGTCCTGCCCCTGGTCGCCGGCCTTTTCGTCATCGTGGAAGCGCTCAGCGGCACCGGGCTCGTCGGCATGCTCGGCGATCTCCTTGCCCGCAACGCGGCGATCTCGCCCGCGTGGACGGCGGGCGTCGCCGGTGTCGGCGTCGGCTTTGCGGCCAACCTCGTCAACAACCTGCCGGCCGGGCTCTTTGCCGGCAGTGCGGTGCAGGCCGCGGGTGCGCCGAGCCTTGTCGCCGCCGCCATCCTGATCGGCGTCGATCTTGGTCCCAACCTCTCCGTCACCGGCTCGCTCGCCACCATTCTCTGGCTCACCGCCCTGCGGCGCGAGGGTATCGAAGTCGGCACCTGGCAGTTTCTGAAGCTCGGGGCGGTGGTGATGATCCCGGCGCTGTTGCTCTCCATCGCCACGCTGATCGGCATGTCTCTGCTGTGACGCGCGTGCGCTGCAGCAAAAAGCCGGGACAACAGGGCCATCCCGTGCCATAAGGCGACCCGCAACGCAGCCGGGCCCGACCGATCATGATACGCATCGAAAACATCTCCAAGCAGAACAGCCACCGCCTCCTCTTCATCGAGGCCTCGGCCGCGCTCAACAAGGGCGAAAAGATAGGCCTCGTCGGCCCGAACGGCGCCGGCAAGACGACCCTTTTCCGCATGATCACCGGCTCGGAACTGCCCGACGAGGGGCAGGTGGCCACCGAGAAGAACGTGACGATCGGCTATTTCAACCAGGATGTCGGCGAGATGTCCGGCCGCAGCGCCGTGGCCGAGGTCATGGAGGGGGCAGGGCCCGTCAGCATCGTGGCGGCCGAACTGCGCGCGCTCGAAGCCGCGATGTCCGACCCCGACCGCATGGACGAGATGGACGCGATCATTGAGCGCTATGGCGAGGTGCAGGCGCGCTACGAGGAGCTGGACGGGTACGCGCTGGAAGGCCGCGCCCGCGAAGTGCTCGACGGCCTGTCCTTCAGCCAGGAAATGATGGACGGCGATGTCGGCAAGCTCTCCGGCGGCTGGAAGATGCGCGTGGCGCTCGCCCGCATTCTGCTGATGCGGCCCGATGTCATGCTGCTCGACGAGCCGAGCAACCATCTGGACCTCGAAAGCCTGATCTGGCTCGAAAACTTCCTGAAGACCTATGACGGCGCGCTGCTGATGACCTCGCACGACCGCGAGTTCATGAACCGCATCGTCACCAAGATCATCGAGATCGACGGCGGCTCGCTCAACAGCTATTCCGGCGATTACGGTTTCTACGAGCAGCAGCGGGCGCTGAGCGAAAAGCACCAGCAGGCGCAGTTCGAGCGCCAGCAGGCCATGCTGGCCAAGGAAATCAAGTTCATCGAGCGCTTCAAGGCCCGTGCCTCGCACGCCTCGCAGGTGCAGAGCCGCGTCAAGAAGCTCGAGAAGATCGACCGCGTCGAGCCGCCGAAGCGCCGCCAGACGGTCGCCTTCGACTTCCTGCCGGCGCCGCGCTCGGGCGAAGACGTCGTCAATATCAAGCAGGTCCACAAAGCCTATGGCGCGCGGACGATCTATGACGGGCTCGACTTCATGGTGCGCCGGCGCGAACGCTGGTGCATCATGGGCATCAACGGTGCCGGAAAATCCACGCTTTTGAAGCTTGTCACGGGAACCGCCGCGCCGGACAAGGGCAGTGTCACCATCGGCGCCAGCGTCAAGGTCGGCTATTTCGCCCAGCACGCCATGGATCTGCTCGATGGCGAGAGCACGGTTCTGCAGTGGCTGGAGGAGCGGTTCCCGAAGGCTGGGCAGGCGCCGCTCCGGGCTTTGTCGGGCTGCTTCGGCTTTTCCGGCGATGACGTCGACAAACGCTGCCGGGTTCTCTCCGGCGGCGAAAAGGCGCGCCTCGTCATGGCGGCCATGCTGTTCGACCCGCCGAACTTCCTCGTGCTCGACGAGCCGACCAACCACCTCGACCTCGACACGAAGGAAATGCTGATCAAGGCGCTCTCGGCCTATGAGGGCACGATGCTCTTCGTCTCGCACGATCGCCATTTTCTCGCGGCCCTGTCCAACCGGGTGCTGGAACTGACGCCGGACGGTATCCATCAGTATGGCGGCGGATACACCGAATATGTCGAGCGGACGGGGCAGGAGGCTCCCGGCATACACGTTTAGGCTGCGTCGAAACGAACCGGTCGCATTTTGCCCTGCGACGGCTCTGTTTTTCCTCCGATGTCGCCACATATGGCAGCCTATGCCGCGACGATCGCTGTCATCGCGTGGACGATAGTGTGTCATCAGGGGAGAATTCGCGTGCGTCTCAAGTCTACACTCATCGCGGCGGCAGCCGCTGTCCTGTCATTTTCCGCCGCTCAGGCCCAGGTCGTCGTGTCCTCCAAGATCGATACCGAAGGCGGCGTGCTCGGCAACATCATCCTGTCGGTCCTGAACGCCAACGGCATCAAGACGACGGATCGCGTGCAACTCGGTGCAACGCCGGTCGTGCGCAAGGCGATCACCGCCGGCGAGATCGACATCTATCCGGAATATACGGGCAATGCCGCGTTCTTCTTCGAAAAGGCCGAAGACCCCGCCTGGAAGGATGCCGCCAAGGCCTATGAAGAGGCCAAGAAGCTCGACTACGACGCCAACAAGATCGTCTGGCTGACGCCGTCGCCCGCCAACAACACCTGGGCCGTCGCCATCCGCAAGGATCTGGCCGACCAGTCCAAGGTCAAGACCTTCTCCGACTTCGGCAAATACGTGACCGATGGCGGTACGGTGAAGCTCGCGGCCTCCTCAGAATTCGTGAACTCGGCCGCCGCCCTGCCGGCCTTCCAGACCACCTACGGCTTTACGCTGAAGCCCGACCAGTTGATCACGCTGTCGGGCGGCGATACCGCAGCCACCATCGCCGCTGCCGCCAACCAGACGAACGGCGCCAATGCCGCCATGGTCTACGGCACTGACGGCGGCATCGCACCGTCCGGCCTCGTGGTCCTGGAAGACGACAAGGGCGTCCAGCCGGTCTACCAGCCGGCGCCGATCATCCGCGAAGCCGTGCTGAAGGAAAATCCGCAGATCGAAACGCTTCTGAAGCCCGTTTTCGAAAAGCTCGATCTCGTGACGCTGCAGGACCTGAACGGTCGCGTGCAGGTCGGCGGCGAGCCGGCCAAGGCCGTGGCCGAAGACTTCCTGAAGAAGAACGGCTTCTTGAAGTAAGCAGACGGGCCGGGAGGCATTGCCCTCCCGGCCCTTTTCACGTCCGCCTTCGACGGTTGCGGCAAACGTCTTCCAGGAGGCTCGCCCCTATCGCCGGCAAGACACCGTCACGTTCCGGCACGGAACGGTCTCGCGGCACGGGGCTTGCCTTCGGAACATCAGGAGAGGCATGCGCATCCGCTTCGACAAGCTCGGCGTCCTGATCGCCATCCTCCTTTGCCTCGGCACGCTTCTGGCGCCGTTTGCGACCTTCCGTGCCAATCGGATCGTCCCCGGCGGTCCGCGTTCCATCCTCGAATCCCTGCCCGCTGGCTACGGGACGGCGCTCCTGATCGCCCTCGGCGTGGCGGCTGTGGTGACCATCCTCAGGACGCCGGCCGCCGCACGGCTGGCGGTTGCCGCGATCGGTCTTCTCGCGCTGATGCTTTTGATCGGCACGGCCGGACGCTTCCTGACGCCGGAGGGCAACACCTATGCGCGGGTCTCCCCGGCATCCGGCTTCTGGACGCTTCTCTTCGCCTTCCTGCTGCTTGCCGCCGATGCCATCACGCGCATGAAGCCGAAGCCTTCCGTCCGGGTGCTGCTGCTCGGCGTGACGCTCGGTGCCCTTGCCGCCATCCTCGCCTCCGGCCGATGGGATTCGCTCTCGCTTCTTAAGGAATATTCCGGCCGGGCGGACGTCTTCTGGAACGAGGCGGGCAAGCATGTGACGCTCGCGATCGGCTCGCTCCTTGCCTCCGTCATCGTCGGCCTGCCGCTCGGCATCCTCTGTCACCGCGTGCGGCCGCTGCGGGCCGGCGTGCTGAACGTTCTCAACCTCATCCAGACGATCCCGTCGATCGCGCTCTTCGGCCTCCTCATCGCGCCGCTCGGCTGGATCGCGGTGAACGTTCCCGGCGCCTCTGCGATCGGCGTGCGCGGCATCGGCGCGGCGCCTGCCTTCGTCGCGCTGTTTCTCTATTCGCTGCTCCCCGTCGTTGCCAATACGGTGGTCGGGCTTGCGGGCGTTCCCCGCGAGGCGAACGAGGCCGCGCGCGGGCTCGGCATGACGGGGGCGCAGCGCCTGCTGCGGGTCGAGTTCCCCCTCGCTCTCCCGGTCATTCTCACCGGCATCCGAATCGTTCTCGTCCAGAACATCGGTCTTGCGACCATTGCGGCGCTGATCGGCGGCGGCGGGTTCGGCGTGTTCGTCTTTCAGGGCATCGGCCAGACCGCCATGGACCTCGTGCTGCTCGGCGCCGTGCCGACAGTGCTTCTGGCCTTCGCCGCGGCCACCATCCTCGACGCCCTCATCGAAATCAACGCGCCGCTCAACCGCGCAGGCAGGACAGCATGATCGAGATCGACGGCATCACCAAGCGCTACGGCGACGACACCGTCGTCGACACTGTCACGATGACCATCCAGCCGCGAACCGTCACCGTCATCGTCGGCACCTCAGGCTCCGGCAAGACGACGCTGCTGCGCATGATCAACCGTCTCGTCGAGCCGACCGCGGGGACGATCCGCCTCGACGGCGAGGACAACCGCTCCGTTCCCGGCTTCGAGCTGCGCCGGCGCATCGGCTACGCCATCCAGGGCCACGGCCTCTTCCCGCATCGCACGGTGGCCGAGAACATCGCGACCGTGCCGGTGCTGCTCGGTTGGGACGCGGCGCGCATCAAGGCCAAGGTGGCCGAACTGCTGGCGCTGTTCCAGCTCGATCCGGAAACCTTTGCCGACCGCTTTCCGCATGAACTGTCCGGCGGTCAGCAGCAGCGTGTCGGCGTGGCGCGGGCGCTCGCGGCGGAGCCCAACGTGCTTCTGATGGACGAGCCCTTCGGCGCGCTCGACCCGATCATCCGCGCCAAGGCGCAGGAGGATCTGCTGGCGATCCAGCGACTGCTGGGCACCACGATCATTCTCGTCACGCACGATATGGAGGAAGCCTTCCATCTCGCAGATCGCATCGCCGTCATGGACAAGGGCAAACTCGTGCAGTACGGCCCGCCCGCCGAACTGGTCGAGCGCCCGGCGACCGATTTCGTCGAAACCCTGATCGGCGCGACCGAACGCCCGTTCCGAATGCTGTCGATCGAAACCGCGGGCGCCGCCGTCGAGCCCGGCGAAGCGCAAGGCACGGCAATCGCCGCCACGACAACCCAGCGGGACGCGCTGGCCGAACTTCTCTGGAGCGGGCGGGACGCCGCCCCCGTTGCGGACGCCGATGGCCGGCCGATCGGACGCATCACGCTGGATGGGCTCGTTCAGCGTGCCGCGAGGCGCCGATGACCGCGTCTCACGCAACGGCCCGACACACGGCCAATACCGACCGGATCAGAGGATGGATACCGCTGGGCCTGCGGGCTCTGCTGCTCGTCGCCCTTCTCGCCTTCCTGATCGCTCCCATGCTGTTCGAGCCGATCCTGAAGCCGCTGGTGCAGGACAACGCTCCCGCGATCTACAACCAGGGCAGCCTCTTGACGCTGACGCTCCTGCATCTGCGCATCGTCGCCATTGCGACGACGGCCGCCATTCTGGTGGCGGTAACGCTGGCAATTCTCGTGACGCGGCCGTTCGGCGCGGAGTTTCTGCCCTTGTCGCGCAGCCTCGTGAATGTCGGGCAGACCTTCCCGCCTGTGGCCGTTCTCGCCCTTTCCGTGCCGGCACTGGGTTTCGGGGAGAAACCGACGCTGGTGGCGCTTTTCCTCTACGGCCTGCTGCCGATCTTCGAAAACACGCTGACGGCGCTGACCACCCTGCCGCCTGCCGTGATGGAAGCCGCGCGCGGGGCCGGGATGACCGACCGGCAGCGTCTCTTCCGGGTGGAGCTTCCCTTGGCCGCGCCCGTCATTCTCGCGGGGATCAGACTGTCGATCACGGTGAGCCTGGCCACCGCGACCATCGGCTCGACGGTTGCGGCAAGGACGCTCGGAGAGGTGATCATCGCCGGGCTCCAGTCCAACAATCTCGCCTTCATCCTGCAGGGCGGCCTTATTGTCGGAGCGCTTGCCGTTCTGATCTATGACGGACTTTCGGCCCTCGAAGCCCGCCTGCGCCGGCGCGCCGGGATCTGACCGGCAGTCAGGCCCGGACTGCAGGCCCAGACTGCAGGCTTGACTGCAGGCTTGCCTGCAGGCCGGGGGGCGGCGGCTTGAGCGTCGATCAGTGCGCGCGCTGACGCTGAAGGCTGGATTCCGAGAAGACGAGCCCATCGAACGTGCTGTCGTTTTCCTGCAGGACCGAGCGCAAGGCGAGGTCGAGGCAGTGGACGGCATTTCCCAGATTGAGATCGATCGCGTTTTGCCGGGCGAAGACGATCAGGCGGGCGAGGGCCCGGATTTCCTGAGGGTCTCGTTCGGTGTGCGTGAGGTCTACGGGTTCCGCAATCGGGTTGCTGAGTGTCATGTTCCAAGCCATTCGGTTGTCTTGAGGCGAGTGTAGCGACAGCCCCGGAAAACCGCGCGTGACACAGGCGTGACATAGGGTGCGTGACGTATGACGCTTCAGACGGAGGCTCTTCAAAACATTAGAGGTTTCGGATTCTCAACGCTGGATGAGCTCTTCCCAGAGTGTCGTTTGCCGAAAGACCCAATCGGGTTTCTCGCGCGATCGCGCGCTGGAAGAGGCCGCGAGCGCCTGAATCAGCAGGAGGGCGTCTTCCCGTTTCCGGTTGCAGGCACCGGCTTTCAGTTTCGCTTCGAGTGTCCGGCGCGTGTCCTCGTCCGGCAGATCGACCCCTTTCAGGATGCTGCGCCAGGTTCGGTCCTTGAAATGCAGCCCTCGCGCCGCCGCCTCGATCCGGTCGCAGAGATCCGGTGTGAGGCCGGTTCGCAGATCGGGCTGCGCGAGCGTTGCGAGGATATTGACCAGCGGCTCGCTCAGGCTCGCCCATCCAAGCGCCGCCGGCGCATGCAGCTGCGCGACATCGGCGTCATCCACCAGCACGCCATCGGCATAGGACCGCGCGATGGTACCAATGCCGACCATTCCGAACACACGGCACTCGGCAGCCCGCAGCGCACCCATGCTCGCGGCACCGAACACCGCAACGCCCGCGGACAGGGCATAGAGGATCTCCTTGTGCCAGACGGGCGCGGTATATTCGAACCCGCCATCCACCAGCCCGATCGCGGCGGCACCGTCGCGCACCGCGCGATAGACGTCGCCCTGGATAGCCGGTGGCCGGATGTCGAGGCCCGACGCGATCCGGGCCGCATCCGGCAATGTCGGCCCAACGAACAGAACTTTCCGGCCGGTATCTTCGTTTCCGAGGGACGTCATTGCGTGAGCGCCTGGCGCAGCGCGCGCGTCCCGTATCGCTGCCGACGCTTGCCCTCGGGGTTTTCAAGCGCAGGCGCGAGGACCTTGGCGACGGCGAAGGGAAGGTCCGGCCGGGAAAGCCGCACCGCGATCATCAGGCCTGCCCCGCGCGCGTGGAGGGCACCGACCAGCGCTGCGCCGGACGAGGCGGGGAGGGTGGACGGGGTCCAGGCGCGGGGCTCCGCCAGCATTGCCTGCCGCGTGCTGTCGGCGAGCGGCCTGTCATAGTCCTCGGGAAAAACGTCGTCGCGCGCACCGCTGATATAGGTCAGGCGCGACTGGGCGCTTTCGGTGATGGCCCGGAGGACCGCCTGCCGCGGGACAGGGTGCGTGCCCGCGCCGAACGTCACGTCCACATGCTTCAGCGCTCCCGCAAGGCGGCTCGCCTCGGGACCGAGATAGGCGGAGAAGCAGGGAATGCCGAGATCGCTGGTGGCGTCAAACAGGCGCAGCTTGAGCCCGGCCGCCGCGATCTGCCCTTCGAGCGCGCGGATGACGGGGCAGTCGAAATCGGATGGCGATACGCATGTCGCAAGGCGCGCGGCGAGAGGGCGCAACAGCCAGAGGGCATGGGCGTCGCGCTCCACGCGCTCCATCAGGCCATGAAAGATCGCCTCGTCCAGCGTATTGCCGGAGGCGAGCCCGTCGGAGGACTGCCAAAAGCGGCCATGCCGGATCGTGCGGTCGAGGGTGACCGCCTGCAAGGGCACGAGCACGGGTTCGCCGGTGAGAAGATCCTGTCCCTCCACCCAGTCCGTCTCGTCGTCCGGGGCCAGCGGCTCATGGCCCGACGCCACCAGTCCGGACAGCGGATGAAATGCCTGTCCGCGGGCCTTCAACGCCGCCAGGCTTGCGGTGAGCACCGCGACGGCGGGGTCGCACGCGACGGCCCGTTCGAGCGCTTCCATGACGGCCGATGTCCGCGCGTCCGCGTCGGTTGCGCCCTTGCCCTGCGCCACGACGATGGATCTGGCATTGGGCATATAGGCGCACCAGACCGGAATGCCGATCCGATCGAGCCCCGTGTGGCGGGCAATACGTGTGATGCCGAAGGCCGCGAGAAGAGGTGCAACGCGGTCGAAGGTCTCGGCCGCGGTGCAGGTCCGGTCGAAGGTCGTAAGGCGCAACGGTGTCAGTCGAAGAGACCGGAGAAAGCCTTGTCGGCCGGCGCGAGGGCGACGGCGAAATCGACACCGCGAATGAAGGGCGCGCGGCTTGCGCGCAATTCGCCGGCCCGGCCATCGGTGTCTTCGAGCGGCTTCACGGTGCCTGCCTCGACATCGGCGACATAGAGCTGGCTATCCCCAGGGAAGCCGAAAACGACGGTTTTGGACATGCGATCCTCCTTTATGACAAAAATGGCAAGGACAACCTTCTGCGATTTCCGGTTGTGATTGCCGATACGGGTAGGGCAGGTCGCGCAAACGATTCTGCCGCTAATATCCTGCCCGTGAAAGGCCTTCGCGGTAAAGCTCTTTCTGCCATGTTTCGCGGATGGGTAGAACAGCCAGCCAGCGGTCGAGATCGAAATGGGGGTTGGTCTCGCGGTCCTTGCGCCGGTAGCGGCGTGCTGACGCCATGTCGCCGAGCATGGCGAACGCGGCCGCTCTCAGCCGATCGGCCGAGGATTGATTGGTCATCCGGCCGATATAGTCGATGGCATCCTGGTATCGGCCGACAAAGTAGCTCGCACCGGCCGCGCTCCAGAAATAATCGTCGGGGCTCAGGGGATTGAGGTCGATCGCCCGCTGGATCTTGCGCAGCCCCTCGTCGGGACGCGAGGCATGGACGAGCGAGTCGGCATAGCTGTAGATCGCATCCGCATAATGCGGGCTCAGGGCTTCCGCACGTGCCAGAGCCTCGAGGCTTTCATCGAGATCGCCGAGATAGAGCTTGGCGACGCCCAATTCCTTGTAGCCTGCGGCACTGGAAGGGTCCTGCTGGATGGCAAGCCGCGCATGCTCTTCGGCCTTGTGCAGAAGCCCCTTGTCGCCGCGCGCCGTCAGCACCCATTCCAGCGAATAGGTGCGCGCCAGCCCGATGAAGCTCGGCGCGAAATCCCGTCTGTACTGAAGCGCCTCGCGAAAGCCGCGTCGTGCGCCGCGAATCGACGGCAGGGAAATGGTCTTCGTCTGGCGCGCGCCGGAGAGATAGGCCCGGTAGGCATCCGGATGATGCTCGTATTCGACCAGCGGATCGTAGTTGCGCTGCAGCTCCGTCGCGATGCTGTCGGCGATGATCTTGGCGATCACCCGCCTGTGCGAGGAAAACGGCGTGTCGAGCGAGAAGCGCTCCGCCCAGATGACCCGATCGAGCGGCACGAAGATGATCTGGACCAGAAGGCCTTCCGCACAAAGCGTGGTATCCACGAGATAGGAGATGGCATGCGTTTCCAGCATGGCGATCCGGTCATTGCTCTCCTGGATGCGCTTGGCGGTGTGCGGCGCGACGATCGAGATATTGCGCAGCGTGCACAGGCTGATGGCGATGTCGTCGATCAAGGCCGCAACGGTGCCGGTGAGGGTCCGCGACGCTCCGAGGCGCAGGGCCGGTGGCAGCAGCGCCAGCCGCGGCAGCGACGCCGTCACCGTCAGCGCAAGCGAGGCCCGGGGCACGACCTGTGCATAGACGGGCATGGGCGGATCGGAAGCAGCGCTCCCGGGCGCGGTCGAACGCCCGCCGGCGAACGGCAGGACCTTCGCCTCGGCGCTCGGGAAGCCTCTCTGCTGCGCCGACGGCGCGTTTTCCTCCAGCAGAGCCCGTACGGGCTCGTCGTGGACATTGCGTTCCAAGAGCAGGAAAGCCGCCTCCCGCAGGATCACGGTGTCCGGCAGGGCGGTGACCTCGCCGGCGACGGCAAACAGCCGCTCCCGCAGGCAGTGATACTGCACATCCATCTGCATCTCGCCCCAGCGCCGCAGGAAGCCGTCCGGCAGCTTACCGAAGAGAAAGCGCTCCCGCAGCAGGGCCAGCATGGTTTCGAGCGAGGTGTCGTCGCGGCGGAAGCAGGCGGCATCCACGACCAGTCGCTGCCCGTCGTCGCCAAGCGTGATGGAGGTGTCGCCGATGTCGAGGATCACGCTGTGATAGGCGAGTTGCGCCTTTCGGATGCGCGACACCATCTTGCGCAGATTGATGTGCTGCGCCTCACGGTCGGCTTCCGGCCAGAGCATGGCGGAGGCCTCGTCCCGCCGAAGCGCGGGGCGTTCGCCGAGGCGCAGGATGCAGACGAGCAGCAGGGCCTTTTGCGGAAAGGCGAGATCCTCGCCACTCCGGGTCTTCAGGGCCAGATTGCCGAATGTCTGCAGCCGCAGCGGACACATCAGGAGGGGTTGGCGGAAGCCTGCGCGACGGAAGCATCCGCCGGCTGCCGGGCGGACGTCTCTTCGCCCTGTGCCAGCGAGGTGACCAGGGCAACCACCGTCTTGCGAATGTCCGGGCTTTTGATGGACGAGAACGCCTTGTTCAGCGACAGGCCCTCGCGCGTCGAGAGGAACGCGTTGACAGCATCGAAGTCGGCGGCTTCCGGACGGGTCTGGTCGCTCGGATTGTCCTGGAAGAAGTAGCTGATCGGCACGCTCAGAATGTCGGCGGCGGCCTGCAGCCGGCTCGCGCCCATCCGGTTCACACCCTTTTCATACTTCTGGATCTGTTGGAAGGTGATGCCGAGGCGGTCGCCCAGCGCCGTCTGGCTCATCCCGAGGATAAGCCGGCGCGCACGAACACGACCTCCAACGTACACATCGATCGCATGGGGGGCTTTCGCGTTCATAGTCGCTCCTGCAGAAATACCGGCTGAATTCTCGTTGCGCGAGAATGTATGATTTTACAGAAAGAGCAATGAATTTCCTGCCGGATTGCACGCGGCGGTCTCATGGCGCTTCTGGTTAGCAACCGATAACGTTTTCCGAACGCTTTTGCTACTCCTGTTGCTGAGAAAGAAGATCGTTATGTTCGAGGGTTGACAATGACTTCGGCGAGCAATGTCAGAACCGTACGAAGCATTCGGCAGCCTCGATGCGCCGGGACGTCGCTGTCGGCGGTCTGGTATTGGTAAGCGCGAACGAAGACGTTTGAAAGGGTTAAAATTTGGTCAACTCGACCTGCTTATTTTGACCGGTATGCCCTCACTGCATAGCTGCACTGCAATATGAGAGCTTTCGGTTCTTCCGAAATTGCGTATGATCCTCTCATCGAACAGCGCACCTCCTCCCGCGCTCTTCGAGTTTCAGGGCTCCGATCCTCCTCCCCGGACCCCTGTAGGAATAGCGGCACTCCTCCTCCCAGCCGCTGTTCGGTTCTTTTGGAAAGCCTGCCGCACCTCCTCCCGCGGCAGGCTTTTCAGTTTCTGGAGGAGACGTCCCCGCATCTTTTTGCCGCCCGGAGCGTTGGCTGCCTGTTATCCGTCAGAAGGAGAAGGCAATGTCCAAGCGCGAGATGATCGATACCGGAACCGGCAAGCGCTATGTGCGCCGCGATGAGAATGGCCAGTTCATGGAAAGCGTGGATGTCGGCCGCTCGCTGTCGGCCGACGCCCGTCACGATGCCAAGACGAAAGCGAAACCCGGCGAAGGCGACAAGGGTGACCGGAAAGGTCACTGACGTCCTCGCATGCGGATCGCGACCTATAACGTCAACGGCATCAACGGGCGGCTCGACATTCTGCTTCGCTGGCTGAAGGAGAGCCGGCCCGATATCGTCTGCCTGCAGGAACTGAAGGCGCCGCAGGCGAAGTTTCCGAGAAAAGCGTTGGAGAAGGCGGGCTACGGCGCCGTCTGGCACGGGCAGAAAGCCTGGAATGGTGTCGCGATTCTGGAGCGGGATGCGACGCCAATTCTCACGCGCCGCGGCCTTCCCGGTGTGGAGGACGACGCGAGCCGCTATATCGAAGCCATCGCCGGCGGCATGATCGTCGGTGCGCTCTACGCCCCCAACGGCAATCCCTACCCAGGGCCGAAGTTCGCGCGAAAGCTCGACTGGTTCAAGGCCCTGACCGCCTATGGCGAGACGCTGCTGGCGTTCGGCATGCCCGCAGCCCTCGTCGGCGACTTCAACGTCATGCCGACGGACCTCGACGTCTATAATCCCGCCCGCTGGACGGACGACGCGCTTTTCCGCCCCGAGATCCGCAAAGCCTATCGCACGCTCGTCGATACCGGCTGGACCGACGCCATCCGCGCGCTGCATCCCGACGAACAGATCTTCACCTTCTGGAAATATCTCCGCAACGCCTTTGCGCGCGACGCCGGCCTGCGCATCGACCATTGCCTCCTCAGTCCCGATCTCGCCCCCCATCTCACCGCATGCGGCGTCGATCGCCATGTCCGGGGATGGGAGAAAACCAGCGATCATGCGCCGGTCTGGATCGAGCTGTCATTGTGAAAAACGCAAGCCGATCGGAACGGAGCATGCGGGAGAATTGAACTTCAAGGAGATTTGGTGGAGCTAAGCGGGATCGAACCGCTGACCTCTTGCATGCCATGCAAGCGCTCTCCCAGCTGAGCTATAGCCCCATAAAGGGTCCGGCAAGGCCGGTTCCGGGTACCGCCGGGCGCTTCGTCCCGGGCAGGTGCGGCTTATTACGTCCGCTTCCCGGAGATGGCAAGCCATAAAATCGATGGCATCGACATTTTGTTGAATTCGCGATGAAAACGCCTTGGTGGCGGCGAACGAGCGGGGCGCGCTCAAACGAAAAGGCCTGCCTTTCGTGGGAAAGGCAGGCCTTCAGAAGAGGGAATGCGAAAGCGGATCAGACTTCGTCGTCGTCGTCGTTGACGCCGATCAGGTCGGACAGGCCGTCATTGTCGTCGTCTTCGTCTTCCTCGAGGAAGGTGTCGTCGTCGTCATTGTCGATCTCGACTTCGTCATCGCCCAGATCGGGGATGTCGTCGCCGTTCGCGCCTTCGTCGGCCTCTTCCAGGGAGACGAGTTCGACTTCCGGGTTCTCGGTGTCGACTTCCGCCACATCCTCTTCTTCCGCAGCCTTTTCCATGACCTTGGCGACGGAGGTCTCTTCGAAGAAAGAGAGCGGGTAGGACTTGCCGGTGTACGGAGACACGATCGGGTCCTTGTTCAGGTCGTAGAACTTGCGGCCCGTTTCCGGGTCGATGCGCTTGGTTCCGAGTTCCGCTTTTGCCACTGTCGATGCCTCTTGAACGGCCGGACGAACCGGCGTCAGCCGGAATGCCGGCGGTAAACCTAAGATGAATTAGCCGGTCCCCTTAATCGGAAGGGCGCAGACTGTCAAAGCCAAAACGTGTGCGCGGACTGTTTCCCTGTCTGGAAGCGCACTGCCGGGCGCTTCTTGAGAGCCGGCGGATGCTCCGCTGGAAAAATCGTCCCGAAACGCCATCTTGCCAAAATGCAGCTTGTGGGGAATGAGACGTCCACGTCATCGGGAGACGGCATTGCCTGCCGCGATCATCATGCTATCTCCCGGAGAGACGCATCCGGTGAAGCCTCTTATAGTCTAGGTGAAGCATGACGTTTATTATTGCCATCGACGGACCGGCTGCTGCGGGCAAGGGCACGCTGTCGCGTCGGCTCGCCGAAACCTACGGGTTTCACCACCTGGATACGGGGCTGACCTACCGCGCAACCGCCAAGGCGCTGCTCGATGCCGGTCTGCCCTTTGATGACGAGAGCCTTGCCGAAGCCATGGCGTTGAAGGTCGATCTCGCCGGGCTCGACCGTTCGGTGCTGTCCTCGCATGCGATCGGCGAAGCCGCGTCGAAGATCGCGGTCATGCCGGCGGTCCGGCGCGCGCTGGTCGAGGCGCAGAAGGCATTCTCGGCGCAGGCCCCGGGCGCCGTGCTCGACGGGCGCGATATCGGAACGGTCGTCTGCCCGCAGGCCCAGGTGAAGCTGTTCGTCACGGCCTCGCCCGAAGTGCGGGCCCGGCGCCGCTTCGACGAGATGACGGCGCACGGCGCACCGGCCGATTATCTCGCCGTCCTCGCCGATATCATCAGGCGGGACGAGCGCGACATGGGCCGCGCCGACAGCCCCTTGCGCCCGGCTTCAGACGCGCACTTGATCGATACCTCGGAAATGGGTATAGAGGCGGCGTTTTCAGCGGCGAAGTCAGTGATCGACGCCGCGTTAGCACACTAGCAGTCCGAACCGACCGTCCCCGCGCCGGAATTGTTCCCGATACGATGCCCTATGGGATCATCGGGAGCGGAGGGTCATCGGATATGATCAACGCAAACCCCCGGCGCCCGTGCCAATGGCACGACCAGGAGTATTCATGTCTGAAGCACAACCCACCCGCGACGATTTCGCAGCGTTGCTGCAGGAATCCTTCGCCCAGCAGGATCTGGCCGAAGGCTACGTCACAAAGGGTGTGATCACGGCCATCGAGAAGGACGTCGCCATCGTCGACGTCGGCCTCAAGGTCGAAGGCCGCGTCGCCCTGAAGGAATTCGGCGCGAAGGCCAAGGACGGCACGCTGAAGGTCGGCGATGAAGTCGAAGTCTATGTCGAGCGCATCGAAAACGCTCTGGGCGAAGCCGTTCTGTCGCGCGAGAAGGCTCGCCGCGAAGAAAGCTGGATGCGCCTGGAAGTGAAGTTCGAAGCCGGCGAACGCGTCGAAGGCGTCATCTTCAACCAGGTCAAGGGCGGTTTCACCGTCGATCTGGATGGTGCCGTTGCCTTCCTGCCGCGCAGCCAGGTCGATATCCGCCCGATCCGCGACGTCACCCCGCTGATGCACAACCCGCAGCCCTTCGAAATCCTCAAGATGGACAAGCGTCGCGGCAACATCGTGGTTTCGCGCCGCACCGTTCTGGAAGAATCCCGTGCCGAACAGCGTTCTGAAATCGTTCAGAACCTCGAAGAAGGCCAGGTCGTTGACGGCGTCGTCAAGAACATCACCGATTACGGTGCGTTCGTCGATCTCGGCGGCATCGACGGTCTGCTGCACGTGACGGACATGGCATGGCGCCGCGTCAACCATCCGTCCGAGATCCTGAACATCGGCCAGCAGGTCAAGGTTCAGATCATCCGCATCAACCAGGAAACCCACCGCATCTCGCTCGGCATGAAGCAGCTCGAGTCGGATCCGTGGGATGGCATCGGTGCGAAGTACCCGGTCGGCAAGAAGATCTCCGGTACCGTTACCAACATCACCGACTACGGTGCATTCGTCGAGCTGGAGCCGGGCATCGAAGGCCTGATCCACATCTCGGAAATGTCCTGGACCAAGAAGAACGTCCATCCCGGCAAGATCCTGTCCACGACGCAGGAAGTCGACGTTGTCGTTCTCGAAGTCGATCCGACCAAGCGCCGCATCTCGCTCGGCCTCAAGCAGACGCTCGAGAACCCGTGGCAGGCCTTCGCGCACAGCCATCCGGCTGGCACGGAAGTTGAAGGCGAAGTCAAGAACAAGACCGAATTCGGCCTGTTCATCGGCCTCGACGGCGACGTCGACGGCATGGTGCACCTGTCGGATCTCGACTGGAACCGTCCGGGCGAGCAGGTCATCGAGGAATACAACAAGGGCGACATGGTCAAGGCCGTCGTTCTCGATGTGGACGTCGACAAGGAGCGCATCTCGCTCGGCATCAAGCAGCTCGGCAAGGACTCGGTCGGCGAAGCCGCCACGTCCGGCGAACTGCGCAAGAACGCCGTCGTCTCGTGCGAAGTCACTGCCGTCAACGACGGTGGCCTCGAAGTTCGTCTCGTCAACCACGAGGACATCACCTCGTTCATCCGTCGTGCCGACCTGTCGCGCGACCGTGACGAGCAGCGTCCTGAGCGTTTCTCGGTCGGCCAGACCGTAGACGCCCGCGTCACGAACTTCTCCAAGAAGGACCGCAAGGTCATGCTTTCGATCAAGGCGCTGGAAATCGCCGAAGAAAAGGAAGCCGTTGCACAGTTCGGTTCGTCCGACTCGGGCGCATCGCTCGGCGACATCCTGGGCGCCGCCCTCAAGAACCGCGGCGGCAACGAGTAATCGTGGCCCGGTTCGACGGTCTGTCGAACAGCGTTTGAAAGGAAAAGGCCCGCGGCGAGACATCGCCGCGGGCCTTTTCCTTTGTGGACTGTGTGTACCCTGCTCTGCGTTCGCTTGGTGCAGGATCAGGCGAGATCCGACAGGCGCTGGTAAAGATCGTAGGCATCATGGCGCGCGCCGTCGGCCGCCTCGGTAGTCTCTGGGTGCCCGGCTTCTGCCTGCCCGGCCTCCGCTTGCCCGGCACCAGCTTGCCCGGCCCCTGCTTGCATGGCGGATCGAGGGGAAGCCTCGGCACGCTCCGCGTCTTCCTCATCCGAGGCAGAGCCGCCATCGTTCTCGCGGCTCTCGTCCTCTCCGCTCTGGGCGAAGCCGGCTTCGTCTTGCCCGCGATGGCGGCGCGGTTCGTCGTCGTCGATCTCGGTGCTGCCGGCTTCCGGGGCGTTGAGATAGGGCACGAAGGGGAAGCCGACCGCCTCCCGGAGGATGCTGGCCTCCAGTCCGCGCGGCGGGAGCGGCACGGCAACGACGTCTTCGCTTTGTGTCATCTGTGCAAGACCCAAGGCGGCACGGTCTTCGTCCATGACCGTCAGCAGATCCGCCTCGATGCTCGGGTGGCCCTGCGGGCGGGCGTTGGCAGACTCCGCCGGCGGGTTTGCAGGGCCGCGTGCCTCCTGCTGCAGAAGCGCCTCGGATGTCTCGCCGAGGCTTCCCGACAGCATGTAGAACAGCGTCTCCCATTCATCGAGCTGTCCGATGGTATTGGCGACCTCGCGCAGGCCCGATGTTATCAGGGCGATTTCCACCTGGGGCAGAAGCGGCTCGAGCCGGCGCGCAGAGGGCTCCCCACTATCGGGCTCGCGGTGCGCGAGCGCCACGTCGCCCGATCTGCCGGGGCGCTGCGACGGCTGAAGGCCGCGGTCAGCCGGCGATACAGACACCGCATCGAGGGATGAGAGAGGCGCTGCAAGCGGGCGGGCCTGAAAGGTGATCGTCTCGGAAAGGGAGCGGGAGGCTCCCGGAAGCGATTCGCTCCCGGATCGCTCCGGGGCAGCCTGTTCGGGAGAAGATTGCGCGGGCAGGGGCTGAACCGGTTGCGCTGGAGCGCGCGGCGCCGGGGCATGATCGGGTGCGGGTCCCATCGAGGGCCGGCCGGCCAGTCGTCGTTCGGGGTGGTCCTCTTCGGAGAAGAGCGGATCGTTTCTCACACCGCCGGTCGCCGCTTCGCCACCCGCTGTCGCACGCGTGGCAGGGCTTGCAAGGGCGGTGTCGCCAGACTCGAAGGCGACCTTGCCAGGCGTGGTCATCGCGGGCGTCCGTTCCGCAGGCCGACGCACGTCGTGCGGCTCGCCATACCGGTCCCCGCGGACGTCCCCCTCCTCTCCTTCGCTCCGACCGATTGCAACGTCGGCCCCGGCCCCGTCTGCCGCGTCCGTACCGGCGTCTCGCGGCACGACAGGATCTGTCGGACCGTCAGAGGGGGTATCGAGCGCCTGTCCTCTGGCGATGGCCACAGCCTGCGCCAGCGCCTGTGCGTCCGACGCGAGGAAAGCGGTCGCGCTTCGCAAGGTCGGCACAGGGTCTTCCGCGGTCTGTATCGGACGGTCTGTGCTTCCCGGCGCGGGTGCCGCGGCAGCGGAACGTGCATCGGACGCCGGGTCCGGCCTTGCGAGCGGGGGCGTCGTTGTTTCCGGAGAAAAAGCCTGTCCGAGCGCCTGTTGCAGATGCGGCGCACCGGGCGCGACGCCCGGAGCCTGCGAGAAGGCCATGCGGGTCGGAAGCGGTGCCTGGATGGTCGGCTGGCGAAAAGCCGGCCGGTCGTCCTCGTCCGGAAAGAGGGCGGAGACGGCATCGGGATGCCAGAGGCCGTCGCGCGTCAGCGGCATGTCGATCCGCAGATCGATGGTCAGTGCCGGGCGCAGCGTTTCCACCAGCATCTTCAACGCAGCCAGAAGCGGCTGCTGGTTGAGCTGTTTTTCGATCAGCGCCCGCGCGGCAGGCGGCAGGACATCCATGTGGGCGGCCAGGCGGCGGGTGAAGTCGCGCAGGCTCTCCTGCGGCTGCGGCGGAAAATCGACGATCCGGGCCAAGGCTTCCGTCAGGCGGGCCAGCGCGACGCGCGTTGCCGGATCCGCATTCGGCATATCGCGCAGAACGATTTCGATGACGTGCAGGATGGCGTCGAACCGCTTCGTCGCCACTGAGGGAAGCACCTGCCGGTCCTTGGCCGTACCGCCATCGGTCAGCGCGGCTGCGGCACTCCGGGAGATGGCGGTCGATGTCTGCATGGCAGTCTCCGTCCATGTCCGGCCTCGGCCGGGTGCGATTGATGGGAAACGAACGCAGGGAGCGGGTGCCCTGCCGGCCGGCGGGTTCAGGCGCGCCAGGCGAAACCGGCGTCATGATGTCGATGGGCGCGTCATGCGCATGCCCGCCAGAATACACCTGGAGGCAGCATATGCCGGGAAAAGAGCCGGCGAGGCATGAATGTCTCCAGATTAGCGCAATATGGTTACGATATCGTTAGCGAAATGCGGATGCGTATCGCGCGATGGACGGAAGGCTGAACGACATGAACTGGGACAATCTCATCCTCAACACCGACAGCTACAAGCTCAGCCATTTCCTGCAATATCCGCCGGAGACGACGGCGATCTCCTCCTACATCGAGACGCGTGGCGGGACCGATCTCATCGATGTCGTGTTCTTCGGTCTCCAGATTTTCCTGAAGGACGTCCTGAGCCGGCCCGTGACGATGAGCGACGTGGCGGAGGCCGAGGACATCGTAAAGGCCCACGGCCTGCCGTTCGATCGTGCC
Organism: Rhizobium sp. PP-F2F-G48; assembly: GCF_004342335.1. Taxonomy (NCBI): domain Bacteria; kingdom Pseudomonadati; phylum Pseudomonadota; class Alphaproteobacteria; order Hyphomicrobiales; family Rhizobiaceae; genus Rhizobium; species Rhizobium sp. PP-F2F-G48. Next base: position 75,581 of record NZ_SLVH01000005.1, on the reverse strand, counting down.
GGCTGGACGCATATCGTCAACGCGCATGGCGGATACCTGCCGCTGCGGATCGAGGCGCTGCCGGAGGGCACGCTGACGCGCCGCGGCATACCGCTGGTTCAGGTCGTCAACACGGACCCCGCCTGCTGGTGGCTGACATCGCATATCGAAACGGCGCTGCTGCGCGCCGTCTGGTACCCGTCAGCGGTGGCCAGCAACGTCCGCAAGGTCAAGCTGGCTCTGCGCGACGCGTTGGAACGCACCGCCGACGAGCCCGAGCTTCTGCTGCCGTCGCGCCTGCTGGATTACGGCGCGCGCGGCGTCGGCGCCTTCGAGCAGGCCGGCATCGGCGGCGCGGCCCACCTCGTTCATTTCACGGGCACGGATACGCTGTCCGGCGTCCTCACCGCGCGTCGCTGCTATGGCGCTGCCATGGCGGGACGCTCCATGCCTGCCTCCGAGCATTCCACCATGACGGCCTGGGGCGGCGACCGCGAGGCGGATGCCTATGCCAATATGGTCGCCCGCTTCGCGCCCTCCGGCGCCTTCGCCGTCGTCTCCGACAGCTACGACATCAACCAGGCGGTATCGTTCATCTGGGGCAAGCAGCTGCGCGACACGGTCAAGGCAAGCGGCGCGACGGTCTATATCCGCCCCGACAGCGGCGATCCGATCGAGACGCCCGTGCAGGTCGTGCAGCAGCTCGACTATCGCTTCGGCGCCACACAGAACCGCAAGGGCTTCAAGGTTCTCGACCGCTGCGTCCGGGTGATCCAGGGCGACGGCATCACGCTGGCCGATATGAACCAGATCCTCAGCCGGCTGGAAGCCTTCGGCTATTCCGCCGAAAACATCACCTTTGCCATGGGCGGCGGCCTCCTGCAGAAGGTGAACCGCGATACCTACGCCTTCGCCATGAAAGCCAATGCGCGCCAGGACACGAGCGGGCGCTGGCACGACGTCTGGAAACGCCCGGCCACGATGAACGTCAAGGCCTCCAAAGCCGGTCGCCAGGCCGTCGTGTCGGGTCTCGCGGGGCTTGAGGCGGCGCGGCTCGATGCGCTCGCCGGGCGCGAAAACCAGCTGCAGCCGGTCTGGCAGGATGGTCGCCTGCTGAAAGACTGGTCGTTCGAGGAGGTTCGCGCACGGGCCCGATAGGGTCGAGGATCAGAGTGGCCCGAGCGCGCCGATCACTTGCAGCCGGACGGCACGCGCCCCAGATTCGAGGGATCGCCCCGGTTGTCCGTTTCGTCGGGGTGGCAGAGGAAGGATCTCGCCATGTCGGTCAGGCCGCCACAATCGTTCAGCAATCCCGGCGGCTCGCGCCAGACCGGCCTCGACATCCTCGAATATGAGTTGATGGCCGAACGCGCGGATGCGCTGGGGCGTCACGGGCTGAGAGTGGAACAGGCGATCGCGGCGCTGCAGGCGCTGGATGACCCGGAGACGACGCCGGCGCGGCGCGAGGCCCTGCTGGATACGGCCGCCGACGTTGTCTGGTCGTTCTTCATCCAGCGCGAGATCTGTGGCCTCCGCTCCAACCGCGATGCCATCGAGCGTTACCGAATTCCCAGAGAGGTCGTCGCCCGCCTCGGCGTCGTGCGCAAGAAGGGCCAGACCTGACGGCGCAGTCACCGGCCGGTTCAGCTATGCGAAAAAATGTCCGTGTCGTCCCAGCCGAGCAGGTCAAGCTTCGCGCGGGTGGGCAGAAACGAAAAGCAGGCCTCCGCATGGTCGATCCGTCCGTCCCGCATCAGGCGCTGGTTGAGCTTGTCGCGCAGGGCATGCAGGTGCAGGACGTCGGAGGCGGCATAGTCGAGCTGCGCCGGGGTGAGTATGGGGGCTGCCCAGTCGGAGGACTGCTGCTGCTTGGAGATGTCGACCTCCAGCATTTCCTTCAGATTGTCCTTCAGGCCGTGGCGGTCGGTATAGGTGCGCGACAGGCGCGAGGCGATCTTGGTGCAGAACACCGGCGTTGTGGTGACGCCGAAGGTGTGGAAGAGCACGGCGATATCGAAGCGCCCGTAGTGAAAGATCTTCTGTCGGGCAGGGTCGGCAAGCATGTGCACGAGATTGGGGGCCATCGTCTGCCCCGCCGCGATCTGCACGATATCGGCCGTTCCGTCCCCCGGCGACAATTGAACGAGACACAGGCGATCGCGGCGCGGCACGAGGCCGAGCGTCTCCGTATCCACGGCAATCGCGCCGTTGTAACGCGCAGCGTCGTCCGCGGCGATATCACCTTCGTGAAACCGGATTGTATTCGGCATGGAGATCCCCACATCATCCTTTGACAGGCTGCGCCGGCGGTATAGCGCGGAACCGGCTGCGATGCGATAGGGTCGCTGGGGCTCCAGAGGCGGAACCGGTCAGCGGGCGACGGATGGGCGGAAAAGGGGCGTGAGCCATGGGACGAAAGATCTGCAACCTGGCCATGGCCGCATGCATCGGCATCGTGGCAGCCCTCGGCGCCGCAGCGACTGCGACTGCGGCCGAACCCCGGAAGCCGGCCTTAACCTTCGACAGCCTGCCCGGTGTCAAGCCGGAGGATCCGATCGGCATGACGAGCAATTTGCGCTGCGAACAGGTGCTCATCGATCGCGCGCTCGGCAACATCGTGCCGACGCGGGGCCCGCGATACCATACGGTCAATGTCTGCAGCCGGGATGGCGGCCCCGAATTCGTCTCGCCCCGCCTGCCGCCATCGAACTATCGGCAGCTTCGCGGCCTGAATTATTAACCCCCGCGCCGCGATTTCCCATCCGCTTTTCGTCTGCTACGGAAGAGTGCGTTCAGCCGCAAGGGCTGATGCACCACGCTCTTCGACGACGTGGCACCTGACGATGCGGGAGGAACGCGAATGTCCGAAAACGAAAAGCCGCTGGTGATCAGCGCACCCGAGCCGCGAACGCTCGATCTGATCTTCACGACGGAAGCCCTTGGCGCCCTTCACGACCGATATCGGATCGTCGAGGTGGCGGCCGATACCGTCGCCAGTCTCGATGGCGATATTCTGGGTGCGGCGCGCTACGTCCTCGGCCAGCCGCCGCTCGACGCCGCGACGCTGGCGCGGATGCCCAAGCTGCGCTCCATCCTGAATGTGGAAAGCAACCTGATCAACAACATGCCCTATGACGTGCTGTTCGAGCGCGGCATCCATGTCGTCACCACGGGCCAGGTCTTTGCCGAGCCCGTGGCGGAACTGGGTCTCGCCATGGCGCTCGGCATCGCACGCGGCGTCGTCGATGCCGATCTCGATTTTCGCGAGGGGCGGGAGCTCTGGGGCGGAGACGGCAATCGGACGGCGCGGCTTCTCAGCGGCTCGGATGTCGGCATCATCGGCTTTGGCGATCTCGGCAAGGCGCTGAACCGGGTCCTTACCGGTTTCCGGACGGTCACGCGGGTGTTCGATCCCTGGCTGCCGGCCTCGATCCTCAGGGACAACGGCGTCGTTCCGGCGGATCTGGACACCGTGTTGTCGGAAAGCGACTTCATCTTCGTCGTGGCCGCGGTGACGAGCGAGAACGAAGGCTTCCTCGACGCGCGCGCGTTCGCAAAGATGAAGAAGGGGGCGGCCTTCATTCTCCTGAGCCGCGCCAATGTCGTGGATTTCGAGGATCTGATGGCCGCCGTCGAGCAGGGTCACATCGTTGCGGCCAGCGACGTCTTCCCCGAAGAGCCCCTGCCGCGCGACCACAAGGTTCGCACCTTGCCCGGCTTTCTGCGCTCGGCGCACAGGGCCGGAGCGCTCGACAGCGCCTTCAAGAAAATGGGCGACATGGTGCTCGAAGACATGGACCTGATGGACCGCGGCCTGCCGCCCATGCGCTGCAAGCGCGCCGAGCGGGAAACCGTATCCCGCATGCGCTCGAAGCCCGTCACCAACAACTAAGGACGCGCGGGACTGGCGTTCTGGAGATCAGGTCTCGTCGGCGGTGATTCTGCGCATCGCCGCCAGCAGTGCCGCCTCGCTGGTATGGCCCGTCTTGTAGAGACCGAGCAGCACGGTCGCGACATCGCGACCGTCCGCACTGTCGATCGGCGTGCCGATCTCCTGGCACCAGAGATCGAGTGCGCGGTAGACGACATCGATTTCCGTTTGCTCGAGCGCCATATCCGAGATGAACGACATGACGTCCTCCTTCTTCCCTGCAGGGACAGCCGACCTGACCTGACGTCGATCTGTAAGGGCATCCTGCAGGTCGGGCAATCCCTACATCGACGGGCTTGCGTCATTCCGCATGGAGGAGGAGGCGGAGGCTTCCATCAGCGATGCGGCGATCGCCATGGCCAGAAGCTTGCCCTTCGCGCGAACCGCCCCCGTATTCGCGTCCCGCACCGATACGGCAAGGTCCATGCCTTCCCGCATCAGGATCTGCTGTGCCCGCAGCACAGCCCAATTTTCAACGTTCTCGTAGTTCCCCATCACGACACCCCTTCGCTTGATCATGAAGCTTACATGTCCCCTCCCTTGGAGCGCGAAACAGGCGCACCGCGAATCATCGGAACATGTTCAAGGAAATGCGAAAACAGGCCTCCTGAGAAGCGTGACTTCTTCAGGATGAAAAGTAAGAGTTTTGCGACAGCGGTTCGGATTGGGTGCCGCGACTGCTCCGTGGCAGGCCTGATCTTGCGGACTGATCACACCCCTGCCGCTGATGCTGTCGTCATGCGGTGGCTCGCCTGGTCTGGCAGACGCCCAAAACGCCAAAAGCCCTGCTTAAGCAGGGCTTTATGGATCATCATCGGGAATTTGGTGCCCAGAAGAGGACTCGAACCTCCACACCCTTTCGGGTACCAGCACCTGAAGCTGGCGCGTCTACCAATTCCGCCATCTGGGCGACGAGCGGGGATGTAAAAGGCCGGGCGTCCAGTGTCAACAGCGTTTTTGAAGATTTCGCGACAGCGGGGGATAAATAACGGAAATTCCTCGCTTTTCATTCCGAGGCGCGACCCGTCTTCCCGGCCTGTCCGAAATGGTCCGCCCAGTCACGGATGCGGGCGAGACCGTCGGCCAGCAGGGCCTGTGCCTTCTCCTCGGTGGCGCTTTCCACATAGCAGCGCATTTCCGGGGCGTTGCCGGACGGGCGGAGGTGGACGATGCTGTCGTCCATCAGCGTGATCCGCAGGCCGTCGATGTCGCTGACGGCGGCGGGCACGCCGAGCGGCTCCAGGAACGCGGCGAGTGCTGCGGGCGTGCTGCGCAATGCCGCCATCAGAGCCTGGCTCGTTTCCACCGGAAATCGCTCCAGGCGGTCGCTGAGCGCAACGGGCAGGTGGTAGCGCGCAACGACGGCCGAAAGCGGCTCACGGCTCTCTGCGGCCTGATAAAGCACGGCCAGCACCGGCAGGAAGCAGTCCCGTGTCGGCAGGGCGGCAAACCGGGTGCCGTTGACCGTCACATCGCTCCCCGTCAAGGTTCCGCCATTCGCCTCGAAACCGACCACGCAGGCATGGCCTGACGTGACCGCGTCCTGCATGCCGGCAATGACGAAGGGGGAGCCGACGCGGGTCCGGAGCACCTCGGTCGTGCCGCGTCGCTCCAGCCCGGAATTCGAGGTGACGGGGGTGACCGCGACGGTCGCGCCGAGGAATTCGGCCGCGATCAGGCCGAGCAGATCGCCTCGGATCGGCTCGCCGGCTTCGTTGCCGACGAGCGGCCGGTCGCCGTCTCCATCTGCTGAAACGATCGCATCGAGCCCATGCTCGCCCGCCCAGCGGCGAAGAGCCGAAACGGTGTCTGCGGAGACCGCTTCGGTATCGACCGGAATGAAGCTGTCGGACCGCCCGAGGGGAACCACGTCGGCGCCGTAACGCGCGAGCACATCGACGAAGAGGTCGCGAGCGACCGTCGAGTGCTGGTAGACCCCGACTTTGAGGCCGGATAGCGCGCGATCCGGCAGGAGGGCCATGTTGCGGGCGATGAAGAGGTCGCGCACTGTCGCCTCGATCGTCGGCACCTCGGCGGGCGTCGCATCGATCGCGACGGGGCTCGCCTGAAGCGTATCCGCCGCCTGCGTGATCGCCACTTCGTCGTCCTTCGCAATCTCGCCGTCCGGCCGGTAGAACTTGATCCCGTTGCGATCGGCGGGAATATGCGAGCCGGTGACCATCAGCGCGGCGGAGCGGGTGGTCAGCGCATAAAGCGCAAGCGCCGGCGTCGGTACGGTGCCGCAGTCGCGCACGGCCAGGCCGGCGCGCAGGAGCGCACCTGCGGCGATGGCAGCGATCGCCGGGCTGGAGGCACGGAAGTCTCGTGCGATCAGAACCGTGTCGCCGGGCTTGGCCTGACCGGAGGCAAGCAGCGTGCGTGCGAACGCCGTGGCATAGAGCGCGGCAGCCGGACCTTCGAGATCGACGGACAGGCCACGCAGCCCGCTGGTTCCGAATTTCAGGCTCATGGCGATCTGGCTCCTGCGTCTTCCAAAAGCGTGCCCGGTGGCGCGCGGCATGTCTGGCAGGAATAACGCAAAGCCGGGCCACGTCAAAGCCGCGGGACGAGCGGGGGCGACGAAAATAAGAAGGAAGTTACCGAAGTCGCCTCAGCCGAAAACCCAGACCAGCAGGGCATAGCGGACGGCCTTGCCGATCGTGACATAGAGCACGAAGGCGGGCCACGGCATGCGCAGCAGCCCCGCAGCCAGTGTCAGCGGATCGCCGATGACGGGAAGCCAGGAGAGCAACAGAACCGGCTGCCCATACTTTCGGAACATCGCCTCCGCCCGCGCGCGGCTCTTCTGCGAGACGGGAAACCACCGCCGTCCCTCGAACCGCAGGAAGAAGCGACCGAGGATGAAATTGACGACGGCACCCAATACATTGCCAAAGGTGGCGACGACGAAGACGAGGCCGCGCGGCAGATCCGGATCCTGAAGCGCCGAGATGACGACGGCTTCCGACAGCCCGAAGAGAAGCGTGGCCGAAAGGAATGCCGCGGCGAAGACGCCGACGAGGGCTGCAAGGCTCAAGAGGCGGGCCGATCCGTATGTCCGAGATCGCGCTCCGGCGCGATAAGGTCCCGTACCCGCTGTTTCAGTTCCTTCGGTCCCGGAAACCCGCCATCTGCCTTGCGCTCCCAGATCAGCGTCTCATCGACCCGGATCTCGAACACGCCGCCAGTTCCCGGAATGAGGGCGACTTCGCCAAGCGCATCGGAAAAGGTCTGAAGCAGCTCCTGCGCCATCCAGCCGGAGCGCAGGAGCCAGTTGCACTGCGTGCAGTAGAGAATGCTGATGCGGGGCTTTCCCTGGCTCATGATCCTGCTCCTTCGGCGGTCCATTCGTGACGGGGCCGGTTAAATTGGTCGCGACATCGAAACGGCGACCGGACATGAAAATGGCGGCCGGAGCCGCCATTTCAAACCTGTTATCCGCGCTCGCCTTACAGCGTGCGGGTGATGTGCTCCACGCGGAAGCACTCGATCGTGTCGCCGGCGCGGATGTCTTCGTAGTTCTCGAAGGCCATGCCGCATTCCTGGCCGACCGGCACTTCGGACACTTCGTCCTTGAAGCGCTTGAGGGTCTTGAGCTTGCCTTCGTGGATGACGACGTTGTCGCGCACGAGGCGGACGCCCGCACCACGCTCGACCTTGCCTTCGACCACGCGGCAACCCGCGACCTTGCCGGTCTTGGTGATGTTGAACACTTCCAGGATTTCGGCATTGCCGAGGAAGGTTTCGCGACGCTCCGGCGAGAGCAGACCCGACATCGCCGCCTTCACGTCATCCACCAGGTCGTAGATGATGTTGTAGTAGCGGATCTCGATGCCCGAACGCTCGGACGCCTGACGTGCCTGCGTGTTGGCGCGCACGTTGAAGCCGATGATCGCCGCATCCGACGATTCCGCCAGCGCGATATCGGACTCGGTGATCGCACCGGCACCCGAATGGACGATGCGGGCCCGGACTTCGTCGGTTCCGAGACGATCGAGCGCACCGATGATGGCTTCAACCGAACCCTGAACATCGCCCTTGATGACCAGCGGGAACTCCTTGAACCCGGTGTTCTGCAGCTTGCTCATCATCTGTTCGAGCGAACCGCGCTGACCGGACTGGCGGGCAACCGCCTTGTCGCGCGTCAGGCGCTGGCGATACTCGGAGATCTCGCGGGCACGGCTTTCGTTTTCGACGACGGCGAAGCGATCGCCGGCAGCGGGCGTTCCCGACAGGCCGAGAACCTCGACCGGGGTGGCCGGGCCAGCTTCCTTGACATGGTCGCCCTTGTCGGTGACGAGCGCGCGCACGCGGCCCCACTGGTCGCCGGCAACGATGATCTGGCCGGGCTTCAGCGTACCCTTCTGGACGAGCACGGTCGCAACCGAACCGCGACCGCGATCGAGCTGGGCTTCGATGACGATGCCTTCCGCCGTCCGGCTCGGATCGGCCTTGAGGTCGAGGATTTCGGCCTGCAGCAGGATCGCCTCGAGCAGCTTGTCGAGGTTGAGCTTGTTCTTGGCCGAAACTTCGACGTCGAGAACCTCACCGCCAAGCGATTCCACGAACACTTCGTGCTGCAGCAGCTGCTGGCGCACCTTGTCCGGGTTGGCTTCGTGCTTGTCGATCTTGTTGATCGCCACGATGATCGGAACGTCGGCAGCCTTGGCGTGGCTGATCGATTCGATCGTCTGCGGCATGACGCTGTCGTCGGCCGCGACCACGAGGATCGCGATGTCGGTGGCCTGCGCACCACGGGCACGCATGGCCGTGAAGGCCGCGTGACCGGGCGTGTCGATGAAGGTGATCTTCTGGCCGTTCTGCTCAACCTGGTAGGCGCCGATATGCTGCGTGATGCCGCCGGCTTCGCCCGAGACGACGCTCGTCTGGCGAATGGCGTCGAGCAGCGAGGTCTTGCCGTGGTCGACGTGGCCCATGATGGTCACGACCGGAGGACGCGACACCATTTCGCCGGCATCGTCGGCCTGGTTGAAGATGCCTTCTTCGACGTCGGATTCCGAGACGCGCTTGACCGTGTGACCGAATTCGGCCGCGATGATTTCGGCCAGATCGGCGTCGATGACGTCGCCGGGCTTCATCATCTGGCCATCCTTCATCAGGTACTTGATGACATCGACGGCGCGCTCGGACATGCGCTGCGACAGTTCCTGAATGGTGATGGTTTCCGGCAGGATGACCTCGCGCATGACCTTTTCGCGCGTTTCCTGCATCTGGCTGCGGCGGAACTTCTCCTGCCGGCGGCGCATGGCGGCAAGCGAGCGGCCACGGGCATTGCCGTCGTCGTCGAGAGCTGCGGTCAGCGTCAGCTTGCCCTTGCGGCGTTCTTCCTCGGTCTTCGGGCGCGCCGGAGCCTTGGCAGGCTCGGGGCGAACGGGCTTGCCGCGAACCGGCACGGCGCCGGGACGGGCAGGGCGGGTTTCCTCGGCCTCATTGGTGCGGCGCGTGCGCACGCCGTTCGCGTCCGTCGTGATGATGGGAGCAGGGCGCTCGACAACCGGAGGCGCGGCAGCGGCGGCTGCGGCCGCAGCCTTTTCGGCTTCCGCGGCAGCGGCCAGCGCCACCTTCTCGGCTTCGCGTTCGGCCGCAGGACGGGCAGCTTCTTCCGCTTCGCGGCGTGCGGCTTCCTCGGCTTCGCGCTTCAGGCGCTCGGCTTCCTCGATCTTGCGCTTTTCCTCGGCAGCGGCGCGGGCCTTGGCTTCCTCGGCGTCGCGGATCTGCGCTTCGGCGAGCGCGCGACGGCGCGCGTCGATTTCACCGGCCGAAAGCTGGTTCAGAACGACGCCGGTGCGCGGACGTGCCGGATCGGGCCGCGGAGCCTGGGGCTGCGGGCGAACCGACGTCTGCTGCATGGGCCGGGTTTCCGGGGGGCGCGGCTGCGGCTGCGGCTGAGGCTGCGGCGCACGGACGGGAGCCGAGGCGATCGGTGTGACCGGCTTCTCGTCCTCGGGCCGTGTGGGGCGGCGTTTGCGGGTTTCGACCACGACAGCCTTCGTGCGGCCGCGGCCCATGTCCTGGCGGACTGTGCCCTGGCTCACGCCGGAGGGGCGCAGCGTCAGAGTCTTCTTGCCGGCTCCGCTCAGGGTCTTGTCGTCGTTGTTATCGGTCATTCCGTTCCGTTCCTAAGATCGAAGCCGGATGCGTATCACCAGACCCCGTCGTTCGATTGTCGTCTTACTGTATTGCGGTCGTCACGGCCGTGGCCGGTGTCCCGCGTCATGATGTCGGCTGGGAAGCGTCGCCGAAGGCACGGGGGGACATTTCGCCCCGGTATCGTTCCAGCATGTTTGCGCGCTTCACTACACCCTCACCCGCCTGCCCTGCAAGCGCTGCGGCATGGATAAAAGAATTACTTCCGAGCAACGTATCCAATTCCTCTCCGGTGAAGAAGCGGAAGGTGGGTATCTGCTCGCCGTCGTCGGTGGCAAAGCTTATGGCCTTGCGCGCCTGGTCTATTTTCCGCACGCCGTCGGGTGCGGCCGTGGAGGCGTGGAAGGTGGCGATGGCTGCCATGCCGCGCACCGCCTGTTCCACTTTCGAAGCCCCGGTGATGAACTGCGCGGCCTTGCGCGCCATGTTCATCATGCCGATCAGCTGCTGCACCAGAAGCCTATCGACTTCGTCCAGAAGCTCGGGGCCGGGCTTGGCCTCCGCCGTCTTCAGCGCCCGCGCAAACAGCTTGCGCTTGATCGCCGTCTCGAGAACCGCCCGCTCGGCGGTGACCCAGCAGCCGCGTCCCGGCAACTGGCGTTTCAGGTCCGCGACCACCCGGCCGTCCGGCCCCGCAACGAAGCGGATCAGGCCGTCGTCGGCCGGACCGCTCGCGCGGGTGACGATGCACATGCGCCCATTGAGCGGCAAGTCGTCGTCGTCCGCTTCGGGGACGTTGATGTCGTCCGGCGCCACAATCGGCTGGTCGGGTACGGAATTCATGAGGATCAGGACGCGGCTTCCGCCTCGTCCTCCTCGCTGCCTTCCACTATCTGGAGTGCCTCGGTCTCGCGTACAAGGTCTTCCTCCGTAATCCAGCCCGCAGCAAGGCGCGCTTCGAGGATCATGGTTTCCGCTTCCGTGCGCGAAACTTCGAGCTTCGAGAACAGGCCTTCGAAACGCTTGGTCTCGCCGTCCTTCCGCTCCGACCAGCCGACGAGATCGTCTGCGGCGCAACCTGCGAAGTCTTCCATCGTCTTGATGCCGTCCTGGCCGAGCGCCACCAGCATCTGGCCCGTCATGCCGTTGATGGAGCGCAACTCGTCGGACACGCCGAGTTCCTTGCGCTTTTCGTCCATCTCGGCTTCCAGCCGGTCGAGATATTCGCGGGCACGCGTCTGGATCTCGCTGGCGGTCTCCTCGTCGAAGCCTTCGATGGACGCGATCTCGTCCAGTTCGGCATAGGCGAGTTCCTCGACCTGCGCGAAGCCTTCGGAGGCCAGCACCTGGCCGACCATCTCGTCCACGTCGAGCGATTCCATGAACAGGTTCGTGCGCTCGTTGAATTCCTTCTGGCGGCGCTCGGACTCTTCGGCTTCCGTCATGATATCGATGTCCCAGCCGGTCAGCTGCGATGCCAGACGCACGTTCTGGCCGCGACGGCCGATGGCGAGCGACAGCTGCTCGTCGGGCACGACGACTTCGATACGCTCCGCATCTTCGTCCAGAACGACCTTGGCGACTTCGGCCGGCTGCAGGGCGTTGACGATGAAGGATGCCGGATCCTGGCTCCACGGAATGATGTCGATCTTCTCGCCCTGAAGCTCGCCGACGACGGCCTGGACGCGGCTACCGCGCATACCGACGCAGGCGCCGACCGGATCGATCGACGAGTCGTTGGAAATGACCGCGATCTTGGCGCGCGAACCCGGGTCGCGGGCGACCGAGCGGATCTGGATGATGCCGTCGTAGATTTCCGGCACTTCCATGGTGAAGAGCTTGACCATGAACTGCGGGTGCGTGCGCGACAGAAAGATCTGCGGGCCGCGCTGTTCGCGGCGCACGTCGTAGACATAGGAGCGGACGCGGTCGCCGTAGCGCATGTTCTCGCGCGGGATCATCTCGTCGCGACGGATGATACCTTCGCCGCGGCCGAGGTCCACGATGACGTTGCCGTATTCGACGCGCTTGACCGTGCCGTTGACGATCTCGCCGATGCGATCCTTGTATTCGTCGAACTGGCGGTCACGCTCGGCTTCGCGGACCTTCTGGACGATGACCTGCTTGGCGGACTGGGCCGCGATACGGCCGAAATCCATCGGCGGCAGCGGGTCGGCGATGAAGTCGCCGAGCTTTGCGTCCGGGTTGCGGTCGCGCGCCAGTTCCAGCGGGATCTGCGTACCGTAGTCCTCGGCGACCTCGACCACTTCCAGAAGACGCTGCAGGCGGATTTCGCCGGTCTTGGAATTGATGTCGGCGCGGATGTTGCTTTCCGAGCCGTAGCGCGAGCGCGCCGCCTTCTGGATCGCGTCGGCCATGGCGGCCAGCACGATTTCGCGGTCGATCACCTTTTCGCGCGCGACGGCATCCGCGATCTGCAGAAGTTCGAGCCGGTTAGCACTGACTGCCATGGGGTATGTCTCCGTAGGTCGAATAGTCCGGGTGGTGCCGTTCGGTCAGCGCTTCGAAGGCGAAGCACCGCCGGGCGCGTGTCATTCCTGCGAAGGGGTCTCGTCGTCGCCGTCGAGCTCTTCGAAATTCTCGTTGGCCGCTTCACGGGCGGCCTTGGCCTTCTTGTCGGCCGTCAGGGCATCGCGGATCAGGTCGTCGGTCAGGATCAGCTTGGCTTCCGCCAGCGCCGAAAACGGCACGGTGACGGTCTGCGCCTCGTCCGGGCCGGGCTGGTCGCGTTCGATCGTGAAGCCGTCCGCATCCGCGCTCAGGATAACGCCGCGGAAGCGCTTGCGGCTTTCGACCAGAACCGAGGTCTCGCATTTCACGAGATGGCCGGTCCAGCGCACGAAATCGCCCTTGCGCACCATCGGCCGGTCGATACCCGGCGAAGACACTTCGAGATGATACGCCTTGCCGATCGGATCGTCCACGTCGAGCACCGGCGAGATCGCGGTGGAAACGGTTTCGCAGTCTTCGACGGTCATGGTGCCGTCGGTCCGCTCCGCCATGATCTGCAGCGTCGCGCCGTTCTGGGCCGAAAGGCGCACGCGCACCAGCTGGTAGCCCATCGGCATCAGCACGGGTTCGATGATGTCGGCCACGCGGCGGTCGATCCCGGTCTCGGTGATCAGGCGCGGTTCCTGCTGGATGTCTGCCGTGTCGATGTCGGACAAGCACTGTCTCCCGTCATGCATGTTCTGTCATGATGGTAATAAAAAAGAGCGGGTCCTGACGGGCCCACTCTTCATCAACCGATCAAGAATTTGAGCGTCATATACGCCGCATCCGCCGCAATTGCAAGCGCCGCGCCGGCGGCGACCCTCGGGCGGATTTTCACGGGTCGCTGCGGGTTGCCGCGGCAAGCCTCCGGGCTACATTGCGTGACAGGACCTCAGACAGCCTGAAGATGCCGTCGCCCGCATCGCGCTCATACCCTTTCGTGCACAAGCGTGGTGCGCCGGACGGCATCTCCGCGGGGACGCGGGTGAACGAAGGAGATTGCCGTGCCGGATCGATCATCGCCCTTGGCGCCTTTCCGCCACGAGACCTTCCGCATCATCTGGATCGCCAGCCTTGCCTCGAACTTCGGCGGCCTGATCCAGTCCGTCGGCGCCGCCTGGATGATGACGTCCATCTCGACCTCGGTGAACATGGTCGCGCTGGTGCAGGCATCGGTGACGTTGCCGATCATGCTGTTCTCGCTGATCTCGGGGGCGCTCGCCGACAGTTTCGACCGGCGGCGGATCATGCTGGTCGCGCAAGTCTTCATGCTGGCCGTCTCCGCGCTGTTGACGGCGTTTGCCTGGTTCGGGCTGATCACGCCCTGGCTGCTGCTGACGTTCACCTTCCTCATCGGCTGCGGCACGGCGCTGAACAATCCGGCCTGGCAGGCCTCCGTCGGCGACATGGTTCCGCGAGAGGATCTGCCGGGCGCGGTGTCGCTGAACAGCATGGGCTTCAACATGACGCGCAGCGTCGGTCCGGCCATCGGCGGCGTCATCGTGGCGGCGGCCGGTGCGGCGGCGGCCTTTGCGGTCAATACGCTGACCTATTTCGCGCTGATCTATGCGCTTCTCCGCTGGAAGCGGACGCCGGCGCTGAACGCCCTGCCGCGCGAGCCTCTGGCGCGGGCCGTGGGCGCCGGCCTGCGCTATGTCGCGATGTCGCCGAACATCCTCAAGGTCATGCTGCGCGGCTTTCTCTTCGGCCTGTCGGCCAGCGCCATCCTCGCGCTTCTGCCGCTGGTCGCGCGCGACCTCGTGGCCGGCGGACCTCTGACCTACGGCGTCCTCCTCGGCGCGTTCGGCATCGGGGCGATCGGCGGTGCGCTGCTCAGCGCCCGGCTGCGCGAGCGTCTGGCCGGCGAAGCCGTGGTGCGCATCGCCTTTCTCGGCTTCGCCCTGTCCGCCGTCATCGCGGCCGTCAGCCGGTCGGAGATCCTCACCGGTCTTGCCATGCTTTTATCGGGGGCCGGCTGGGTTCTGGCTTTGTCGCTGTTCAACACGACGGTGCAACTGTCCACGCCACGCTGGGTGGTCGCCCGGGCGCTCTCGCTCTACCAGACCACCACCTTCGGCGGCATGGCGCTCGGCAGCTGGGTCTGGGGCGTGGCCGCGGAAGACTACGGCCCCTCGACGGCCCTCATCGCCTCGGCGGTGGTCATGCTGGTCGGCGCGGCCGTCGGCCTGCGCTTTGCGCTGCCGGAGTTCAAGGCGCTCAACCTCGATCCCCTCGGCAGTTTCACCGAGCCGATGCTGAAGCTCGACTTGAAGCCGAGAAGCGGGCCGATCGTCGTGATGATCGACTACGAGATCGATCCGGCCGATGTGGAGGCGTTCCTGTCGATCATGACCGAGCGCCGCCGCGTCCGCATTCGCGACGGTGCCGGCCAGTGGACGCTGATGCGCGACCTGGAGCGGCCGGAGATCTGGACCGAAACCTATCACGTGCCGACCTGGGTCGAGTATGTTCGCCACAACCAGCGGCGCACCAAGGACGATGCGGCGATCCACGAACGGCTCCGCACACTCCATCGCGGCGAAAGCGCGCCCTATGTGCATCGGATGATCGAGCGCCAGACGATCCTGCCGCATGAATACGAGCAGTTCAAACGACAGGTCGATCTCGACCATTGAGGCGATGTCTACCGCAACTTGGCTTTCAGACCGGCATCCGGAAAACAGGTTGCCGCAAGCCCGTTCTTCTCCTGCCACTGGCCGAGCGAGCGCCGGGTCTTATAACCGGCGAGACCGTCGGCCTTGCCGATGTCGTAGCCTTGAACCTCCAGCCGCTTCTGCATGGTGAGAACATCCGAGCGCAGCATCTTGCCGACATCGCCCCATGCGCCCTCGAACGCCCCGCCATTGCCGCCGATCCGGTCGGCGAGATTGCCGATGAAGAGGGCGTAGAGGTCGGAATTGTTGTATTCCTTGATGACGTAGAAATTCGGCGTCACCAGAAATTCCGGCCCGTGGCGGCCCGCCGGCACCAGCATCATGCCGCTGGCCTTCGCCTCGCTGCGCGGAAACGCCTTGCCGGAGATGCGGGTAATGCCGGTGGCGGCCCATTGCCCGAGCGGCTTTGCGAGATCCGGCCCTTCCTGCGCACAGGAGACGCCGTCCGGGATCGACACCTCGAAGCCCCAGTCGCGCCCGCGCTGCCAGCCTTTCTGAGACAGGTAATGCGCGATGGAGCCGAGCACGTCCGGCACGGAATTCCAGATGTCGCGCCGTCCGTCGCCGTCGAAATCGACGGCATAAGACAGGAAGCTCGACGGCAGGAACTGCGGCTGGCCCATGGCGCCGGCCCAGGAACCGCGCATATCGGCCTCCCGAACGTCGCCGCTCGCCAGAATATGCAAAGCCGAGACGAGCTCGCGGGTAAAGAGCTCGCCGCGGGTCGACATGAAGGCCTTGGTGGCGAGCACGTCGAGCACCGGATGCGGGATCTTCGCCCGCCCGAAACCCGATTCGCGGCCCCAGATCGCCAGCACGATCGGGCCGGGCACGCCGTAGGTCTTCTCGATCCGCCGCAACGTCGCGGCATGCGTGGCGGCAAGGCTCCGGCCGGTCGCGGCCAGCCCCTGCAGACGCTTCTCGGAAAAATAGGCGCCGGGGGAAGCGAACTCCGCCTGGCTCTGCTTCTGGTCGCCCTGCGGTTTCGACCCCGGCGGCACGAGGTCCGGCAAGTCCCAGTCGAGCTTCACGGTGGCGAATGCCGTGTCGAACTCCGTCTTCGAAATGCCGCCCTTCTGCGCCTGCGGCCAGAGGTCCGTCTGCAGCCAGCGCCGAAACTGTGCTTCCGTCTCGGCCTTCGAGGCGGCCAGCGCCGGTAGGCCCGTGGAGGCGCAGAGGAGGGCGGCAAACCCGAGGCGGCGCAACTGTCGAAGGCCGAAATGTCTGGAAAATGTCATGTCAGATTGCCGTCCTCGCCCGCAAAGCCGCGGTCAGTGTACCGTCGTCGAGATAATCGAGCTCGCCCCCGACGGGGACGCCATGGGCAAGCCGGGTGATACGCACGTCCAGCCCGTCGAGCTGGTCGGTGATATAATGCGCCGTCGTCTGGCCCTCGACGGTGGCGTTGACGGCGATGATGAGCTCGCGCACCTCGCCCTTGACGACGCGATCGACCAAACCGCGGATGTTGAGATCGTCCGGTCCGACGCCATCGAGCGGCGACAGCGTGCCGCCGAGCACGTGATAGGCCGTGTTCATCGCCCCGGTGCGCTCCAGCGCCCAGAGATCGGCGACGTCTTCCACCACGATGATGCATGTATGGTCGCGCCGCTCGTCGGTGCAGACGCTGCAGGGATCGCTCGTATCCACATTGCCGCAGCAGGAGCAGATGCGGACCTTGCGGTGCGCCTCGCTCATCGCGTCGGCGAGCGGCCCCAGCAGCTGATCCTTCTTCTTGACGAGATGGAGCGCCGCGCGACGGGCCGAGCGCGGTCCGAGGCCCGGCACCTTCGCCAGAAGCTGGATGAGTTTTTCGATTTCGGGACCGGTGACTCGCTTTGCCATGAGGCGCGTTCTATCCCATATGCCGTCGGAGTGAAAATGCTTTGCACCGCGCAGACCTGCGATGGCGGGCGAAAAGGGTAAGCCATGAAGATTGCCGCCGTCTGCATCGGCCATGCCACCGTCATCGACGGCAAGACCGCAAAGACCGGGATCGTCAAGCATCCCCTCAGCGGTGCCATCATCGTCGACGCTGCGGGACTGGCGGGCGACGCCGTTTGCAATCGAAAGCATCACGGCGGTCCGGATCAGGCCGTCTACGGTCTCGGTTCGCTGGATCTGGAGGCCTGGTCGGTCGAGCTCGGCCATGCGGTCGCGCCCGGCCTGTTCGGCGAAAACCTCGTCGTCTCGGATGTCGACAGCCGGGCGATCGCGGTCGGCGACCGCTTCGAGACGGACACCGTCACGCTGGAGGTCACCTCCACCCGCATCCCCTGTTCGACGCTCGCGCTGCGGCTGGGCGATCCGGGTTTCGCCCGCAGGTTCCGCAGGGTGGCCCGGCCGGGCTTCTATTGCCGTGTGCTGCGCCCAGGCATGATGTGCGCCGGGGAGCGCGTGACCTATCGCGCTTTCGAAGGCCCGCGGATCACGATGCCGGAAATGCTCGCGACCTCGATGAAGTCCCTTTCGGAGGCGGAGCGCGCGCGTTACGGGGCCGCTCCGATCAGCGAGCGGGTGCGCGCCCAGCTCGAGGCGCGCACTCGCTAGACATTCCCGCCCTAACCGTTCCTTCCCGGCTTGACCATTCCTTCCCGCCTTAACCATTCCTTAAGGAACCGCTTCGCGCCGCCGTCCCGCCACGCTATGTCCGACACTTACCAAGGATGACGGGGACGAGTGCGATGGCGGGGACGTTGAGAATCAGACGGCTGGTGGCACGCCTCGCGCTCCTGTTCCTCGTCGCGGTTCCCGCAAGCCACAGCCTCGCCCGCACCTGCGCGGCGTCGGGCACCGAGGCGACACGTCTCCAACGGCAGGTCGCCTCCAACATGGTGATGGCGCGCAAGCATGGTTGCGATGTCGGAAACGGGGGCTTTGCCTGCCGGGAGGTCGCCGGTCGCATCGCACAGGCCCGCGCGGCGCTCGCCGCCCTGCCGTCGGCCTGCAAGTCCGATCTGCGCGCGGTCCGTGAGACGCCGCGCCGGCCGAAGCCGAAGCGCATCGTCCGGCAGCCCGTCAAAGCCGAGGTCGCTGCCACGCGCGGCATCACAAGCCAGGCCACGCTCTGCGTTCGGCTTTCCGATGGCTATTATTTCCCGACGCCCAATTCCGGATTTCAGGCGCTGCCCGCCTCGACCGAGAACCTCGCAGCACAATGCAGGACCATCTGCGACACGGCGGATATGGATGTTTTCCGTCAGCCGGGAGAAAACGGCGAGCCGGCGGATATGATCTCGCTCACGCGCGGCACGCGCTATGGCGATCTCGATGTGGCAGGCCTTTACCGTAAGGCGGCTGAAGCCAGGGCCTGCGACATGAGCCGCATCGCGCCTCCGGCCTCGGCGTCCAACACCGCCGCGCGCACACTGCCGGACCCGATTTTCAAACCGGCGCCGACCGTTCTGGCAACCGCGCTTTTCCAGGACATCGGTCTGCGCGGCACGCGGACGGATATTCCGAAACTGCCGCGCAAGGTCCGCATGGTCGGCCCGGCATTCCTGCCGGAACTCTAACCGTAACGGCTCTTCTCGCGCAGCGTCCGATGCCGAAGCGATCCCGCTTCAGCCGGGAATGCTTCTAGAAGGGCAGCTTCATGCCGGGCGGGATCGGCAGGCCGGCCGTCAGCTCGCGCGTCTTTTCCGCGGTAATCGCCTCGGCCTTGTCCTTGCCGTCCTTGTGCGCGGCGACGATCAGGTCCTCTAGGATCTCGACATCGTCCTCCTTGAAGAGGGACGGGTCGATCTTGATGCTCTTCAGCGCGCCCTTTCCATCGAGCCGCACGGTGACGAGGCCGCCTCCGGAGGTGCCGTCCACTTCGAGAAGGGCAATCTCCACCTGAAGCTTCTCCATCTTGGCCTGCATTTCCTTGACCTTGCCCATCATACCCATGATGTCGCGCATCGTCCGTCGTCTCCTCTTCTCAGATCCGGTTGGATCAGTGTTCTATGTCGTCGCCGGGAAGGATGTCGCCTTCCTCGGATTCGGCCACGGCGGCGATCTCCGGCGTTTCGTCCGGTTCGACATCCGTCACCTTGATGCGCACATCGACCATCCTGGCGCCGGGAAAACGGGCGAGGATGGCGGCGACGTCGGGGTCCTGACGCGCATCGTTGAAGCGCTGTTCCTTGGCTGCCGCTTCGGTCTCCACCATCGTCGGCTGGCCGGGTTCCCGGCTCACCGTCACCATCCAGCGGATGCCGGTCCACTCTTCCAGTCGCCGCTGCAGATCGGTCACCAGCGTCTTCGGCGCGTCGTCCGGAACGTTCATCTCCAGGCGGCCGGGTTCGATCCGCACCAGCCGTACGAAATTGCGCACCAGCGTCTTCAGGAGAATGTCGCGGTTCTTCTGGCAGAGATCGACGATATCGGCGACCGAGCGCAGCGGCACGACCGGCTCGGCGGGCGCCGCCTCCGGTTTCAGATCGACCTGTCCGCGCGCCTGCGCTGCGGGAAGCTCGGCCTCGGGCACGGCGCGCAGCATGGCCGCACCATTGGCCGTCATCCGCGACGGCATTACCGGTTCGCCGGCGCGCGCCTGAATGCCGCCCTGGCTCGATGCATTTGCCTGCGCGGAAACAGCGGACGCCGATGCGCCATTGCTGCTCCCAGAACCATTGCCCGATCCGGCACCGCGCGGTGCGGGGCGCGCGGCATCGCCGCCGGACATTTCGAGGAGCCGGCGTGCGGCCTCTTCCGGGGAGGGGAGGTGGGCCGCATGCGTCAGCCGGATCAGCACCATTTCGGCGGCCCCGGCCGGGCGGGCTGCATTCTCCGTTTCCGGGATGCCCTTGAGCAGCATCTGCCAGATCCGCGACAAGGTGGAGACGGCGACGGCGGTGGAGAACTCCGCGCCGCGCACCCGCTCGACCTCGCTCAGCGACTGGTCGTTGGCGGCCTCGGCCGAAAATTTGAGCTTGGTCACGAGATGCGTGAAATCGGCAAGATCCGTCAGCACGACGGCCGGGCTGGCGCCGGCCTCATATTGCCAGGCGAACTCTTCGAGCGCCGCTTTCACGTCGCCGCGCACCACATAGCCGAACAGGTCCACGATACGCGCGCGATCGGCAAGGCCGAGCATGCTGCGCACCGCGTCTGCCGCAACGGCACCGCCGCCATGGGCGATCGCCTGGTCGAGCAGCGAAAGACCGTCACGGGCCGACCCTTCGGCAGCCCGCGCGATCATCGCCAGTGCCTCGGCTTCGGCCGTGATGCCTTCCTTGCCGAGAATGGTGGAGAACAGGCCGACAAGATCGGTGGCGGCGATGCGCCTGAGATCGAACCTCTGGCAACGCGACAGCACCGTGATCGGGACCTTGCGGATTTCGGTCGTCGCGAAGATGAATTTCACATGCTCCGGCGGCTCTTCGAGCGTCTTCAGAAGCCCGTTGAAGGCCTGCGTCGAGAGCATGTGCACTTCGTCGATGATATAGACCTTGTAGCGCGCGGACACGGGCCGGTAGCGCACCTGCTCGATGATCTCGCGGATATCGTCGATACCGGTATGAGATGCGGCGTCCATCTCGATGACGTCGACATGCCGGCCCTCCATGATCGCCTGGCAGTGTTCGCCCGGCGTACGGAGGTCGATCGTCGGCTTGTCGATGTCGTCAGTCTTGTAATTCAGCGCACGGGCGAGGATGCGGGCCGTCGTCGTCTTGCCGACGCCGCGAACGCCCGTCAGCATGTAGGCCTGCGCGATGCGGCCGGTCTCGAACGCATTGGTCAGCGTGCGAACCATCGGCTCCTGCCCCACCATCAGGTCGGAGAAGTCCTTGGGCCGGTACTTGCGCGCGAGAACCCTGTAGGCCGCCGGCTTCTCGGCCGGGGCGGGCGCAGCGTCAGGAGATGTGGTGGTGATGTCGTTCATGCGCCCCGCCGCTCGTTCCGTCTGTCCGGACGGTCGGCAAGCTTGAGACGCGGCAGCGAGCTTGCGAACGGGCGGCCCTGGTCTGGTGGTTCAGGGACTTCCGTGAAGACCCTGAGGGTGGGAGGCTGGCACGATGACCCGTGCCGGGCTCGTTGGGGCTGCTTCCTTCCGGACCTGACCCGGTTGGCGAGTGGCTCGTCCACCACCAACCTCCCGATCTCCATATCGGCAATATCCAGACGGAATGCAAGTCGGCCCTTGGAAGAATCTGGCATCCCTGTCAGAACAGGACGCGCTCCTGAAGCCTGAAGCCGACCGTTCGAACGTTGACGGCACGGCTGCCGATGGAGACCGACAGGAGAAGCAGGAGGAACCCGTGACCCCGTTCGAACTCGACCCGCGTCTGGCACGCGACAGCGATCTCGTGGCCCGTCTCGATCTTTGCCAGCTGCGGCTGAGCCGGGATGCCCGCTGGCCCTGGCTCATTCTCATCCCCGAGCGGAATGCCATCAGCGAAACCTTCGAGCTGTCGTCCGACGAGCAGGCAACGCTGTCGCGCGAGACCAACCGCGTCGCCGAGGCTCTGAAGCGGGTGACCGGTGCGACCAAGATCAACATCGGGGCGCTGGGCAATATCGTCCGCCAGCTCCATGTCCATGTCGTCGCCCGCACCGAGGGGGATGCGAACTGGCCGGGCCCCATCTGGGGTTTCGGCACGGCGGAGGCCTGGGATACGGCAAAACGCGACGATTTCCTCAACAGATTGACGGAATCCCTGACATGACCCACGCCATTTTTGACCGCACGGGGCCGCATCCCGAGCCGAGCTCGCTGGTCGCCTTTGCCGGCAACTACCTCGTGCGCGACAGCGAACACCGAAGCGACGACTGCCTCGACGTGGCGCTGAAGACCGAGGGCGCGCATCTCTTCGCCTTTGCGGAGGGTAAACTGGTCGTCAAGCACGACGAGAACGTCATCGACCCGCTGTTTGCGCCCTACGAGATCGCCGTTCTCGAACCCGATCTGGAGGCCGCGATCCTGCTGGGAAGGCTGCCCTCCGGCGAGCCGCGCATCGCCGTTCCCGTCAATCGGACCGAGGCGACCTTGGAGGAGCCCTTCAAGCTTGCCGATGGCCGCAGCCTCTATCGGCAGGCGATGCTGCCGGACGAGCTTCTCGGACAATTCGCACAGGCCGCAAGCCTGATCGCCTGGAACGCCTCCAACCGATTTTGCGGCAAGTGCGGCAGCCCGATGGAGGCCAGGGGCGGGGGATACCGGCGGGTGTGCACGGCCTGCGGCCACCTGGCATTTCCGCGCACGGACCCCGTCGTCATCATGCTGACGATCGACGTGCAGCGCGATCTCTGCCTGCTCGGCCGCAGCCCGCATTTTCCGGAAGGCATGTATTCCTGTCTTGCGGGCTTTGTGGAGCCGGGCGAGACGATCGAAAATGCCGTGCGGCGCGAGACGATGGAAGAATCCGGCATCCGGACCGGCCGCGTGCGCTACCACGCCTCGCAGCCCTGGCCCATGCCGCACAGCCTGATGATCGGCTGCTTTGCGGAGGCGAAATCCAGCGAGATCCGGATGGACGATCTGGAGCTCGAGGATTGCCGCTGGTTCACCCGCGAGGAAACCCGCGCCATGCTCGCCCGCAATACCGGCCAGGAGGTCGGCCATCAGACGACACCGCCGAAGGGCGCGATCGCCCACCAGCTGATGCGCGACTGGCTGGACTGGCCGGTCTGACGGAAACGCCGGAGCTGGAAACAGAAGAACCGGCGCAAGGCCGGTTCTTCGTCGCCTGATCGCAGAGAGGGCGTTCGATCAGAAATCGCGCTGGAAGCGGATGGTGCCGCCGAAAGCATCGCCATTGCCGCGCTCGCCGTCGAACTTGGTGTAGTTGAATTCCGGCTGAACCTTGAAGTTGTCGACGATCATGTATTCCATGTTGAGGGCGGTCGCGAGCGTGCCGTCCTCTTCATAGGCGACCTGGCCGTTGATCGAGGTCTTGTCGTTGACGGTCGCGGTGAAGCCGCCCCAGGCTGCCCAATCGCCATTCCACGGGCCGTAATAGTTGCGCCGGCGCGTGTCGCCCGGGCCCTTGTCGTTGTCCCAGTCCGACTGGTAGCCGGCCATGATGAAGACCTTGAACACGTCGTTGAAGACGATGTCGCCGCGGACCTTGCCGCCGAAGGCCTCGGCATCCGGGTCGTAGCCGCCGATGATGAACAGGCCGCCCCAGTCTTCCTGAATGCGGGCGCCGGCGAGCGGATGTGCGGCCCGGTAGTCTTCGGTCGGACGGCTGGCGAAGCCGGTGTCGTAGGTGCCGCCGCCTTCTTCCAGGCCGATGAAGGCCGAGAAACCCTTGTCGCCACCCCACTGGTAGCTGACCTGGTTGGTCCGGTCGCCGGTGTAGTCGATGACGTCGTCATTGATGATGTTGCCTGCCGAATTCAGGAAGAGATCGTAGCGGGAATCGTTGAAGCCGGCCATGAAGCCGCCGAGCGTGATGAAGGCCGAGTTGATGTAGGTGGGCGTTTCGCCGTCCGCGGCTTCCGCCCGCAATTCGATGAAGGAGCGGAGCTCGCCGTATTCCGTATCGCTGCGGGCATCGAGGGTCACGGTTCCACGGGTAAACGGCGACCAGTCGAGGTTTTCGCCGCTATAGGCGCTTTCGCCGAGATTGTGGTCGGAGCGGACATAGCCACCGATCTTCAGGCACGTTTCCGTGCCGGGAATGTAGAAGAAGCCTTCGCCGAAGGCATCGCAGACACGAACATATTCCATGGCTTCCGGCTCGGCGGCAACGATCGCATCGGCAGCCTGTGCGCCTGCGGTCATGGAAAGTGCGGCCGTCGAGGCAAGGAGGAGAGTTCTGATGATCATCGTAGGCGTCCTTTGGATGCCGCCGTTGCGCGGCTGTCAAACGAAAGGCACCGGCGGCATTGCCGCAAATCAGTCGCCTCTCCGCCTTACGCAATCACTTTTGCGCCGTGAACTCTACCCCACAAGTCGGGCATGTCCGCCGGTGCGCAAAGGTTTTCGGATCGGCGCGACTTTTATAACACGCGCCGCATGGGGTGGGCCGGATAGGAGCCGAGAATCCGGACCTTCTCCGAAAAGAACCGAAGCTCTTCCAGCGCCCGCTTGACGTTCGCGTCGTCGGGATGCCCGTCGATGTCCGCATAGAACTGCGTCGCGATGAACTTTCCGCCGATCTGGTAGCTCTCCAGCTTCGTCATGTTGATGCCGTTCGTGGCAAAGCCGCCGAGCGCCTTGTAGAGCGCTGCCGGAATGTTGCGGACATTGAAGACGAAGGTGGTCACGAGGTGGTCGGCCTCGGCGTCGCGCCGGATCGGCTTCTCGTCGCGCGAGAGCACGACGAAGCGCGTCACGTTGTTTTCGGTGTCCTCGACATTCTCGGCCACGATATCGAGTTTGTAGAGATCGGCCGCGAGCCGGGGGGCGAGAGCCGCCATCGAGCGGTCCCCCGTTTCCGCCACGAGCTTGGCGGCACCGGCGGTGTCGCCGGCCACGACCGGCTTCCAGCCATTGGCGCGGACGATCTTGCGGCATTGGCCAAGCGCATGGATGTGGCTGTGCACGGTGCGGATCTCGCTGCGCGACACGCCCGGCAGCACCATCAGCTGGAACCGGATCGGCATGAAGTATTCACCGATGATATGCAGGCGCGATTCCGGCAGCAGATGATGGATGTCGGCGACGCGGCCGGCGATCGTGTTCTCGATCGGGATCATCGCGAGATCCGCCTCGCCGTTCTCGACGGCCAGAAAGGCATCCTCGAAAGTCTGGCAGGGAAGCGGGTCAATCGTCGGGAACATGTCGCGCGACGCCATGTCGGAATTCGCACCGTAATCGCCCTGGAACGAGATGCGGTTGGTGACGGGCATCATGATGCAGCTCCGGGGCGCGTCGACAGCAGCCGGCGTGCCGCTTCCAGATCGGCCGGCGTGTCGACGCCGAGGGGGATGGAGCTGACGATTTCCACGTCGATGCGCATGCCCGCCTCCAGCGCCCGCAGTTGCTCGAGCGATTCGCGCTTTTCGAGCGTGGAGGGCGGCAAGGCGACGAATCGTTCCAGCGCGGACCGGCGATAGGCGTAGAGGCCGATATGATGGTAGAGCGGCCCCGCACCGTGGGGTGCTGTCGCCCGCGTGAAGTAGAGCGCCCGCAGGCGGCTTTCGGAGAGCGGCGCGCCGACCACCTTCACGACGTTCGGGTTGGTTTTCTCAGCCTCATGCACGATCTCCACCGTCAGCGTCGCGATGTCGACGGCGGGATCCTCGAGCGGCCGCAGCGCTGCGCGAATTGTCTCCGGCTCAATCGTCGGCAGATCGCCCTGCACGTTGATCACGGTCTCGATCCGGCCGTCCGGGTCGCAAAGGGTGAGCGCCTCGTAGATGCGGTCGGAGCCGGACTGGTGGTCGATACGGGTCATGACGGCTTCGAAGCCGGCAGCCGTCACGGCATCGAACGTGTCCTGGTGATCGACCGCCACGACGATGCGCCCCGCCTCCGCATCGCGCGCCCGCAACGCGACCTGAACGATCATCGGCAGTCCGCAGATGTCGGCCAAAGGCTTGCCGGGAAGCCGCGTGGAGGCCATCCGCGCCGGGATCAGCACGAGTGTTTTTGCCAAATTGTCGCTTTTCATGCCGAGCCCTTCAAAACACCATTAAAAAGTGCCAGAAGTGGTTCGTCCGGCACGGATATCGCTGTTGCAACGCTTGGTCAAAAGACATAGCTTCCGCACGATTTCAAGGTGCCGCGGCAGATTGTTCATACCGGCGGCGCGTGCGTATGCCTGAGGCCGGACGCAAGGGGAGGTGTGTTGATGAACTCGCATGTAAATATGGCCGTGGGAGCCTTTCTCGGAACGGTCTTCGTGCTGATGTCCGTATCGATCGCCTCCGAGGGCATCTTTCATTCCGAAGCCCCGGAAAAGCCGGGCTTTGCGATCATCGCCGAGGAAACGACGGGCGAGGCCGGAGCGGGGGCTGCAGCCGAGGTCGAGGTCGACATCAAGCCGCTGCTGGCCAGCGCCGATGCAAGCGCCGGCGAAGCCGTATTCAAGAAATGTGCCGCCTGTCACACCATCGAGAAGGGGGGACCGAACAAGGTCGGCCCCAATCTCTGGGGTGTCGTGGAACGCCCGATCGCCTCGCATGAAGGCTTTGCCTATTCGGCCGGCATGAAGACCTTTGCCGAAGCCAACAAGACCTGGACCTACGATCACCTGAGCTATTTCGTCGAGGCACCGAAGAAGCACGTACCGGGCACGGCCATGGGATTTGCCGGCGTGAAGAAGCCGGATGAGCGTGCAAACCTCATCGCCTGGCTGCGCGGCCAGTCCGATGCGCCTGTCGCCCTTCCCGAGGCATCTGCCTCTGCCGCGCCCGCAGCGGCGCCGGCCGAAGGTGCGGCACCTGCTGCCCCGGCAGCCCCTGCTGCTCCCGCAGCGCCTGCGCCTGCTGCACCGGCTCCGGCGGCACCCGCCAACTAAGCCGAAGCCTTTCGCTGAACCTGGATCAATCGAAGCCCGGCTTTCGCCGGGCTTTTTCGTGTCCGGGCAACCGGCGGACTTTGCGCTTGAGATTGCGATACGACGCCATGGCAAGGATGGCGGGGGCCACAAGCGTTAGAGAAGCACGTAGGCCCAGGCAGAGACCGTGAAGACGCCGAGGGCCGTGGTCAGCGTGATGGTCGAGGATGCCAGGCCGTGACCCACGTTGAAATGATTGGCGATCAGCCAGGCATTGACGCCTGTCGGCACGGCCGAGGTCAGCACCAGCGCCGCCGTCCAGTGACGATCGAGGCCGAGCAGGTGACTGGCTGCAAACACGCAGGCGGGCAGCACGACGAGCTTGAGCGCGCTGGTAAAGGCGGCAAGGCCGAGATTGCCCGACAGACCATATTTGTCGAGCGCCATCCCGATCGAGATCAGCGCGGCGGGACCGGCCACGGCCGCGGTCTGGTCGATGGCGATCTTGAGCGGTCCCGACAGCGGCAGGTTCGTCATATGCATCAGGGCGCCGCAGACGAGCCCGATCACGAGAGGGTTGCGCACCAGGTTTCGCAGGATGCCGCGGGCAAGCGCCAGCGGGCTCTGCGCCACGCCGCCATTGGTCTTCCGCTCGGCTCGCTCCATCAGGATCGTGCCCGCGATCATCATCACCGGAAGATGCACCGAAATCAGGATCGACAGGGCGACGACGCCGGCATCGCCGACACTGCGCGAGACGAGCGGCAGGCCGATGAAGATCGTGTTGGCGAAGGCCGAGGACACGCCTGCGAGCACGCCGATGCGGCGGTCGCGCCCGAAGCCGAGCGTGGCGACGAGATGGCCGAGGGTCCAGACGACGGCGACGCCCGAGAAATAGGCGATCCAGAGCGGCCAGGGCGAGCCTTCCGTGAAGTCCGCGGTCGCAATGGTGCGAAACAGCAGAACGGGGACGGAAACCTTGAAGACGAAATCGCCGAGTGCGTCGCCGACCGCCGGTTTCAGATAGCCCGTTCGCACGATCAGCCAGCCGGCAAAGATAAGGACGAAGAGGGGAAGGACATTGATGAGGACGTCGGACATGAGGCTCTCCGTGCCTTTATCGCATAAACTGCTTCGTGCGCTCTCCGCAACCTTTCCGTTTGCCACGCAATGTCTACGTAAGTTTCGCCTGTCATAAAGCGAGACGGCTATCGGCAGCGGAGGGATTCGGCATGGCGGTCAGTGACTACGCAGCGATCAATGAAAAATGGTGGCAGCAACCCGTCGTGCTCGAGCTTGGCGGTATCGGGGACTATCGCATCGTCCGCAACACACGGGAAGCGGCCGAAGTTCTACTCGAAAAATGGCCGACGCATGAAGGTGCGGCCTATGGGGCGGCGATTCGGATGTGCCGCTACGTGCTGAACGGCGAGCAGCCGGCAGATTATGCCCGTGAGGACTTTATCGCCGCAGCGGTCGAGGCGTTCATCCATATCGATGAGGGCCGCCGCCGCTTCTGATTGTCCAGCGCGTGGCGAGCCGGCTCACGACCGAAACGGCGCAGCATGGAACATTCCGGACGGACCTCGCGTTGCAGTGCAGCTAAACGCTGATCCGCGACACGCCTGAACGGGCCCATCCTGTCTGCGGGGAGCGGGCAACAGGGGGCTCTAGCATGCCGATGGACAAGCAGATCTACTGCCGACGCGACGACGAACCCCATCTGCGGGACGACGATCTTGCGGGCAAGGTCTCCCGGTATATCCAATATGTCGCCCTCGTGGACACGACCCACCTCGATGTCGTCGCCATCGGCAGAACCATCATCCTCTCGGGCTTCGTTGCGAACGAAGCCGAGATCGGCTGCATCGAGCAGGCGGCGGCTTCGGTGATCGGCGTCCATCTGGTGGAAAACAACGTCACCGTCCGACATCACTAAGAGTGTTGAGGGGTTTCGACGCCCTTAGAATGCGCCGGGAATATGCACCGGCCAACGCCAGGGCCGGATGGCCATGATGTCGTAGCGAATGGACAGGCGGTCCGCATCCGGCTGCCTTTGCAGCCAGAGATCACTCGCATTGCGGATTCTTACCTCCGACATCGCGCTTACCGCAAAGATCGCCGCATCCACGCTTCCGCGCGCTTTCACCTCGACGCAGGCGACGAGCGTTCCGCGCCTGGCGATGATGTCGATTTCTCCAAGCTTTGTGCGGTAGCGAAAGGCGACGATGCGATAACCACGCAGCATGAGAGCGAGCGCGGCGACATATTCCGCGACGGCGCCTTTGCGCACCGCCCGCAAACGTCGCCGGTCGGCCGTTCCCGTCACGGCTGTTCCTTGAGCGTCAGAAGCCGGTCGTACAGCGTTCGGCGGTTGAGGCCCGTTTGTTTCGCGGCTTCCGTCGCGGCCTTGCCGGCCGGCATCGCGGCGGAGAGCCGGGCCAGCAGGACATCCACATCCTGCGCGTCCGGCGCCGCTTCTTCCGGCGGCGGGGCGATGACCAGCACGATTTCGCCCTTGACGACGACATCGCCGCCATAATGATCGGCAAGGTCTCCGAGCGTTCCCCGCCGGAACTCCTCGTAGGTCTTGGTCAGTTCGCGACAGACCACGGCCGCCCGCTCCCGGCCGAGCGTCTCCGCGGCGCCGATCAGGGTCGCACCGATCCGGTGGGGGGACTCAAAGAAGATCAGCGTTGCCGGCACGCGGGCGAGTTCGGCCAACCGGTCGCGTCGCGCCTTGTCCCTGGACGGCAGAAAGCCCGCAAAGAGAAAGGCATCGTTGGAAAGCCCCGAGCCGACGAGTGCCGCGAGCGGCGCGGAAGGCCCCGGCAGCGGCACCACCCGGTGCCCGGCCTCGATCGCGGTCTGGGCAAGCCGGTAGCCGGGATCGGAGACGAGGGGCGTGCCCGCATCCGACACCAGCGCGACCGATCGGCCCGCATCGAGCGCCGCGATCAGCCGGGGGCCGGCCTCGTTGGCATTGTGCTCGTGATAGGCGTAGGGGCGGTTGGCGATGCCGTAGCGATCGAGCAGAACGCGGGTGACGCGGGTATCCTCGCAGGCGAGCACATCCGCGCCGGCCAGGGTTTCCAGCGCCCGCAGGGTGATGTCGCCGAGATTGCCGATGGGCGTCGCCACCAGATAGAGCGCCGGCTCGATCGGCCGGGCCTCCACGACCGTGTCGTGGACGCGATAGCTGCGCGACCTTGTGCCGGCATCCGGTGCCGCATCCCGTTCTGTCGTCTTGTCGTTCATGCGGTCTTTATGGGGGAGCCGGCCCCGTGCCGCAAGCCGGTGCACGAAACGATAACGGTGGGTAGATCGGCATCGGATGGAGCTTGGCCCTTGCACTTCGTCCCGGTGTAGTGCCATTTTGCGCGTCCATATCCACGCCGCCCTTCGGCCGCTCGCGGCCCGGTGGCCGAGGCGTTCAAGAGTTCAAGCCGGGAGGCGTCTTCCGGTCCTGATGGAAAGCGACAGCATCTCATGCGCATTACGATCGAGCGGTCCAATCTCCTCAAATCGCTGAACCATGTCCACCGCGTCGTCGAGCGCCGGAACACCATTCCGATCCTGTCGAACGTTCTGCTGCGGGCCGACGGCGAAAGCCTCGACATGAAGGCGACCGACCTCGATCTCGAAATCACCGAGGCGACGCCCGCCCAGGTCGAGCAGCCGGGCGCGACGACCGTGCCTGCCCATCTGCTCTACGATATCGTCCGCAAGCTGTCGGACGGTTCGGAAGTCCTGCTATCGACCAATGCCGAGGGCACGGCGATGACCGTCGCCTCGGGCCGGTCCAAGTTTTCGCTTCAGTGCCTGCCGCAGTCGGATTTTCCGGATCTGAATGCCGGCACCTTCACGCACAAGTTCACGATGAAGGCGACCGATCTCAAGATGCTGATCGATCGGACACAGTTCGCAATCTCCACGGAGGAGACGCGCTATTACCTGAACGGCATCTACATCCACACGATCGAAAGCAAGGGCGACCTGAAGCTGCGCGCCGTGGCGACCGACGGCCACCGGCTCGCGCGTGCCGATCTGGAAGCGCCCTCGGGCTCCGAAGGCATGCCGGGCATCATCATTCCCCGCAAGACGGTGGGCGAGCTGCAGAAGCTCGTGGACCAGCCGGATGCGACGGTGACGCTGGAGCTGTCCGACGCCAAGATCCGCATGAGCATCGGCTCGATCGTCATGACGTCGAAGCTGATCGACGGCACGTTTCCGGATTACCAGCGGGTCATTCCGGCCAACAACGAGAAGGAGCTGCGGATCGATTGCCAGTCCTTCGCGCAGGCCGTCGATCGCGTCTCCACGATTTCGTCCGAACGCGGTCGCGCCGTGAAGCTGGCGCTCGCCGACGGACAGCTGACGCTGACCGTCAACAATCCCGACAGCGGTAGCGCGACGGAAGAATTGCCCGTGGGCTACGACAACGACCCGCTCGAAATCGGCTTCAACGCCAAGTATCTGCTCGATATCACGGCCCAGCTTTCGGGCACCGAAGCCGTGTTCATGCTGGCCGATGCCGGCTCGCCGACCCTGGTCCGCGATCTCGCCGGCGAAGACGCGCTGTAT
Source organism: Rhizobium sp. PP-F2F-G48 (assembly GCF_004342335.1). NCBI lineage: Bacteria > Pseudomonadati > Pseudomonadota > Alphaproteobacteria > Hyphomicrobiales > Rhizobiaceae > Rhizobium > Rhizobium sp. PP-F2F-G48. The sequence continues at coordinate 44,415 of NZ_SLVH01000005.1, read as the reverse complement.
GTGCTGATGCCGATGCGGGTTTAGTCCGCAACAGGGATACCGTGCCGCGTCATGTAAGGGGAGATGGAATTCTGTCCCCGCTCATCACCTCTGCCGGATGATCGTGCCGATCGCGTTGGCGACAATGCGCGACGCCGTCAGCGCGGAAAGGCCGGCAATGTCGGCCGGCGGGAAGAGTTCGACCAGATCGAACCCGACGATAGAGCCGCGCGTGCCGATGCCGGCGATAATGTCGATGACCTGTGTGTAGGTCAGTCCGCCCGGGGAGGGCGCGGCCACGCCCGGCAGGATGCTCGGGTCTAGCCCGTCGCAATCCACCGTCAGGACGACCTTCGTTCCCTCCGGGATATGCCGAAGAGCCGCTGCAGCGCCCTCGGCATGAATCTGCCGTGCTGTCACCAGCCGGCTGCCGAACCGCAGCGCATCGTCGACCTCTTCGCGACGCGCGCTGCCGATCCCGCGCAAGCCAACTTGAACCATACCCGTGACGTGAGCCATCTCGCTCGCCCGTCGCATCGGGCTCGAATAGCCGTATCGCTCATCGTGCAGGGTGTCTCGCCAGTCGATATGCGCATCGATCTGGACGATCCAGATCGGTCCCCTATCGGCAAAGCCCGACAGGAACGGGATGACCACGGAGTCGTCGCCACCCAGAAGAATGGGAACGGCGCCGGTCGCAAGAACCTCCCGTGTCACGGCTTCGATGCGCTCTCGATTGCCGGCATTGTCATCCATCCGTGTCGGCACGTTGCCAAGGTCGATGCAGCAATGTCTCCTGTCATCGAAGAGCGGCCCGCCAAGATCGAAATCCCAATGATCGATCAGGCCGGCGTCCTCGCGGCTTGCTGCCCGTATGGTGTCGGCAGCAGGCACGTAACCGCTGCTATCTTTGCCCGCATAGTTGCTCCCATGCCCGGCACCGAACACGGCCGCCACGGGCTTGAGGTTCTCCGAAAGCCGGTCCGGAAATCCAAGAAAGGCTGGCATCGCAGTCATTCGGGAGTCCTACGCTGTTCCGTTTCGAGGTCTAACACGTATACTGTCCCAGGCGACCTGACGCAGCAAGTCCGCATCAAGGGACAGAAATCAAATGACGCAAAAAGAACGCTTTTTGTCGCTTTGGATTTTTGAATGCGGTATGACAGCGAACGCTCAAGCAGCGAGTCGGAGTGGAGACGGGTATGAATTTGCGTTTGAAAGAGCGTTTTGGTAAAAAATTCGATGAGGAAATCCGGTTCTTCAAGGGCTGGCGCAGCAACATGAAGGCTGTGGGGGCGATCACGCCGACCTCCTCGATCGCCGCGCGGCGGATGGCGAGCGTCATCGATATCGGCTCGGGCCTTCCGGTCCTCGAGCTCGGGCCCGGAACGGGCGTCATCACCAAGGCCATCCTCGATCGCGGCGTTGCGCCCGACCAGCTCGTATCAGTCGAATATTCGAGCGACTTCTACACCCAGCTCCTGGCGCGCTTTCCCGCGGTCGAGTTCATCAACGGCGATGCCTTCGATCTCGGCACCACGCTCGGCCGCCGTGCCGGCGACCAGTTCGATTGCGCCATTTCGGCCGTCCCGCTTTTGAACATGCCGATGCCGCGCCGTGTCGCGTTGATCGAGGATCTACTGACCCGGGTGCCTGTCGGTCGCCCCGTGGTGCAGATTTCCTATGGTCCGCGTTCGCCCGTCGCCAACATGCCGGACCGGTTCCGCACCGAACAGCTCGATTTCATCATGCGCAATATCCCGCCGGCACGGCTCTGGATCTATCGCAAGACGCATTGATCCCGTCTTCAGCGCGAACGGGCACCGTCATGTTCGGTCTCTATATCAGCCATCCCGAGGTCTCGATCGATCCCGACGTGCCGATCCCGCGCTGGGGCCTTTCGGAGCGGGGTCGCGCGCGGGCCGGGATCGGAGCGCATTCCGGCTGGGCACGGCGTCTCGGTCGGATCGTCTCATCGGATGAGACGAAGGCGCTGGAGACGGCCGCAATTCTGGCTGCGGCATCGGGCGTAACCGTCGAGGTTCTGGAGAACACCGGCGAGAACGACCGCTCGGCGACCGGTTTCCTGCCGCCGGCAGAGTTCGAGGCGGCGGCCGACAGCTTTTTCGCCCAGCCTGCCGTGAGCTTTCGCGGCTGGGAAACGGCAGATGACGCGCAGGCCCGCATCGTCCGCGCCGTCACGGCCGTGCTCGATACGCACGATCCAAAGGTCCCGATCGCCTTTGTCGGCCATGGCGGCGTCGGCACGCTGCTTTATTGCCACCTCTCCGGCGTCCCCATTTCGCGGGTGCACGATCAGGGCCCCGGCGGTGGCGGCAATCTCTTTGCGTTTCCCCTCGGTCCAGTCCCCGCCAGCTTGAACGATCCCGCAGACACGGTTTTTTCCCTTGCCCGGCATCGCCCGGTGTGCAAGTGGACCCGCATCGAGGACTGGCAGGGGTGGACAGATGGCTGAGGCAGCGCGCGACAGGTTGATCATCGGTCTCGACGTGCCCACGATCGCCGAGGCGCAGGGCATCGTCGATGCGATCGGCGACGAAGGCAGGTTCTACAAGATCGGCTATCAGCTGGTCTTTGCCGGCGGTCTCGACTTTGCGCGGGACCTTGCCGCGTCGGGCAAGAAGATCTTCCTCGACATGAAGCTTCTCGATATCGACAACACGGTCGCCAAGGGCGTCGAGAACATCGCGCGCATGGGCATGACCATGCTGACGCTGCACGCCTATCCGAAAGCCATGGCCGCCGCTGTCGAGGCCGCGAAAGGCTCCGGCCTCTGCCTGCTGGGCGTGACCGTGCTGACCTCGATGGATGCGGACGATCTGAAGGCCGCCGGCTATGCCGACGATCCGCGCGCGCTCGTGCTGCGCCGCGCCGCCCAGGCAAGGGATGCGGGAATGGGCGGCATCGTGTGTTCGGCCGAAGAGGCTGCGATCGTGCGCGAGATCGTGGGCCCGGATCTTGCCGTGGTCACGCCCGGCATCCGGCCGGCGGGCGCCGACAAGGGCGACCAGAAACGGGTCATGACCCCCTTCGATGCGATTTCGTCCGGTGCGAGCCATCTCGTCGTCGGTCGCCCGATCGTTCAGGCGGCCGATCCGCGCGCGGCGACGCGTGCCATTCTCGACGACATGCGCCGCGCCAGCTGGCCCAGCAACGACTGACCGCTTCGGCGTGACATATTTCAGAGGAGACCATCATGGCCAAGGGATACTGGATCGCGCGCGTCGATGTTCGCGACGCCGAGCGCTACAAGGATTACGTCGCGGCGGCCAAGCCAGCCTTCGAGACGTATGGCGCCGTCTTCCTCGCGCGCGGCGGGCCGGTGGAAAAGCTCGAGGGCACCATCCGGGCGCGCAACGTGATCATCGAATTCCCCTCGATGGAGGCCGCCACGGCCTGCTACCATTCGCCGGAATACCAGATTGCTGCGGCCATCCGCCAGGAGATCGCCGATGCCGACATGCTGGTGGTCGAAGGCGTCTGAGCGGCGCCGTCCCTCTGCGACATGTTGCACTGCCTGATATCTTTCCGTACGAGGTGGGTTAAGCTATATCGCATGATTGATCATGCCTGAAAAAACACCCCATGCCTGAAAACCACCGGAGCGCCGTTCCATGACCCTGTCCAATCTTCCCCCGCTCGTCACCGTCTTCGGCGGATCGGGCTTCGTCGGGAGGCACGTGGTGCGCGCGCTTGCTCGGCGCGGTTTTCGCATTCGCGTCGCCGTGCGCCGCCCGGATCTGGCAGGCTTCCTGCAGCCGCTCGGCAATGTCGGCCAGATCTCCTTCGTCCAGGCGAACCTGCGCTACCGCCAGTCGGTCGATGCCGCCGTGCAGGGCAGCGATCACGTCGTCAACTGCGTCGGCATCCTGTTCGAGGCCGGCCGGAATACGTTCGATGCGGTGCAGGATTTCGGCGCACGCGCCGTGGCTGAAGCCGCTCGCAGCGTTGGCGCCTCGCTCACCCATATCTCCGCCATCGGCGCCGATGCCGAAAGCGAGTCCGTCTACGCCCAGTCCAAGGCGAAGGCCGAGAAGGCCGTGATGGAGATCAAGCCGGATGCGGTCATCCTGCGTCCCTCGATCGTCTTCGGTCCCGAAGACGGCTTCTTCAACAAGTTCGCCCAGATGTCGCGCTTCTCGCCGGCTTTGCCGCTGGTCGGCGGCGGCAAGACCGCGTTCCAGCCGGTCTATGTCGCGGATCTGGCCGAAGCCGTCGCCAAGGCAGTCGAAGGCAAGGTCGAAAAGGGCCGGATCTACGAGCTCGGCGGTCCGGAAGTGCTGACCTTCCGCCAGTGTCTGGAGATCATGCTGAAAGCGATCGATCGCAAGCGTGCGCTCGTCACGCTGCCCTTCGGTGTCGCTTCCCTGATCGGCAGCGTCTCCTCCCTGATCCCGCTCATCACCCCGCCGCTCACCACCGACCAGGTGACGCTGCTCAAAAGCGACAATGTCGTCTCGCCGGCGGCCGAAGCCGAGGGCCGTACCTTCAAGGCGTTCGGAATCGAGCCGACCTTGGTCGAGGCGATCATCCCGAGCTACCTCGTTCGCTACCGGCCGCAGGGTCAGTATACGCGCTCCGGCAAGGCCGCCTGAGCCTGCCTTGAAATGCTGGACCTGATCAGCCGCCGGTGATGAACCGGCGGCTTTTCTCTGTCCGGAACGACCGGCGTTGCAGTTCTGCCGCACTGCACATTTGCCGTCGGCCTTTACCGGCGATTCAACATGTTGCGTTATTGCTTGTGCCGGTGCTGGAGCATAGACAGCAGCCGCGTGCCTTTGTCAGGATCAGGGCACGCCATTCCGACATCTCGAAAGGCTAGAGAGTAAATGGGTAAGTCGATCGCAATTTTCTTTGCGTGCGCGGCATTGGTCATCGTTGCCGGCTCGTTCGCCGCGCCGAAGACCGTGGCAGGCAGCCACGATAACTGTGCGCCGGCTTATGGCGTCGATCCTTGCACGACGTCGTCGATCGGTCTCGTATCCGGCCGCTGACGTCTGTTGCGGCAACGATGTTACATCGGCTGCCGATAAGAATTCCAAGGGTATGGCGGGGGCCAGGAAACCGCATGCAGACCGTGATCGGCTGCATGCGGTTTTTTCTTGTCCGGTTCAGCCGTAGACGGTGAGGCCGATGAGGCCGACCGTGCCGACGATGATGCGCCAGATGGCGAACGGGGCAAAGCCGCGGCTGGACACGAAGGCGAGCAGCGAGCGCACGACGACGAGTGCCGAGACGAAGGCGGCAATGAAGCCGACGGCGATCAACGATGCGTCGTTGAAATCCAGCACGTCCCGGTTCTTGTAGAGATCGAGCACCGTGGCGCCGAGCATGGTGGGGATGGCGAGGAAGAACGAGAATTCCGCCGCCGAGCGCTTGTCCGTGCCCATCAGCAGCGAGCCGGCAATGGTCGCACCGGACCGGGACGTTCCGGGAATCATCGCGAGGCACTGGAACAGGCCGATCTTCAGCGCCAGCGCCGGCGTGAAGTCCATCATGTCGTGATAGCGCGGCTTCATCGGCATCCGGTCGATCGCGTAGAGAATGATGCCGCCGACGATCAGCATGATGCAGATCAGCTTCGGCGTTTCGAACAGAACGTTCTTGATGAAATCATGGGCGAGAAACCCGATGATCGCGGCCGGCAGGAACGCGAGCAGAATGAGGAGCACGAAGCGCCGGGCCCGGGGATCGCTGGGCAGGGCGATCAGGATCGACCAGAGACGCTGGAAATAGACGGTGAGGATGGCGAGGATCGCCCCGAGCTGGATGATGATTTCGAAGGTCTTTCCCTTCGACTCGAAGCCGAGGAAGTGGCCGACGAGAAGGATATGCGCGGTGGAGGAGACAGGAATGAACTCGGTCAGGCCCTCGATGAGGCCGAGAAGGAGCGCACTGAAGATCGAATGTTCGGGCATCAGGTAAGGTTTCCTTTAAGCAAAGGAGTTTAAGGGTTCAGGAACCGGGGGAGGGCCGATTCGCTTGAGTTCGGCAAGGCTTGCTTCTATAGCTGCGACGAGCGCTGTCTTATAGCTGTCTTCCCTCTGCCATGGCCAGCCGAAACCGCGCCCCGCGATCCGACCTTGAAAACCTGTTCCGAGACAGACGAAGCGATGCCCACACTCTATCATCACTCCATGTCCACAGCGTCCCGTTTCGTCCGGCTCATCCTGTCGGAATACGGCTACCAGACGGATCTGACGGAAGAGCAGCCCTGGGAAAAGCGGCGCGATTTTCTGGCGCTCAATCCGGCCGGCACGCTGCCGGTCTATGTCGATGACAGCATGCGTGCGCTCTGCGGCGCCGCTGTCATCTCCGAATATCTCGACGAGACCAATGGCGTGCTGAAGCGCGAGCGCCGGCTTCTGGCGGAAGACCCGTTCCAGCGCGCGGAAATTCGCCGCCTGACCGAGTGGTTCCTTTTAAAGATGGAAGCCGACGTGACCCGCCCTCTGGTGCGCGAGCGGATCTTCAAGCTGCAGATGACGGCGGACCAGGGCGGCGGCGCCCCGGACTCGAAAATGCTGCGTCTGTCGCGCGCCAATATCCGCCAGCATATGAAGTACCTGTCGTGGCTCGCGGGCTCGCGCACCTATCTGGCGGGCGACCGCCTGTCCTATGCCGACCTTGCCGCCGCCGCCGCCCTGTCCGTGCTCGACTACATGGGCGAGATCGACTGGACGGAGGCCCCTGCCGCCAAGGACTGGTATCAGCGGCTGAAATCGCGCCCCTCCTTCCGCCCGCTGCTGGCCGAGCGCGTGCGCGGCCTGACACCGGTATCGCATTATGCGGACCTCGACTTCTGATCCGCAAAGCCGCGCGGACGGCGCTCTTGCCCGTCGCCGCGCAGGCCTCACTTCCTTCCTGAAGGCCGAGGCGCGCGACAAGGGCTTCGATGTCTGTCGCATCACGATGCCGGACACCATACCGGATGCGCCGGCCCATCTGGCGGATTTCCTGGACAAGGGCTACCACGGCACCATGGACTGGATGGCCGAGACCGCCGAGCGCCGTGCCGATCCCCGTGCGCTGTGGAGCGAGGTGCGCTCCGTCGTGATGTTCGGCATGAATTACGGCCCGGACCATGACCCCCGCACCGTGCTGGACTTGAGGGATCGTGGCGCGATCTCGGTCTATGCGCAGAACCGGGATTATCACGACGTCATCAAGGGGCGGCTGAAGGAGGTCGCGACGCGGTTTGCCGCGCGCGCCGGCGCCGACGTCAAGGTGTTCGTGGACACGGCGCCGGTGATGGAAAAGCCGCTCGCCGCGCAGGCGGGTCTTGGCTGGCAGGGTAAGCACACCAACCTCGTCAGCCGGACGTTCGGCTCCTGGCTGTTTCTCGGCAGCCTGTTCACGACGGAAGATCTTGAGATCGATACGCCCGAGCAGGATCATTGCGGTTCCTGTCGCGCCTGCCTCGACGCCTGTCCGACGAATGCCTTCCCGGCGCCCTACAAGATCGACGCGCGCCGCTGCATCTCCTACCTCACCATCGAGCACAAGGGGCCGATCGATCCCGCCCTGCGCCCGGCCATCGGCAACCGCATCTATGGCTGCGACGACTGTCTTTCGGCCTGCCCCTGGAACAAATTCGCGGCCGTGGCACGCGAGATGAAGCTGAGGGCGCGCGCCGATCTCGCGGCCCCCTCGCTGGCTCTTCTCATCGCGCTCGATGATGCCGGTTTTCGCAGGCTGTTCTCCGGCTCCCCGGTCAAGCGCATCGGGCGGGATCGCTTCGTGCGCAACTGCCTGATCGCGGCCGGCAATTCCGGCGATCCCGCGCTGGTGTTCCCGTGTCGCGCGCGCCTGACGGATGCTTCGCCTGCGGTGCGGGGGATGGCCGTCTGGGCATTGTCGCGGCTGTTGTCGCCGGACGCATTTCGGGCGCTTGCCCGTGAGCGACCTCAGGACGATGACAGCGAGGTCTTGGACGAATGGATACGCGCAGGAGCCGCATGATGGACGTTCTCATTCTGGGTGCGGGTTTCTCCGGCGCCGCCATCGCGCGCCGTCTTCTGCCGGAGGCACGCTCGGTCGCGGGCACCACCCGTTCGCCCGAGCGCCAGCAGGGGCTCGCCGATATGGGCCTTGAAGCGCTGATCTATGATGGCGAGACCCTCTCTCCCGCGCTTCGCGCCGTGATGGCGCGCACCACGCACCTCGTCCAGTCGATCGCACCCGGCAAGGCCGGCGATCCGCTGATGCGGCCCGGCATGCCGGATGTATCGAGCCTCATGCCGAACCTGCGCTGGGTTGCCTATCTCTCCACGGTCGGCGTCTACGGCGACCATAAGGGCGCCTGGGTGACTGAAGACGCGCCGCTCGACCCGGTATCGACCCGCTCACGAGAACGCGTGGAGGCGGAAGAAGCGTGGCTCGAGACCGGCCGATCAACCGGCATTCCTGTGGCCGTTCTGCGCCTGTCCGGCATTTACGGACCCGGCCGAAACGGCTTCCTCAATCTTGCCAACGGCACGGCACGGCGTCTGGTGAAGCCGGGGCAGGTGTTCAACCGCATCCGCGTCGAGGATATCGCCGGCGCCGTGGCGTTCCTCAGCGAGAAAGGCATGGGCGGGGTCTTCAACGTCACGGACGACGAGCCGGCTCCGCCGCAAGATGTCGTGCTGGAGGCCGCGCGTCTGATGGGCGTGACGCCGCCCCCGGAAATCGCCTTCGAGACGGCAGAACTCTCGCCGATGGCGCGAACCTTCTATGGTGAAAACAAGCGCGTCTCGAACGCAAGGCTGCGGGCTGCCGGATATACCTTCCTGCATCCCGACTACCGCCAGTCGCTGCGTCAGATGTGGAACGAGGATTGCTGGAAAGTCTGAGCCCAACGGCTCGATATCCTTTGCCGGCGACACAACCTAATCGAGAAATCGTAGCGCCGTGAGGACTTCCAGATGATGGATTTCTGACGGTTTCAAAATTTTAATCTCATTTTATCTAGCCTGTGGAAAAACCATTCCAGAAAACACCGTATTTCTGAATCGTTTTGATTCCACGCCGTTTTTTCCGATACAGACTGGTGATTCAAAATTTTAAGAAATTTCAACAAGTGGCTGGGTGAGTAAAACCTAACCGTTGCTTAACGGTTGAAGCTCTTTTTCGCCATTTTTGCCCCGGACAAGCCGTCTCGTTCGCTGAAGAGCAAGACGATACGACGAAGGGGTACCTGGTTGACGAGACGAAAACTTGCGAGTGTCGCACTGTCGGCATGCGTTGCTTTGGGGGCAACTTTTACATCCATCACACCATCACAAGCCGCAGGTGCCGGATGCGGCGGCGCTTCCTGGTACGCACTCTCATCCCGCACCGCCTCCGGCGAGCGCATGAATGCGAAATACCTCACCGCCGCACACCGCAGCCTGAAGTTTGGCACGCGGGTGGAAGTCACCAACAAGCGCAACGGCAAGAGCGTCGTCGTCCGCATCAACGACCGGGGCCCTTTCATCCGGGGCCGTGTGCTTGACCTCTCGAAAGCTGCAGCGTCGCAGGTCGGCATGGTCAGCGCCGGTCACGCCAGCATCTGCTATCGCGTCGTCGGTTAAAGCCCGACAGTCGAAAAAGGTTCCGGACGAAATCCGGATCTGACGAAAAACGACCTCCGCGGCATGGGCCTGTGGAGGGAGGAGCAAGGTCGCAAAGGGCCTTCCCGCTTGCTCTTCGCTTTCATCGCCGGTACACGCGCCACGATAGACGATGGGTCTGTGCTGCCGAACGATGGAGTGTGAGCGATGCGACTGGGTGGACGACTTGCCGGTGCGATCGATGTCCTCTCCGACATCGAGACGCGAAAACGCCCGGTTGCGGATGCGCTGAAGGACTGGGGCCTTGCCCATCGGTTTGCCGGCTCCGGCGACCGCGCCGCCATCGGCAACATTGTCTATGATGCGCTCCGCCGCAAACTGTCCCACGCCTATCTGATGGACGACGATAGCGCGACTGCGCTTGGGCATGCCGTCATGCTGCGCCAGTGGGGCGAAACGCCTGAAACGCTGGCGGCAAGCCTGGAGGGCGACCGCTTTGCGCCGCCCCCGCTGCCGGAAGCGGCCCTGGCCGCGTTCCGCAGCCGCAACCTCGAGGATGCCCCCGTTTTTGTTCAGGGCGACATTCCGGAATGGGTCGTACCCTCCTTCCAGCTGGTTTTCGGCGATCGATGGCTGGAAGAAGCCGCGGCACTCGCCGAACGCCCCGCACTCGACCTGCGCGTCAACACGCTGAAGGCCGATCGCGCGAAAGTGCTGAAAGCGCTCGATGAGGCCGGCGTGCGGCCGACCGAAACCGCGCGTCAGGGCCTTCGTGTCGCGCCCGGCGAAGGTCCGTCTCGTCTCCCCAACGTCACCGCCGAGCTTTCCTTCCAGAAGGGCTGGTTCGAAGTCCAGGACGAAGGCTCGCAGATCGTTGCCGATCTCGTCGGCGCGACCGGTGGCGAGCAGATCCTCGATTATTGCGCCGGCGGCGGCGGTAAGACGCTGGCTCTCTCGGCGACCATGGACAACAAGGGTCAGGTTCATGCCTTCGACACCGACCGCAAGCGCCTGGCGCCGATCATCGAGCGGCTGAAGCGGGCGGGCACCCGCAACGTTCAGGTTCACGACCGGCCGCAGGCGCTCGCCGGTCTGACGGAGCGCTGCGATGCCGTTCTGGTGGACGCGCCCTGCACCGGCACGGGCACATGGCGCCGTCGGCCCGACACGAAGTGGCGCCTGAACGAGCGCAACATCGAGGAGCGCCAGGGCCAGCAGCGCGAGGCGCTGGCGGAGGCTGCGCGCTACGTCCGGCCCGGTGGTCGCCTCGTCTATGTCACCTGTTCCGTGCTTGCCGAAGAGAACGACCAGCAGGTCGATCGCTTCCTGGCGGAAAACCCGGGCTTCACCGCCCTGCCGGCGATCGACAGCTGGAACGCGCTGTTCGGCACCTCGGCTCGCCGCCCCGTCACGCGCGACGGCCGCACGCTGACGCTGTCCCCGGCATCCACCGCGACCGATGGCTTCTTCTTCGCCATGCTGCAGCGGCAGGGGTGACAGGTTCAAAGCATTCTAAACTATACACTTTGACACCAGTTTAATTTTCGTTCATGAGGATCGCACGGGGCAGGGGCATGCCGGAAGGCACGTCCGGTCCCGGATCCGTTTCACACGCGCGGTATTCCTGTCCGGCTCTGCGGGCGGGCTCCGCCGAGGAGAGGTCATGACCGTATCATTCCTTCGCGCCGCCGCCTTGGCGCTGGCCACTGCCACCTCCGTGCTGGCGCTTCAGCCGGCCCAGGCCGCCACCGATGCCGCAGCCGTGCTCAAGCATTACTCCGACGTCGCCCATGCAAAATTCGAGGATGCCCTGACGACCGCGCAGGCGCTCGACAAGGCCGTCGATGCGCTGATCGCGACACCGAGCGAGGCGACGCTGAAGGCCGCCCGCGAGGCTTGGCTGGCCGCACGCAACCCCTACCAGGAAACCGAGGTCTATCGTTTCGGCAATCCGATCGTCGATGAATGGGAAGGCAAGGTCAACGCCTGGCCGCTCGACGAAGGCCTGATCGATTACGTCGATCCGAGCTATGGCAACGAGAGCGACGAGAATGCGCTCTTTACCGCGAACGTCATCGCCAACAAGACGATCTCGATCGACGGCAAGGAAATCGACGCCTCCAAGATCACGCCGGAATTCCTGTCGGGCACTCTGCAGGAAGCCGACGGCATCGAGGCGAACGTGGCGACCGGTTATCATGCCATCGAATTCCTGCTCTGGGGGCAGGATCTGAACGGCACCGGACCGGGCGCCGGAAACCGTCCCTACACCGATTACGATACCAAGGCCTGCACCAACGGCAATTGCGATCGCCGGGCCGCCTATCTCAAGGCTGCGACCGATCTGCTCGTTTTCGACCTGAAGGAAATGGTCGCCAACTGGACGCCGGATGGTGCCGCCACGAAAAATGTCGAAGCCGATCCGAAGGCCGGGCTCACCGCCATTCTGACCGGCATGGGCTCGCTCTCCTATGGCGAGCTTGCCGGCGAGCGCATGAAGCTCGGCCTCCTGCTGCACGATCCGGAAGAGGAGCATGACTGCTTCTCCGACAACACCTACAACTCGCATCTGCATGACGCGATCGGCATCGAACAGGCCTATCTCGGCACCTACACCCGCACCGACGGCACGAAGCTGACCGGCCCCTCCTTGTCGGAACTCGTCGCGGCCAAGGATCCGGCCGTGGATGCGGAGATGAAGGAAAAGCTTGCGGCGACCGTGGCTGCGATGCAGGCCATGGCCAAGCGCGGCCAGACGGTCGAGGCCTACGACCAGATGATCGCGGAAGGCAATACCGCGGGCAACGCCGTCGTCCAGAAGGCGATCGACGGGCTGATCGCCCAGTCGAAGACCGTCGAGCGCGTGCTGACCGCACTCGATCTCGGCAAGATCGAGCTCGAAGGCTCCGACAGCCTCGACAACCCGAACGCCGTCTTCCAGTGAGAACCGCGCCCGGACGCGCCGACGCCTGATCCGCGATGACCGCCCGGACCCCTCACCGTTTCATTACGCCTGTTGCCGCCGCGAGCCTCGCGGCGGCTTTCGTCGTGGCAGGGGCGGGGATATGGGTCGGCGCGGGGGCAGGCGGGCAGTCCGCCCGCCTGAATACGCCGGTCTTCGCGTCGGAGCCGGCACTTCCGCTGTCGGGAGATGTCGACGGGCGGAGCGACCTGTCGGAAAAGGACAGGCGCCGCGTTGCCGATGTGACGAGGCCAACGCAAGACGTCTCCCGACCCGAGCCTTTCGAGGCCATGGCCGGTGGCGCGGGAACCTCGACCGCAAGGCCGGACCGGGCTGGGCTCACCCATCCCGCGGCCAATCTGGATGCGGAGGCGGAAGAACGGTTTCGCCTCGGCAGCGCGCTTTTCGAAAAGCTCTGGGTGTCCTCGCCCTCCTCGACGCAGGCCTCGGATGGCCTTGGGCCGCTTTACAACGCCCGCTCCTGCGAGACCTGCCATGTCCGGGATGGACGGGGACGGCCGCCGGCCGGTGGTGCCGGAAGCCCCTCCCTGGTCATGACGTTCGCGTTCCCCGACCCGTCCCGATCCGGTCGGCACGGCGATCCCGTCTACGGTCGTCAGTTGCAGGACAGCGGCGTGCCCGGCCTGCCGGCCGAGGGTCGTCTCGCGCTGCGCTACGACGAACTTTCGGTCACGCTTGCCGGTGGCGAGCGTGTCGGCCTGCGCCGCCCCGTCTATGGGATCGAAGACCTCGCCTATGGTCCGCTGGACAGTGCCACCCGCCTGTCGCCGCGTCTCGCGCCGCCGATGACCGGTCTCGGCCTGCTGGAGGCGATCGATGCGGGCGATATCCTTGCCCATGCGGACCCGAGGGATCGCGACGGCGATGGCATCAGCGGCCGGCCGTCCTGGCTTGCGCAGGGTGCGGACGATGCTCCGGTTCTCGGCCGGTTCGGCTGGAAGGCGCAGGCTCCGACCGTGCGGGCCCAGGCGGCGGCTGCCTTTGCGACGGATATCGGGATCTCCACGCCCGACGACATGAGAAGCCATGGCGACTGCACCGCCCGACAGCCGCGATGCCTTGCCCTTGAGGACGGCGTGCAGGCCCGGCTGGGAACGAGCGAGGCGCCCGATCCCGTGCTCGATCTCGTCGCCTTCTACGCCCGCCATCTGGCCGTCCCGGCGCGACGCAACGTCGCGGCGCCTGCGGTGCTCACGGGAAAGCGGATCTTCTCCGAGGTGGGCTGCGCCTCCTGCCACGTTGCGAAATTCGTCACCCGCCGCGATCCGGCAGCGCCATCGACTGCTTTCCAGCTCATCTGGCCCTATTCCGACCTGCTCCTGCACGACATGGGCGAGGGCCTGTCCGACCCGGCTGCCGGCAGCAGCGCTGAACCCGAGGATGGCGCAACGCCGCTGCCGGGGGAATGGCGGACGCCGCCGCTTTGGGGTATCGGTCTTGCGCACACCGTCGATGCGAGGGCGGGCTTCCTGCATGACGGACGGGCGCGGACGCTGACCGAGGCCGTTCTATGGCACGGCGGCGAAGCGCAGGCCGCGCGCGATCGTTTCGTATCCCTCGACGCCGCGGATCGCCGGGCGTTGCTTGCTTTTCTGGAGTCGCTCTGATGCGTCTATGGACAGCCTTTCTGCTCACCGTGGCGCTCGCCTCGGCCACCCCAGCCTTCGCGCAGGAGGCGGACGAGGATGTCGCAGCAGCACCGCCGAGCGGTCTGGTGTCGGAAGCCGTGCCGAAGGTGATGGCGCGCGCCGTCGATGGCTTCATCCGGCCCGGCTACCGCGAACTGGTCGAGCGCACCGGTGCCCTTGCCGACCATCTGCGCCCACTCTGCCACCGTCCGTCCGAGACATCGCTCGCCCGCGCCAAGCGCGCCTTCTCCGACGTCACCGCTGCCTGGTCCCGCATCGAGATCGTCCGCGTCGGGCCCGTTCTCGATGGCAACCGGTTCGAACGCGTTCTGTTCTTTCCCGATCGCAAGAGCACGGGTCTGAAGCAGGTCCAGCGCATCCTGGCCGAAAGCGACGAGACCGCGACGATCGCAAGCGCGCTGCGTGGCAAGAGCGTTGCGGTCCAGGGGCTGGGCGCACTGGAATATGTCCTGTTCGGCACCGATGCCGACGAACTGCTCGACGCACCGGACGGGTTCCGGTGCCGCTATGCCCGCGCCATTGCCGACAATCTCACGAGCGTGGCTGCGGAACTGAGCGCCGCCTGGGAAAATCCACGCGGTGTCCAGGCCGCCTGGAAGGCGCCGGGGCCTGACAACCCGCTTTACCGGACGTCGGGAGAGGCGGCAACCGAGCTTCTCGGCATCCTCGTTCACGGGGTGGAAAGCCTGCGCGACCAGCGGCTGCGCCCCGTCTTTGCGGGCGCGATCACCCCTGCGCCGTCGCCCGGCCATCCGAAGCTTGCCGTCTACTGGCGCTCGGGCGAAACGATGGATTCGGTTGCCGGAAATGCGCGGGGTCTCAAAGCCCTTTTCGATGCCTCCGGCATGCGCGCGCTCCTTCCTGCCGACAAGCAGTCGATCGCCGCCTCGATCGATATCGTTTTCAACGAGCTCATCGCCTCGGCCGATGCCGTCGATCAGCCGATCGACAAGGCCCTGATGGATACGGGGGAACGCCGGAAACTCCTTCTCGTTCTGCGCAATGCCAATGATCTGTTGCAGCGATTGAATATGGATTTCGGTGCCGCGATCGGGCTCGGTGCCGGCTTCTCCTTTGCCGACGGCGACTGACGGGGCGGCCATGACGCAATCCGCGATCACCCTACGTCCGGTCCTTGTCGACCGACGCGCTTTCCTCTCGATGGCCGGCGCCGCCTGGGCCGTGTCGCTTTCCCCCGCGGCGGCCGCGGTCCTCTCCCGCACGGACGCCGTCTTCGCCTCCGCCTTCCGGGCGGGCGACGGCGCCTACGGCATTGCCACCGTTTCCGAGGAAGGCGAGGTCATCGACCGGCATGTCCTGCCGGATCGAGCCCATGGACTGGCGCATTCCGCCGTCTCCGGCCACACCGTCGCCTTCGCCCGGCGCCCCGGCACCTTCGCGATGGTCCTCGATACCGCCGGGCGCGATGAGCCTGTCGTCATCACCGCCAGCGAGGGGCGACATTTTTTCGGTCACGGCTGCTTCTCGGCAGACGGTCGGCTGCTCTACGCCACGGAGAACGACTTTGCCGGCAATCGCGGCATGATCGGCTTCTATGACGGCACGGACGGCTATCGTCGCATGGGCGAGTTCCCGACCTACGGCATTGGCCCGCACGATATGACGCTGTCGCCGGATGGACGTCTTCTGGTGGTCGCCAATGGCGGCATCGAGACGCATCCGGATTTCGGACGCACCAAGCTCAATCTCGATCACATGGAGCCCTCGCTCGTCCTCATCGACACGGCGACCGGCCGGCTGGTCGAGCGTCACGTCATGCCACCGCATCTGCGGCAACTCTCGACGCGTCACGTCGATATCGATGCCGGCGGCCGCATCTGGTTCGCCTGCCAGTACGAGGGTCCCCGCAATGCCCGTCCGCCGGTTGCCGGTGCCTTCGCACCGGGCGAGGACATGAAATTTCTCGATCTGCCGGAAGAAGCGGCGGCAGCGCTCGCCAATTATGTCGGCGCCATCGCCGTCCACCGGGCGGAGGGGCTGGTCGGCCTCGCCTCGCCGAAAGGCGGCGCCGTGGTCACCGTCGACGCGCGGACCGGCACATTCGTCAAGCTGGAAAAGCTCGCCGACGCCGCCGGCATCGCGCCCGCAAAACGCCCGGGATTTGCAGTGTCATCCTATGACGGGCGCTTTGCGGAACGAACCAGTCCGATCGCCTGGGACCAGCATATCATCCGCACCCGCCCGACGTGAGCGGGCAGCACGCCCTGCACGCTCGCCCTGCACAAAAGCCGCCCGTTCTGCCGCTGCCTGTCAAAGGCGCGGCGCCGCCCTAAATTCCGCTTCCTGCCTCGACCGAATTCGCACTGATTGGACCCCCATGCGCCCTCCGCTGATCTACGCTCTCTTCATCGTCGCCGTGGTCGCCTGCGGCCTGCTGATCGGGATCAACAATATTCCCGGCGAATGGTACCAGTCGCTTCAAAAGCCGCCGTTCAACCCGCCGAACTGGATCTTTGCGCCCGTCTGGACGACGCTCTACGTGATCATCGGTTTTGTCGGTGCCCGCACCTTCCTGCAGCATCGCCACACACGCGCCATGCGGTTCTGGGGCGCGCAGATGCTGTTCAATTTTGCCTGGTCGCCGCTGTTCTTCGGCCTTCACGAGATCGCTCTGGCGCTGATCGTCATCCTAGCATTGCTGATTTCGGTCTATGCTTTCATCGTCACATCCTGGCGGCAGGATCGCCTCTCGGCATGGCTCTTCGTGCCCTATGCCGCCTGGGTCTCGTTCGCGACGCTGCTGAACGGCTCTATTCTGCTCCTCAACTGAATGTGCTAAAGGGCAAGCCCTTGCGGGCGAGGGGACGTGCGTGCCAGTCTCCCGCCGTTCCGAGCGAGAAGCCGGCAGCAGACGTTGTCCGGAGCCGCCGATCCGGTGGCATTGGGGTGTTGGACATGGATGAGACGATCGACCACGACTTTCGCCTCCGTGTCCGCCGGAGTTTCGACCGGCAGGCCTTCATGCGGACGATCGGTGCCGAGCTGACGCGCGTCGAGCAGGGCATGGTGGAGATCGAGCTGCCCTTCGACGAGATGATGACGCAGCAGCACGGCATTCTCCACGCGGGCATCATTTCCTCTGCACTGGAAACCGCAAGCACCTATGCGGGCTATTCGGTGCTGGAACCGGACGCCGGTCTGCTCACCATCGAGTTCAAGGTCAACCTGCTGTCGCCCGGCCGCGGCGAGCGTTTTCTGTTTCGCGGCGAGATCACCAAGCCGGGCACGACGATCATCGTCTCCGACGGCCGCGCCTATGCGATGTCGCAGGACGCCCCGCCCAAGCTGATCGCCTCGATGACGGCCACCAAGATGGTCGTGCGCGACCGCGAAGGATTTGCAGAGTGAGCGAACGGAACGACGACATGCCCGAACATCTGCTGAAACAGGCGGGCGATCGAGCCGTCCTCTACGTCATGGCGGCAGAGGCGGAATATGGCCCCCATCTGAAGACGCGGATGACGCCGTTGATGACGGGCGTCGGCCCGGTGGAGGCCGCGGTCTCTGTCACGCGCGCCCTGCAGCGACTATCCGCCGCAAATCGTCTTCCGGCACTTGTCGTCTCCCTCGGCTCGGCCGGCTCCGCTAGGCTCGAGCAGGCGGAAGTGTACCAGGCGACATCGGTTGCCTATCGCGACATGGATGCATCGCCGCTCGGTTTTGAAAAAGGAGCGACACCTTTCCTCGACCTTCCCGTCACCGTTCCGCTGGCTCTGCGCGTTCCCGGCCTCGCCGAAGCGAGCCTCTCCACCGGCGGCAATATCGTCTCGGGCGCGGCCTATGCCGACATCGCCGCCGACATGGTGGATATGGAAACCTTCGCCGTGCTGCGCGCCTGCCAGGCCTTCGGCGTGCCGCTGCTGGCGCTGCGCGGCATTTCCGATGGCAAGGCGGACCTTCGCCATGTCTCCGACTGGACGGCCTATCTCGACGTGATCGACGAGAAGCTCGCGGCCGTCCTGGACAGGCTCGAAACGGCGTTGGCGGAAGGTGCGCTCGGCCTTTGAGGCAGGCAGACGCGGGTTAGACGTTGCACTTGCCGGCCTGTTTATTTAAAGGCTCGGAATGATCCCGCGCGTGAAAAGGCCAGGCATGACCGAGATAGCCCATCCCGACAGCATCCTCATTATCGATTTCGGCAGCCAGGTGACCCAGCTCATCGCGCGCCGGGTTCGTGAAGCCGGCGTCTACTGCGAGATCCACCCGTTCAACAATGCCGATGAGGCCTTCGCCCGGATGGGTCCGAAAGGCGTCATCTTCTCCGGCGGCCCGGCCTCCGTCACGGCGGACGGCAGCCCACGCGCGCCGCAGGCCGTGTTCGACAGCGGCATTCCGCTGCTCGGCATCTGTTATGGCCAGCAGACGATGTGCACGCAGCTCGGCGGCACCGTCGAAGGTGGCCACGCCGCCGAATTCGGCCGCGCCGACGTCGAGATCAAGGCGGCAAGCCCGCTGTTTGACGGCCTGTGGGAGGTCGGCGGCCGCTATCCCGTCTGGATGAGCCATGGCGACCGCGTGACGCAGCTGCCGCAGGGCTTCGAGGTCATCGCCACCTCCGAAAACGCGCCGTTCGCGATCGCGGCCGATGAGAAGCGCCGCTACTACACGACCATGTTCCACCCGGAAGTGGTGCACACGCCGGATGGCGGCAAGCTCCTCTCCAACTTCGTGCACAAGATCGTCGGGCTGAAGTCCGATTGGACCATGGCCGCCTACCGCGCCGAAATGATCCGCAAGATCCGCGACGACGTGGGCGACGGCCGCGTCATCTGCGGCCTTTCCGGCGGTGTCGACAGCTCGGTTGCCGCCGTGCTGATCCACGAGGCGATCGGCGACCAGCTGACCTGCGTCTTCGTCGATCACGGCATGATGCGTCTCAACGAGGCGGACGAAGTGATCACGATGTTCCGCGACCACTACAATATCCCGCTCGTTCATGTAGACGCGTCGGACCTGTTCCTGACCGAGCTTGCCGGCGAGGTCGATCCCGAGGTCAAGCGCAAGATCATCGGCCGCCTCTTCATCGAGGTGTTCGAGGCGGAAGCCGCGAAGATCGCGGCCGACGGCAAGGGCGCCCCGGCCTTCCTCGCGCAGGGCACGCTCTATCCCGACGTGATCGAAAGCGTGTCCTTCTCGGGCGGCCCGTCCGTCACGATCAAGAGCCACCACAATGTCGGCGGCCTGCCGGCCCGCATGAACATGAAGCTGGTCGAGCCGCTGCGCGAGCTCTTCAAGGACGAAGTCCGCGTGCTCGGACGCGAGCTCGGTTTGCCCGAACGCTTCGTCGGCCGCCATCCCTTCCCGGGCCCGGGCCTTGCCATTCGTTGCCCCGGCGGCGTGACGCGCGAAAAGCTCGACATCCTGCGCAAGGCCGATGCCGTCTATCTCGACGAGATCCGCAAGGCCGGCCTCTACGACGTCATCTGGCAGGCCTTCGCCGTGCTGCTCCCGGTCCAGACCGTCGGCGTCATGGGCGACTACCGCACCTACGACTTCGTCTGCGCCCTGCGCGCCGTCACCTCGGTCGACGGCATGACGGCCGATTTCTATCCCTACGACATGACCTTCCTCGGCCGCACCGCAACCCGCATCATCAACGAAGTCCGCGGCATCAACCGTGTCGTGTACGACATAACGTCGAAGCCGCCGGGCACGATCGAGTGGGAATAAGACCACGCAAGGAGCCGGTACGCCACGCGATGTGACGCGCCGGCTTCTTCTCTATCGTCTTTCTTCCTATTCCATGCTCTGCCAAGGCGTAATCGTTCACTTTTCGTTCTTGAACGATGCGGTGGTTCGGCTATAGAGGCGGAACAGGATGGAGGCCAAGGTGAAGCAGAGCGCGAT
This sequence comes from Rhizobium sp. PP-F2F-G48, assembly GCF_004342335.1. Lineage (NCBI taxonomy): Bacteria > Pseudomonadati > Pseudomonadota > Alphaproteobacteria > Hyphomicrobiales > Rhizobiaceae > Rhizobium > Rhizobium sp. PP-F2F-G48. The sequence continues at coordinate 24,382 of NZ_SLVH01000005.1, read as the reverse complement.
CGTCATTCCCGGAGACACGCCGGAGATCAGCTGGCACATTCCGGTCCTCGAATTTGCCGGGCCGCACGCCAACGCGGTACCGAAGGTCTATATTCAGGCCGCCCTGCATGCCAACGAACTCCCCGGTGTCGCTGCGCTTCACCTGCTGTGTGCACGGCTGGGCGATGCGGAAGCTGCGGGTATGATCCGGGGCGACATCACCATCGTGCCGCAGGCAAATCCCATCGGTGCGGCACAAGCGCATTTCGGCGAGATGAAAGGCCGCTTCGACCTGGGGTCGCGCGGCAATTACAATCGCGATTTTCCCCTGATCGCCTCGTCCGCACGGCACGAGTTGCTGCTGGGTCTCGATCGGCTCACTGCGCCGGAACGGCTGAAGCGGGAGCTGCTCCACCGCGCGCTCGGCGCGGATCTGGTGCTCGATCTCCACTGCGACGACGAATCGCTGCCCTATGCCTATATCGATAGCGCCTTCTGGCCTGAGGCTTCCGACCTCGCATCGGCCCTGCAGATGGACGCGGTCTTCCTGTCCGACGGAGAAAGCTCGGCTTTCGAGGAGGCCGTTTCCTACGCCTGGAAACAGGAGAGGGGCGGCAAGGACTTCTTGCTGCCGGGTCGCCTCTCGGTGACGGTGGAGTTGCGCGGGCGTCGCGACGTCGGCCCGAACGTGGCGCGTCGCGATGCCGACGGGCTCTGGGCGTTTCTTCAGGCCCGCGGCATCGTGGAGGGCGACGCACCCGCGCTTGAGCCTTATTCCGGCCCGGCCTTCGCTCTCGACACGATCGAAATGATCAAGGCGCCTGTTCCCGGCACCGTTCTCTTTCATCGCGACATCGGCGAACGCGTCGAGGCCGGCGACCTGCTGGCCGTCCTCATCCCGCGACCCGGCTTTCCGGAGCACGATGTGGAGGTGCGCGCGCCGCAGGCCGGCCTGGTCGTCACGCGGTCGTCCGCCCGCTTTGCCCGCCGCCGCGACGACCTGATGAAGATCGGTTGTGCCGGAAACACCGGAGCCGGCCGCAAATCCGGCGCGTTGGAGGACTGATCATGGTGACGACCCTTTACGGCATCCGCAACTGCGACACGATGAAGAAAGCCCGGACCTGGCTCGATGGCCGCGGCATCGCATATCGGTTTCACGACTACAAGGTCGATGATATCGACCGTGCATCCCTCTCGGCTTGGTGCGCCGCGCTGGGTTGGGAGAGCATCCTGAACAAAGCAGGGACAACGTTCCGCAAGCTTCCGGACGCGGACAAGCAGGATCTCGACGCGGGAAAGGCGATCGCCTTGATGCTGGCCAACCCGTCCATGATCAAGCGCCCGATCCTCGATCATGAAGGCGCACTGACCGCCGGCTTCCGGCCGGAGGCCTATGAGAGGCTTTTCGGAAACTGAGCCCCCAAAGGGAAACGGGCCATGTCGAAAACGACACGTGCAACGCAGGCGCTGGCAAAGGCCGGGATCGCCTTCACCACCCATAGCTATGACTACGACCCTTCCGTCGATCGGATCGGCATGGCGGCGGCCGAAGCCATGGGCGAGGCGCCACATCGCGTGCTGAAGACGCTGATGGCAGAGGTCGATGGCAAGCCGGTCTGCGTGGTCGTGCCATCCGACCGCGAGGTGAACATGAAGAAGCTGGCTGCCGCCGCATCGGGCAAGTCCGCGGCCATGATGAAGCCGGCCGCTGCCGAGCGGCTCACCGGCTATCATGTCGGCGGTATCAGCCCGTTCGGGCAGAAAAAATTGGTGCCGACCTTCCTTGAGGAAGCGGCACTCGCCGAGCCGCTGGTCTATATCAATGGCGGGCAGCGCGGCCTGCAGGTCCGTCTTGCACCGGCCGATGCGGTTGCGGTGCTTGGCGCTGCAGCCATGCCGCTCGTTACATAAGGGAACGCCATCAAGGTGTTGGATACGAAGCGTTAACCAAAATCTCCTTACATCAGGGTGACAGAAGGAGAATCGGTGTGAACATGACGACAGGACACGACGCCCGGGGCGCGCAGAGCGGGATCATCGCATTTCCGCTGTCCGGACGGACAAACCTGATCCGCCGGTGCGCGGCCGAGCTCGAAGCCGTTCATGGCGAAGCGGCCGTGACCTACTGGCGCACGGCCTGCCGCAACCTTGCCGACGATCTCGCCACGTTGGGCTGTGACGAAAATGACATTCATCATCAGGTCATGGATTTCCAGACGGAAGTGCAGCTTGAAATGATGCGCCGCTATAGCGAGCGTCTCGAAGCAGGCGCCGATGCGGACCCGGAAGAAGGCCACCGCGCCCGCACCTGACGCTTCATTTCAGTGAAAAACGGGCCGCCGGCTCCCAGGGGCCCCCGGCATAGTGCCAGAGACGAAGTCCGGTGACCGCGAAATCCCATGGAGCGAAGTCTTCGGATAGCGATGCCTGAAGCGCGCGTGCAGTGTCCGGGGAGACCTTGTTCTGCACCGTCACATGCGGTCGAAAAACCTCCCGGTCCTGTCGCGTCAGCCAAGGGCTCCATCGCTGCACGAGTGCGGTTCGCAAACCCTCAAGGGCAGGGCTCGACAGGGCAAAGGCGACGCCGTTTCCAAGAAAGCGAACGGTCTCGACCGTTGCCGCGATGGGCCGCAACCCGGCCGTGGCCTCGTCAAGATGCTGCTCTATAGCCGCTCTTTCCGCACCCGGCAGAGCATGGAACAACGTGATATGTGCCGATAGCCAGTTTCGCTCCGGTGGAAAATGTCGGGCGCGCAGAAGATCGAAGTGGTCCTGAGCCATGGCCTCCATCTCGGCTGTGAGGATCAGGGGCCGGTGTGAAACATGCGGCAAACGGCCATCATCGCCGTGTTGCGTCTCGTTGTCAGTCATCGTCTCGTGTCCTGTCATCAGCCGATTTTACGGCTGCGCGCCCGGCCCGGATGTAAAAATCGCGCATCCCGTCATTTTTAGCTTGTAGCTCTAGTCGCTAGAGCCCTTACAACCATGACCTAACAAGAGGGAGTTGATGATGGGCGAGATGCGAAAGACACGATTTGACGTTTCGGGCATGGACTGCGCTTCGTGCGCGTCCAAGATCGACACCGCTGTCCGGCGCGTGGCCGGGGTCTCGGATGTCGCGGTCTCCGTCACGACGCAAGCCATGACCGTTCATCACGACGAGACGACCGACCTGGACGCACTGGCGCGCAAGGTTTCCGGTCTCGGCTACAAGACCGTGCCTGCGAACCGGACGCCGGCGAATGCGGCACCTGCGCAGGCTTCTGCGTGTTGCAGCGGACACGCCCATCACGATCATGGCGGCCATGACCATGACCATGACCATGACCATGACCGTGAGAAGCACGATCATGATCACGGTAACCATGCCCATTCCCACGAGGCACAGCGTCCGACGTCCGAAAGCGCCGCCGCGTCCCTTCCGTCAGGTCTGCACGGCCATGATCATGGGCCCACGTCCGGACCCTGGTGGGCATCGGCCAAAGGCCGGTTGACGCTTCTCTGCGGCGGTGCGCTCGTGCTTGCCTACGCCGTCGGGCATCTGTTTCCCGAGTTTGCGTCCGAAGCCTTTCTCCTTGCGCTGCTGGTCGGCCTCGTGCCCATCGGCCGGCGCGCGATCATGGCGGCGCTGGCGGGAACGCCGTTCTCCATCGAGATGCTGATGACCATTGCCGCCATCGGCGCCGTCATCATCGATGCCGGAGAAGAGGCCGCAGCGGTCGTCTTCCTGTTTCTTGTCGGCGAACTGCTCGAAGGCGTGGCCGCCAGCCGCGCGCGGCGCAGCATCCAGGCCTTGTCGGACCTCGTGCCGAAGACGGCCTTCCTCGAAGACGGCGACGTCACGCGCGAGGTGCAGGCAGACGCGCTGGTGCCCGGCAACATCATTCGCATCCGCCCCGGCGACCGCATTCCTGCCGATGGCGAGATCCTTTCAGGCGAAAGTGCGATCGACGAAGCGCCGGTGACGGGCGAAAGCGTGCCCGTTCGCAAGGTTGCGAGCGAGCCGGTCTTTGCCGGTACCGTCAATGGCGAGGGCGTGCTGCGCGTGAAAGTGACCGCGGCAGCGGCTGACAACACGATTGCCCGTGTGGTCCGCCTGGTGGAGGAAGCGCAGGAGGCGAAGGCGCCGACCGAGCGCTTCATCGATCGCTTCTCGCGCTACTACACCCCGGCCGTGGTCGTGGTCGCGGCGCTGGTCGCCATCCTGCCGCCGCTTCTGGCCGGCGGCTCCTGGTCGGAATGGGTCTACAAGGGTCTCGCCATCCTCCTCATCGGCTGCCCCTGCGCACTGGTTATCTCGACGCCGGCCGCCATCGCGGCGTCCCTGTCGGCCGGCGCCCGTCGGGGGCTGCTGGTCAAGGGCGGTGCTGTTCTGGAAAAGCTCGGCACGGTCGATACCGTGGCCTTCGACAAGACGGGAACGCTCACCGAAGGACGCCCCGTGGTCACCGATATTCTCACCTTCATGGGCGAGGAGAGCGAGATCCTGCGCCTCTCGGCCGCGCTCGATGCCGGATCGAGCCATCCCTTGGCGCTCGCCATTCTCGCCCGTGCGGAGGCTGACGGCATCGCCTATCCCGCAGCCGAAGGTGCATCGGCACAGGGCGGCAAGGGCGTCGCGGGAAAGGTTGGTTCGCAGAGCCTCTTCCTCGGCTCGCCCCGGGCCGCAGGCGACATCGCGCCGCTGACCGCAGATCAGTCGAGCGCCATTCAGGCGCTGAACGACGACGGCAAGACGGTCTCGGTGCTCGTCATCGACGGACAGGCGGCGGGTGCCATCGCCATGCGCGACGAGCCGCGCAAGGACGCCCGGCAGGCGCTGGCCGCGCTCAAGGCGAACGGCATCCGCACGGTCATGCTCACCGGCGACAATCGCCGCGTGGCAGAGGCCGTCGGGCGTGATCTTGGCATCGACGTGCGCGCCGACCTCATGCCGCAGGACAAGCAGACCATCGTGCGTGAGCTGAAGGCGCAGGGCGCGACGGTGGCCAAGGTCGGAGACGGCATCAACGATGCGCCCGCACTCGCGGCGGCCGATATCGGCATCGCCATCGGTGGTGGCACGGATGTGGCGCTCGAAACCGCGGATGCCGCTATTCTTCACGGGCGCATCGCCGATGTCGCAGCGCTGATCGATCTGTCGAAGCGCTGCATGGCGAACATCCGCCAGAACATCGCCGTCGCGCTCGGTCTGAAGGCTATCTTCCTCGTGACGACCGTGGTGGGCATCACCGGCCTCTGGCCGGCGATTTTGGCGGATACCGGCGCAACGGTGCTCGTCACCATCAACGCCCTGCGCCTCCTGCGCGTCCGCGCCTGATCGTTCAACAACGACAAACGCCCGGCATCTCTGCCGGGCGTTTGTCTGCGCGGTCGCGCGGGAGGATCTGCGCGACGTGAGGGAAGCGAACTTACTTGGCGGTGTCGAGGCGATCGATCGCCTTGACGTTGTCGGCCGAGGAGCCGCTCGGATCGAACTCCGAGGCGAGCCAGGTATCGACGATCGCCTTGGCAAGTTCCGGACCGATGACGCGGGCGCCCATGGTGATGATCTGCGCATTGTTCGACTTGGCGGCGCGTTCGGCCGAATAGGTGTCGTGCGTCAGTGCTGCCCGGATGCCGGGCACCTTGTTGGCCGAGATGCTGACGCCGATGCCGGTGCCGCAGAAGAGGATGCCGCGCTCGTTCTCGCCGTCGACGATGGTCTGGGCAAGCTTCTGCGACAGGTCGGCATAAAAGCCCTGCTGGCTGAGATCCGTGACTTCGAGATCGTTGCGGGTCGCCAGATGCTTGGCGATGACGTCGAGAAGCGGCTTGCCGGCGCTGTCGGCTCCGATGGCGATTTTCATGGCTGTTTCCTTTCAGGCTTTTGTTGATTTGGGGTGTCATACGGGATCCGGTTGATCAGACCGGATCCCGTATTCCTTCCATTGAAAATCTGGCTTTCCGGCCAGGGATTTTCGATGGCTCTTGTTTCCGGTTCGCGGAACGCGATCCGCCGGAAACCGTATCAGAGAGCGGATGAAACGCGGGCGAGGATGTCGAGATAGCCGGCGACATTCCAGGCGGAACGGCCGATGAACAGGCCGTCGATATGCGGCTTGGCGATCAGCTCCGCGCAATTGCCGGGATTGACGCTGCCGCCGTAGAGAACGGGCACGGAAACGCCGAGACAGGCCTTCGCCACCTCGGCAATGCGGGCATGGCGGTCGTCGGCATAGTCGGCGGATGCGGGAATGCCGTTGACGCCGATGGCCCAGACGGGCTCGTAGGCGAGAAGCACCGGCTTCTCCCGATCCACACCGCTCAGGCCGGAAAGCGCGCCTTCGACCTGCCGCTTCAACACGGCATCCGCCTCGCCGGCCTCCCGCTCGGACAGCGTTTCCCCGATGCAGATCAGCGGCGTCAGACCATGACGAACGGCGGCTGCCGTCTTCAGGCCGACGGTCCGGTCGGTCTCGCCAAAATGCTCGCGTCGCTCGCTGTGGCCGAGCTCCACGAGGTCGAGCCCGCAATCGGTGAGCATCGGTGCCGAGATCTCGCCCGTCCAGGCGCCGTCATCGTCCCAGTGCATGTTCTGTGCGCCCACCTTCACGCTGGTGCCGGACAGTCGCCGCTTGACCTCCCGCACGGCGGTAAACGGCGGAATGACGAAGCGCTGGATGCGGGGGTCGCGCGCGCCGTCGCTGGCCGCGAGATCCTCGGCGAAGGCCATGGCCTCGCTCAGCGTCTTGTTCATCTTCCAGCTCGTTCCCACCCAGATGCCGTTCGTCGTCACTGCATGCTCCTCGTTGTAACTGCGGTCGTCAGACCTTGATGATGGAAATCCCGGCATCGCCCAGTGCAGCCTCGTGGCCGTTATCGATGCGGTCGCTGGTAATGACGGCGCTGAAGCCGTCCAGTCCTGTCAGGAAATGCAAGGCCGGCTTGCCGAATTTTGCGTGATCCACCATGAGGTAGCTGCGGCCTGCCGATCGCATCATCTGCCGCTTGGTCTTCACCACTTCCTGGTCCTGATGATACGCGGCCGCCCCCTGAATGGCGGAGGAGGAGAGAAAGGCGATATCGGCCCGCAGCGACGACAGCGTCTCCTCCGTCACGATGCCGAAGAAACCGTTGAACTTCCGGCTGTACTGGCCCCCGAGCGAGATGACCTCGATGCCGGGGACGGCGGTCAGCTTGACGATGACGGAGAGGTTGTTGGTGATCACCGTCAGCGGCCGGATGGTCGCGAGATGATCGGCAAGGCCGCCCGCCGTCGATCCATCATCGATGATGATGATCTGCCCCGGTTCCACCAGCGTCGCCGCATGAGACGCGAGCTGCCGCTTTTCCTCGGCCGCCATCTTCTCGCGGTAGCGGAAGTCGCTTTCGAATTGCGCGCTGGACTGGATCGATGCGCCGCCGTGAACTTTTCGAAGAAGCCCGGCCTGCTCGAGGTCATCGAGATCGCGATGGACGGTCATTTTGCTGACGGAGAAGCGCAGGGCCAGATCCTCGACGGATGCAGAGCCTGCTTCCATCAGGATATCCATGATCTCCTGCCGCCGATCGTCCGGTTTCAAAGCCACCACGGTCTCCATCCTCGATGGCTTTATAAACGTGATCTCAAAAAAATACAACATTTCTCATGAGATTATGTGATGATAGAATGTGATATTTCAGACGGCTTTGGTGCTCTCCCGATGTTGCAGGCAACTGCACGGCATGGCATGAAGAGGCAGCACGCTGCGCCATCGAGGGCGCGGCACGGGAGGAATGTCCGCAGCGGCCCGGCCGTGGACGCGGATGCGAGGATACGGCATGACGAAGACGGATATTGCGCGGCGCGTCTACGACAATGCCTGGAAGCTCGACCCGGTGGTGCGCAGCCTTCTGGACACGGATTTTTACAAGCTTTTGATGTTGCAGATGATCTGGCGTCTTTACCCGGATGTCGACGCGACGTTCTCGCTGATCAACCGGACCAAGACGGTGCTCCTGACGGAGGAGATCGACGAGCAGGAACTGCGCGAGCAGCTGGATTACGTCCGCACGGTGCGCTTCACCAAGAAGGAGATGATCTGGCTTGCCGGTAACACCTTCTATGGCCGCAAGCAGATCTTCTCGCCCGACTTCCTCGCCTGGCTCGCCGATTTCCAGCTGCCGGATTACGAACTCTCGCGCCGCCACGGCCAGTACGAGCTGACCTTCCCCGGCAAGTGGACGCATACGAGCATGTGGGAAATCCCCGCTCTCGCCATCGTCAACGAGCTGCGGTCGCGCACGGCGATGAAGGATATGGGGCCCTTCGCCCTCGATGTCCTTTATGCCCGTGCCAAGGCGAAGATGTGGTCGAAGGTGGAGCAGCTGAGGGCGGTTCCCGATCTGCGCATTTCGGACTTCGGCACGCGGCGTCGCCATTCCTTCCTGTGGCAGCGGTGGTGCGTCGAGGCGCTGAAGGAAGGGATCGGCGAGTCTTTTTCCGGCACCAGCAACGTGCTTCTCGCCATGGATACCGATCTCGAAGCGCTCGGCACCAATGCGCACGAACTGCCGATGGTGGCGGCGGCGCTCGCCAATACCGATGCCGAACTGGCGGATGCGCCCTACAAGGTTCTGCAGGACTGGAATCGTCTTTACGGCGGCAATCTGCTGATCGTCCTGCCGGATGCGTTCGGAACGGCGGCCTTTCTCAAGAATGCGCCTGACTGGGTCGCCGACTGGACAGGCTTCCGTCCCGACAGCGCTCCGCCGATCGAGGGCGGCGAGCGCATTCTCGACTGGTGGCGCGCCCATGGCCGCGACCCGAGGGAGAAGCTTCTGATCTTCTCCGACGGGCTCGATGTCGACATGATCATCAAGACCTACCGGCATTTCGAGGGGCGGGTGCGCATGAGCTTCGGCTGGGGCACCAACCTCACCAATGATTTCGCCGATTGCGCCCCGACGGAGGTCGGTGGGTTGAACCCCATCTCCATCGTCTGCAAGGTCATCGACGCCAATGGCCGTCCGGCCGTCAAGCTGTCCGACAATCCCCGCAAGGCGACCGGCGATCCGGCCGAGGTCGAGCGGTACCTGAAATTCTTCGGCACGCAGGATTTCGAGGAGCTCGCCGTTCGCGTCTGACGCGTTTCACGCGGAACGCAAGACGAAAAAACCCGACCGGAGGAGGCCTTCCGGTCGGGTTTTCGTGTCGCCCGGGAACAGGGCGTCGCTCGGGCCGGCTCACGTGGAGCGAACCCGGGGATCGGGATGCGATCAGTAGCAGGCAGCGCAGGCGGAGCCCGTGCGCACCGCGAGCGGGTGCACCATCGCAAGCAGGCGCCGCTTCGGGGCTGCCAGAAGCTTGGCCGCATGGGTGCGGGCGCCGCCGGGTTCCGGCTTGGCGTTTTCCAGCGCGTTCGCTGCCGAATAGAGCAAGGTCCTGAATTGCGAGGAGGTCACGCCATCCGCCCGCATCACGGCGCGGATCATCGGATCGGTCAGCACCTCGTTCAGGGTCAGATCGTCATTCGCCATGTTCATGGCCTTCTCCTTCGTGTCGTCCACAGTCGAGGGCAGGCTGGGTTGGGCCTGTCCTTGACCGAAATGCTTTGGTGTGTTACCGGTAAGTAACAAGTCATTTGTTACCGAACGGTCACACCCATGTCAATCGCTGTCGTGAATAAAAACGCCAAACGTGGCTCTACTGTGAAGCCGGAAGCGGAATCGACGTCGGTGCCCAGCCCGTCGTCGGCAAAGGTCGCTCCGCGGGACCGGATCGTGACCACGGCCTGTGAATTGTTTCGCCAGCACGGCATTCGCGGCATCGGTGTCGATGCGATTGCCGAAGCGGCTTCGACCAACAAGATGACCCTCTACCGGCATTTCGGCTCCAAGGACGATCTCGTTTGCGAGACCCTTCGCGTCACCTCCGAGAAGAGCGACGCGATGTGGGCAGACATCGAGACGCGGTTTCCCGATGACGCCAGGGCGCAACTCGGTGCCTGGGTGACGGCGCTGTCCGACTGTCTTCAACGCGAGTCTTTCGGCTGCGATATCGCCAACGCCGCGGTTGAGCTGAAGGAAGCCAACCATCCGGCCCACGCCGTCATCGAGAACTTCAAGATCCTGCAACGCGGCAAGCTCACCGGTCTTTGCCGGCGCACGGGCACGAAAGAGCCCGAGACCCTGGCCGACACCTTGTTGCTGCTGTTGGAAGGCGCTCGCGTCAGTCGTCAGGCGTCGGGTCTCGAAGGCCCTGCCCAGTGTTTCCAGCGCGCCTGCCGCAACACGCTCAATGCCTTCGGCATCGGCACGGCCTGACGTCTGGCCGGATCGTACCGCGCATATCATCATAAAAAAGAGCCATCGCGGCGCTGTCGCGATGGCTCTTTTGCTTCGGCATCACGCCGTTTTGAAATTACATCCCGTCGCGCTGCAGGAGCGCACGAACCTCTTCGAAGCGGCGCTTGTTGGCATCGTTGCGCTCATCCGGGCCATAACAGGTGCTGGACACGCAGAAGCGCTGCAGATTGAAGGGCGCAGACGTGTTCTGGAATTCGCATTCGATGGAATCCACCATGTCCTTCTTCTCCACGCCCTCGCGCGTCGAATAGGTCAGGCGCGCGCCCGGCGGCTTCAGTTCCGGAAAGGACTGCACGACGCCGGTCTGAAGCGTGTCGGCGAGAAGCAGGTGCTTTGCAACCTGAACGCAGACATCTTCGATCTTCGGCGTTTGCGCGGCGGCCGGCGACAGGCCGATGAAACCCGATGCAGCGGCAATGGCTAGAACAATCCGTTTTCTCATGACACACTCCGGAAGGCCGCCTCTGGCGGCAGTGACTTGGCGGAGTCTTCGCGTTGGCTGAAAGGGCCGGCGGCAAGACGATCCGTGAGCGCTAGATAGGGCGGTTTCGACCGCCATCCAGTTGCTTTGGCCACGCTTGCGCCGAGCAGTTGCTTTCTTTCGCAAAGTCTCGTCGCTCCTCATTCGGGAAGCGCCGGGAACAGGCAGTATATCGATCCTGCTCTGGAACCAAATCGGCGCTCCTTAATTTGGGAGTGGCGGTAATCCTATCATCAAAGGGAGAAGGCCATGACCGAGAAAGACGAAGACCTGATCAAGAAGCGGGCCTATGCCTTGTGGGAGTCCGAAGGTCGGCCGGAAGGTCGCCATGATGAGCATTGGAGCAAGGCGCATCAGGAACACGCAACGGCCGAGAACACGTCCGTGCTGGGCGAGCCGGACAGCCCTGAGGAGCCGCAGCGCTCTGAAAAGAACGCCGCGCCCGTCGACAAACCTGCAAAGGCCGAGCAGGCGAAGCCTCCGCTGTCCGTCGTGGAGGGTGGCGCTGCGGCAAATCCCGCCGCCAAGCGCAAGCGAAAAACGGTCTGAGACCGCACAGGCGCCGGGTTCGCCCGGTGCCTGATTTCCCCTTGTAACGGCACCCGCCGACGATCGATCCGCCCGCTGGGTGTCTCTCCTCTCGCACCGCACAAGTTTCTCGCCTGCTCCGCAATATTTGTGCGGACAGGGGGATCGCTTTCCTCCATCATTGGAGCATGAGGGGTTTCGCTTTTCTCCCGACCTCCATTTCAGCCGGCAATCCCACCGGATTGCCAAGAGGAACGTGGCCTTCGTGAACGTACTGTCTGTAACGTCGGAAATCTTCCCCTTGATCAAGACCGGCGGCCTCGCCGATGTGACAGGGGCTCTGCCGAAAGTGCTGGCCGCACGCGGCTATCGGACCCGAAGCCTGATCCCCGGCTATACCTCCGTTCTCGCCGAGATCAGCGATGCGCGGCCCGTGCATTTCTTTCCCGATCTCTTCGGAAATCCGGCCTGGCTGCTGGAGGCCGAATGCCAGGGTCTCGACCTCCTGGTACTGAACGTACCGGCGCTCTACGACCGTCCGGGCGGGCCCTATGTCGGCGAGGATGGCATCGATCATCCCGACAATTGGAAACGCTTCGCCGTGCTTTCATACGTGGCGTCGGCGGTCGCGGGCGGACTTCTGCCGGACTGGACACCCGATCTCGTCCATACGCATGACTGGCAGACGGCGCTGACCTCGGTCTACATGCGCTATTCCACCAATGCGCAGGCGATCCCCTCGGTTCTTACCATTCACAATCTCGCTTTTCAGGGTCAGTATTCGGCCGCGCACTTGAAGGATATCGGCCTCCCGCCCGAAGCCCTGTCGATCGATTGCCTCGAATATTACGGCGATATGAGCTATCTCAAGGGCGGCATCCGCACGGCAAGCGCGATCACCACCGTCAGCCCGACCTATGCCCGCGAAATCGTCTCACCGGAGCTCGGAATGGGCATGGAAGGCGCGCTTCTGTCGCGTCTCGATACGTTCACTGGGATCGTCAACGGCATCGATAGCGAGATCTGGGATCCGGCCACCGATCCCTACCTTCCGGCGCGATACGATGTCCGGCAGATCCGCAATCGCAGTCTCAACCGCACACGCCTGCTTGAGACCTTCCGGCTCGATCCGACACCGGGGCCTGTCTTTGCGGCCGTGACCCGGCTGACCTGGCAGAAGGGCGGCGATATGCTGGCCGAAGTCGCAGAAGAGATCGCGGCGCTGGGTGGAAAGCTGATCGTGCTCGGCAAGGGCTCGAAGGATATCGAAACGCAGCTCCTGCTTGCCGCAGGCCGTCATCCCGGCAGGATCGGCGTTCGGATCGGCTATGACGAGGAAACGGCGCATCTCGTGCATGGCGGCACCGATATCATCATCCAGCCATCCCGCTTCGAGCCTTGCGGCCTGACGCAGCTCTACGCGCTGCGCTATGGCGCCGTGCCGGTCGTGTCGCGCACCGGCGGCCTTTCGGAAACGATCATCGATGCGAATGATGCGGCCATGTCCGCGCGCGTGGCCACCGGCTTTCAGTTTCACCCCGCCACGAGCGACAATCTGCGCCTTGCCATCCACCGGGCATTCTATGCCTATCGGGATCCGAAGAAGTGGGCCCGCTTGCAGAACCAGGGCATGAAGGCCAATTTCTCCTGGGAGCGGAGCGCCGAGCAATATGCCGAGCTCTACGGCCGGGTCATCGCCAAGGCGAGAAAAGCGGTCGCCTGATCGCTTCGAGATTGCTTCGTACCATCCACGAAGAAAAGCCGGCCTGACCGCGTGTCAGACCGGCTTTTTCCTGTGGCTATCCCTGCCGGCCCGCAAACGGCGGGCCGGCCGGAACCTGTCAGGCCGGGCGGAAGACCGCGAGGCTGCGGGCCTGCATGTCGAACGGCTCGGCCGCATCGACAGGCTGCGCCTGCACGTCCGGATCGTCCGTCGTCAGTTCGAGGACCCAGTTGCCGCCGGGGCATTCGGGAAGCACGAACGGTACGACGCCGTCATGCGGATTGAAGATCATCAGGATGTGCGACCAGACGCCGTCCTTTTCGACAAGGTCTTCGCGCGAGATCATGGCGCCGATCGTCGTGCCGCCGCCGTCCTGCCATTGCTCCTCGGTCTGCTCGCCGCCCCCCGCATTCAACCAGGTGATGACCATGCCGTCGCGCCAGTTCTCGCGGTGCAGAAGCGGTTGGTTGGCACGCAGCGTCGTCAGCCGGCGGACGAAATCGCGCAGGACCTCTGCGCTGGGCGGCAGGTTCTCCCAGTGGATCCAGCTGATATCGCTGTCCTGGCAATAGCCGTTGTTATTGCCCATCTGGCTGCGGCCGAACTCGTCGCCGCCCAGAATCATCGGCGTGCCGTGCGACAGCAGCAATGTGGCGAGGAAGTTGCGCTTCTGGCGCTCGCGGGTCGCGTTGATGGTCTCGTCGTCGGTCGGACCTTCGGCGCCATAATTGAAGCTGCGATTGTCGCCGTGGCCGTCCTTGTTGTCCTCGCCATTCGCGTCGTTGTGCTTCTCGTTATAGGAAACGAGGTCGTTGATGGTGAAGCCATCATGCGCTGCGACGAAGTTGACGCTGGACCAGGGGCGGCGACCACGAAGATCGTAGATATCGCCGGAGCCGAAGAAGCGGGCCGCGAAGTCCGGTGCCGTTCCGTCCGTATCCATCCAGTAGTCGCGGACCGTGTCGCGATATTTGTCGTTCCATTCGGCCCAGCCGGGCGGGAAGCCGCCGACCTGATAGCCGCCCGGTCCGATATCCCAAGGTTCGCCGACGAGCTTGACCTTGGAGAGGACCGGATCCTGCGTGACGGCGTCGAAGAAGCCGCCACGCTCATCGAAGCCCTCGGGTTCGCGGCCGAGAATGGTGCCGAGGTCGAAACGGAAGCCATCGACATGCATCTCCTCGACCCAGTAGCGGAGTGAATCCGTCACCATCTGCAGGACTCGGGGATGCGACGTGTTGACCGTATTCCCGGTGCCGGTGTCGTTGATGTAATAGCGATGGTTATCCGGCAGGGTGCGATAGTAGGAGAAGTTGTCGATGCCCTTGAAGGAGAGCGTCGGTCCGAGTTCGTTGCCCTCGGCCGTATGGTTGTAGACCACGTCGAGAATGACCTCGATACCGCCATCGTGCAGCGCACGAACCATGTCGCGGAAGCCGTCGAGCGCGCGGGGACCGTAATAGCGCGTTGCCGGCGCGAAGAAGCCGAGCGTGTTGTAGCCCCAGTAATTGTGCAGGCCCTTGTCGACCAGCATGCTGTCGTCGGGGAAGAAGTGCGTCGGCAGCAGCTCGACCGAGGTTATGCCGAGACTTTTCAGATAATCGACGGCGGCCTTGTGACCCATGCCGTCGAAGGTGCCGCGCAGGTTTTCCGGAATGGCGGGATGCAGCTTGGTGAAGCCTTTGACGTGCGTTTCGTAGAAGATGGTCTTCGACCAGGGGACGATCGGTCCGCGGTCGCCCTTCCAGTCGTAGGTCTTCGGATCGATGACCCGCCCCTTCGGCGTGACGGACGCGCTGTCGAGCGTGTTGAAGGTGAGATCCTTGTCGTCTTCCGCGTCCATGTCATAGGCGAAATGCGCCTTGGACCATTGAACGTCACCCACGAGCTCGCGGGCATAGGGGTCCACCAGAAGCTTGTTCGGGTTGAAGCGATGACCACGCTCCGGATCGTAGGGGCCATGCACGCGGTAGCCGTAAAGCGCACCGGGTTTCAGGCCGGGGATGTAGCCGTGCCAAATCTCGTTGGTGTATTCCGGAAGTTCGATCCGAGCGACTTCGACGGCGCCGCTGTCGTCGAACAGGCAAAGCTCGATCCGCTCGGCGTGGGCGGAGAAGATCGCGAAATTGACGCCATCCTTGTCGGGCGTCGCTCCCAGCGTGTGCCAGAACCCCGGCTCGACTGCATATTGTTTGACTCTGGCGTCCATGACGGCATCCCCTGTTTCGGCCCGTTCAGAAATTGTGCGGCGCATCATTTTGTTCCCTTGCGCATCGGGAATCTTTTCATGGCACAGCCAATGGTTCCGTGTTCTTGCCGGTCTCGCTGATCTGCGCATCCGGGCTCTAACGAGCGTGGCAACAACAAGTTCAATCACCGATAAACATTGCGTGTCCGACATCGTCGTCCCTGGATGTCCGGCCGTCGCGACGCATATGCATTCGCAGTGCAGCATTCCCTTGATCGCACCCGGAACCTTTGCCCGGATCCGGTTGTTGAGGGGCGGATAAAAGCCGATGCGGGGCGCACGACGCACCACACCTCCGGGCCGAACCGGAGCCAGAACCGAGATGAGGACAGGATGGACTCCCTGACGACAACCGAGAGTGTTGACCCTTCCGCAAACCAGCAGACCACCGCTTGGGGGCCCGAGCTTCTGGACGGGGGAGGCGCGCGGTTCCGTCTCTGGGCGCCGGGCGAGGATCGGCTGACGCTTCGGCTGGACGGCGCGGATCACGAGATGGGCAAGGCAGGCGAGGGCTGGTTCGAGGCCGTCATTCCCGAGGCAAAACCCGGTGCGACCTATGCCTTCGTGCTGCCGGACGGCAAGGTCGTGCCGGACCCTGCAGCCCGCGCGCTCGCGGAGGACGTTCACGGTCCCGCAGTGCTGGTCGATCCCGACGCCTATGAATGGCGGAACACCGGCTGGAACGGCATGCCCTGGGCCGAAACGATCCTCTATGAACTTCATATCGGAACGTTTACGCCGGAAGGCACATTCCGGGCGGCAATCGACAAGCTTGCCGATCTGGCGGAAACCGGCATCACGGCCGTCGAGATCATGCCCGTCTCGCAGTTCGGCGGCACGCGAGGCTGGGGTTACGACGGTGTCTACCCCTACGCGCCGCACAATGCCTACGGGACGCCGGACGACCTCAAAGCCTTCATCGATGCCGCTCACGGCTTCGGCCTGATGGTCTACATGGATGTCGTCTACAATCACTTCGGCCCCGACGGGAACTACCTGAGTGCCTATGCGCCGGATTTCTTCCGCGAGGGCAAGAAGACGCCCTGGGGCGCAGCCATCGCCTACAGCAAGGATCCGGTGCGTGATTTCTTCGTCGGCAACGCACTGTACTGGCTCCGTGAATTCCGGATCGACGGCCTGCGCTTCGACGCGATCGACATGATCTTCGACGACGCGGAAACGCATGTCCTCATCGAGATCGCACGCCTGGCCCGCTCCGAGTTTCAAGGCCGTCATATCCACCTCGTCACCGAGGACCCCGCCAACCATATCGAACTGCGCCGCAGCGACGACAACGAAGCGCTGCTCTACGATGCCGACTGGAACGACGACTATCACCATGCGGCACATGTCGTCGCCACGGGTGAGAAGACGGGCTACTACGGCAAGTTCAGCGACAAGCCGGTCGAGAACCTCGCGCGTGCACTGACCGAAGGCTATATCTTTCCCGGTCAGAAGCCGGTTGAGATGAGCGAGCCGATGCCGATGGAGGCCTTTGTCGGCTTCCTGCAGAACCATGACCAGATCGGCAATCGTGCGTTCGGCGATCGCCTGATCACGCTGACGTCGAAGGAAATGCTCAAGGCCCTGACCGTCGTCACCATGCTCGCACCCCACATTCCCATGCTGTTCATGGGCGAGGAATATGGCGAGACGCGTCCTTTCCTGTTCTTCACCGATTACGACGGCGAACTCGGCAAGGCCGTGCGCGAGGGCCGTCGCACCGACATGGACAATTTCGGCGGTCTGCCGGAGGGCAAGTCCGTCGAGGATGTCGCAGACCCGAATGCCTTGGAGACGACGGAGAACACCCGCCTCGATTGGTCGAAGGCCGAGACCGAGGAGGGGCAATTCTGGCGTGCGCTCTATCGCGATCTGATCGCCATCCGCAAGCGTGCGATCGTGCCGCTGCTGCTCGCCGCGCCGAACACGCTTTCGGCTGGGACCATTCTCACCGCAGAGGGAAGGCGGCTCGCCATCGATTGGCAGCTCGGCGACCGCCGCCTGCAGCTGCGCGCCAATTTCGGTGATATCCCTGCCGATCTGCCCCCGGCGACCGGGGAAACGCTTTACGGCGAGCACAGCACGCAGGGCATGGGGCCACATTCGGTTCTCTTCGCCCTCGATCGGGCCTAGTCGAAGACGCGTTTCGGCGGCGGATACGGCTTCGCCGCCGGCTTCCGAGATGTGAACAACGAAACCGGATTGTTCTCGAAATTGAGAACAATCCGTCCTGCATCGTTCCTCTATCGCCAGCCGGCCTCCTGCACCATCTTGACCTCATCAGACGCCCGGCAGCCAAATGGCGGCAACACATCCGGGCAGGAAAGGATGAGATCATGATCGACCATATCAAGGGGCTCCATCACGTCACGTCGATGGCGGCCAATGCCCGCGTCAACAATGCGTTCTTCACCGATGTGCTCGGCCTTCGCCGGATCAAGAAGACGGTCAATTTCGACGCGCCGGACGTCTATCACCTCTATTACGGCGACGAGATCGGCACGCCCGGTACGGTCATGACCTACTTCCCGTTCCCGCATATCGCTCGCGGCCGTCCCGGCACCGGGGAGGTCGGCACGACCGTCTTCGCGGTTCCCAAGGGCTCGCTTCCCTTCTGGGCGGATCGCCTGACCCAGAAAGGCGTGGCCGAGGTGACGCCGAGCGAGACTTTCGGCGAGAAGCGTCTGTCGTTCAAGGGCCCGGATGGCGATGGCTTCGCACTGGTGGAGACGGCCGACGATCCGCGCACGCCCTGGACGAACGGGGGCATCCGTGAGGATCACGCCATTCGCGGCTTCCACTCGGTGGCCATGCGGCTGAGGGATGCAAGGGCGACATCAGAGCTTCTCGGTTTCATGGGCTACGACACGCTGGAGACGCGCGACGGCGTCACGCGCCTTCTCGTGCCGGACGCAAACGCAGCGGGTGTCATCGACATCGAGACAGTGCCGGACGCAGCCGGCAGCCGTCAGGGTGCAGGCTCGGTCCACCATGTCGCCTTTGCCGTCGACAATCGTGCAGCCCAGCTCGAGGTGCGCAAGGCGTTGATGGACACGGGCTATCAGGTCACCCCGGTGATCGATCGCGATTATTTCTGGGCGATCTACTTCCGCACGCCGGGCGGCGTACTGTTCGAAATCGCCACCAACGAGCCTGGCTTCGAGCGTGACGAGGAGCGGGCGCATCTGGGCGAAGCGCTGAAGCTGCCGCAGCAGCACAAGCACCTGCGGCCGATCCTCGAGCAGCAGCTTGAAAAGCTCGACTAAAACGTGTCGCGCAAAGTGTGCCGCGGTTTCGCGACAACGGCACGCTTAAAACAGGGACTTGAAGCGCAAAGAGCGAATCGGAAAGATCGCGACGCGCTTCAAGCCACCACCGAAAACGGAACAGTCAGAATCCGGAGCCGTCGCAGACATGCGGTGGCCTCCGGCAGGAGCATTGTCATGACCGATAGGAACTACACGCACCTGATGAAGACGGGCGCGCCGGGCGCACCGCTTCTCGTGACGCTGCATGGAACCGGCGGCGACGAGAACCAGTTCTTCACCTTTGCAAGCCAGCTGCGCCCCGATGCCACGATTCTCTCGCCGCGCGGTGACGTCTCGGAACACGGTGCCGCCCGCTTCTTCCGCCGCACCGGCGAGGGCGTCTACGATATGGCGGATCTCGCCCGCGGGACGCAGAAGCTGGCCGCCTTTGTGCGCGAAAAGGCCGAAGCGGTCGGAGCATCCGAGATCTTCGGCCTCGGCTTTTCCAATGGCGCCAATATCCTCGCGAATATGCTGGTGGAGGCGCCCGATCTCTTCGACCGGGCCGCACTCCTGCATCCGCTGATCCCGTTTCAGCCGGCGCCGGCACCGGGCCTTGCCGGCCGCCGCATTCTCGTCACGGCAGGCGAGCGGGACCCCATCTGCCCGACGCCGCTGACCATCGCGCTCGCCGACTATTTCACGGCACAGGGTGCGACGACGCAGCTCTCCTGGCACAATGGTGGCCACGATATCCGCGACAACGAGATCGAGGCGATGCGCGCGCTGTTTGCGTGAGCGTTCAATAACCCCGCGCGGCACCCGATGCCGCGCGGCTGTCCATGGCCCCATAGTAGCGGGCGCCGCCTTTCGTTGCCGCTGCTTCCGCCGCCGTCTTGCCGCCGACGAGAATGCCGGCTGCCTGACCCCAGACGGGCCAGTTCTTGTCCGGCCCGATGTCATGGCCCATGCCCTGGAGAATCTTCAGCGTGTCGGCGGAAAGGGCGAAAGGCTCGAGGGCCACCGAATCCGGCATCCATTGATGGTGCAGGCGCGGCGCATCGATCGCCTCCTGCAGCGTCATGCCATGGTCGATGACGTTCAGGATGGCCTCAAGCGTGATCGTGATGATGCGGGCGCCGCCCGGACTGCCGATGACCATGAACGGCTTGCCGTCCTTCGTCACGATGGTCGGGCTCATGGAGGACAGTGGGGTCTTCCCCGGCGCAATCGCATTGGCCTCCCCCTGCACGAGGCCATAGAGATTCGGCGCGCCGGGCTTGGACGTGAAGTCGTCCATCTCGTTGTTGAGCAGGATGCCGGTGCCGGGTGCGACGACGCCGGCGCCGAAGGAGCCGTTGAGCGTATAGGTGACGGAGACCGCGTTGCCCTTCTCGTCCATGATCGAGTAATGCGTCGTCTCGTGGCTCTCTCCCAGCCCCTTGGGGGTAAGCTCTGCGGAAACGCCGGCCTTCGCAAGGTCGATCTTGCCCCGGATCTCCTGCGCATAGGCCTTGTCGAGCAGCTTCTCGACCGGGTTCTCGACGAAGTCGGGATCGCCGAGCGCCGAATTGCGATCGACATAGGCATAGCGCATGGCCTCGATCATGACATGCGCGGTGGCCGCCGAGCCGGCGCCAAGTTCGCCGAGCGGATAGCCTTCGAGGATGTTCAGAATTTCGCACAGGATGACGCCGCCCGAGCTTGGTGGCGGCGACGAGATGATCTCGTAGCCGCGATAGGTGCAGGTGACCGGCTTCAGCTCGCGAACCGTATAGCGCTGGAAATCCTCTTTCGTCAGGATGCCGCCCTTGTCGGTGCTGGCCTTGACGATATCGTCCGCGATCGCGCCCTTGTAGAACGCATCCGGCCCCGTTTTCGAGATGGCCGCAAGACTGCGCGCGAGGTCCGGCTGGACCAGCGTCGCCCCGATCTTCGGAGCCTGGCCCTCAGGCGTCAGAAAGATCGCGGCGGCGGCCGGGTCCCGGCCGAGCTTCTTGACGCTGTTGCCGAGCGAGGCGACGTCGCCGCCATCGAGAGTGAAGCCTTGTTCCGCCAGCTTGATCGCGGGGGCGAGAAGCGCCTCGCGCGACAAGGTGCCGAAGCGGGTGCGCGCTGCCTCGAATCCGGCGACCGATCCGGGCACGCCGACGGCGAGATAGCCATCCGTGCTGCGCCCTTTGGCGATCTCGCCCTTGTCGTCGAGATACATCGTCTTGGTGGCAGCCAGCGGCGCCCGCTCGCGAAAATCGAGAAAGCTCGTGCGACCATCGGCAAGGCGCACCGTCATGAAGCCGCCGCCGCCGATATTTCCCGCCGTGGGATAGACGACCGCCAGTGCGTAGCCGACCGCAACCGCGGCATCCACCGCATTGCCGCCCTGTTTGAGGATTTCGACCCCGACATCCGAGGCCAGATGCTGGGCGGTCACGATCATGCCGTTTTCGCCGGCAACCGGCTGCGGCGAGGCTGCCTGGGCAGGTGAAACGGCAAGGCCGATCACGAGGGCGAGATGCACGAGAGGGGTGCGGATGAGGGTCATGCGTGGGGCTCCTCCGGATATGGCGACCAGGGCCGCAAGCAGAGAGGATAGCCCAAACGCCGATGCGCCGCTTCCGAAAAAATACCCGTTTAGAACACCGGCTCAGGCGTCGATCCGCAGGACCCCGTAAGCGCCGAGCCGGATGTTTCCTTCACCGAGACGCTCGGCCTGCAACGCGCCGGCCGCAGCAGCGACCATCGTTTCCGCATCGAGCCTGTAGACAGCGGCGTCGGCCGGGATGTCGAGCCCGGAGAGATCGAGCGCCTGCGGGGTGGGCGTCAGGTTGACGAGGACGATCGTGTGGCCGGCCCTGCGCTCCACGAGCATTGCAAGAACCTGATCCGGTCGATCCGAGGCAAGCACGCTCGCCATCGCGCCGGCGAGATCCGCAAGCAGGGCGACAGCATGAAACAAGGGTCGCCGTCCGCCCTTTGCGACGGGCTCGTCAGCGCCGGCGATCAGGCCGAACGGGCCCGTCAGCGCCGAAAGCGTCAGCTGGTCGAGCCCGGCGGGTGCGACGGAAATGGCGTAACCGATGGCATAGGCAGCGGCGAACAGGCCGTTCTGGCGCGGATCGCGGTTTGCCATCGGAATCCGGCTGCCGTCCGGATTGTCCATCGTCCGGCTGCCATAGGGGTTTTGCCGCATGGGAAGGGTGGAAGGGCCGATGCGATAGCGCCGGTCGCCATAGATTTCGCGCACCGAGCGGGTGATGAAGGGCAGCGCCTCCAGCGTCTGCATGACGCTGCGATCGTCCGCGGCATGCACGATCGGGTTGGTGCAATGGCTGATGAAGTCCAGCGTATCGGCAGGCACGCGTTTGCGGTTGAGTTCGGTGAAATAGCTGAGCATGCCGCCGCCGAGCATCCGGGCCGGAAAGGCATCCCTGGCCGCGGCGTAGACGTCCTCCAGCGGCGGGCAGTCCGGCCAGGCGCTGCCGGGCGGTGTGGACTGCCGATCGACCGCAGGCGAGACCATCACGGCATCCGGCGTGAAGCCCGCGGCGTCCATCGCTGCGGCTATCGCGCGCAGTTCGGCATCGAAGGGCTCCCGGCAGGGCAGTGCGATTTCCAGCGTGGTCGATGTCCGATGCCGGGCCGCAAGAGCCGCAAAGGCAGGAAACGCAGCCGCAACATGACCGGCAAGCGGATCGAAATGGAAGAGCAGGGCCTGAACCTTCGGGTCGAGGCCGGCGTCCAGCAGGACAGCCGTTGCGTGAGCGTCCTTTGGCGTGACGATCAGCCCGATGGGCGGCAGCCGCCGCACGGGGCCGTCCTGCATCGTCAGTCGCAGAGGCGCATCGGATGGCGTCGCGAGGGAAGCGGCCTGGCGGGACCGCGTGTCCACGATCTGCAAGGTGACCTGCTGGGCGACATCGGTGCCCGGCTCGATTTGATAGGGCCAGGGGAGCGCGAGCGGCCGGACATAGGTCTTGTAGGAGGCGTCCGACCAGTTGCGCTGGTCTTCCATCTCGAACGTATCGCCCTCCATCCGGCATTCCGCCATCACGCCCGGCCGGGCCTGATGCGTAATGGCCCGCATGTCCTTGAAGGGCTGCCAGGGCTCGATGAGATCCGGCAGGACGGTCGCCTCGATGGTCCCGTCGATATGCTCAACCCGAACCGGCGTCCCCGCGACGCCGACGATCGGGTGAAGCACGCAGAAGCCGCAGCGGTTGGTCTCGAACCCCGTCTCGGACGTCGCCGTGCCGGAAAACCGCAATCGACCGCCGTTCTCGCCGTCGATCCGGGCCTTTATATCGAGCCGCGTCCCGTCCGGGCCGTGGCAGGTCGCGCGGTAGGATACCGTGAAACCGTCCGCGCGCTGGTCCACCACGAGATCCTCGATCGCGGGATCGTAGGTGCCCCAGTCGCGATCGCGCACGAGGAAGGAGACGGCGCGAAGCACCTCGACACCGTCATAGCGGATGGTGCGCAAGGCGCCGCCGGACAGCTCGGCGGAAAGATCGCCGGCCGTCAGAACCAGACAGTCCGGCTCGGTCCGGAGCGTGCCGGTCAAGCGAAAGGCGAGCGCGTCCTCCGTCATGCGATCAGCGGGCCGATCGCGACCGGCTGAAGCGTCGCCGCACTTTCATAGGCCGCTTCCACCAGGGCGAAGGTCTTCAGATTGTCCGCCCCGGACGTCGAGGTTTCCGCGCCCTCTGCCATTTTTTCCGTCCAGTGCTGCTGGATGGCAAGGACGCTCTCCTGGATATTGTGCCAGGGGCGCGATGCCCAGGGGAGGAGGGTCGGCGAGACGTCGAGCGTATCGGTGCCCGCCGCATGGGTGATCTCCAGCCGGTATCCCTGCATCAGCCGCAGCGAACCTTCCGTTCCGTCCAGCTCGATCAGGGTTTCGGGGAAAGGCTCGACGGCGGCCTTGGTGGCGTAGCTGACATCGACGACCGAGGTCGCGCCGGTCTCGTGATCGAGCAGGATCGTCGCCACGTCCTCGCCCTTGATGGCAGGATTGACGCGCTTGGTGCGGGCGGTGAGCGAGGTCACGTCGCCCAGGATGTAACGGGCGATATCGAGCGTATGGATGCCCAGATCTTCGATGATGAAGCGTGCACCTTCGGCCAGATAGGGCTGGCCGGAAAAAACGTCATAGCCGGAGCGAAACGAGAAGCGGCCCCAGAAGGGCGTGCCGATCTGCGCGGCGTCCAGTGCCTTGCGCACGGCCTGGATCGGCGTCTGCCAGCGAAAATTCTCGTGGATCATCAGCGGAACGCCCGCAGCGTTGCAGGCGGCGACCATAGCCTTCGCGTCGCCGAGTGTCGGCGCGAACGGCTTCTGGCAGATGACGGGCAGGCGGTGGGCGGCGGCCATCTCCACCAGCGCGCGATGGCTGTTGACGGTGGTGGCGATATCGACGAAATCGAAACCGCCATCGGCCATCATTTGCGCGGCATCGCTATAGCGACGCGCGATCCCGAACTGGTCGCCGACGATCCGCAGCCGATCCGGGTCGCGGTCGCAGATGGCGACGATCTCCGCGCCCTCCACATCCTGCCAGGCATGCATCTGGTTGACGGCGAAGAAGCCGCAACCGATCAGCGCTCCCTTGAAATTCGGCATCGGCTGTATCCTTGAGAAGGTGTCATTGCGTGTCCGGCTGGCGCTTAAGTGATCCGCCGAATGCTCTCGGCGATTTCCTGCGGCTCGAAGACGTTCTTCCAGTCGTCGCGCATCAGTGCGGGGATACCGAATTCGATCGCCTTGTTGCAGGCATCCGAGAACACGCCGTCCACTTCCTTGAAGATGACGGCGCCGAGCACGTTCATGTGGCCGAGCAGGAA
>NZ_SLVH01000004.1:0-392165 GCF_004342335.1 Rhizobium sp. PP-F2F-G48 | reverse complement strand
AGAAACTTCAGAGCGAGTTCGTCGGTCGCCAGCAGCGCCGCCGCCCTCGTTGGTGTGCGGTTTATAGATCCCACTTCACCGCTTCGTCAACAGGGGGTGGCGGGAAAACTTCATAAAACTGACAAGTGACTGTAATCTTACGGGAATTCGACACACAAATCCACGAAACCCGATTCCACGGACGAAAACGACGCCCGGAGCGAAAGCACGGGCGTCGTTGAAGAGAGACTGACGGATTGTGCGAGGCGCGGACGGACCTCCCTATTCGGCCGCTTCCGCCGGCTTCGGGACATAGTTCAGGATCGGCCCCAGCCATCGCTCGACCTCCAGCACCGACATGCCCTTTCGACGCGCGTAATCTTCGACCTGATCCCGCTCAACCTTGGCGACGCCGAAATAATAGGCGTCGGGGTGCGCGATATAGAGGCCGGACACCGAGGAGCCCGGCCACATGGCAAAGCTCTCCGTCAGGCGGACACCGATCGCGTCTTCCGCGTTCAGCACGTCGAAGAGCGTGGTTTTTTCGGTGTGATCCGGCTGCGCGGGATAGCCCGGCGCGGGACGGATGCCGGCATAGGGCTCCGCAACCAACGCTTCAGGTTCGAAGGCCTCGTCGAGCGCATAGCCCCAGAGCTCCTTGCGCACGACCTCGTGCATCCGTTCGGCAAAAGCCTCGGCGAAGCGATCGGCTAGTGCCTTGACCAAAATCGCGGCGTAATCGTCATTTGCACGCTCGAACCGCTCGGCGATCGCGACTTCCTCGATCCCCGCGGTGACCACGAAGCCGCCGACATAGTCGCCCACACCGCTTTCCGTCGGCGCGACGAAGTCGGCAAGCGCCATATTCGCCCGGCCATCGCGTTTGGCCATCTGCTGGCGCAGCGTGTGCAGGGTGGCAAGCGACGTCTCGCGTGTCTCGTCCGTGAAGAGCTGGATATCGTCGCCCGTGGATCCCGCCGGCCAGAAGCCGATCACGGCCTTCGGCGCGAACCATTTCTCCGCAATGATCTGCGCCAGCATGGCCTGCGCATCGGCAAAGAGCTGGCGGGCTGCCGCTCCCTGGCGTTCGTCATCGAGAATTTTCGGATAGACCCCTTTCATCTCCCAGGTCTGGAAGAAGGGTGTCCAGTCGATATAGCGGGCGAGTTCGCCGAGGTCCCAGCCGTCGAACACGCGGGTCCCGAGGAAGGAGGGGCGCGTCGGGCGATAGGCCGCCCAGTCGGCGCGATGACGGTTCGCCCGGGCCCGCTCCAGCGGCAGACGCTGCTTTTCGCGCTCGGAACGGGCATGCGCATCGGCCACCTTGCGATACTCGGCCCGGATGGTCTCGATATAGGGATCGCGCGCGTCGGGCGAGAGCAGGTTCGACACGACGCCGACCGCCCGGCTGGCATCGGTGACGTAGACCGCCTGCCCCAGATCGTAGCGCGGATGAATCTTGACCGCCGTATGCACGCGGCTGGTCGTGGCCCCGCCGATCAGCAGCGGCAGGTTCATGCCCTCGCGCTGCATTTCCGCGGCGACATGCACCATTTCGTCGAGCGACGGCGTGATCAGACCGGAGAGGCCGATAATGTCGACCTTTTCCGCCTTGGCCACCTCAAGGATCTTGGTCGCAGGCACCATGACGCCGAGATCGATGATCTCGTAATTGTTGCAGGCAAGCACGACGCCGACGATGTTCTTGCCGATATCGTGCACGTCGCCCTTGACGGTCGCCATCAGCACCTTGCCGGCGGATCGACGTGCCTCGCCGCCTTCGGCGAGCTTTTCCGCCTCCATGTAAGGCAGGAGCACGGCGACCGCCTGCTTCATCACGCGGGCCGATTTGACCACTTGCGGCAGGAACATCTTCCCCGCGCCGAAAAGGTCGCCGACGACGTTCATGCCGGCCATCAGCGGCCCCTCGATGACATGCAGCGGACGGGCGGCGGCTAGCCGCGCTTCCTCCGTATCGTCGGCGATGAATTCGGTGATGCCGTTGACCAGCGCATGTTCCAGCCGCTTGTCCACGCTCCATTCGCGCCAGCGCAGATCGCGCTCCTTCGCCTCGCGGCCGGCCGCCCCCTTGAACCTCTCGGCCAGCGTCAGCAGCCGGTCCGTCGCGTCCGGCCGCTGGTTGAGGACGACGTCCTCGCAGGCCTCGCGCAGGTCCGGCTCGATCGCGTCATAGACGATCAGCTGCCCGGCATTGACGATGCCCATATCCATGCCCGCCTGGATGGCGTGGTAGAGGAACACCGCATGCATGGCCTCGCGCACCGGCTCGTTGCCGCGAAACGAGAAGGACAGGTTGGACACGCCGCCAGAGATGTGGACATGCGGCAGGGTCGCGACGATCTCGCGCGTCGCCTCGATGAAATCGACCCCGTAATTGTTGTGCTCCTCGATGCCCGTCGCCACCGCGAAGATATTCGGATCGAAGATGATGTCCTCGGGCGGAAAGCCGACCTCCTCCGTGAGGATGCGGTAGGCGCGGGTGCAGATCTCCACCTTGCGCTGGCGGCTGTCGGCCTGCCCCTGCTCGTCGAAGGCCATGACCACGACGGAGGCGCCATAGGCCCGACACAGCCGCGCCTGGTGCAGAAAGCTCTCCTCGCCTTCCTTCAGCGAGATGGAGTTGACGATGGACTTGCCCTGGACGCATTTCAGCCCGGCCTCGATCACCTCCCATTTGGAGCTGTCGATCATCACGGGGACACGGGCGATATCGGGCTCGGCGGCGATCAGGTTGAGGAACTCGATCATCGCCTGTTTCGAATCGATCAGGCCTTCGTCCATGTTGATGTCGATGACCTGCGCACCGTTCGCCACCTGGTCGCGGGCGACATCGAGCGCCGCGGCATAATCGCCGGCCGTGATCAGCTTGCGAAATTTCGCCGAGCCGGTGACGTTCGTGCGCTCCCCCACGTTGATGAAGGGAATATCCTTCGTCAGCGTGAAAGGCTCCAGCCCGGAGAGCCGCATCTGCGGAGCGACGGCCGGGATCTGCCGGGGTGGAAAAGGAGCCATGGTCAGAGCCTCGCCTGTGCGTTGCCGTCAAGGGAGGCATTGTCGAGAGAGGGGCGCGGGACATGCCCGACGACGGCCTCTGCGATGGCCTTGATATGCGCCGGCGTCGAGCCGCAGCAACCACCGACGATGTTGACGAGGCCGTCCTGCGCGAATCCGGCGATCTGTGCGGCCATTTCGTCCGGACTTTCGTCATAGCCGCCGAATTCATTGGGCAGGCCGGCATTCGGATAGGCGCAGATCAGCGTATCGGCGACGCCGGACAGTTCGGCCAGGTGCGGTCGCATGGCATTGGCCCCGAGCGCGCAATTCAGCCCGATCGAGAAGGGCCGCGCATGGCGCAGCGAGTACCAGAAGGCCGTCGGCGTCTGGCCGGAAAGCGTGCGGCCCGAGAGGTCGGTGATCGTGCCGGAGATCATCACCGGCAGCGTGATGCCGCGCTCGGCAAACACTTCCAGCGTCGCAAACACGGCGGCCTTGGCGTTCAGCGTGTCGAAGATCGTCTCGATCAACACGATATCCGTGCCGCCGTCGATCAACCCGCGCAGCTGCTGCCCATAGGCAAGGCGCAAATCGTCGAAGCCGACGGCGCGGTAGCCGGGATTGTTGACATCCGGCGAAATCGACGCGGTGCGGTTGGTCGGCCCGAGCGCGCCCGCCACGAACCGGCGGCGGCCATCCTTGTCCTGCGCGCGCAGTCCGGCGCGCCGGGCAAGCCGTGCACCGTCGCGGTTGAGCTCGTAGACGGCGTCTTCCATGCCGTAATCGGCCTGCGCGATGGTGGTGGAGGAGAACGTGTTGGTTTCCAGAATATCCGCACCCGCCAGCGCATAGCGATAGTGGATATCCTCGATCGCTGCCGGCTGCGTCAGCGTCAGAAGGTCGTTATTGCCCTGCAAATGGCACTCGCAGCCCTGAAAGCGTTCGCCACGAAAATGGTCTTCCGTCAGGCCGAGCGTCTGGATCTCGGTGCCCATCGCGCCATCCATGATGAGGATGCGCTCGGATGCAGCCTGGCGCAAAGCGCGGGCGACCTCGGTGCCGTCTGGCGCCGGGGACGGTTCGCCGAAAAGGGCCGTGATGGCGGACATGGGACAACCTTTCGCCTGCTGGACAGGCTCCGGAGTGACATAAAGATATATTTATGTCAATATATGTTACTTTCCGATGCGTGCAAGGCAGTCCTGCAGTTCGTAGATCGCGCAGAGGATGTGGTAGAACGTGCTGGCCGGGGCGGGCTCTTCGATGAAGCCGCCGCTTTCCGGCAGCTTGTCTCGCCAGAGACCCTTCACGGGCACATCCAGGAACAGGTTCAAGGCTGCGATCGCCCGTTCGGCCGAGCCGAGATAGCGTGCCTGCGCCTCGCCTTCGCTGAGCGCCGCCAGCCGGATCGCGGCCTTCAGCCACTCTGTCTGCGGCCAGAGCCGCGCCAGCGGGTCGCGCACGGAAAAATCGTCGTTGAGCTGCATGATGGCGACCTTGCGCGTCGCGCAGATGCCGTGGTCCTCGCCGATCTCGAACAGACGCCGTGCCTTGACGATCGCACCCGCATCGCCGCGTCGCTCGCCCCAGCGCAGCAACAGCCAGGCCCATTCGAACTGGTGCCCCGGCTCCACCACGCGACCGAGATCTCCGGGCATCGGCGCCCAGTCATGGTCGAAGAATTCGCGGAGGGCGCCGGTCTGCGGATCGATGAAGCGGTCCATGCAGAGCGAGGCGATCTCGTCGGCGAGATTGGTCCAGCCGACCTGGTCGAAGCCTTCGACCTCTTCGCTGGCAAGGCAGGCCTCGAAGAGATGCATATGCGGATTGGAGCAGAGCGGCAGGCGCGGCGGGTTGTCCTCCTCGAAACCGGCGACCGGGTGCTTGCACCAGTCCTCAAGCCGAGCCTTCAGCGTTGTGCTTCTTTCCGCCATTTCGGCGAGGCGCTCGGGGAAGGCGCGCGCCATATAGGCGAAGGCGAGCAGAGCGAAAGCCTGATTGTAGATGTCGAAGGACGGATCGAGCAGTGTTCCGTCGGCATCCGCAAGCGCGCCGTAGAAACCGCTCGGCTGCAGGAAGACCCGATCGAAAAAAGCAAGGCCGCCGGTGCTTGCCCCCTGCCAGTCGCCGGTCCAGCCACGCAGGCCCGCTTCCGCAAAGCAGTAGGTCTGACGCGGCTGCACGCGGGAGCGCAGATTGGCGCGCGTCGGCTGGCCGGTGAGGTCGATCGTTTCGACGAAACCGCCATCCGGATCGACGAAACCCTTAGCGCGCCAGAGCGGCAGGGCCTGTTCGGTCAACCAATGTTCAAGCGAGGCGGAAAGCGCGGAAACGGCCATGGACGGCACCTTTGCGGAGAAGAAATGGAAGAGCGACTCAGGCGTCGAGGCGGAGGCTTGCGAGATCGTGACCGAGATGGGCCGCCAGCGCCTCGACCACCATCGCATGATCCTGCCGCTGCGGCAGGCCGGAAACGGTGACGGCCCCGATGCAGCCGGCCCCTGTCACCGTAATGGGGAAACTGCCGCCATGCGCCGCGAAATCCGCCTCGGAGAGCCCGAACTTGTCCTGCAGGCTGCGCCCGTCGCGGGCAAGCGAAAGCCCGGTGGCATAGCTGCTGCGGAAGAAGCGGGCGACGCAGTTGCGCTTGCGGCGAACCCAGTTCGCGTTGTCGGGCGAGGTCCCCTCCAGCGCCGCGTAGAACAGCGGCATGGAAAACAGGCTGACATCGATGACGATGCCGAGACGGTCGGCCACGGCCAGATCGCGCAGCCGCGATCCGATCGCCCAGGCGATATCGGCGTCGAAACGGGCAAAGGTCAGCGTCGTCTCCTGATGGGCGACGCGGGCGATGTCATTGTCAAGGGAAGCCGTCATCCGTCTATTCCTTCCAGAGCCATGCGGCGCCGCGCACGCCCGAGCTGTCCCCATGGACCGCCTTGCGGATCGGCGTCTCGAACGAATCGCCGAAGATGTACTGCGCGACGAGACCCGGCAGGTCGTCATAGATCTCGTCGACATTCGACATGCCGCCGCCGAGCACGAACACATCGGGATCGACGACATTGGTCAGAAGGGCCAGGCTGCGGGCCAGACGGTCGGTAAAGCGCTCGTACACGCCGCGGGCCACGGCGTCCCCGCCGCGCATGTCGGAAATAATGTCGCGCGCCAGGCGCTCGCGTCCCGTCGTCAGGCGGTAATCGAGTTCGACGCCGGTTCCGCAGGCATATTTTTCCAGGCAGCCCGTCTTTCCGCACCAGCAGCGGTGGCCGGGATATTCCTCCGGCCGCATCCAGGGCAGCGGATAGTGACCGACTTCGGCGGCAACGCCCTGGAAGCCGGCATGCACTTTCCGCCCGATCGCAAGCCCCCCGCCATGGCCTGTGCCGATGATGATGCCGAACACCGTCTCGGCCCCTGCGCCAGCCCCATCGACGGCCTCGGAAACCGCAAGGCAGTTCGCGTCATTGGCAATCCGCACGGGACGGCCGAGCACGACCTCGAGATCGCGCCCGAGCGGACGGCCGTTGAGGATGACGGCGTTGGAATTGCGCACGAGGCCGGTGCGCGGGTTGGGACTGCCGGGAATGCCGATGCCGACGCTGCCGGGAGCGCCGGCAGCAGCCTCGGCCGCGTGCACCAGAGACCGCACGGCATCGAGGCAGGCATCATAGGAGGTCGGCGTCGGCACGCGCTCGCGCGCCCGCAGCGCGCCCGCTTCATCCAGCGCCACCACTTCCATCTTGGTGCCGCCCCAGTCGATCCCGATAAACATCACGCCCCCATCTTGGCCTCAAGGCCATCCCAGCCTGCAGACCATACCGCCTGCGGAAAAGCGCAGGCGGGCCTGCATATCATCCCGGCCCCCACGTTTGAAGCCCTGCCACACACGCCGACGACCCATCCAAATCGCCAATCCCCGCCAAACCGCAATCTCCGCCAAACCTCTTGGCTTCCCCGGCAAGCTTTTGTAAGGATGCAAACCACGGTCCCGTAGCTCAGGTGGATAGAGCGACAGATTCCTAATCTGTAGGCCACTGGTTCGAGTCCAGTCGGGATCACCACTCTCCATGGCGAATTCGGACGGTCCTTGCGACGCCCTGCGAGGTTAAGCCTTGTTTGGGATTTTTTCCGCTTGTACGACGTTGACGCTTGAACAGTAAGGTCGACGGAAGCGGAATGACGAAGTCTGAGCATCATCACATCACCATTCTCGGGTCCACGGGCTCTATCGGCTGCAGCACGCTCGACGTGGTGGCGCAGCTGGGAGGGCGGGAGCGGTTCGTGGTGGAGGCTCTGACCGGAAACGGCAATATCGCGCTTCTCTGCGAGCAGGCCCGCGCTGTCGGCGCGCGGCTGGCGGTCACCGCGGATGAGAGCCGCTATGCCGAACTGAAATCGGCGCTGGCCGGCACCGGCATCGCGGTTGCGGCCGGCGAAAGCGGGCTGCAGGAGGCGGCGGGGCGCGAAGCGGAGTGGGTCATGGCGGCGATCGTCGGCACGGCCGGCCTCGCCCCGACGCTGACGGCGGCGCGCCGCGGCGCGGATATCGCGCTCGCCAACAAGGAATGCCTGGTTTCGGCCGGGGCTCTCTTCGTGGACGCCGTCTCAACGGGCGGCGGGCGGCTCATCCCGGTCGACAGCGAGCACTCTGCCATCTTCCAGGCGCTGGAGGAAGACCAGCGCCACGCGGTCGAGCGCATCATCCTCACCGCGTCCGGCGGACCGTTCCGCACCTGGTCGCGCGAAGCGATGGCGGGCGTGACGGCCGAGGTCGCCCGGGCCCATCCCAACTGGTCCATGGGGCTGAAAATCTCGATCGGCAGCGCTTCCATGTTCAACAAGGCGCTGGAGATGATCGAGGCCAAGCACCTGTTCGATGTGGCGCCGGAGCAGATCGAGGTGATCGTCCATCCGCAATCGATCATCCATTCCATGGTCGGCTATACCGATGGCTCGGTGCTCGCCCAGCTCGGGGCGCCCGATATGCGCACGGCGATCGGCTATGCCTTGACCTATCCCGAGCGTCCGGCGCTGAATGTCGAGCGGCTCGATTTCGCAAGGCTCGCGCGGCTCGATTTCGAGGCGCCCGACGAGGCCCGTTTTCCCGCACTCCGGCTCGCCCGCACCGCGTTGACGCGGGGCGGACTGCAGGGCGCCGCCATGAACGCGGCCGAAGAGACAGCCTTCGAGGCCTTCGTGGACGGGCGGCTCGGCTTTCTCGACATGGCCGATATCGCGGAAACGGTGATGGAGCGGATGATCGACTGGCCGGCCGCCGCCGACATGGACGACGTCTTTGCCGGCGATGCGGCAGCGCGCCGGTTTGCGGTCGAGGCGATCGACATCCGCGCCGCGGCCTGAAGGGGACGACGATGACCTATCGAATGAGCAGCGCTGTCGCGTAAAGACCGAGCCCGAAGACCACATGCGCGGCAAGGTTGAGGGCCCGCACCCGGTTCGGGTTCGGCAGCCGTGAGGCCGCGATGCCGAGGCCGAGCCCCGGCTGCAGCAGGAACCAGCCCGCCGCCACGGTAACGATGCCCCAAACCAGAGCCGGCATCAGCGTCGGCGTCCTGAACCAGTCGAGACCGACGAAAAAGGCAAGCATGATCCCATAAAGGATGCCGACGGCGTAATGGCCGATCCAGCCGAGCGCAGTCTCGTTGGAAAAGGGTGCGGCATCGCTGATGGAGTCGTGAAACAGCCGGCCGCGACCGGCATGGTAGAACCAACGTCCGACCGGCGCCCAGTTGGCCTTTGGCTGCCCGAAGACCGCGGCGAGCAGGATCGCCCAGAGATCCATGGCAAGCGTTGCGCCCACACCGAGCGCCAGCCCGCGCCAGATCAGTTCCATCATCATCATCCGTCCCCTGCTCTTCCCCGATCTGCGTCTTCTAGATCAGAATCCGAAGGCTGCGAAGCGGAATATGCGGGACGGGCCGAACGGGCGTTTCGTGCCGGCCAGCCGCCTCAGGCGACGGCCCGCGCCAGCGCACAACGCGACCACAGTTGATGCAGCGCGCCGACCAGATGATCGATATCATGATCCGAATGCAGCGGCGTCGGCGTGATGCGCAGGCGCTCGGTCTTCTTCGGTACGGTCGGATAGTTGATCGGCTGGACATAGATGTTGCAATTGTCGAGCAGCAGATCCGAGATCCACTTGCACTTGGCCGCATCCCCGACGATCACCGGCACGATATGGCTCGGATTGGGGAGATGCGGAATGCCGTTGCGATCGAGCGCCGAGCGCAACCGGCGCACCCGTTCCTGGTGGGCGAAGCGCTCGACCTGGCTTTCCTTCAGGTGACGGATGGAGGCGAGCGCACCGGCGGCCAGCGCCGGCGGCAGGGCGGTGGTGAAGATGAAGCCCGAGGCGAACGAGCGGATATAGTCGCAGAGCGCAGCGGAAGCGGCGATATAGCCGCCCATCACGCCGAAGGCCTTGCCGAGCGTGCCCTCGATCACGGTGAGCCGGTGCATCAGCCCCTCGCGCTCGGCGATGCCGCCACCGCGCGGACCGTACATGCCGACCGCATGCACCTCGTCGAGATAGGTCATCGCGCCGTAGCGCTCGGCGACGTCGCAGATTTCCTTGATGGGGGCGATGTCGCCATCCATGGAGTAGACCGATTCGAAGGCGACCAGCTTGGGCGCCGCCGGATCGGCCGCCGCCAGCTTCGCCTCGAGATCGGCCACGGAATTGTGCTTGAAGATCACCCGCTCGCACTTGGCATGGCGGATGCCCTCGATCATGGAGGCGTGATTCCCGGCGTCCGAAAAGACGATGATGCCGGGGATGCGCGAACAGAGCGTCCCGAGGGCGGCCCAGTTGGATACGTAGCCGGAGGTGAACAGCAGCGCGGACTCCTTGCCGTGCAGATCGGCAAGTTCCTGCTCCAGCAGAACATGGTAGTGCGTCGTGCCCGAGATGTTGCGGGTGCCGCCAGCACCCGCGCCACAGTGGTCGATCGCCTGCTTCATCGCATCGATCACCTTGGGATGCTGGCCCATGCCGAGATAGTCGTTCGAGCACCAGACGGTCACGTCCTTGACGCCGTCCGCCGTATGCCGCCGCGCCTTGGGGAACGCGCCCCGCTGGCGCTCGAGATCGGCAAAGACGCGGTAGCGGCCTTCGGCGTGAAGACCGTCCAGTTCCGATCTGAAGAAGTGCTCGAAGTTCATGCGTGTCTCCAGACCCTTGCCCGTCTCTTGATCGAACCAAATCCATGCCGGCGGCGCACACCCTTCGTTCGGGCGGCAGTCTGGGCTTTGTTTTGAATGGTTCCAGATTATCGTGAAGATTTCATTCCACTCTCCTCCGGATCAAGTCAAGACCGGGACCGAAAACAGACCTGTGACACGATATCGCGACCAACCCTGTCGAAGTCGACGTGACGGAAGCGAGGATCGGGTTCGTGGTCTTCAGCTTTTATTCATCATAACTGTCGTCCATTCCGTTAGGGACGTTTTTTATGGCCTCCGATTGGACTTTCGGTAGGTCGCATTTAACTTCTCTGGTTAAGGTTCGGGAAACGGCAGGGTTCTGCCATTTGAAGACTCACGTCGGACGCGGCGGTCGATCATCGTCACGTCCCAACAGGAGAGATGCGTATGAAGAAAGCCATTGTGCTGGCGGTTCTCGCCATGACGGTTGCAAGCTGCAGCCAGACGGAAAAGGGTGCCGGTATCGGCGCCGTCTCGGGTGCGGTCATCGGCGGCGCCGTGACGGGCAATGTCCGTGGCGCGGCCGTGGGTGCGGCCATTGGCGGCGTTTCCGGCGCCGTCATCGGCAATGTCTCGGAACAGCCGGGCCAGTGCTACTACCGCGACCGCGACGGCGGCCGCTACATCGACGACTGCCCGCGCTGATTGCGCAGGTAACGGTCCTTCGACAGGACACGTAACGCAAAAGCCCCGTTCCGGCGGGGCTTTTGTTTCTGTAACGTCACACTAACGACGGTTTCTCACGTCACGAGGCGTTGGAGACTTCATCCCGTTCACGAGGATGTGTAGTGTCATGGGACATCGCAAGCGTGCAAACGTTTGAGGAGACGGCATCGCTTTCCGTGGGCGATCGCTACAGGACTGTCAGCCGACACGGGATGCGGAATCGAATGCGTTTGCCGACTTTCAGTCTCGCGTACCGTAAGGCCGGCCTAGCCCTCGGCGTCGCCGCGCTCGCGCTGTGCGGGCCCGTCTCCGTGCAGGACGCCGCTGCGTTCAAGCTGTTCGGCATCAATTTTTTCGGCAAGGACAAGGACGAGGAAGCCGCCGAGGTCATCGATCCCGTGACCTATACCGTGACCTTGAACGAGGGCACGGAGGACGACGAGCTGAAGAGCGCGCTGTCCGGCAGCTCGCGGCTGGTGCAAGACAAGGACAAGCCCGTGTCCGGCAATCTCGGCCTCGCCATCAAGGCCCGGGACGACCGCGACCGGTTGCTGGCGGCGCTCTACGAAAAGGCCCGCTATGGCGGCACCGTGCAGGTGACGGTCGCCGGGAAGGCGCTCGAGAGCCTTCCGCCCGACCCGGTCTTTCCCGCCGGGGCGCCTATTCCGGTCGTCATCACCGTCGATCCCGGCCCGGTTTTCACCTTCGGCAACATTCTTCTCGAAAGCGATGCAGGCGGGCGCGACCCCAAGGTCTATGCGCTTGAGCCGGGCAACCGCGCCGACTCCACCCTGATCATCAAGGCCGGAGAGAAGATCGTCGAGGACCTGAAGACGGAAGGAAGGCCGCTCGCGACCTTGAAAACGCGCACCGCCGTCGCCGATCACAAGACCAACACGGTCGATGTCACGATCGGCGCGGAAGGCGGCCCGGTCGCCCCGTTCGGCGCCGTCGCCATCAAGGGCGCACGCACGGTCAACGCGGATTTCATCGCGGATTACTCGCGCCTCAACACCCGCCGGCAATATTCGCCGGAGGAAATGCGCAAGGCCTCCGAGCGTCTGCGCCAGCTCGGCGTCTTCTCCAGCATCACCATCCGCGAGGCCGAGCAGCTGGCGCCGGACGGCTCGCTGCCGCTGACGATCGAGGTTTCCGAAGGCAAGCACCGTTATTTCGGCGCAGGCGCCAAGTTTTCGTCGACCGACGGTTTCGGCGTCCAGGGATATTGGGGGCATCGCAACCTGTTCGGCGAGGCCGAATCGCTGCGCATCGAAGGCTCGATCGACCGGCTGGGCGAGACCAAGGAGATCACCGATCTCGACTATACCGCCGGCATCCTCTTCACCAAGCCCGGCGTCTTCGATCCCTATTCGACGCTGACCGCCAGCGTGAAGGCGTCTCTGATGGATCCCGATGCCTACAAGGCGCAGGTGGTGACCGGCGCCGTCGGCATCGCCTACGAACTGTCCGAGGTCGATACCGTCTCGGTCGGTGCGGAACTCGCCTGGAACAACATCGAGGACGCGTTCGGAGAGCGGACCTATCTCACGCCGTCCATCCCGCTCGACTATGTCCGCGACGCCCGCAACGACAAGCTCAACCCGACCGAAGGCTATCGGGCGACGCTCAGCATCAAGCCGAGCTACGATATCTACGGCCAGACGTTCTTCTCGACCTTCGAAGGCTCGGCCACCGGCTATCTCGGTTTTGGCGAAGACGACAAATACGTCCTGGCCGGTCGTCTCGGCGCCGGCACCATCGCGGCCGATGGCGGGTTGGACGACATTCCGGCGACGCGCCGCTTCTTCTTGGGCGGCGGCGGCACGGTGCGCGGCTTTTCCTATCAGGAAATCAGCCCGCGCAATGCCGACAACGACCTTCTCGGCGGCCGCTCCTACGTCAATGCCAATGTCGAAGCCCGCATCGGCGTGACGAAGACGATCAGCGTCGTGCCCTTCATCGATGCCGCGACCGTGTCGGCCAAGACGGTTCCGGACTTTTCGGGCGTCAAGATCGGCGCCGGCATCGGCGTGCGCTACCTGACGTCGGTCGGACCGATTCGCGTGGATTTTGCCGTGCCTCTGAACCCCTATGAGGGGGGAACGCGCTACGGCATCTATGCCGGGATCGGCCAGACGTTCTAAACGTCGGCCAAGGGTCGAGCGGAGCCTGTCTCGGCCGTCCCCGGCGGCACGCTGCCGTTGCAATGACATGATCGCGACATAGGCGTCGGGGACATGATGACGACCGAGACAGCACCTCGGCAGGGCAAGTTCGCTCTGACTTGAGACGATATGGCAATGGCAGAGAGATAGAGCCTTTTCCGTGAACCGACATTCACCGAAAGGCTCGAGCAGCCAGGGCGAGACGCCGACCTGGCATGGAGCAGACGATGACACGGATTTTCTCGATCGCCTTGCGCGGCTTTGCCTATCTCCTCGGCCTCGTGGTCGTCCTCGCGCTGGCCTTCGTGCTGTTTGCGGGCTTCACGGCGCCGGGCGCCCGCATGGTTGGGAACCTGATCGAGAAATACGCCTCGACGCCGGACCAGATCGTCCAGATCAATGATCCGAGCGCGCTCCTCACCGGCAGTTTCAAGGCCGGTTCCATTGCACTCTACGACAGCAAGGGCGCCTACGCCGAAATCCGCGAACTGACACTCGACTGGACGCCGACCGCGCTGTTCTCCAAGCGTTTCGACGCCGCAAGCCTCAAAGCCGGTTACATCCGCATCGACCGCCTTCCCATTCCCTCGCAGCAGACGGAAGAGGTCCGCTCCAGCTTCGCGCTGCCTCTCGACGTGAAGATCGACCGCTTCGACCTCAAGGAAGTGGTCATCGGCAAGGCGATTGCCGGCGAGGATCAGGTGTTGAACGCGGGTGGCACGGTCAATGCCACGAACTCCAGCATCGCGGCGACGGTCGCCGTCGCCCAGCGCGACCGGCCGGATGCAAAGGCCCTCGCCGATATCGTCTACGACCCCGCCGCCAACGCGCTGAAGCTCGAAGCCAGCATCGATGAGCCGAAGGGCGGCATGCTCGCCCGCGCCCTGCGCCTGCCCGGCGAGCCCGCCGTCACCGTTCGCCTGACGGGCGATGGCCCGCTGTCGCGCTGGACCGGAACCGCGACCGCCGCCCTCGACGGCCAGGAGGTCCTGAAGCTCGACGGTGCCCACACTTTGGCGCCGGACGGGTATCGGACGGTGGCGCTCAATGGCGGTGGCACCTTCGCGGCCCTCCTGCCGGAAAGCCTGCGCCCGCTGTTCCAGGGCACGACCGCGATCGACATCGCGGCCGCCCTGCAGGACGGCACGGCATTTCGCATCGATCGCGGTCGCATCTCCACCGCGGCGATCGACATCAATGCGGCCGGTACCGTGAGCACGGTCGGCAAGAACGACCTCAAGGTGACGCTTGCCGGCGTCGATGGCCCCGCGCCCCTGCGCCTGCCGCTTGCCGGCGGCACGGCCGAATTTGCCGTTCGTTCGGCCGATCTGTCCCTCCTCGGCGACGCCCGCTCTGCCGTGCTCGATCTCAATGCCGCACTCGATCGCGCCGTGCTGCCGCAAGGAACCGTCGAGACGGCGGCGCTCAAGGCGCATAGCGATGCGTTCAATATCGCGGACCGCAGCGGTGCCGTCACACTTTCGCTGACGACGGGTGCGACGCGGCTCGCCAATGCCGATCTCGACCGTCTCATCCGGGGGCCTCTGACGATCGACGGTCGCCTCGACGTGCGCCCGGACGCCATTGCATTCGATCCGCTGACGATCGACACCGCAGCAACCGACGGCACCCTCACCGGCCGCTACGACCTGACGAACGGCACCTTTGCCACCGATCTTCGCCTGACGGCACCGGCAGACGCCTTGCCGCCGGCCGTCGCCAGCCGCACAGGTGGCCCGGTCACGCTCGATGGACGGATCGAAACGGGCGCCGATGGTGCCCTGTCGCTCTCCGGCCTGTCGCTGAAGGCGCCGACGCTCGACGCCACGGGCAATCTTGCCCTCCAGTCGGGAAGCCTGACCGGGCGGATCGACGCCACCGTTCCCGACATTGGCGCCTTTGCCGCCAATGCGAGCGGTCGCGCCACCGTCGCCGCGGACATCTCCGGCCCGTTGAGCGCGCTGGGCATCAAGGTGGAAGCCAAGACCGATCAGGCGACCCTTGCCGGAAAGTCCGTCACCGGCCTGACGATCGGGGCCGATACCACCTTGCGGGGCGGCCTGCCGGTCGGCAAGCTCACAGCCAATGGCGCGGTCGATGGCCAGACGGTCACGGCAACGGCAGACCTTACCTCCGAAAACGGTGGGCTGGCCATTCCGGCGCTCGAGGCGACGGTGGCGGAAAACCGGATCACCGGCGCACTCACCTTCACGCCGGACTTTCAACCGAACGGCACCTTGAACTTCGCCTTGCCGAATGTCGGTGCCCTCGCATCGCTGGCCGGCCAGACGGCGGCCGGCGACCTCGCCGGCAAGGCCGATATCGTCAGCCGCGACGGCAAGACCTCCGTTGCGATCGATGCCACTGGCAGCGGCCTGTCGCGCGGCGACCTCTCGATCGTCCAGCCGCGCGCACAAGTGGTGATCAGCGACCTCAAGAACCTCACCGTCGAGGGCAAGATCACGGCGGATTCGCTCGGCCAGGGCGCCAATCGCGCCACAGGCGCAACGATCACCCTGAACAAGCTGGGCGCCGACACGACCATCGCGCTCGACGGCACCTTCGACAATGCGCCGCTTTCGCTGAAAGGCGCGGTGACCACGCAGGGTGGCGCGCCGTCCTTCACGATCCAGTCGTTGAACGCAGCCCCGCGCGGCATCCCGCTCGAACTCTCCGATCCGAAGACGCTGGCACTCGATCAGGGCGGCGTTCGCCTCGACAATTTTGCCATCCAGCTTCCCGGCGGCACGGCGAGCGTGACCGGCCTCGTCGGCCAGACGCTCGACGTGACGGTCGCCGTGCGCGGCAACCCCGCCGTCGAATATGCCCAACCCATCGAAGGCGGCGAGGCGCGCGTCGCCATCTCGACGGCCGATATCACCGCTCGCGGACCCATGACCGGCGCCGTCATCGACGTGAAGGGCAAGCTCGCCTACGTCGCCGTCCCGCAGGGTCGGCTCGAGACGGTCGGCGTCGTCGCCCACAGCGACCGTTTCGACATCACGGGCCGCCAGGGGGCGATCCGCGCAAGCATCGACGCCGGCGCGACCCGCTTCGTCAATGCCGATCTCGGCCGTCTCCTGCCGAGCCCCCTGAAGCTCGATGCAACCATCACCGTGGCGCCCGATGCGGTCGCTTTCGATCCCGTCACCATCGACAGCGCCGGTCTCGACGGTGCCGTCAACGGTCGCTTCCAGATGGGCGACAGCAGCCTGCGCGCTGCGCTGCGCCTCAGCGCGCCGCCGGCGGCCCTGCCCGCAGCGCTCGCGTCGCGGTTCGACACCAACCTCGCGCTCTCGGCAAACGTCACGCGGGATGCAGCCGGGGCTCTCAACGTCACCAACATCGCGGTGGAGTCGGGCACCATCACGGCCAACGGCTCTCTATCGCTTGTCGATGGACAAGTGACGGCGGCAACGGCCGGCACGCTGCCCGATCTCGGCAAGGTCCTCGCCGACGCCAAGGGGAGTGCCCGCTTCACGCTGGACGCGACAGGCCCGGTCGAGCGTCCTCTCGTCAAGGCCGAGGTCCGCTCCAGCGGTGCGACGCTCGCCGGGAGGACACTGAGCGATCTCGTAGCCGCTGCCACCGTGACCGCCGACCCTGAAAACCCGCAGGCCGCGATCACCGCCACCGGCGCGCTCGGCGGCCAGGCGATCGACATCCGCACGCAGCTGGCAACGACGAACGGACGCATCCGCATCCCCGAACTTGCCGCCCGCATCGGCGACAACCGGCTGGACGGCAGCATCGACCTCACCGAGGCCTACGAGCCGAACGGCACCATCACCTTCAACCTGCCGGATGTCGGCCTGATCGCGGCGATGGCCGGCGAGCGGGCATCGGGCGATCTTGCGGGCTCTGCCACCATTGCCAGCACCAATGGCAAGACATCCCTCGCGCTGAAGGCCTCCGGCTCGGGCATCAAACGGGGCGATCTCGTCATCACAAAGCCGGAGGCCGACATCACCGTCGATGACCTGAAGGCTCTGGCCATCCGCGGCACGGCAAAGGTGGAGACGATCGCGCAAGGGGCAAACCGCCTTTCCAATCTCAACCTCGCCTTCGACCAGAAGCAGGCGGGCCTCACCGATGTCCGCCTCGACGCCGTCTACGACAACGCGCCGCTCGTCTTTCGCGGCGCGATCGAGACCGGGGCCGCACGGACGACCGTCCGGCTTGCGACGCTATCGGCCGCCCCGCGCCAGATCGCCCTCAAGCTTGCTGCGCCCTCCACCATCATCATCGAGAACGGCACGGTTCGCGTCTCCGATCTGCGCATCGGCGCGTCCGGCGGCACGCTTGCGGTCACCGGCACGGCTGGGGACACGCTCGACCTCTCCGTCCGCCTCGACCGCCTTCCCGCCCGACTGATCAATACCGTCTCGCCGACGCTCGGCGCGGACGGGACGATCGACGGCTCGATCGTCGCCAAGGGCACGGCGTCGGCACCCAATGTCACCTATGACCTGCGCTGGGCCAATGCCACCGTCGCCCAGGCAAAATCTGCCGGCGTCGGCGCGCTGACCATCGTCGCGAAGGGCGGCTTTGCCGACAATAGCGTGACCTTGGACACCGACATTCGCGGCGGTGGCGGGCTTGCCTTCAGGGGCGGC
Source organism: Rhizobium sp. PP-F2F-G48 (assembly GCF_004342335.1). Classification (NCBI taxonomy): domain Bacteria; kingdom Pseudomonadati; phylum Pseudomonadota; class Alphaproteobacteria; order Hyphomicrobiales; family Rhizobiaceae; genus Rhizobium; species Rhizobium sp. PP-F2F-G48. The sequence continues at coordinate 374,494 of NZ_SLVH01000004.1, read as the reverse complement.
GGACGGCTCGGGGTCACCGGAAACCGGCCGATCGACATGAAGTTCAACGGCGACCTGCCCTTCTCGCTGCTCGGCCCGATCCTCGCGCAGAACGGTTTCGTGCTGACCGGAACGGCCAAAGTCGATGCGGCGATCTCCGGCGCCGTCTCCGCCCCGATCGTCAACGGCTCGGTGACCACCTCCGGCGCACGCCTTCTCGATGCGCGCCGCAACCTCTCGATCAACGGCCTCACCGCCAATGTCGTGCTGGCGGGACAGCAGGCGCGGATCGAACGGCTGACAGGCACGCTCTCGACCGGCGGCTCTCTCGCCGTCACCGGCACGATCGGCATCGAGCCGAGCTCGGGCTTCCCGGCCGATCTCGACATCCGCCTCGCAAAGGCAACCTATGTCGATGGCAGCCTGCTGACCGCGAACCTCGATGGCACGCTGAAACTCACCGGACCTCTGACCGGATCGCCGATCCTCAGCGGCCGCGTCGTCATTCCCAAGGCATCCATCACCATCCCCGAAAAGCTTCCGGCCTCCCTGTCGGAGATCAACATCAAGCATCGCAATGCGCCGGCCGACGTGCGCCGCATGCAGGCGGAGGTGCAGAAGGATGCCGGCGATGGCGGCACCACCCAGAAGAGCGGCGGCATCGGCTTCGACATGACGGTTGCGGCCTCCCGCATCTTCGTGCGCGGCCGCGGCGTCGATGCCGAACTGGGCGGCGATCTCGTCATCCGCGGAACTGCGGCGAGCCCGGCCGTGACCGGCGGGTTCCAGATGAAGCGCGGGCGGCTGGAGATCCTCGGCAAACGGATCGACTTTACCGAGGGGACCATCACCTTCGGCGGCAACCTCATCCCCGCGCTCGATCTCGATGCGACCTCGACGGCCGGCTCGACCACCGTCACCGTCAACGTCGCGGGCCTTGCCAACAGCCCCAACGTCACCTTCAGCTCGTCCCCGGCCCTGCCGCAGGACGAAATCCTTGCCCAGCTGATCTTCAACCGATCGCTTTCCAAATTGTCGGCCGTGCAGATCGCGCAGCTCGCCAGCGCTGTGGCGCAGCTTGCCGGAGGACAAGGCGGGTCCCTGTTCGATGGCCTGCGCAACAAGCTCGGCGTCGACGATCTCGACGTTTCCACGGACGACGGCGGCGGCGCGGTGTTCCGGGCCGGCCGCTACATCAACGATCGCACCTATCTCGAACTGCAACAGAGTTCGGACGAAGGCGCCAAGGCCGTCATCAATCTCGACGTCGGCCGCGGTGTCAAGCTGCGCGGCGAAGCGGGTTCGGAAGGCGGCGGCGCCGGCGTTTTCTACGAGAAGGAGTATTGACGCGCCGGAACGATCGGTACGGCGGCGGAGCACGTGTATGCGCTGAGGGATCTGCGATGCGCAATCTGCCAAGAGGGCGCTTGCAATTTGCGCGAACGGCAACGCAAATTTACCAATCTTGTCTCTTTCTGCGGTGGCGCTGACGGTGCAAAGTCCGCCGCGACACGTTTGGCTGAGGGAAGACGCATATGGTTTCGATCGGGTTGATTGGCGTACCGCTGGAAGAGGGCTCCGGGCGCCGGGGCTGCAGCATGGGCCCGACGGCGCTCCGGATTGCGGGCATCGACCAGGTCATGGCCGATCTCGGCTTCGACGTCGCAGACCACGGAGATCTTCGCCCGACACCCGTCGAAGGCCTCGGGCGGCATCCGGGCGCAAAACATCTCTCCGTCGTCGCTGGCTATGTCAGGGCGCTGGAGGAAGCGACCTATGACACAGCGTCTAAAGGTGCCGTGCCGGTCATCCTCGGGGGCGACCATGCACTCTCCATGGGCAGCGTCTCGGGCATGGCCCGCCATGCCGCCGAGGCCAAACGGCCGCTCTTCGTTCTGTGGCTCGATGCCCATGCCGACTTCAACACGCCGGAGACATCGCCGTCGGGCAACATGCACGGCATGCCCGTCGCCTTTTTCTGCGGCCAGGCCGAATTCGCAGACATCCTGCCGTCCGGACGTCCCCTCGTCGATCCGAAGCGCGTCTATCAGGTCGGCATCCGCTCGGTCGATGAGACCGAACGCCAGGAGATCAACCGGCACGGCGTCAATGTCTACGACATGCGCGCGCTCGACGAAATGGGCGTCGCCGCCATCGTCAAGGAGATCCTGAAGGCCGTGGAGCGGGAGAACGGACTGCTGCATGTCAGCCTCGACGTCGATTTCCTCGAGCCCGACATCGCCCCCGGCGTCGGCACCACCGTTCCCGGCGGCGCCACTTTCCGGGAAGCGCATCTGGTCATGGAAATGCTCTGCGACAGCGGTCGCGTGTCCTCGCTCGACCTCGTGGAGCTCAATCCCTTCCTGGACGATCGCGGCAAGAGCGCCCGCGTCATGGTGGAGCTTGCCGCCAGCCTGTTCGGCCGCCGCATCCTCGACCGCCCGACCCGCAGCGGTTGAACCGGCATTCGCGAGGGATGAAAAGCTCTTTTAACCATTGGTGAGATATCCTGCAGTCTGAAAATCCGTTGTGGTTTTGAATCCGGGGACAACAGACATGAGCAATGCATTGACAATGGCCGGCTTTGGCGGCGAAACGCTGGAAATCATCGCATTCCGGCTTCACGATCAGGAATTCTGCGTCAAGACCACGACGATTCGCGAAATCCGCGGCTGGGCTCCGTCGACGCCGATCCCGCATTCCCCGCCGGAGGTCATCGGCGTGATGAACCTGCGCGGCACCGTCATTCCGATCATCGATCTCGCGCACAAGCTCGGCATGAAATCGACCGTCGCCAACGAGCGCAGCGCCATCGTGGTGGCCGAAGTGCACTCGATGGTCGTCGGCCTCGTGGTCGATCGCGTCTCCGACATCCTGACCGTCCAGGGCAGCCAGGTCCAGCCGGTTCCGGAGGTCACGACCTCCTTCGACAAGGCCTATGCCGAAGGCATCATCGCCAACGAGAACGGCATGATCTGCTTCCTCAATCTCGCGCGCATGTTCAAGGAACGCGACGTCGAGGAAATGGCCGCCTGACAGCTGTCGGACAGCTATTTTACATCTTGCTGTTACATGCCCATGAGAAGACCGGACGGCGGCGCGGGACCATCCCCGCGCCACCGCGATCCGGAGATGTTGGAGCATGTGGAGACACAAGAAGCCGTCACTGGCAGCCCTGTTGTTTATGGCCTTTCTACCCGCCACATTGATGACCGGCATCCATTTCAGCCGGATCATTCTCACCGATAATTTTCATGAGGTCGTGCCGGGGCAGCTCTATCGCTCGGCCCAGCCCTCGGGCGCCGATCTCTCGGACTACAAATCCCGCTACGGCATCCGCACCGTCGTCAACCTCCGGGGCGAAGGCAGATCTGCCTGGTATCGCGAGGAAGCCGAAACGACCGCGCGCGAGGGCATGGTATTGATCAACTTCCGGATGTCGGCCTACCGGGCCCTCACGCTGGAAGAGAGCCGCGCACTGGTCGCGATCCTGCGGGATGCGCCGAAACCCATCCTCATCCACTGCAAGTCGGGCGCCGATCGCACCGGTCTGGCAAGCGTCATCTACGAGAGCCAGATCGCCGGCAAAGACGAAAAGACGGCAGAACGCCAGCTCTCCATCGCCTTCGGCCACTTTGCCGTTCCCTTCCTGTCTTCGGCCTATGCCATGGACGAAAGCTGGAAAGACTTCGAGGCAACGCTTGACGGGTTGGACCAGCAGCCGAAGACATAGAGTGTTTTTAAGATCCGAAGAACGGCGAAGACGCGCTATGGCGCGGGCTTGCCCAGCCGCCTGTCGTAGCCATCGAGGATCCGCTCGACCAAAGCAGGGTAATCCTCGTCGAAATGATGGCCTCCCTCGATCGGGATCACCTCGATGCCGGTGTCCTTCAGTGTGGGGCAGACATCGTCCTCTTCGTCGGTGCCGTAGACGCACTGGACGAGCGCGGGGTTGATGGTCTTCAGGTCGTCGGCCGGATCACCGTGGCCATCGGCCGCCGCCGCACCCAGCCAGCCGAGGACGGAAATCTTGTAGTCCACCTGATGCGATACGGCGAGAAGCGAGATCTGCGAGACGCGGGCGCGGTCGGCAGCCGGCAGGAGATTATAGGTCCGCGGTAGCACGTCCGCACCGAAGGAATAGCCGATCAGCAGGACGCGTTTGACGTTCCAGCGCTTGGCATAGAGCCCGATGATCCGCGACACGTCGTTCGCCACCTCCTGCGGTTCGCGTTCGGCCCAGAAATATCGCAGCGAATCCAGGCCGACGACCGGCATGCCCTGCTGCTGCAGAACGTCGCCCACCTCCTTGTCGATGTCGCGCCAGCCGCCGTCGCCCGAAAGCACGATGGCCATCGTGTCGCGCGTCGGCTTGGTGTCGAGAACGGTCAGGGGCAGGCCGAGCGGATTGTCGTCACCCCCGCTGTTGGCCACGAGATCCGACAGCGTATCGGAAAAATCCTGCCAGATGTCGCCGTCGCTATCCTGAACGTCGATGTCGTCATGCTTGGCCTTCAGCGCATCGACATGCGTCCGGCCATCGGCCGGGGCCGCCGCGCCGAGGAGCACGGTCACCGGATCGGGCAGCGGTCCATCCGTCAGGCCGTATTCCATCCGGTTGCCGACGGTGCGCTTGTCGGCCGGTGTGCAAAGCTCGCGCATCAGCGCAATGCCGGCGTCCGGATCGGCGGCCAGCGTGTGGCCGATCGTGGCCGGCGGCGTCTGCGCGGCGATTGCCAGCGCCAGCGCACCGCCCGCGCCGACACCGGCGACGATGGGAAGATCGTAATCCGAATTGTCGAGCGAGCGCTGGATCTGCTGGCTGAGCGCCTCGATGTCGGAGACCATATAGACGCAGTCGCCATCGTCCTTGGCAAGGTCGGCGAGATAGGACGGAAGGTCTATCCCGATCACCAGCGCGCCCTCCCCCGTCATCCGCGCGGCAACGCCGTCTTCCTTCGCACCCCATCCGGGCGCATCCGACACGAGAACCACGGCGGCCTTCACCTCGCCGGCCGGCTTCAAGATGCGCGGCGAAGGGATCATGCCGGTATCGAAACCGGAGGCATCCTGGGCGAGGACAGCGCAAGGCGCGGTCGCCAGCAGACTTAAAACGGTCAACGTCTTCAACAGTCTCATTTCTTCACAAGCCCTTTCACGCCGCCGCCGATCAGGAACGTGGCGTCCATCAGCGACAGGATCGGACTGATCCCCCCACCGGCTGCCATGTAACGAGGCTCCCATCGAGGATGGAATTTCGTTTTGAAGGCCTTCAGGCCCTTGAAGTTGTAGAAGCGCTCGCCGTGCTCGAACACCGTCCGCCCGACCTTGTCCCAGACCGGCGAGGATCGCCGTTCCGAGAGGCCGGCGAGCGGCGCCATGCCGAGGTTGAAGCGCTTGAAGCCGCGATCGCGCAGATGCTCCATGACCGACACGAACAGAAAGTCCATCGACCCCTTGGGCGCGTCCGGCGAAAACCGCATCAGGTCCACCGAGCCCTCTTCCAGCGTATCGGTGACAAGAATATTGGCAAAGGCGACGATCCTGCCGTCGACCTTGAGAACCGCCACCGGCTGGCGGCAGAGATAGTCGCGCGAAAATGCGCCGAGCGAAAAACCCTTCTCCTTGGCATCGTGGTGGGCAAGCCAGCCATCCGAGACCGCCTGGAGATCATCGAGGATCGCCGGCACGTCGGCCGCCTCGACGAGTTCGAACGAGAGCCCGTCGCGCTGTGCCCGGCTTACCGTCTGGCGCAGCGTCGCCCATTTGCCGCCTTTCAGCGAAAAGCTGGTCAGGTCCATCGTAGCGATTTCCCCGAGGCGGAAGGCCCGCAAGCCGGCATCGGCATAATAGGAGAGCCCGGCCGGCGAGACCTGATAGAACACCGGGCGGCACCCGACGGCGCGGGCGCTTTCGACGAACTGCCAGATCAGATCCGGCCAGGCGTCCCGCGGACCCACCGGATCGAACAGCGCGATCCATGAGCGCGCCTGCCGGCCGTACATGATGAAAGCCCGCGCATCATGGGAAAACATCAGGCTCTTGTCGCCCATCAGGACGAGATTGGCATCCGACATCCCCTGCTGCGCGATGATCGCCATCGCCCTGTCGAGATCCTCGGGCGAAGGCGTTTCGATCGTCCCGCGCGCCGGTCGCATGAGGCTCCAGAAGGCGACGGCGCCGGAGAAGAGCACGAGGCCGAGCACGGCGCGCAGGCCACGCGGCGCTTCCGCCGATAGCTCGAACTCCCACCAGAGCCGGTTGGAATATTCGACGTCGCGATAGACGAACAGCAGCAGCGCCACGGCAAACAGGCAGAGCGCGCCCATGGCGGTCAGCCACGGCACCGTCAGGGCCGTGCTCGTCATCGTTGCCGGCCGGGTGAACACACGACGACTGATCAGCAGGCTGATGATGAAGAACCCGAGCAGCCCCGCCTCGAACAGGGCCACGGCCTTGACCAGCGATAGGAGAAGCGCTGCCAGCGAAAGTCCGAGCGCTGCCCACCAGGCGCCATCGAGCCGGCGGGCAAGCCCGCGCGCGGCGATCAACAAGGCAAGGCCGAGCACGCTTGCAAGGAAATGCGCACCCTCGATGACCGGCAGCGGCACGTAGTCCGCAAGGAAGGCGAGGTTTTCGTCCGGCGTCGGCGTGACGCTGGAAAACACCAGCATGGCGGCAAGGACCAGGGCCAGCGCCGAAAGAAGCAGCGGCGTCAGCCGTCCTGCAACCCGTCGCAGACTGGACCCCACCGGCTTCTTCGCAAGCGTGCGCACCTCGGCGATGACGACGAACAGGACGGCGAGGAGCAGCGGCACGACATGGTAGATCAGCCGGTAGAGCGCCAGCGCCCCGAGAACCGTATCGACGCTCGCCGTCTGGCCGAGCGCTGCGACGATCACGGTCTCGAACACGCCGAGACCTGCCGGCACGTGGCTGAGGACGCCGAGCCCGACCGCGACCGCATAGATGGCGAGGAAGGCCGGCCAGCCGATCGTGCCGTCGGGCAGCAGCACATAGAGGACGGAAGCCGAGGCCGCGAGATCGAGAACCGTGACCAGGAACTGCCGCGATGCGGTGCGGGAATCCGGCAGGCGCACGGAGATGCGGCTGAAAACCAAGGGCTGTCCATCGCGACCCGCGACCATCAGCGCGACGATGCCGGTCAGGACGAGAATGGCGACGACCCGCAGGCCGGAGGCCGGAAGCCAGGTCAGCGGCGCGATTTCCGGCGCAATGGCGAGAATGCTGAGCGACCCGACGGCGGCAAGGCCGAGCCCGAAGGCAAGCGTCACGAAGGCGATGACACCGCCGATCTCTTCCGGCTTCAGGCCGAGCCGCGAATAGGCGCGATAACGGATCGCCCCGCCGCTCAAGGGTCCGAAGCCCGCGGTATTGCCGACCGCATAGGCCGCAAAGGCGGTCAAGGCGACATCGTTGTAAGGCAGGCGATGCTTGACGTAGGACAGCGCGCTGACATCGTAGAAGGTCAGGGCGAAGAAGCTGAGACCGGTGAACACGAGCGCGAGCGCGATCGCCGTCCAGCGCGTGGAATCGAGCGCCGCCATGACGTCCTCGTAGCGGACTTCCGACGTCAGGTGCACGATGGCGATGACGACGATGGCGGCGATCAGGAGGATGGCACCGCCGGCGGCAAACCGGCTGATCCCCCCGAAGCGCGCGAGAATGCCTTGAGGTTCGTCAGGTCCCGCATCCATGAGAGGTGCGCCGGCGGATGCAGGGGTCGAAGGCGTCGGATCGGGAAGGGTCATGGAACCACATGCGTGTAATGGAAACCGGAAAAGCGCTATATCGCAATGCTCTATATCGCCGGGCTGCGCTGCTTGACAGTGAACTTCCTGTAACGTTCGGATGCAGTGCGACACGGAGCGGGCGCATGGCGACGTCGAGGTTGCTCATGGCTTTCATCAGCAATTCCGGCAATACGAGGGCAGAGCGCGGCGCGATCTCTTGAAGAGGCGCCAGACCCGGCTATGTCTCGACGCAGTTCAGGCGGGCAGAATGACGAACAGCAAGAGCGGCGGCGCAGACATGGGTGACGAGGCGAACGATCGGGACCCGGTCGCAAGCCCCGTGACGACGAGAGACGCCGAGGATCTCCCGCGCGAAGATGCTCCGCAGTCCGGCCTGCGCGGCACGCTGAGACGGCTCTATTACGGCACCGACGGCCAGGCTGTCGGCTTCCAGGTGACGATCGGCATCGTCGATCTCGCCGTCATCCTGTTTTTCCTCGCCGGCCCCTATCTGGCGCGGCACGGCACATATCTCGTCATCGACTATGCAATTGCGGCCCTGATCGCCTTCGAACTCACGGCCCGGGCGCTGATCGCCAACAATCCCTGGCGGTTTCTCGTCCGGCCGATGACGCTGGTGGATATCGTCATTCTCGCGACGCTGCTCTTTCCCGAGACGTTTTCGAACTTCGCCTTCCTCCGGGCGCTGCGCATCTGGTCCTTCAGCCAGAGCCGCGTCTTCGGCATTCTGGTGCACCGGGCCGGCTGCCGCGAGTACCAGGAGGTCATCGGCGCCTGCATCAATTTCGTCACGTTCCTCTTTCTCGTCACGGGCTTCGTCTACACCGCCTTCTTCGCGACGGAATCCGGCATCTCCGGCTTTGTCGATGCGCTCTATTTCACGGTGGCGACCATCACCACAACGGGCTTCGGCGATATCACCCTGCCCGGCACGCTCGGCAAGCTTACCTCCATCGTCACGATGATCTTCGGCATCTCCCTGTTCGTGCGCTTGGCACAAGCCATCGTCCGGCCCAACAAGGTGCGATTTTCCTGCCCCCAGTGCGGATTGAACCGGCACGACGCCGACGCCGTCCACTGCAAGGCCTGCGGCCACATTCTCAACATTCCCGACGAAGGCATGTGATCCGACGAGGAGGATCTCGGGCATCCAGACCCGCGCAAGCCTCCGCAGGCTTGATGGGGCGTGTTTCCCGAGAATCGCATCCGGTTGCGAAATCAGGACACATTGTGCCGCTATGGCACAGGCTTGATTCTTGGCAAGAACGCCCGCTCCTGTTAATTTGATATGCGGAAACCGTCATGACAGAAACGATCCTGCTGACACTCTACGCGCTCGTCGCAGTGCTTTTCCTCGAGATGACCTATCGCGAAGGCGAGATGTCGCTGGCGGGGGGCTGGGATGTCATGCGCGTCGTCGGCCTGTTGTACTGCCTGGCATGGCCGCTCCTGATTGTACACGTCAGCATTGTTGCCTATCGTGATCGGCATGCCCGCTGACCCTGTCGATCGCGGCGACCGTTTCTAGCGCCGAGAGACCGACGTCCCCTTCCTCGCGCATCGTCACCGCACTGGACTCCGGGCAAAGACAAGCTCATAGGGCTTTACCAGGCGAGCGACGACCAGACGGAGACGAAGAAGCGGCATGACGCAGGTGACGAGAGGCCGTTCGGGACGCGTATTCTTTGCCATCGCGGTTCTCGTCGTCTTCACGGCGATCCTCGGCACGGTGCTGGGGGCCAACGACCTGCGCAACCTCAATATTGTCCTGGCCCGTTTCGGCTATCCGCCGGTCAAGTTCGAACAGCTTTTCCCCTTCGCGGAGCCGACGGTCCGCGATGCGCAAGGTGTCGATCTGCCCGTCATCCGCGTCGTCAAGGGCATCCGCCTGCCGTCGCCGACGATCCGGGTTCCGCGCTACGCCCGCGCCAATCTCGATGGGATCCCGACCACCTTCGTCCGATCGATCCGGATGGATCCCCGCCGCCTCTGCGAAACGCTCCGCGCGAACGGCTTCCCCGACATCGCCTGGACCGCGAGCGCCGTCGGCGGCCAGGGCTCCGAATGCTCCTCTTTCCTGCCGATCGGCCGCGGCGCGCCAGCCGGTGCGGGACCGGCACCACGGCCGGAGGTCGCCGCCTCCAAAGCGCTGCCCAAAGAGCCATCGGGCGAGAATTTCGATCCGGACAACGAACCCCTGATCGAGGCGCCGCCGGACGAGCCGCCGCCGCCGCAACAATCCTCCGTCTTCGTGCTCTTGAAGGGTGATCTGCAAGGCCGCGTCCTGACATTCCGCGTCAAGTTCAACATCGAGCTGGAAGCGGACAGCACGGCCGTCCTCCAAGCCGGCAGCCGTGCCGTCGAAGCGTTTCTGCAGGAGGTGCGCTGGCAGGACGATGGCGAGATGCTCCGTCAGATCGCAGCGCTTCAGGAGTTCGACAAGGACGAATTCGGGAGCCGTATCGCATTCAAGCGGGAACGGGTCGATCTGCCGCGGTTCAACTTTCTCGCCCGCAAGAGCGAAAAGCCGCGCCGCAAGATCAGCGACGCCTTCTTCGATCCATCCGCCTGGCTGCCTTTGAGCGATGCCGATGCATCGCTCTGGATGCCGAAGAGCGCGCTGCGCGCCTTCGAGCCACCGCCATTCCCCCGAACATAGGTTCCCTTGCGAGCGGCGCTCGTCTTCAATATTAGAGTTAACCAATAGACTCGTCTTTTGGATCGGCCGGTTGCCAAACACCCTTATCTTTAATAGATGATTAATTGCGACTATTGATCGGCGGAACAGCACTTCGAAGCCGGGTTTATTACGAAGCTTTACGTATCAATTTGGCACGCAACTGTGCCGGTTCAGTATAAGCCAAGCGCATATTAAACCTTCGTCATTTCAGATCCATAAGAACCTCGATTGCAGGGAACCAGCCAATGAGCCCCAATTCCTTACTGCAGAAAAAAGGTCGTTCCGGAACACCCGGCGTCGCAAGCACGCGCCCTGGTGCACGCCCACCCCTGCGGGACGCAAAGCTGAACGATACGGTGCTGGCGAATGACAATACGCCCACGCTTTCGACCCGCACGCTTCCGCGGCGACCGATCAATTTCGCCCTGAAGCGAGCGATGGACGTGAGCGGCGCGGTTGCGGGTTTGATCATGCTCGCACCGCTTCTTCTTCTGGTCGCCATCCTCATCAGGCTCGAGAGCAGGGGCCCGATCTTCTTCCGCCAGCTGCGGACCGGCCGAAACGAAGTTCCGTTCGAAATCCTGAAATTCCGATCGATGTATGTCGAGCAGTGCGATCACGCCGGCGTGCGGCTGACGGTCGATGGCGATCCCCGCGTCACACGGATCGGTCGCATCCTGCGCAGAACCAGCCTCGATGAGATCCCGCAGCTCTGGAACGTCGTCGTCGGGCATATGTCGCTCGTCGGACCGAGACCGCACGTCCCCGACATGGTCGCCGGCGGCATGAACTATGCAGACCTCGTGCGCGGCTATGAAGCCCGCCATCTGGTTCGCCCGGGACTGACCGGCCTTGCCCAGTGCCGCGGCCTGCGCGGACCGACGACCAACCGTGACATGGCCGTTCGCCGTATCCTGAGCGATGTCGAATACATCGAGACCTTCTCCGTCCTTCTCGACACCCGCATTCTCGTCCGCACGATCATCAACGAAGTCCGCGGCGGCACCGGTTCCTGACCCCCTGAGGTTATCCGGGAGCCGACCCCCTGTTGCTCGGGGAACATGGCCTCTGTTGCTCAGGGAGCCGGGCCCTCTGTTGCTCAGAGAGCCGGGAAAGCGCATGATCCCCCGGCATGATCGACAAGCTCGAATTCTTCATCGCTCTCTCGCAGGAACGGCATTTCGGCCGCGCCGCCGAACAATGCGGCATCACCCAGCCGACGCTTTCTGCCGCCATCCGCCAGCTGGAGGACACGCTCGGGGTGATGCTCGTCAATCGTGGCGCCCGCTTCCAGGGTCTGACGCCGGAAGGCCAGCGTGTGCTGGAATGGGCCCGTCGCATCGTCGGCGATGCCCGCACGATGCGGGAGGAAATGCGGGCGGCGAAGAAAGGCCTTGCCGGCCACATCCGCCTCGCGGCCGTCCCGACAACACTGGCGATGGTCCCGCGGCTCACCGCTCCCTTTCAGGAAAAACATCCCGACGTCACCTTCTCAGTTCTCTCTACCACCTCCTCGAAAATGCTCGGGCTTCTCGAAAATCTCGAGATCGATGCGGGCCTCACCTATCTCGACAACGAGCCGGTCGGACGGGTGACCAGCGTGCCTCTCGTCATGGAACGCTATCATCTCGTGGCCGCCACCGGATCGCCGCTGTCCGACCGAGCCTCGGTGACCTGGGCGGAGGCGAGCGCCATTCGGCTTTGTCTATTGACCAACGACATGCAGAACCGGCGCATCATCAATCAGCATTTCAGCGCGGCGGGTGTGCAGGCGCGCCCGACGCTCGAATCCAACTCGATGATCGTTCTGTTCTCCCACATCCGGACCGGCCAGTGGGCGAGCATCATGCCGTTCAACGTCGCGAAATCCTTCGGCTTTCACGACGACATCCAGGTGATCCCGATCGAAGAGCCGGATGCCGGCCATCTCGTCGGCCTGGTTGCCACCCATCGCGAGCCCTACACGCCCCTGGTCTCGGCACTCCTGCATGAAGCGCGAAAGCTGGCAGAGCAACAGGAGTTTTGATAGAAATCTTCTATCGCTCCACGATTCTTCCATATTGCCCGCAGGGCGCATCTCTGAGACCTTCCTTATTCGACGCCAGGTTCGTGTCCTCACCACACGACCTGCTTGGAGGAGGCCGGTGCAATCGCTGGCGCGTCGCAGACATGCACGGAGGAGCCCGGTGGATCGACACCTTGAGAAGAGCGATCTTGAAACGAGCATCGCTGCAATCGTTTCCGAGTTGAAGCATCTGGAAGGACCGCTTCTGCCGATCCTGCATGCGGTCCAGCAGACATTCGGCCATGTCCCGGACGACGCCGTCCCGATGATCGCCACCGGCCTCAACCTGTCGCGCGCCGAAGTCCACGGCGTGGTCACCTTCTATCACGACTATCGCAGCCATCCGGCCGGCCGGCATGTGCTCAAGCTCTGTCGCGCCGAGGCGTGCCAGGCCATGGGCGGCGACCGCCTTGGCGAACAGGCAAGAGCCCGCCTCGGCATCGATTTCCACGAGACGACGGCGGACGGCGCGGTCACGCTGGAGCCCGTCTTCTGTCTCGGGCTCTGTTCCACCGCACCCGCCGCCATGCTGGACGGCGCGGTGCACGGGCGCCTGGATGCCTCGGCACTGGATAGCCTTCTTGCGGAGGTGGCGGCGTGATCCGGATCTTCATCCCCCGCGATGCCGCGGCCCTTGCCGTCGGAGCCGATCGCGTCGCAGCGCGCCTGGCGCAGGAGGCGACGGCCCGCGGGCTCGACCTTGCCATCGTGCGCACGGGGTCGCGCGGCCTGCATTGGCTGGAGCCGCTGGTGGAGGTGGAAACACCCAACGGCCGCATCGCTTTCGGCCCGGTAACGCCAGCCGATGTCGGCGCCCTGCTCGATGCGGGTTTTCTGCATGGCGACACATCGACCGGTATCGACCATCCGCTCTGCCTCGGGCCGACGGAGGAAATTCCCTTCCTCAAGAACCAGACCCGCCTCACCTTCGCCCGTTGCGGCGTCATCGACCCTTTGTCGCTGGAGGATTACCGCGCCCATGGCGGGCTCGCCGGCCTTGCGAAGGCCGTCGCGATGTCCCCCGCAGCGATCGTCGAGGCCGTCACGCTGTCCGGCCTGCGCGGCCGTGGCGGCGCGGGCTTTCCGACCGGCATCAAGTGGAAGACCGTTCTCGATTGCGCGGACCCCCGCAAATACATCGTCTGCAATGCCGACGAAGGTGACAGCGGCACCTTTGCCGACCGGATGATCATGGAAGGCGATCCCTTCGTCGTCATCGAGGGCATGGCGATTGCGGGTCTCGCGACCGGCGCCACCAAGGGCTTCGTCTACATCCGCTCGGAATATCCCCACGCCATCGACACCATGACGAAAGCCGTCGGCATCGCCCGGCGTGCGGGCATCCTCGGCCTGTCGGTGCTCGGTCAGGGCGCCGGCTTCGACATCGAGATCCGCACCGGGGCCGGCGCTTACGTCTGCGGCGAGGAAACGGCGCTCCTCAACTCGCTCGAAGGCAAGCGCGGCGTGGTGCGGGCAAAGCCGCCGCTGCCGGCGCACAAAGGCCTGTTCGGCCAACCCACCGTCATCAACAACGTCATCTCGCTCGCCTCGGTGCCCGTTATCCTCGACGAAGGCCCCGAGCATTATCGCGATTTCGGCATGGGCCGCTCGCGCGGCACCATCCCCATCCAGATTGCAGGCAATGCCCGGCAGACCGGCCTCTATGAGGTCGCCTTCGGTCTCACCCTCGGCGAAATCGTCGATACGATCGCCGGCGGCACCGCAACGGGACGCCCCATCAAGGCGGTGCAGGTCGGCGGCCCGCTCGGCGCCTACTTCCCGCGCGCGCTGTTCGACACGCCCTTCGACTACGAGGCCTTCGCCGCAGCCGGGGGTCTCATCGGCCACGCGGGCATCACCATCTTCGACGACACCGCCGACATGCTGAAACAGGCCCGCTTCGCCATGGAATTCTGCGCCGTGGAAAGCTGCGGCAAATGCACGCCCTGCCGCATCGGCTCGACCCGTGGCGTCGAGGTCGTCGATCGCATTGGTCGCGGCATCGAGCCGGAGAAGAATCTGGCGCTGCTCTCGGACCTCTGCAACACCATGAAGTTCGGCTCGCTCTGCGCGCTGGGCGGCTTCACGCCCTATCCGGTCATGAGCGCGGTCACGCATTTCCCGGACGATTTCGTTGCGGCACCGGTCGTGGAGGCGGCGGAATGATGCGCGCGTCGAGCACGACTGCGGCTCGTAGGCCGCCCCTCACCCGAGCCCTCTCACCGCTTGCGCGGCGAGGGGACGTGGTCGGCTCACCGTTTTCGAACAGGGAAACGCCTCGCCAAACGTCCCTTCTCCCCATCGAAACGCGGAGAAGATGGCGGCAGCCGGATGAGGGGCAACCCCAAGGTAACACCGCCCAGAACGACCCTCACCTTTCAGGAGACCAACATGCTTCTCGTTCCTGAAACCGATTTCGGCACCCCCGCCTCCCGGGCGGAAACGCTGGTGACGCTGACCATCGACGGTCGCGAGATCACCGTGCCCGAGGGCACTTCCATCATGCGGGCATCGATGGAAGCGGGTATCCAAGTGCCGAAGCTCTGCGCCACGGATATGGTCGATGCCTTCGGCTCCTGCCGGCTCTGTCTGATCGAGATCGAGGGCCGCAACGGCACGCCGGCCTCCTGCACCACGCCCGTCGCGCCCGGTCTTATCGTCCACACCCAGACGGCGCGGCTGAAAGACATCCGCAAGGGCGTGATGGAGCTCTACATCTCCGATCATCCGCTCGACTGTCTCACCTGCGCGGCCAATGGCGACTGCGAATTGCAGGACATGGCTGGCGCGGTCGGCCTGCGCGACGTGCGCTACGGCTATGAGGGCGACAATCACGTGAAGACGCGCGACAGCGACGGCCTCAATGCCCGCTGGATGCCGAAGGACGAATCCAACCCCTACTTCACCTATGATCCCTCCAAATGCATCGTCTGTTCGCGCTGCGTGCGGGCCTGCGAGGAAGTGCAGGGCACGTTCGCGCTGACGATCGAGGGCCGCGGCTTCGACAGTCGCGTGTCGCCCGGCCAGCATGAAGACTTTCTCTCCTCGGAATGCGTCTCCTGCGGCGCCTGCGTCCAGGCCTGCCCGACCGCCACGCTCACCGAAAAATCGGTCATATCCATCGGCCAGCCGGAGCATTCGGTCGTCACCACCTGCGCCTATTGCGGCGTCGGCTGCTCGTTCAAGGCGGAAATGCGGGGCGAGGAACTGGTGCGCATGGTGCCCTGGAAGGACGGACAGGCCAATCGCGGCCACTCCTGCGTCAAGGGCCGCTTCGCCTACGGCTATTCCACGCACAAGGAGCGTATCCTCAACCCGATGATCCGCGAGAAGGTAACCGACCCCTGGCGGGAGGTCAGCTGGGACGAGGCGCTCGCCCATACCGCGGCAGAGTTCCGACGCATCCAGTACCAGTACGGACGCGAGTCGATCGGCGGCATCACCTCGTCGCGCTGCACCAACGAGGAAACCTACCTCGTCCAGAAGCTGATCCGCGCCGGCTTCGGCAACAACAATGTCGATACCTGCGCCCGCGTCTGCCATTCGCCGACCGGCTACGGTCTCGGGCAGGCCTTCGGCACGTCGGCCGGCACGCAGAATTTCGACTCGGTCGAGAATACCGATGTCGTCATCGTCATCGGCGCGAACCCGACCGACGGACACCCTGTCTTCGGCTCGCGGCTGAAGAAGCGGCTGCGGCAGGGTGCCAAGCTCATCGTCATCGATCCCCGCCGGATCGATCTCGTCCGCACGCCCCATGTCGAGGCCGCCTATCACCTGCCGCTGCGCCCCGGCACCAATGTCGCGGTCGTCACCGCACTCGCTCATGTCATCGTCACCGAGGGCCTCTGCGACGAAGCGTTTATCCGCACCCGCTGCGACTGGTCTGAGTTCGAGGACTGGGCAGGCTTTGTCGCGGAAGAGCGCCACAGCCCCGAAGCAACCGAAGCGCTGACCGGCGTTCCGGCCGAGGCGCTGCGCGGCGCCGCCCGCCTGTTTGCCACCGGCGGCAACGGCTCGATCTATTACGGCTTGGGCGTGACCGAGCACAGCCAGGGCTCGACCACCGTCATGGCGATTGCCAACCTCGCCATGGCGACCGGCAATATCGGCCGCCCCGGTGTCGGCGTGAACCCCTTGCGCGGGCAGAACAACGTGCAGGGCTCCTGCGACATGGGCTCGTTCCCGCACGAGCTTCCCGGCTACCGCCACGTCTCGGACGATGCGACGCGCGATATCTTCGAAAAGCTCTGGGGCGTCACGCTCTCCGACGAGCCGGGCCTGCGCATTCCCAACATGCTGGACGCCGCCGTCGATGGCTCCTTCAAGGGGCTCTACATCCAGGGCGAGGACATTCTCCAGTCCGATCCGGACACGAAACATGTCGCAGCCGGTCTCGCCGCCATGGAATGCGTCGTCGTGCAGGACCTGTTCCTCAACGAAACCGCGAACTACGCCCACGTCTTCCTGCCGGGCTCCACCTTCCTTGAAAAGGATGGCACCTTCACCAATGCCGAGCGCCGCATCAATCGCGTGCGCCGGGTCATGACCCCGCGCAACGGCTATGCCGACTGGGAAGTGACGCAGAACCTCGCCCGCGCCATGGGCCTTGGCTGGGATTACACGCACCCGTCCGAGATCATGGACGAGATTGCGGCGACCACCCCGAGCTTTGCCAAGGTCTCCTATGCCTATCTGGACGAGAAGGGCTCCGTGCAGTGGCCCTGCAACGAACAGGCGCCCGAAGGCTCGCCGATCATGCATGTCGACGGCTTCGTGCGCGGCAAGGGCAAGTTCATCCGCACGGAATATGTCGCGACCGACGAGAAGACCGGGCCGCGCTTCCCGCTGCTTCTGACCACCGGCCGTATTCTCAGCCAATACAATGTCGGCGCGCAGACGCGGCGCACCGAAAATGTCGTCTGGCATGAGGAGGACCGGCTGGAGATTCACCCGCACGATGCCGAGCTGCGCGGCGTCCGCGATGGCGACTGGGTGCGGCTGGCCAGCCGCTCGGGCGATACGACGCTGCGGGCGCTGATCACCGACCGGGTCGCGACAGGCGTCGTCTACACCACCTTCCACCACCCGACGACGCAGGCCAACGTCATCACCACGGACTTTTCCGACTGGGCGACCAATTGCCCGGAATACAAGGTCACCGCGGTGCAGATCTCGCCGTCGAACGGCCCGTCGGAATGGCAGACCGAATACGAGGATCAGGCCCGCCAGTCGCGTCGCATCGCCGCCAAACTGGAGGCCGCGGAATGACGCTTGCGACGACCGGACGGGCGGTGGACACGGCAGGGATCGCGCCGAGATGATGCCGATGACCCGCTCGACCGCTATCCCCCTCGCCCGCACCGTCCCGCAGCTGTCCCGCCGCAACGGTCGCGTTCGCCCGGCCAGCCGCATCGTTCCCGAAGAAATACCCGTCGCCTTCAGCTATGGCGGTTCCACCCATGCCGTGATGATGGCGACGCCCGCCGATTTCGAGGATTTCGCCACCGGCTTCAGCCTGACGGAAGGCATCATCACGGAACCGGCCGATATCGAGAGCATCGAGGCCGTGGAGACGCCGGAAGGTTACGATCTGCAGATCGCCTTGCGCGACGCACAGCACGAGGCTCTGGTCACCCGTCGCCGGCATATGGCCGGTCCGGTCGGCTGCGGCCTCTGCGGCATCGAATCCCTGGAGCAGGCCGTGCGGCAGACACCGTCGGTCGCAGCCGCCCGCCTCAGCCTGACGCCGGGCGAGATCGCGCAGGCCGTCGCCTTGCTCGACACCCGCCAGCCGCTGCATGCAGAGACCCGCGCGGTCCACGGCGCCGGTTTCTATACGCCCGAAGAGGGATTGATCGCCGTGCGCGAGGATGTCGGGCGGCACAATGCGCTCGACAAGCTGGCCGGTGCCGCTGCCCGCCAGGGCTACACGGGCGCCTCCGGCGCCGTCGTGGTGACGAGCCGGGTCTCGGTCGAGATGGTCCAGAAGACGGCCATTCTCGGCAGCCCCTTCATCATCGCCATATCGGCCCCGACAGCGCTCGCGATCCGCACCGCCGAGACGGCGGGCATGACGCTCGTGGCGCTGGTGCGGGGGGACGAGTTCGAGGTCTTCACCCATGCGGACCGCATCGTCGCCGAGACAACCCATTCCGGGATCAGCCATTCCGAGGCCACCCCTCCCGAGACCATCCGGCCGACCAAGAGGACAAGCCATGTCGCCTGATGCCGCACAGCCTCCCCATCACGGAGAAGACGGCCCGCCGCATGGCACGGACGCCAAACTCGTGCGCATGGCAAACCAGATCGCCACCTTCTTTCGCTCCCAGCCGCATGAAGACGGACCGGCCGGCATCGCCATCCATATCAACAAATTCTGGGAGACCCGGATGCGCAGCGCCTTTTTCGCGCTGATCGAGAAGGGCGATGCAGGCTTCGATCCGCTGGTGCTGGCGGCCGCCCCGCTGATCAAGCGACCGCATTCGAAAGAGGATGCGATCGGCACCGGTGCGGATGCCGCGCGCGGCGCACCCGGCGGCAAGGGCGCGGCCGCGGGCGAATCGCTGTCGGAGCCGAACATGCCCGAGAGGTGAACCCTGTGCGCTGCGATCGACCCTGCAGTGTGGAGGCTGCACGCCGTCGATCCCGCGCCTGACGACGCAGACCAACCGCCCGAGGAGGGGCTCAGAGGAGGAGGACGACCATGTCGGCAACGACGCAACTCGGCATTCCCGTGTCGGCAGGATTGCTCGACCGGGAGCGCATCATCGCCAAACCCGGCTTCAACCGCTGGCTCGTGCCGCCGGCCGCCCTTGCCATCCATCTTTGCATCGGCATGGCCTATGGTTTCAGCGTGTTCTGGCTGCCTCTGTCGAAGGCGATCGGCATCTCCGCACCGGCAGCCTGCGCCGATCTCACGCTCGGCTCCGCGCTTTTCACCACCACCTGCGACTGGCGGGTGAGCGATCTCGGCTGGATCTACACCCTGTTCTTCGTGCTGCTCGGCTCATCCGCCGCACTCTGGGGCGGCTGGCTGGAAAAGGCCGGCCCGCGCAAGGCCGCGACCGTCTCGGCCTTCTGCTGGTGCGGCGGCATCCTCATTGCGGCCCTCGGCGTCGCCACGCACCAGCTCTGGATGATGTGGCTCGGTGCCGGCGTCATCGGCGGCATCGGGCTTGGCCTCGGCTATATCTCGCCCGTGTCCACCCTCATCAAATGGTTTCCCGACCGGCGCGGCATGGCGACGGGCATGGCCATCATGGGCTTTGGCGGCGGCGCCATGATCGGCGCGCCGCTCGCCAACATCCTGATGACCTATTTTCGCTCGGATACCCAGGTCGGCGTCTGGCAGACTTTCGTCGTCATGGCGC
Organism: Rhizobium sp. PP-F2F-G48; assembly: GCF_004342335.1. Lineage (NCBI taxonomy): Bacteria > Pseudomonadati > Pseudomonadota > Alphaproteobacteria > Hyphomicrobiales > Rhizobiaceae > Rhizobium > Rhizobium sp. PP-F2F-G48. Next base: position 354,622 of record NZ_SLVH01000004.1, on the reverse strand, counting down.
TCGGTTATCTCGTCTTCATGCTCGCCGGCGCCTTCGGCTACCGCATTCCGCCCGCCGGATGGCGCCCGGAAGGCTGGGCCCCGCCTGCCGCGAAAAGCACGATGATCACCACGCGCCACGTCCACCTGCGCGATGCGCACAAGACGAAGCAGTTCTGGCTGATCTGGGCCGTGCTCTGCCTCAACGTTTCCGCCGGCATCGGCGTCATCGGCATGGCCTCGCCCATGCTTCAGGAGATCTTCGCCGGCTCGCTCATCGGCGCGCCGGGCGTCGCCTTCACCGCCATGTCGAAAGAGCAGCTGGCGAGCGTCGCGGCGATCGCCGCCGGCTTCACCGGGCTCATCTCGCTCTTCAACATCGGGGGACGCTTCTTCTGGGCCTCTCTGTCCGACAGGATCGGCCGCAAGAACACCTACTTCTGCTTCTTCGTGATCGGGATCGTGCTCTATGCGCTCGTCCCCTGGGCGGCCGGCATCCAGAGCAAGCTGCTCTTCGTCGGCATGCTCTGCATCATCCTGTCGATGTATGGCGGCGGCTTCGCCACCATCCCCGCCTATCTCGCCGATATCTTCGGCACCCAGTTCGTCGGCGCCATTCATGGAAGGCTGCTGACGGCCTGGGCAACGGCCGGCATCATCGGGCCTGTCGTCGTCAACTACATCCGCGAGGCGCAGATCGCCGCGGGGCTTCCGCGCGATCAAGTCTACAACACCACCATGTATATCCTTGCCGGCATGCTCGCACTCGGCCTTGTCGCCAACGCCTTCGTGCGGCCGCTTGCCGACAAATGGTTCATGAAGGATGCGGACGTCGCAGCGCTCCAGGCAAAGACGGCCGCTGTCAATGCCGGCCCGTCCGGCTCCTTCGGCATCGGCCGGGGCGGCCTCGATGCCAAGGCCCTTCTCGCCTGGGCCTGCGTCGGCCTACCCCTCGCCTGGGGCGTCTGGGTTACGGTACGGGCCAGCCTTGCGCTCTTCGGATGAACGAGAAAGGCCCTTCGTGCGATACACCGCGCGAAGGGCCTTTTATCTGAAACAGCGTGAAGGTCGGGTCAGTAGGTCGGTGCGAGCAACGCCGGAGCGATCGTCGTGTTCAGAAACTGCTGCAGAAAGAACAGGATGACCAGGACGACGAGCGGCGACAGATCGACACCGCCCATATTGGGCAGGATACGACGGATCGGACGGTAGAGCGGCTCCGTCAGCTGGTAGAGCGACCGGCCGATCATGCTGATCGCCTGATTGTTCGTGTTGATGATGTTGAAGGCATAGAGCCAGGAGAAGATCGCCGAGGCGATGATGAGAAACCAGGCGATATTGATAATGAAATTCAGCGTTGCGATGACGGCGAGCATGCCGGGCCTCCGGTTCATGGACCGCCGTGCGCCATCGGCGATGGGCAACCGTCGTTCCAACATTGATGGCGTCGCATAATTTTCTCCGCGAACCGATTCCGGAGCGCGACATTATGCAGTAGTTGAAAGACATGTAGACACTGGCGCGCAACGCGGCAACCCTGCGGCCCGTGCCGCGTGACAACATGTTTAAGACGGCGCTATGGCTCGCGATGGCCGGCGCTCATACGAACGGGCCGACGCATCAGAGGCCGGGAAAGACCAGTTCATGTCCATCGTCGAAACCGGAGACCGCTACGCCGCCTTCCGGCATGTCGGGTATCGCCGCTACTTCTTCGCGCGCTTCCTTGCCTATTTCGCCATCCAGATCGTCAGCGTCTCCGTCGGTTGGCAGATCTACGATCTGACGCGCGATCCGTTCGACCTCGGCCTGATCGGCCTCTTCCAGTTCCTGCCGTCGCTGGTCCTCATCCTTGTCACCGGCTCGGTCGCCGACCGCTACAACCGGCGCATGATCATGGGCATCTGCATGGGCGTCAGCACGCTCTGCGCCGCGGCTCTCCTCGTCCTCACCCTCACCGGCACCTTCACCCTCTGGCCGGTCTACACCATTCTCGTCGTGTTCGGCATCGAGCGGGCCTTTCTCGCGCCGGCCTCCCAGTCGCTCGCACCCAATCTCGTGCCGGAGCGGGATCTCGCCAACGCTATCGCCTGGAATTCCACCTCCTGGCAGACGGCGATGATTGTCGGCCCCGTCGTCGGCGGCCTGATCTACGCGCTCGGACCGGCCGTTCCCTATAGCGTCGCCGTTCTGTTCTTCGCCGCCAGCGTCGTCATGGTCTATGCGATCCCCAAGCCTGCACAGAAGAACAGCCAGATCGCCCAGAGCTGGCAGACCATCACAGCCGGCTTTCGCTATATCCGCGCAGAAAAGGTCGTGCTCGGCGCCATCTCGCTCGATCTCTTCGCCGTTCTTCTCGGCGGGGCCATCGCGCTCATGCCGGTGTTCGCCCGCGATATCCTCGATCTCGGACCCTGGGGCCTCGGTCTCCTGCGCGCGGCCCCCGGCGTCGGCGCGGTCGGCATGGCCATGTGGCTTGCCGCCCACCCGATCCGTCACCGCGCCGGCGTGCTGATGTTCGTGGGCGTCGCTCTCTTCGGCCTCGGCACGGTCGTCTTCGGGCTGTCCGCCACGCCGTGGATCTCGATCGTGGCGCTCGTCATCATGGGCGCCTCCGACATGATCTCGGTCTATGTCCGGGAAACGCTGATCACGCTCTGGACTCCGGACGAGCTGCGTGGTCGCGTCAACGCCGTCAACATGGTGTTCGTCGGCGCGTCGAACGAGCTGGGAGAATTTCGAGCCGGCATGATGGCGTCGGCCATCGGTGCGGTTCCCGCCGTCGTCATCGGCGGGGCGGGCACGCTGCTGGTGGCGGTGATCTGGTCGCTCGGCTTCTCGCAACTGCGCCGGATCGACACGCTGGATGCACCCGAGACGAAACGGTAGGCTCACTCCGTTTCGCCAGCGGCGAGGGTGAGAGGCCTCAGTGCTCCGCCGTCTCGACGATGTCGGATTTCGCCGCGGCTTCCTGCCGCTTCATGATGCGGTCGCGGCCGGAGACGCCGAGCAGGTCGGCGATCCGCCAGATCACGTGATCTTCCATCTCGCTGCGCTCGCCATCGACATAGACGATCTCCCACAGCATGCCGACGAGATCGATCCGCTGCTCTTCGCTGAAGTGCCGCTTGATGTCGGAGGTGAAGCGGAAGAAATCGATCGCCTCGCTCTCGGCGTCCTCGCCGGCGGCAATCAGCGCATCGAGGGCCGCATCGTCGAGCGTGTAGTGCTCCTTGATCATCGACCGAACCTTGCGGCGCTCGACGTCGTCGGCATGGCCGTCGGCTTCCATGACCTGGATGCAGAGAGCGACGATCGCAATGCGCGGATCGCCCGCCTCGATCGGGTTCGGGTGCTCGGCACCGGTGAGACTGTCGATGAAGGTGCGGATACGGTCAAACATGGGTTGCGCGGCGCTCACGAAAGGAGGGTCGTTGATGCCGACAGGAAAGACGAGCCGCAAAGCCGGGTCCAGCCCTATTCGTTTCGCAAATGCGAAAAGGGGCCCCGAAGGGCCCCCGAACCGTCAGAAAAGTTTGAATGTCGTCTTTTCTGCAACTCTATCGGTGCGAACGCCGGGATCGTCCGGCGGCCGGCCGAAGAAGGGCTCGACCGGCGCCTCCGCCGGCTTGGCCGGAGATGTCGCGCCGGAGACGGGCTGCGCCGGCGCTTTGACGGCCACGGCCCCCTCATCCTTCTTGACCAATGCCGTGTGCGTCGCGTCGTCAGCGTCCGTGACGACCACGGACCGCGCCGGCTCGATCGGCTCGTGAACGATGACCGATTCGGTCGGAACCGGGACGGCGATCGCTGCCGGGCGCTCCACCGTCTCAGCAGGCATGGTCGGCGGCGCCGGCGGTGTCGCCACCGTCGTTTCCGGCGCGTCGCGCGTTGCAGCAACAACGGACGCTGCGACCGGCGGCAGGCTGCGGATCGCTGCCTCTCCGCGGCTGACGCCACCCTCCTCGAGCGGGCCGTCGATCGTGTTGACCGGCATCCTCCACTCGAATGCATCCAGGCGGCCGCTGACGGGAGAGACCGGCAGCCATTCCTCGGAGACGACGCCGTCGGCGATCCAGGCCGCATCGCGCGGGCTCTTCAGCGCCTGGTTCATCCAGTGGCGGATACGCCCTTCGTCTCCGGTATCCGCTTCCTCGATATCGGCAAGCAGCAGAAACACGCTCTCCGTCGGCGCAATGCGGGCGGCGGCCTCGGCCATGGAGCGCGCCAGCGCCAGTTCGCGAGCCTCCAGCGCACTTTCCGCAACCGCCATCAGCGACACCGCATTGTTCGGCTTCCACGCTTCCAGCTTGCGGGCGCGCTTCAACCGGTCGACCGCCGAATCGCCGCTCCGTGCCCGAACATAGGCCTTGGCGATGTCGGGATGCGGTTCCTGCTTCCAAAGTTTTTCGAGCACCGACGCCGCCTTGCGCAGATTGTCTTCCCGGAACAAGGCTTTCGCCGCAATGAGGCCAGCCGGCACCAGCGTGGAGTCGAGCTTCAGCGCGGCCAGCGCATCGTCGCGCGCCGCCTTCGGGTCGGCATCCAGCCGCTCTCGCGCCCGGGCCGTGAGCAGCACGGCCTTCTTGCGGTCGGCCTCCTTGCGGTCGATGACATGGCTGGTGCGGCTCTGGTCGAGAAGATGCACGGCCTCGTCCCAGCGTCCCGCCTGGCTGCGCTCATCGAGGGTCGCAAGCGTCGCCCAGGCCAGATGCGGCGCCTTGTCGGCCGCACGCTCGGCATATTGCCGCGCCGCCTCGTTGGCACCCAGACGCTTGGCTTCGAGATACAGGCCACGGAGCCCGAGTTCGCGGGTCTCCGGGTCTTCCGCCATCCGCTCGAACTTGCGGCGGGCATCGTCATGCTTGCCCTCGATCAGCGCGGTCTGCGCTTCGAGAAGATGGATCAGCGGCTCCTGATCGGCCGACAGAAGCCCGCGCGTGCGCGCCGTCATCTTGCGGGCGAGGATCGCATCGCCGGCACCGGCGGCGATCAGCCCGGTCGACAGCGCCTGATAGCCCCGGTCGCGCTTGCGAACGCGGAAGTAGCGCGCGATCGAGTGCGGCGAGAACCAGATGAGACGGACGAGCCAGACGACGAGCAGAATGGCCGCGATCAAGGCCACGAGCAGCGTGGCGCCGACCATCAGGCTGGTCTCGATACGCTGGCCCATCCAGACCAGCGACAGCTCGCCCGGCCGATCGGCAAGCCAGGAAAAACCTGCGCCGAGCGCAAGCACGATCAGGACGAAGATGAGAATACGGATCAAATCGGCTCTCCTCAGCCCTGTTTGGCGGGTGCGGAGCCGGCTGCGGCTCCGGCCACGGCGGCGTCGATCAATGCTTCGACCTCAATGCGTTCATCGAGCTTCGTGCGGAACGCGGCGCCGGCATCCTTGGCAGGCTGCGGCAGGCCGTCCCATTCGAGGCTCGCGCCCTTGAGGTCGCCATTGGTCAGGCGGTCTTCGATCCGGGCGACGACGGCTTCCGGACCCGTACCCTCGACGCTGCCGACAGGACGGACACGCACGGCGGACGCCGCACTTCCGATCAGTCGCGAGAAAATGCCCTGGTTCGGATCGGCGCCGCGAATGGCGGCCAGCATCGCGTCGGCCGTGTCGGGGAACGATCGTGTCAGATCCGTGCGCGACGAGACGCCGCGCGGTGCGATGTCGGCAAGGCCGGCAACGGCCGGGTCGTCCGGCGAGATCGTCTTCAAGGCATCGAGCTCGGCAAGGAACGGTCCGCCACGGTCGATCCCGGTCTTCAGCGCGGTAACCGCGATGGCGCGCGCGAGCTGCACGTCGCTGGCGGGCTCGTCGAGCTTCTTTTCCGCTTCCTCGATGCGTGTCGAGAGCTCGGATGTCGCCGTCTGCGTCGCGCGGCTCTGGTCGGCAAGACCGGATTTCACGCTCACGAGCTCCTGCGTCAGGCTCTCGACCTGCGCCTTCAGGTCCTCCGCGCCGGATGCACTTCCATTGACGCCGATCGTCTGTTCGAGAGCGGCAAGCCTCTGCTCAAGGCCTTCGCTAGATGACGATCCCCCTGTCGAAACCTGCGCCTTCAAGGCATCGATTTCGGCACCGAGATCGCGTCCCGACGCAGCACCGGTCGAGGACGATGGACCGATCGCCGGCAGGACGCCCGCATATTGCAGGACGCCGGCGCCCGAAAGCGCGATCAGACCACCGACGATGCCCGCCGCCAGAGCACCCGCGCGCGACGGGCTCGAAGCACGCGAAGAATGTGCAGGTTCGGATGAGCGCATGGTCGCCGATGCGCCGGCCGGCTGCGTCGGCGGGACGGAGGTCCGGGCCGACCGGCTCGACGATGCAGGCTCCTCGGCGAAAGCGGCGGCGTCCGCTTCGGCGCGCGTCTCCTCTGCAGCCTCGGCCTCCCGGGCCTTTTCGCTCAGCGGATCGGGCGGCGTTTCTCGATCGGACGGGATGCTCTCCAGCGGATCATTCGCTGAAGCGGCGATCCCGGCGTCCTTCGCAACATCGGCCACAACAGCGTTATCGGGCACAAGGACGGCATCGGGCACGACCACGTCGGACGAGACAGGCCCCCGTGCATCTGGGCGAGCATCCGTGTCCTCCGGTCTCGCCGCATCGGATGCAGCGGGCGTGGCGGGCAGATCGATCGTCAGCGGCTGCCGGTCGGGCTTGGTGCGGCGCGGCGGTTTCTCCGGATCCATGCTCTCTTCTCTATGCGTGAGGTCAACAGCATAAACCTAGACACCGACCTGGGCGAGGGAAAGGCCCCACCGGTCGATTTGCGTGATTCAGGCGTCGAGAAGCGTAAGCAGGGCATCCTCATCCGGCCGGGGCGCAATCTCCACATGCCGGCATCCGGGCGGCACGGCGTCGGCGATCCGCGGCCCGAGGCAGAGGATCCGCACCGCATCGGCAAGCATTGCCGGGGCCACCTCGAAAAAGAACTGTCGTGCCGCCTCCCGCGAGTAGAACAGCACCGCGTCCGGAGAAAAGGCCCGAACCTGCGCCGAAAAAGCGCCGGGCGGCCGAACGACGGGGCGCATGCGATAGACGAGACGAACCTGGAGCGGGACACCGGCAACGGTCATGCGCGTTTCCAGCTGCGGCAGCCGGGGGGTGCCCGCGAGATAGAGCAGAATGCCCGTGGCAGCCCCCCGATCATGAAGGATCAATTCCGCAAGTCCGGCTGCATCTCCGGGCCCGACCCGCACCTGGGAAAAGCCGAGATCAAGCGCCGCCTCCGCGGTCGCATCCCCGACGCAGTAGACCGGCAGGGAGACGAGCGACGGCAGGGCTTCGGGAGAGTGCCGCAGCGCCCGGAACGCTTCCGCGCTCGTTGCAACGACGGCCGAGGCGGACAGGGGCCCCGCCCGGATCGGCAGGTGCTCTGCCTCGCTCAGCGGCAGCAGCAGCGTGTCGTGGCCGGCCAGCGCCAGCCGCCGGAGCGTCCTGTCCGCTGTGGTTTCCGGGCGCGTGACGAGGACGCGCATCCGCTCAGGCCCAGCTGGAGAAGAAGCCGGGGGCCGCATCGGCGCGAATGTCGTCGCCCGCCTGCGCGCCGATTCTCGCCGCATCCGCGGCCCGTCCCTCGGCAAAAACCCGGTGATGCTGCGTTCCATCCGGCGTCAGGATCATGCCCGAAAACGAGATCTGCTCGCCGTCCGAGACCGCATAGCCGGCGATCGGCGTCCGGCACGACCCGTCCAGCGTGTCGAGAAACGCGCGTTCGCAGGTCACGGCCTCATGCGTCCTGGGGTCATCGATGGCCGACAGGAACGCGGTCATCCGGCCGTCGCCGATCCGGCTCTCGACGGCGATCGCTCCCTGTGCCGGTGCCGGCGGAAAATAGGTGGGGTCGAGGATTTCGGTCGCCACACCTTCGAGGTTGAGCCGCTTCAGCCCGGCAAGGGCGAGCAGCGTCCCGTCCACCTGACCTTCGGCCAGCTTGCGCAACCGGGTCTCGACCAGCCCGCGATAGACGATGACGTTGATATCAGGTCGCAATCGGCGGATCAGCGCCTGCCGGCGCAGCGATGCCGAACCGACCGTCGCGCCTTCCGGCAAAGCCAGCAGCGTCGGCGCCGTGCCGCCGATAAAGGCGTCGCGGGCGTCCTCGCGCGGCAGGAAGGCGGACAGAAACAGGCCGTCGGGCAGGCGCGTCGCCATGTCCTTGGCCGAATGGACGGCAAAATCGAGCGTACCCGCCAGCAGCTGGTCTTCCAGCTCCTGCGTGAAAAGTCCCTTGCCGCCGATTTCCGACAGCGCGCGATCGGTGATGCGGTCGCCCGCCGTCGATAGCGGCACGATCTCGAACATCTCCTCCGGCAGGCCATGCGCCAGCATCAGCCGGTCGCGCGTTTCATGGGCCTGAGCCAGCGCGAGCCGGCTGCCGCGCGTGCCGATCCGGAAAGGTTTCGTTTGCATCCGCTACGATCCATTGTTACCGGAGGTCCGTGTACCCCCCTTTATTCCCGTCCGCAATCTTCGAGTAGACCACCCATGAACCGGCCCCTGCGTATTCTCGGCATCGAGACGAGCTGCGATGAAACCGCCGCTTCCGTCGTGCTGCGCGAGCCGGACGGGCGCGGCGAAATCCTGGGCGACGTGGTGCTGAGCCAGCTCGAGGAACACAGCCTCTATGGCGGCGTGGTGCCCGAGATCGCGGCCCGCGCGCATGTCGAAGCGCTGGATACCCTGATTGCCGAGGCGCTCGACCGCGCGCAAATGTCGCTGTCTGAGGTCGATGCCATCGCCGCAACCAGCGGTCCCGGCCTCATCGGCGGGCTGATCGTCGGCCTCATGACCGGCAAGGCGATGGCGCGCGCAGCGGGCAAGCCGCTCTATGCCATCAACCATCTGGAAGGCCATGCGCTGACCGCGCGCTTGACCCATGGCCTCTCCTTTCCCTATCTGATGCTGCTGGTCTCCGGCGGCCATACCCAGCTGGTGCTGGTGCGCGGCACCGGCGACTACGAGCGCTGGGGCACGACCATCGACGACGCGCTGGGCGAGGCCTTCGACAAGACGGCAAAGCTCCTGGGCCTTCCCTATCCCGGCGGCCCCGCCGTCGAACGTGCGGCGCGCACCGGCAATCCGGCACGGTTCACCTTTCCCCGGCCTCTGGTCGGCGAGGCCCGGCTGGACTTTTCCTTCTCCGGCCTCAAGACCGCCGTGCGGCAGGCCGCGCAGTCGATCGCTCCGGTGGCGGACCAGGACATCGCCGATATCTGCGCCTCTTTCCAGGAAGCGGTGTCGCGGACGCTGAAGGACCGGATCGGACGCGGTCTCCAGCGTTTCCGCGAGACCTATCCGGATGTCGGCAAGCCTTCTCTCGTCGTTGCCGGTGGCGTCGCCGCCAATCAGGCGCTGCGCGCAACGCTCGACAGCCTCTGCGAGCGGAACGGCTTTGCGTTTGTCGCGCCGCCCCTCCATCTCTGCACCGACAACGCCGCGATGATCGCCTGGGCAGGTGCCGAGCGCGTGGCCGCGGGCCTGCCCGCGGACGATCTCTCCGTATCGCCCCGCGCGCGCTGGCCGCTCGACGGCAATGCCCAGACCTTGCTCGGCTTTGGCAAACGGGGCGCAAAAGCATGAGCGCGACGGCGATCTCGTCCCCTGACAAGGTGGCCGTCGTCGGCGCCGGCGCCTTCGGCACCGCGCTTGCGACCGTGATCGCCCGCACAGGCCGCGCCGAGGTCACGCTGCTGGCCCGGCGACGCGACGTGGTGGACGCGATCCTGACCCGGCACCGGCACGAGGAGGCCCTGCCCGGGATCGACCTGCCGAAAGCCCTGTCTGCAACGACGGAGCCGAGCGCCGTTTCGGCAGCAGGCATCGTGCTCTTCGCCATGCCGTCGCAGGCGCAGCGCGAGGCAGCGCAGGCGCTCCGGCCCTATCTTGCCAAGGACGCCGACATCGTCATCTGCGCCAAGGGTCTGGAACGCCGCTCCGGCCGTCTTCTGACCGAGGTGGTGGCCGAGGAACTGGGCGACCACGCCGTCTCCGTCCTCTCCGGACCCGGCTTTGCCGCCGATATCGCCACCGGCCTGCCGACCGCCATGGTCATCGCGTCCACGTCGTCGGAACGCGCAGCACGGCTTGCAACCGCTCTGTCCGGCCCGACATTCCGCCTCTATCCCTCGGCCGACCGCACGGGCGTGCAGCTCGGCGGCGCGTTGAAGAACGTGCTGGCCATCGCCTGCGGCATCGTCGAGGGCGCAGGCCTCGGCGAATCCGCCCGGGCCGCCATGATCGCCCGCGGCCTTGCCGAACTCTCGCGCTATGTCGCGGCCTGCGGCGGTCAGGGCGACACGGTGCGCGGCCTCTCCGGTCTCGGCGACCTCGTGCTCACCGCCACCAGCCACCAGTCGCGCAATCTGCGATACGGCATCGCGCTCGGGCGCGAACGCCACGCCGCCAGCCCGACCGCCGACCTCGTGGAAGGCGCGCTTGCGGCCTCGGTCGCGGCAGCGCAGGCCCGTCGCCTCGGTCTCGACATGCCCCTGACCTTTGCCGTCGCGGCCATGATCGACGGCGCGATCGACGTGGAAACCGCGCTCGAACAGCTCATGTCCCGCCCCATCACACACGAATAGCTTTGGAAAGGCACGACCATGCTCTTTGCAGCCCTCTGCACCGATAAGGAAGGCGCGCTTCAGATCCGCCTCGATACGCGGCCTGCCCATGTCGCCTATCTCGACGACCTCAACGCCCGCGGCATCCTGAAGGTCGCCGGCCCGTTCCTGGGCGACGACGGCAAGCCGACCGGCAGCCTCGTCATCATCGACGCGGAAACCAGAGCGGCGGCCACCGCACTCTTTGCCGAAGACCCCTACGCCAAAGCCGGCCTCTTCGCCTCCGTCGAGGTGAAGGCCTGGAACTGGGTCTTCAACAAGCCGGAGTGACGGGCATGCGCTACTGGCTCTGGAAATCCGAACCGTTCAAGTGGTCCTGGGTCATGCAGAAGGATGCGGGCGCGGCCGGCACCGAATGGACCGGCGTGCGCAACTACCTCGCCCGCAACAATATGCGGGCCATGACGATCGGCGACAAAGGCTTCTTCTATCACTCCAACGAAGGCCTGGAGATCGTCGGCATCGCCGAGGTCTGCGCGCTTTCGCACCCGGATTCGACCGCCGAGGGCGATGCGCGCTGGGACTGCGTCGATATCCGCGCGGTCTGCGATCTGCCGAAGCCCGTGACGTTGAAGGACGTCAAGGCGAGCGAGCGACTGAAGGACATGCAGCTCGTCACCTCCATGCGCCTGTCGGTCCAGGCCGTGACGGAAGCGGAATGGCGCGAAGTCTGCCGCATGGGCGGCCTCGACAACCCGCCGCTCTCGTCCGCAGCGTGAAAACCGATCCCGAGCGTTTCATCCGCGAGAACACCGGCATCCTTTCGCCACCGCATGTTCCCGAGGTCAACCTCTTCCTGGCGAGCGAGGCGCATGATCTCTGGCTGAAGACGGAGGACGAGCTGGACGCGATCGGCCTGCCGCCGCCCTTCTGGGCCTTCGCCTGGGCCGGTGGCCAGGGGCTTGCCCGATACGTGCTCGATCATCCCGATCTGGTCGCCGGCAGGACCGTCGTCGATTTTGCCTCCGGCTCCGGATTGGTGGCGATCGCCGCCATGAAGGCCGGCGCGACATCCGTTCTCGCAATGGACACGGACCCGTGGACGACAGCCGCAATCGGGCTCAACGCGCAGCGGAACGATGTTGTCGTGACCCATGAGAACGCCGACCGGATCGGCCAGCCGACCGCGTGCGACGTGTTTCTCGCAGGCGACGTGTTCTACGACAAGGCATTTGCCGACAGGCTGGTGCCCTGGTTCGAGGATCTGGTTTTGGCCGGCATTGACGTCATCGTCGGCGACCCCGGCCGCACCTATTGCCCGCGCGACCGCATGGTGGCGCTGGCCACCTATGCGGTGCCTGTCACGCGTGCGCTCGAAGACAGCGAGGTGAAGAAGACGACCGTCTGGCGGTTTCTCGGACGATCGTGACAGGCAAGCGCGCCCTTTTGCGGGCTCAGCGCCCGCGGATCACGCAGACGCCGGCTTCGAAGCTGCAGGCGTCGTCGTTGCGCCGGACCGCACTGCGCCCCACCGTGACGACGCGGCTCCGGGAGCCGCCGACCTCCGGCGACGCGGTGCGCTGGAAAGCGCCATAGCTGGTGTTCTCATCATAGGTGGTGATCGTGAAATAGCTGCCGGCCCCCCGGCGATACAATTCATTCGCATTGCCGGAGAACCGGCCCGACCCGACGATGACGGCCGATGGCGCCTGCGCGTCGCGGCGCGCATCCCCCTCACCGCCCCATCGTGTCGCATCCTGCCTCAGCCGATACCGGCGCTCCCCATCGAAATAGCCGCGCACGACCCGGTAGTCCGGTACGGCGCCAGGTCCTTCCCGAAAGAGGCTTCCCTGAACGGGCCCGCCCCGAAGCCGAACGCCGGACCGCTGTGCCCTCTGCTCCGCCTGCGCGGAATACGTGCGGTCGTACTGTCCGCGATAGCCTTCGTCCCCGGCCTCGGCACTGCCGATCGCGGTTGCAGCGAGAACGATGGCGACGGCGATCGGCCGCAGGGAAATCTCCCGATACATCATGAACCTCCGACGGATCTTAACAAAGCGTTAAGACCAATCTGGCGCAGGACGCCGCGAAAGTCAGGCAGTCGGCGCAAATTTCGCCGGATATGTTTAACGTGTAAAATGCAACGCGAGCGCCTGTCCGATAAACCTCCGTCTCTAATCGATTAATTTCTTTTCGCGCTGCAAACAGGCTTGTTAAGACCCCTGCCGAAGATTAAAGCTCGCCACAACTGAATGCTGCGCAATCCCTGCGCAAACCGGATATAAAGAGTCTAGTTTTTGGACGATTGCCCGGTCGTTCCGTGAGGTTCAGATGACGAATGTCACCAAAAGCCGGCCGCTTTCGCCGCATCTTCAAATCTACAAGCTCATTCCGACCATGCTCATGTCGATTGTGCACCGCATCACCGGCGCGGCACTCTATTTCGGCACGGTTCTGGTCGCCTGGTGGTTGATCGCGGCTGCCAGCGGTCCGGCCTATTATGATTGGGCCAGCTGGTTCTTCGGCACCATCATCGGCCAGGTCATCCTGTTCGGCTATACCTGGGCGCTGATCCACCACATGTTCGGCGGTCTGCGCCACTTCATGTGGGATCTGGGCTATGGCTACGAGAAGGAATTCTCGACCAAGCTCGCCATCGCCAGTGCCATCGCCTCCATCACCGTGACGGTCCTTCTGTGGCTCGTCGTCATCATCGTTCGCTGAGGGCCTCGACCATGGATATGCGCACACCCCTCGGCAAGGTCCGCGGTCTCGGTTCGGCCAAGGAAGGCACGGACCATTTCTGGCGGCAGCGCCTGACGGCGGTCGCCAACGTGCCGCTTCTCGTCTTCTTCGTGATCTTCATCATGACCCATGCCGGCGCGCCTCACGCAGATGTGGTCGCAGCACTCGGCAATCCGTTCGTCGCGGTGATCATGGCCCTTGTCGTCATCTCCGCCCTGACCCACATGCGGATCGGCATGCAGGTGATCGTCGAGGACTACGTTCACGCCGAAGGCATCAAGATCGTCCTTCTCATGCTCAATACATTCTTCGCGATCGCGGTTGGCGGGCTCTGTCTTTTCGCCATCCTGAAGCTCGCCTTTGCAGGATAAAACCATGGCATCGACCGAAGCACCGTCCGTCAACGGCCCGACTTCCATCAACGGTAAGGCCTACCAGTATGTCGATCATTCCTACGACGTGATCGTCGTCGGCGCCGGCGGCGCGGGACTGCGCGCCACGCTCGGCATGGCCGAACAGGGTTTCAAGACGGCCTGCATCACGAAAGTCTTCCCGACGCGCTCGCACACGGTCGCAGCCCAGGGCGGCATTGCCGCTTCGCTGCAGAACATGACGCCGGACAGCTGGCAGTGGCACCTCTACGATACGGTCAAGGGCTCCGACTGGCTCGGCGACGTCGACGCCATGCAGTATCTCGCCATGGAAGCGCCGAAGGCGGTCTATGAGCTGGAGCATTACGGCGTGCCCTTCTCGCGCAATGCGGAAGGCAAGATCTACCAGCGGCCCTTCGGCGGCCACATGCAGAATTACGGCGAAGGCCCGCCGGTGCAGCGCACCTGTGCGGCCGCCGACCGGACCGGCCACGCCATCCTCCACACGCTCTACGGCCAGTCGCTGAAGCACAATGCCGAATTCTTCATCGAGTATTTCGCGCTCGACCTGATCATGTCGGACGACGGCAGCCGCTGCACGGGCGTCGTCGCCTGGTGCCTGGATGACGGCACGATCCATCGCTTCTCCGCCAAGATGGTCGTGCTGGCGACCGGCGGCTATGGCCGCGCCTATTTCTCGGCCACCTCCGCCCACACCTGCACGGGCGATGGCGGCGGCATGATCGCGCGCGCCGGCCTGCCGCTGCAGGACATGGAATTCGTCCAGTTCCACCCGACCGGCATCTACGGCGCCGGCTGTTTGATCACCGAAGGCGCGCGCGGCGAAGGCGGCTATCTCGTCAATTCCGAAGGCGAGCGCTTCATGGAGCGCTACGCGCCGTCGGCCAAGGACCTCGCCTCGCGCGACGTCGTCTCGCGCTGCATGACGCTCGAAATTCGCGAAGGCCGCGGCGTCGGCAAGGCGAAGGACCATATCTTCCTGCATCTCGACCATCTGGACCCTGCCGTTCTCAACGAACGCCTGCCGGGCATTTCCGAAAGCGCCAAGATCTTTGCCGGTGTCGACGTGACGCGCGAGCCGATCCCGGTCCTGCCGACGGTTCACTACAACATGGGCGGCATCCCCACCAATTACTGGGGCGAAGTGCTGAATGCCGACGGTGAAAATCCGGAACGCATCATCCCCGGCCTGATGGCCGTCGGCGAAGCGGGCTGCGCCTCGGTGCACGGCGCAAACCGCCTCGGCTCCAACTCGCTGATCGACCTGGTCGTCTTCGGCCGCGCCGCCGCCATCCGCGCCGGCGAGGTCATCGACCGTGCAAGCCCGATCCCGGCGCTGAACACCGCCGCCTGCGACAAGATCGTCGGCCGTCTCGACAGGCTGCGCTATGCCAGCGGGGGAACGCCGACCTCGGTTCTGCGCGAGAAGATGCAGCGCACCATGCAGGAAGACGCGGCCGTGTTCCGCACGCAGGAATCGCTCGAAAGCGGCTGCAAGCGCATGAGCACCATCTGGTCCGAAATGTCCGACATCAAGGTCACCGACCGGTCGATGATCTGGAATTCCGACCTCGTGGAAACGCTGGAACTCGAAAACCTGATGGCCAACGCCATCACCACCGTCGTCGGCGCGGAAGCCCGCAAAGAGAGCCGCGGCAGCCACGCACGCGAGGACTACACGTCCGGCCCGTTCGCCGGTCGCGACGACGTCAACTGGCGCAAGCACACGCTGGCCTGGGTGAACGAGGCCGGCGACGTCAAGCTCGACTACCGCCCGGTTCACACCGAATTGCTCGCTGAAGGCATCGATCCCTACAAGATCGAACCCAAGGCGCGCGTTTACTAAAGCATCTCCTGTCGGAGCCGAACGGCTTCTTCATCTGGACGATGCGTCAAAAGATAAGGCTGAAGCGCTCCGGGAACGGATGTTCTCCGGATCGCTCCAGCGGAAGCCCGGTCAAGGAAAACGACTATGGTTGAACTTGCACTTCCCAAGAATTCGCAGATGACCGAAGGCAAGGTGTGGCCGAAGCCCGCCGGCGCCACGAACACCCGCGAATTCCGCGTCTATCGCTGGAGCCCGGATGACGGCAAGAACCCGTCGATCGACACCTTCTTCATCGATGTCGACGATTGCGGCCCGATGGTTCTCGATGCCCTGCTCTACATCAAGAATAAGATCGACCCGACGCTGACGTTGCGCCGCTCCTGTCGCGAGGGGATCTGCGGATCCTGCGCCATGAACATCGACGGCACCAACACGCTGGCCTGCACCAAGGGCATGGACGACGTGAAGGGCGCGGTGAAAGTCTATCCGCTGCCGCATATGCCCGTCGTCAAGGACCTCGTGCCGGACCTGACCAATTTCTACGCGCAGCATCGCTCGATCGAACCCTGGCTGAAGACGGTTTCACCGGCGCCGGCCAAGGAATGGAAGCAGAGCCATGACGATCGCGCCAAGCTGGACGGTCTCTACGAGTGCATTCTCTGCGCCTGCTGTTCGGCGTCCTGCCCGAGCTACTGGTGGAACGGCGACCGCTATCTCGGCCCGGCCGTGCTTCTCCAGGCCTATCGCTGGCTGATCGACAGCCGCGACGAAGCCAAGGGCGAGCGACTGGACAATCTGGAAGACCCCTTCCGTCTCTACCGCTGCCACACGATCATGAACTGCGCGCAGACCTGTCCCAAGGGCCTGAACCCGGCCAAGGCCATCGGCGAGATCAAGAAAATGATGGTCGAGCGTCGCGTCTGATCTGCGGTTTCATGGGGAAAAACGCGGGTTTGCGTTTCTTCTCCGCCACAGGAGATAGGAAAGGACGTTTTTCGACAGACTTAAAGGTCGATTAACCTTAATCCGGCCTATATCTGTCCCGAACGTTCATTTTACATACGAGACGACCGGGAGTTGGGAAATGCGGGCATATCATGTTGCGGCGGGTCTGGCGGTGGTGCTGGCCCTTTCGGGATGCCAGCGCACGTCAGTGGGCGCTTTCGACCAGCGCGACATGGGGCCTGCTCCCCTGCAGGCGCAGCCTGTTCCCTCCGTCTCCGGCGGCTCCCTGCCACCCCCGACCAGCGGCGACGCGTCCCAGTTTCCCGCGGCACCGGTCACGGAAACCGCGGCACTCGGCAGCCCGCAGGTCCCCGGCGGCGCACCGGCCGCACCGGCCGCCTCTCTCGACGTCACCAAGGAGTCCATGGTCGGCAACTGGCGCGTCGCCAATGGCGGCAGCTCCTGCGACATGTTCCTGACGCTGACCAATCTCGGTTCCGGTTCGCGCGGCGGCACCCGTGGCTGCGCCGGCGAGCTGACGCAGATGGGGTCCTGGGAAGTGGCCGGCAAGCAGGTGGTCCTCAAGGATCGCAACGGCAATGCACTCGCCCGCCTCTACAAGTCGGCCGATGCCCGCTTCGACGGCCAGACCAATGGCGGCCAGCCCGTCAGCCTGAGCCGCTGATCTCCGGCTGCCGATCGGGTCGAATCGACCCGATCGTTTCGTAAGCGTCGTTCAGTCGACAGCTTAGACAGCGTCCCGGCTCTCCGCCGGGCTTCCTCTGACGGCCAGGAAGGCTGCGCGTGCCAAACGCCGAAAATACCATCTCGCGACGTCTCGAGGCGTTGATCGCCAACGGCGATATGCGACACGATCCGGCGCAGCTGGCCATCGCCGCCCGCCTCGATCGCCTGTCCACGGACCTCGCTTCCAGCCGCGCCAACCGCAAGTCGAACGCGCTCGGCTGGCTCTTCGCATCGAAGCGCGATCAGCGCCCGCCGATCAAGGGCGTCTATCTCTATGGTGGCGTCGGGCGCGGCAAGACCATGCTGATGGACCTCTTCTTCGACACGGTGCCGATCGAGCGCAAGCGCCGCGCGCATTTCCACGAGTTCATGGCCGAGGTGCAGGACCGCATCTTCAAGCACCGGCAGAAGCTGAAGAACGGCGAAACCAAGGATGCGGATCCGATGCCGCCGGTCGCGGCCGATATCTATGCCGAGGCCCGTCTTCTCTGCTTCGACGAGTTCTCGGTCACGGACATCGCCGATGCGATGATCCTGTCGCGCCTGTTCGGCGAACTGTTCAAGCGCGGCTGCGTCCTCGTGGCCACCTCGAACGTCGAGCCGGGCGATCTCTATCGCGACGGCCTCAATCGCTCGCTCTTTCTGCCCTTCGTGGATCTCCTGCGCGCCCATGCCGACGTCGTGCCGCTGGATACGCAGACGGACTATCGCCTGGAGAAGACCAGCGGCCTGCCCGTCTGGTCCTCTCCGCTCAACGACGCCGCCCGCAAGGCGCTCGATGCATCGTGGGCCAAGGCGACACAGGGCCTTCGCCCTGTCCCTGCCGATCTCACCTTCAAGGGTCGCACGATCCACGTTCCCGCAGCCGCCGGGGATTGTGCGCGCTTCTCCTTCGCCGATCTCTGCGCGCGTCCCCTGGGTGCGACCGACTATCTCACCATCCTGTCGCATTACCGTGTCATCTTCATCGACGATATCCCGCTGCTCAGTCCCGAGCGGCGGAACGAAACCAAGCGCTTCATCATGCTGGTGGATACGATCTACGACCAGGGCGCGCGCCTGTTCGCGTCTGCCGCAGCCCGCCCGGAAGAGCTTCTGACCGTTAGACGCGGCACGGAAGGCTTCGAGTTCGATCGCACCGTGTCCCGGCTGATCGAGCTGCAGAGTAGCGAATATGCCGGCGCGCATGCTGCGAATGCGAAGAATTCGTGACCATATTTCTTACGTGGACGTAAGAACTTATTGATCTAAACGATTGAAAAATCACGCTCCAAAAGTATCGGTTGATATTTTCAGGCGACGCGATTAGTGCTTTCGCCCGTGAGGTTGGGTGCCGCCCGGAAAAGCGGGAGATGTGTCGCTGCAAACCTTGCCAGATTTGATCTCAAAGGAAGCACTTTCATGGCGCGCAACAAGATCGCACTTATCGGTTCCGGAATGATTGGCGGCACGCTGGCCCACTTGGCCGGCCTGAAGGAACTGGGCGACATCGTTCTCTTCGACATCGCCGACGGCGTGCCCCAGGGCAAGGGCCTCGACATCGCGCAGTCCTCGCCGGTGGAAGGCTTCAACGCCAACCTGACCGGTGCCAGCGACTATGCTGCGATCGAAGGCGCCGATGTCTGCATCGTCACCGCCGGCGTGGCGCGCAAGCCCGGAATGAGCCGCGACGATCTGCTCGGCATCAACCTCAAGGTCATGGAACAGGTCGGCGCCGGCATCAAGAAATATGCCCCGAACGCCTTCGTCATCTGCATCACCAACCCGCTCGATGCGATGGTCTGGGCCCTGCAGAAGTTCTCCGGCCTGCCGAAGAACATGGTTGTCGGCATGGCCGGCGTGCTCGACAGCTCGCGCTTCCGCCTCTTCCTTTCCCAGGAATTCAACGTCTCCGTCCAGGACGTCACCGCCTTCGTTCTCGGCGGCCACGGCGACACCATGGTCCCACTCGCCCGCTACTCCACGGTCGGCGGCATTCCGCTGACGGACCTCGTCAAGATGGGCTGGGTCACCAAGGAGCGTCTCGAAGAGATCATCCAGCGCACCCGTGACGGCGGCGCCGAAATCGTCGGCCTGCTCAAGACCGGTTCCGCCTATTACGCACCGGCCGCTTCCGCCATCGAGATGGCGGAATCCTTCCTCAAGGACAAGAAGCGCGTCCTCCCCTGCGCCGCGCATCTGTCGGGCCAGTATGGCGTCAACGACATGTATGTCGGCGTTCCCACCATCATCGGTGCCGGCGGCATCGAGCGCATCATCGAAGTCGAGTTTACCAAGGCTGAACAGGAAGCCTTCGACAAGTCCGTGGCAGCCGTTGCCGGCCTCTGCGAAGCTTGCGTCGGCATCGCTCCGAGCCTGAAGTAATCTTTTCCGACATCAGACAGGAATTTTTCCATGAACATTCATGAATACCAGGCCAAGGCTCTCCTGAAGAGCTTTGGCGCACCGGTTGCCGAAGGTGTCGCGATCTTCTCGGCCGACGAGGCAGAAGCCGCAGCGAAATCGCTGCCGGGCCCGCTTTACGTCGTCAAGAGCCAGATCCACGCCGGCGGCCGCGGCAAGGGCAAGTTCAAGGAACTCGGCCCCGAAGCCAAGGGCGGCGTGCGCCTGGCCAAGACCATCGCGGAAGCCGTTTCCCACTCGAAGGAAATGCTCGGCAACACGCTCGTCACCAAGCAGACCGGCGATGCCGGCAAGCAGGTGAACCGCCTCTACATCGAGGACGGCGCCGATATCGACCGCGAACTCTACCTCTCCATCCTCGTCGACCGCGCCGTCGGCCAGGTCTCCTTCGTGGTCTCCACGGAAGGCGGCATGGACATCGAGACCGTCGCGCATGACACGCCGGAGAAGATCATCAGCGTCGCGATCGACCCGGTCGCCGGCGTGACCGCCGAGAACCTTGCGGCCCTCACCGCCGCGCTGAAGCTCGAAGGCGAAGCCAAGGCCGACGGCGAACGTCTGTTCCCGATCCTCTACAAGGCCTTTGTCGAGAAGGACATGAGCCTGCTCGAGGTCAACCCGCTGATCGTCATGACCAATGGCCGTCTGCGCGTCCTCGACGCCAAGATGTCCTTCGACGGCAACGCCCTGTTCCGCCACGAAGACGTGGTCGCGCTGCGCGACAAGACCGAGGAAGACGCGAAGGAAATCGAGGCGTCCAAGTACGACCTCGCTTATGTCGCCCTCGACGGCAACATCGGCTGCATGGTCAATGGTGCCGGTCTCGCCATGGCGACCATGGACATCATCAAGCTCTATGGCGCCGAGCCCGCGAACTTCCTCGACGTCGGTGGCGGCGCCACCAAGGAAAAGGTCACCGCGGCCTTCAAGATCATCACCGCCGATCCGGCCGTGAAGGGCATCCTCGTCAACATCTTCGGCGGCATCATGAAGTGCGACGTCATTGCCGAAGGCGTGATCGCAGCCGTGAAGGATGTCGGCCTCACCGTGCCGCTGGTCGTGCGCCTCGAAGGCACGAATGTCGAGCTCGGCAAGAAGATCATCAACGAGAGCGGCCTCAACGTCATCTCCGCCGACGATCTCGATGATGCAGCGCAGAAGATCGTCGCTGCCGTGAAGGGTGCCTGATCCCATGAGCGGTGCAAAGAAGACGGTCAATCGCCAGTCCTTCGGACCGAACGAGACCGATATCAACCTGTGCTATTTCGTCTGCTGGGACAGCACGCCGGATCTCGACGACGAGGCTGCCGATCGCTGGGCACATTTCACGCATGACGACGATGCCGTCGAGTTCTTCAAGCTGAAATCGAAGGACGACACGCTGTACGTCTGGAAGGGCGAGCTGGGCATCTCGAAGGCCGACAAGCAGTTCGACTGGTTCCAGACCCACTGGTCGAAAAACCTCAACAGCCATCACGACGAAAAGTCGACATCCGGCAAGGGTTATCGCTGGTCCAACGGCGCCTTCGAAGAATTTGATTCCCTCGAATTCGAGGAAGAGGAAAACTGATCCATGTCCATTCTCATCAATAAAGACACCAAGATCCTCGTCCAGGGTCTGACGGGCAAGACCGGCACGTTCCACACCGAACAGGCGCTCGCCTATCACGGCACGCAGATGGTCGGTGGCATCAACCCCAAGAAGGGCGGCGAGACCTGGGAAGGCTCCAAGGGCGAGAAGCTGCCGATCTTCGCAACGGTTGCCGAAGGCAAGGAACAGACCGGCGCCGACGCGTCCGTCATCTATGTTCCCCCGGCCGGCGCCGCTGCCGCCATCATCGAGGCGATCGAGGCGGAAATCCCGCTCATCGTCTGCATCACCGAAGGCATTCCGGTCGCCGACATGGTCAAGGTCAAGGCGCGCCTCGACGCGTCGAAGTCCCGCCTGATCGGCCCGAACTGCCCCGGCGTCATGACGCCGAACGAATGCAAGATCGGCATCATGCCGGGCAACATCTTCAAGAAGGGCTCCGTCGGCGTCCTCTCGCGTTCGGGCACGCTCACCTATGAAGCCGTGTTCCAGACCACGAACGAGGGCCTCGGCCAGACCACGGCCGTCGGCATCGGCGGCGACCCGGTCAAGGGCACCGAGTTCATCGACGTGCTCGAAATGTTCCTGGCCGACGACGAGACCAAGTCGATCATCATGATCGGCGAGATCGGCGGCTCGGCCGAAGAGGAAGCCGCGCAGTTCCTGATGGACGAAGCCAAGCGTGGCCGCAAGAAGCCGATGGTCGGCTTCATCGCCGGCCGCACGGCGCCTCCCGGTCGCACCATGGGCCATGCAGGCGCCGTGATTTCCGGCGGCAAGGGTGGAGCGGAAGACAAGATCGCCGCCATGGAACAGGCCGGCATCCGCGTTTCGCCCTCCCCGGCCCGCCTCGGCAAGACCCTGGTGGAAGTCCTCAAGGGCTGATGCACCTTCGAGGGACGGCCCGCCATTGCGTCGGCCGTCCCTTACACCATCTAAGACGAACAGGCAGTCAAAGCCTCGCGCTGTGGTCCTGCCAAAGAAATGACACGCATACGGTCGTATTGGATGGCCGTCGCAAAGTCGGCCCGGGACGGGCGCGTCGCATGTCCCTGAGGCCGCATCCAACAAGTCAGGAGGCGGACGGACAGGTCCGCGATAAAACCATGGCAAGGCAAGAGGCCAACGAGCAATTTCAACTGACGTCCTTCCTGGACGGCGCCAATGCGAGCTATATCGAACAGCTCCATGCGCGCTACGAAGCTGACCCCTCGTCCGTCTCGGGCGAATGGCAGTCCTTTTTCAAGGCGCTGGCCGACAATCCGGAAGACGTCGTGAAGGCCGCCAGGGGCGCCTCGTGGAAGAAGCCGAACTGGCCCCTGACGCCGCGCGACGACCTCACCTCGGCGCTCGACGGCGATTGGGGCACGGTCGAGAAGGTCATCGAGAAGAAGGTTCAGGCGAAGGCCGAAGCCAAGGCGGAAGCAACCGGCGTTCCCGCCTCGCCCGCCGACGTGCACCAGGCGACGCGCGACAGCATCAAGGCGATCATGCTGATCCGCGCCTATCGCATGCGCGGCCATCTGCACGCCAAGCTCGACCCGCTGCAGATCGCTGCCCCGGTCGATGATTATCACGAACTGTCCCCGTCCAATTACGGCTTCGAATCCGGCGACATGGACCGCAAGATCTTCCTCGATAACGTG
The DNA here is from genome assembly GCF_004342335.1 of Rhizobium sp. PP-F2F-G48. NCBI lineage: Bacteria > Pseudomonadati > Pseudomonadota > Alphaproteobacteria > Hyphomicrobiales > Rhizobiaceae > Rhizobium > Rhizobium sp. PP-F2F-G48. The sequence goes on along the minus strand of NZ_SLVH01000004.1, from coordinate 331,781 downwards.
CTCGGGCTCGAATATGCCACGATGCGCGAGATCGTCGATATTCTGGAGCGGACCTACTGCTCGACGCTCGGCGTCGAATTCATGCACATCTCCGATCCGGAGATCAAAGGCTGGATCCAGGAGCGCATCGAAGGCCCCGCCAAGGGCGTCGAGTTCACGCCCGAAGGCAAGAAGGCGATCCTTTCCAAGCTGATCGAGGCCGAAGGCTTCGAACAGTTCATCGACGTGAAGTACAAGGGCACCAAGCGCTTCGGCCTCGACGGCGGCGAATCGCTCATCCCGGCGCTCGAACAGATCATCAAGCGTGGCGGCCAGGACGGGATGAAGGAAATCATCCTCGGCATGGCGCACCGTGGTCGCCTCAACGTCCTCACCAACGTCATGGGCAAGCCGCACCGCGCCGTGTTCCACGAGTTCAAGGGCGGCTCGGCCGCGCCGGACGACGTGGAGGGCTCCGGCGACGTGAAGTACCATCTCGGCGCCTCCTCGGACCGCGAGTTCGACGGCAACAAGGTGCACCTGTCGCTGACGGCGAACCCGTCGCACCTCGAAATCGTCAATCCCGTGGTCATGGGCAAGGCCCGCGCCAAGCAGGACCAAATGGCGACGACCTTCGATGGCGACGTCATTCCGCTGAAGGAACGCTCCAAGGTCCTGCCGCTCTTGCTGCATGGCGATGCGGCCTTTGCCGGCCAGGGCGTGACAGCCGAAATTCTCGGCCTTTCGGGCCTGCGCGGCCACCGCGTCGGCGGCACGCTGCACTTCATCATCAACAACCAGATCGGCTTCACCACCAATCCGGCCTTCTCGCGCTCGTCGCCTTATCCCTCCGACGTCGCCAAGATGATCGAGGCGCCGATCTTCCACGTCAACGGCGACGATCCGGAAGCGGTCGTCTATGCCGCGAAGATCGCCATCGAATTCCGGATGAAGTTCCACAAGCCGGTCGTGGTCGACATGTTCTGCTACCGCCGCTTCGGCCATAACGAAGGCGACGAGCCCTCCTTCACGCAGCCGAAGATGTACAAGGTCATCCGCGGCCACAAGACGGTCGTGCAGCTCTATGGCGAACGCCTGATTGCCGAAGGCCTCATCACCGAAGGCGAGCTGGAAAAGATGAAGGCCGACTGGCGTGCCCGTCTCGAACAGGAGTTCGAGGCCGGTCAGTCCTACAAGCCCAACAAGGCCGACTGGCTGGATGGCGCCTGGTCGGGTCTGCGCACCGCCGACAACCAGGACGAACAGCGCCGCGGCAAGACCTCGGTGCCGATGAAGTCGCTGAAGGATATCGGCCGCAAGCTCTCGGAAGTTCCCGAAGGCTTCAACGTCCACAAGACGATCCAGCGCTTCATGGACAACCGCGCCAACATGATCCAGACGGGCGAAGGCATCGACTGGGCGATGGCGGAGGCCCTGGCCTTCGGATCGCTCACCGTCGAAGGCACGAAGATCCGCCTGTCCGGCCAGGATTGCGAGCGCGGCACCTTCTCGCAGCGCCACACCGTGCTCTATGATCAGCAGACGGAAGAGCGCTACATTCCGCTCGCCAACCTCTCGCCCACCCAGGCGCGCTACGAGGTCATCAACTCGATGCTCTCGGAAGAAGCCGTTCTCGGCTTCGAATACGGCTATTCGCTCGCCCGCCCGAACGCGCTGACGCTCTGGGAAGCCCAGTTCGGCGACTTCGCCAATGGTGCGCAGGTCGTCTTCGACCAGTTCATCTCCTCGGGCGAACGCAAGTGGCTGCGCATGTCGGGCCTCGTCTGCCTGCTGCCGCACGGCTATGAAGGTCAGGGTCCGGAACACTCCTCCGCCCGCCTCGAGCGCTGGCTGCAGATGTGCGCGGAAGACAACATGCAGGTCGTCAACGTCACGACGCCGGCAAACTACTTCCACGTTCTGCGCCGCCAGATGAAGCGCGACTTCCGCAAGCCGCTGATCATCATGACGCCGAAGTCGCTGCTGCGTCACAAGCGTGCGATCTCCAGCCTGTCGGAAATGGCCGGCGAGACCTCGTTCCACCGTCTTCTGTGGGACGATGCGGAGGTCATCAAGGACGGCCCGATCAAGCTCCAGAAGGATGCGAAGATCCGCCGCGTCGTGCTCTGCTCGGGCAAGGTCTATTACGACCTGCTCGAAGAGCGCGAAAAGCGCGGCATCGACGATATCTACCTCCTGCGCCTGGAACAGCTCTATCCGTTCCCGGCCAAGGCGCTGATCAACGAGCTCAGCCGGTTCCGCAATGCGGAAATGGTCTGGTGCCAGGAAGAGCCCAAGAACATGGGGTCCTGGTCGTTCATCGATCCCTATCTCGAATGGGTGCTGGCCCATATCGATGCGAAGTACCAGCGGGTGCGCTATACCGGCCGCCCGGCCGCAGCCTCGCCGGCAACGGGCCTGATGTCGAAGCATCTGGCCCAGCTTGCCGCCTTCCTCGAAGACGCGCTCGGAGGCTGACGCGTCGACATGGGCATCCTCCTCTCCATCCCGGGCCAGAACGGACGGATCGTTGCACGCGCAACGGCTCCGGCCGGTCCCGCGGGATGGCTGGAGTGTCGGCCCGCTCCCGGCCTTACGCAGGGCCGGTTCCGGGGGCGGAACGCCGTTTCGCCCCGCTCCGCTTCCTCACATCTTCCCATTTCAGGCGCGACTGACCGGTCCGGCAGCAACGCCCGCAACATCAGGACGTTTTAACAATGGCAACCGAAATCCGCGTGCCCACCCTGGGTGAATCCGTCAGCGAAGCCACGATCGGCACCTGGTTCAAGAAGGTCGGCGACACCGTGAACGCCGACGAGCCGCTGCTCGAGCTCGAAACCGACAAGGTTACCATCGAGGTTCCCGCCCCGGCCTCCGGCACGCTGTCGGAAATCGTTGCCAATGAAGGCGAGACGGTCGGTCTCGGCGCGCTTCTCGGCCAGATCGCCGAAGGTGCGGGCGCAAGCGCCGGCGCTGCTCCGGCCGCAAAGCCTGCGGAAGCCGCTGCCCCGGCCGCCGAAAAGCCCGCCGCCGAAGCGCCTGCCGCCTCCGCCCCCTCCTCCATGCCGCCAGCCCCGGCGGCCGCCAAGATGCTCGCCGAGAACAATGTCTCGGCAGACGACATCGATGGCTCCGGCAAGCGTGGCCAGGTTCTCAAGGGCGACGTGATCGCCGCCGTCAACCGCGGCCTGCAGGCACCGGCAGCCCCTGCCGAACAGGCCAAGGCCCCGGCCCGCGGCCCTTCGAACGCGGCGGACGCCCCGCGCGAAGAGCGCGTGAAGATGACGCGCCTGCGCCAGACCATCGCCAAGCGCCTCAAGGATGCCCAGAACACGGCCGCCATGCTCACCACCTATAACGAGGTGGACATGAAGGCGGTGATGGACCTGCGCACCAGGTACAAGGACGTCTTCGAAAAGAAGCATGGCGTGAAGCTCGGCTTCATGGGCTTCTTCACCAAGGCCGTCACGCATGCGCTGAAGGAACTGCCGGCCGTCAACGCCGAGATCGACGGCACGGATCTGGTCTACAAGAACTTTTGCCACGTCGGCATGGCCGTCGGCACGGACAAGGGCCTCGTGGTTCCGGTCATCCGCGATGCGGACCAGATGTCGATCGCCCAGATCGAGAAGGAACTCGGCCGCCTCGCCAAGGCTGCGCGCGACGGCTCGCTGTCGATGGCCGACATGCAGGGCGGCACCTTCACCATCACCAATGGTGGCGTCTACGGCTCGCTGATGTCCTCGCCGATCCTCAACGCACCGCAGTCCGGCATTCTCGGCATGCACAAGATCCAGGATCGTCCCGTTGTCGTCGGCGGCCAGATCGTCATCCGCCCGATGATGTATCTCGCGCTCTCCTACGATCACCGCATCGTCGACGGCAAGGAAGCCGTGACCTTCCTCGTGCGCGTCAAGGAAAGCCTCGAAGATCCGGAACGTCTCGTTCTCGACCTCTGAGACCCGATGACGAGGCCTGCCCGAAACGGGCGGGCCTTGCACCTGACTGAAAGAGACCGTCATGGAACCCACCGTCATCGCCGCATCGCCCTTTCCGGCGCTCGTTGCCTGGAGCGTGGTGCTGCTCGTCTTCCAGATCTGCCTGCATGGCATGCTGGTAACCCGCGAACTCGGATCCGCATGGAATGCAGGCCCGCGCGATGGCGAAGCGCAGCCGAAAGGCGTGCTTGTCGGCCGCGCCGGCCGCGCATCGAAGAACCTTCAGGAAACCTATCCGGCTTTTGTCGGCCTTGCCCTCGGTCTCGCCATCGTCGGCGACCCCTCGGGCTGGGGGCTCATCGGCGCCTGGATCTGGTTTGCCTGCCGCCTTGTCTATATCCCGCTCTATCTCGCGGGCATCCCCTATATCCGCTCTCTCGTCTGGCTCGGTGCTCTCCTCGGCCTGGCTGTGATGGGCCTTGTTTTGATTTTCTGAGGCACCGGGCGTTGCGCCCGGATGCTCGATCTTCTCTCGTGCGACGGCTGACAGAGCTCGACGCCCGCCACTGCCGGAGACGCATGATGGAACTGTCCGTGCATCCCTACCTCTTCGAACTCACCTCTCTGATGGCGATCTTTTTCTTCGGCATCATCTCGCCGGGTGCCGATTTCGCCATGGTCATGCGGCAGTCGATCCTGCATGGGCGCCGCTCCGCGATCTTCACCTCCCTCGGTGTGGGAACGTCGCTGATGTTTCACGTCACCTACACGATCCTCGGCCTCGGCCTCGTCATCTCGCAGTCGATCACCCTGTTCAACATCGTCAAATGGTGCGGCGTCGCCTACCTGCTCTATATCGGCGTGAAGGCGCTCAGGGCAAAGCCGGCCGAGAGCATCGAAGCCTCGGTACCGGCCGAACCCGCCACCCGCAGCACCCAATCCGCGTTCAAGGCGTTCGGCCTCGGCTTTGCCGCCAACGCGCTGAACCCCAAGCCGGTCTTCTTCTTCCTGTCGATCTTCTCGACCGTGGTCAGCGCGCAGACGCCGGTCGCGGTCAAATTCGGCTACGGCCTTGTCATGGCGAGCTGCCTCATCCTGTGGTTCGTGGCCGTCAGCCTGTTCATGACAACCCCCGCCATGCGGGCCCGCTTCGCCCGGATCAGCCATTGGATCGACCGTGCCAGCGGCATGGTCTTCATTGCGCTCGGCCTCAAGCTTGCAACCGAGAAGGCCGCCTGAGCCGAGGCGTCTCAAAGGCGGGCTCCGCTCGACATTCTTATCCGGCAGCCGCTCTGAGCGGCCGCCACAGTCAACATCGGCAGCCGGGACAGGCTGCGCACGGAAGGACACACATCCATGGCATATGACGTCGTCATCATCGGAACCGGCCCCGGCGGCTATGTCGCCGCCATCAAGGCAGCTCAGCTCGGCCTCAAGGTCGCCGTCGTCGAAAAGCGCGCGACCTATGGCGGCACCTGCCTCAACATCGGCTGCATCCCCTCCAAGGCCCTGCTGCACGCCTCCGAGATGTTCCACGCCGCCGGCCATATGGACAGCCTCGGCATCGATGTCGAGGCGCCGCGCCTCAACCTGCCGAAGATGATGGAGCACAAGGACGCGACCGTGAAGTCGAACGTCGAAGGCGTGGCGTTCCTGTTCAAGAAGAACAAGATCGACGCCATCCAGGGCACGGGCCGCATCGCCGGTGCCGGAAAGGTCGTCGTCACCAACGAGGCCGGCGAAGAGCAGACGGTCGAGACCAAGAACATCGTCATTGCCACCGGCTCCGACGTCGCCGGCATCCCCGGCGTTCCCGTCGAGATCGACGAGACGGTCATCGTCTCCTCCACCGGCGGCATCGCGCTCGAAAAGGTGCCCGGCACGATGGTCGTGGTCGGCGGCGGCGTCATCGGGCTGGAGCTCGGCTCGGTCTGGGCCCGCCTCGGTGCGCAGGTCACCGTGATCGAATATCTCGACACCATCCTCGGCGGCATGGACGGCGAAGTCTCCAAGCAGTTCCAGCGCATCCTCGCCAAGCAGGGCATCACCTTCAATCTCGGCGCCAAGGTCACCGGCGTCGCACGCGAAGGCGACGGCGCGACCGTGACCTTCGAGCCCGTCAAGGGGGGTGAGGCGCAGACCGTTGCGGCCGACGTCGTTCTCGTCGCCACCGGCCGCAAGCCCTACACGTCAGGTCTCGGCCTTGAAGAAGCGGGCGTCGCGCTCGACAATCGCGGCCGCGTCGAGATCGACGGCCACTTCAAGACGAATGTCGACGGCATCTATGCCATTGGCGATGTCGTGCGCGGCCCGATGCTGGCCCACAAGGCGGAAGACGAAGGCGTGGCGCTGGCCGAGATCCTGGCCGGCCAGGCCGGCCATGTGAACTACGACGTCATCCCCGGCGTCGTCTACACTCAGCCGGAAGTGGCCTCCGTCGGCAAGACCGAGGAAGAGCTGAAGAGCGCCGGTATCGCCTACAAGGTCGGCAAGTTCCCCTTCACGGCCAATGGCCGTGCCCGCGCCATGCAGGCCGTCGATGGCTTCGTCAAAATCCTAGCCGACAAGGAGACCGATCGCGTGCTGGGCGGCCATATCATCGGCTTCGGCGCCGGCGAGATGATCCACGAGATCGCCGTGCTCATGGAATTCGGCGGCTCGTCGGAAGACCTCGGCCGCACCTGCCACGCCCACCCCACCATGTCGGAAGCCGTCAAGGAAGCCGCCCTCGCGACCTTCTTCAAGCCGATCCACATGTAAGGAACGACTTCCGGTCACGGCCGGAGGACCTTTTGGACATAGAAAAAGCGGGCGTCGTGAGGCGCCCGCTTTTCGTTTGTCCGGATAATCTCGGCCTCACACGCTGAGGCAGAGATACTTCACCTCGATGTAATCCTCGATCCCGTATTTCGAGCCTTCGCGGCCCTGTCCGGACTGCTTGATGCCGCCGAAGGGGGCGACTTCGGTGGAGATCAGGCCGGTATTGATGCCGACCATGCCATATTCGAGCTCTTCGGCGACGCGGAAGATCTTGGATATATCGCGGGCATAGAAATAGGCGGCAAGCCCGAATTCCGTGTCGTTGGCCATGGCGATCACCTCATCTTCCGTCTCGAAGCGGAAGAGCGGCGCGACCGGACCGAAGGTTTCCTCGCGCGCGAGCTTCATGTCCGGCGTGACATCGGTGAGAATGGTCGGCTGGAAGAACAGCCCGCCCTTGTCCGTGTCGCGCGCGCCGCCGACGGCGATGGACGCCCCCTTCGAGACGGCATCGGCGATGTGGTCCTCGACCTTCGCCAGCGCCTTGTCCGAAATCAGCGGACCGGCGCTGACATTCGGCTCGAACCCGCCGCCGACCTTGATGGCCCGCACCTTGGCCGCCAGCTTTTCGGCGAAGGCATCATAGACGCTCGACTGCACATAGAGGCGATTGGCGCAGACGCAGGTCTGACCGTTGTTCCGGTATTTCGACACCATGGCACCTTCGACCGCCGCATCAAGGTCCGCGTCCTCGAAGACGATGAAGGGCGCGTTGCCGCCCAGTTCCAGCCCGAGCTTCATCACCTGCCCGGCCGACTGCCGGAAGAGGATCTTGCCGACATTCGTGGAGCCGGTGAAGGTCAGCTTGCGCACCTTGTCGCTCTCGCACATTTCCAGCCCGACAGCGGCCGAATCGGTCGACAGGATGACGCTGAACAGCCCGGCGGGAAGGCCCGCCCGCTCGGCAAGGATCGCAAGTGCCAGCGCGGACAGCGGCGTCTCGGCGGCAGGCTTCGAGACGATGGCGCAGCCGGCGGCCAGGGCCGGCGCGACCTTGCGCGCGAGCATCGCGTTCGGGAAATTCCATGGTGTGATGGCAGCGACCACGCCGATCGGCTGCTTGACGACGATGATCCGCTTGTCGGCCTGGTGGCCGGGGATCGTGTCGCCGTAAACACGCTTGGCCTCCTCGCCGAACCACTCGACATAGGATGCGCCGTAGAGCACCTCGCCCTTTGCCTCGGCCAACGGCTTGCCCATCTCGGTCGTCAGAATGACGGCGAGGTCGTCGGCATTGGCGACGAGCAGGTCGTATAGCCGGCGAAGGATCTGCGCCCGCTCCTTGGCCGTCTTGCGCGCCCAGGCCTTCTGCGCTTTGTGGGCGACGTCGATCGCCCGCGCCGTCTCGCCGCGCCCCATGTCGGGAAGCGTGGCGACATGGGCGCCCGTCGCCGGATCCAGCACGTCGAACGTCTTGCCGTCGGCGGATGCCGACACCCAGTCAGTGCCGATCAGCGCCTTGTCGGTTGCAAGGCTCGGGTCTTTCAGCTTGGCGAGAAGATCGGGTGATAGGCTCATGTCAGGCTCCCTTGACGCAATCGCGCAGCGTGTCCTCGAGAATGTCGAGCGCTTCGGTGAAGATATGATCCTGGATCGTGATCGGCGAGAGGAAACGAATGACATTTCCATAAACGCCGCAGGTGAGCAGGATCAGCCCCTTTTCCAGGGCCCGCGCGCGGACCCGGTTCGTAAAATCCGCGTCCGGTGTCTGGGTTCCCGGCACGTTGAACTCCACCGCATTCATGAAGCCCGGTCCCCTGACATCGACGATCTGGGGAACGAAATCCTTGAACGACTGCAGCCGCTGTTTCAGCCGCGCACCCAGCTGTTCGGCACGTTCGCAAAGGCCCTCGTCGTCGATGACGTCGAGCACGGCGAGGCCGGCCGCAATGCCGATCGGATTGCCGCCATAGGTGCCGCCGAGGCCGCCGGGGCCGGGCGCGTCCATGATGTCGGCACGGCCGGTGACCGCCGCGATCGGAAAGCCGCCGCCGAGACCCTTCGCCATGGTCGTGAGATCGGCGACAACGGGATAATGCTCCATGGCGAACATCCGGCCGGTGCGGGCAAAGCCGGTCTGCACCTCATCGGCGATCAGCAGGATGCCATGCCGGTCGGCGATCTCGCGCAGCGCGATCATTAGTGCCTTCGGCACCTCGTAGAAGCCGCCCTCTCCCTGCACCGGCTCGATGATGAAGGCTGCGACCCGCGCCGGATCGACATCCGCCTTGAACAACCGGTCGAGCACGGCCAGCGACGCTTCGACCGTCATGCCGTGCAGTTCGGCCGGAAAGGGAACATGGAACACATCCGGCATCATCGCACCGAATCCGGCTTTGTAGGGCGCCACCTTTCCGGTCAGCGCCATGCCCATGAAGGTCCGGCCATGAAAACCGCCGGAAAACGCGATGACGGCGGACCGCTTCGTCGCGGCGCGCGCGATCTTCACCGCATTCTCCACCGCTTCGGCACCCGTGGTGACGAAAACCGTCTTCTTCTCGAAATCGCCGGGCACCAGCGCATTCAGCCGTTCGGCCAGCCGCACATAGTTTTCGTATGGCACGACCTGATGGCACGTGTGGGTGAAGCGATCGAGCTGGTCCTTGACGGCGGCGATAACGCGCGGATGCCGGTGACCCGTGTTGACGACGGCGATGCCGGCGGCAAAGTCGATGTAGCGCTTGCCCTCGATATCCCAGATCTCAGCGTTCTCGGCGCGCTCGGCATAGACCTGCGTGGTGACACCCACGCCGCGCGATATGGCAGCGCTCCGACGGTCGGCAACATCGACGTTCAACATGGCATCATCCCCTCTGAAACAGAGCGCCCTCGCACCCGAATTGGTCTCCTGTATAAATTACCTATATTTTTTCTGTAGAGTTTGCAATCCCGATTCGTCGGGCTATGAGAGGTTCGCTGCAGATTCCAGGGCCACTCGATATGGACGACATTCGCTTCAAGATCACGGAAGCCGCCCGTATGGCCGGTGTGTCCGCCTCGACGCTGCGTCTGTGGGAAAGCCAAGGGCTGATCGAGCCCCTGCGATCCGCAACGGGCCAGCGGCTTTTCGACCAGGCGATGATGGACCGGCTGAAGACGATCGGCTGGCTGCGCACGGAAAAGGGTCTCAATCCCGCCGCCATCCGCGAGGTCCTGAAGGACGAGATCGAGACCGCGTCACAGGCCGAGCCACAGGCTGCGCTGAAGACCGACGGAGACACAACCTCTGCCATCGGTCCGAAGATCCGCCACCTCCGACGGCAGACGGGCCGAACGCTGCAGAGCGTGGCGGACGAGACCGGCATCACCCTGTCGCTGCTGTCTTCCTTCGAGCGGATTTCGCAAGGCCTGTCCCTGCCGGCGCTGCACACGCTTGCCGCCTGCTTCGGAACGACGCTCTCGGCCCTGTCGGGCCAGGAAGGCGGCGACCATCGCCAATCGCTCATGCGCGCCGGCCAATGGTCCGCCTGGCCCGCAACCGCCTCCGGCGTCACCATCCAGCCCCTGGCCGAGGGGCGCCACCAGATGGAGTGCCACCGTTTCGTTCTCGCCCCGGGCGCCTCCAGCGAAGGCGCCTACCGGCATGATGGCGAGGAGTTCCTGCATGTCCTGCACGGCAGGATGCAGATCGTGCTCGACGGCGACCAGTTCTTCGACCTGACGGACGGCGACAGTTTTTATTTCGAGAGCACCCGTTTCCATGCCTGGCGCAACCTGCACGATGCCGAGACCGTGCTGATCTGGATCAACACGCCGCCGACCTTCTGATCATCCGAGCACCGTCACGCGCGTGCCCTTGCGCGCAAAGGCAAGGATTCGTCGCATCGCCGGCAGGCTGACCGCAATGCAGCCCTCCGTTGGCTGGTAGCCGGCACGCATGAGGTGAAAGAAGATCGCCGAGCCCGCGTTGCGACGGCGAACGCGCAGGTTCCAGTCCATCACGAGGCAGACATCGTAAAGCCCATCATCGCGCATCATCCGCTCGTGGCGTCCCGCGAAAGGAGCGGTCACCGGCCGGTTGTAGCACGCATGGCCCGGCGCATCGCACCAGAGCATACCCGGCCGCGTGCGCTTGAGGGGAAGACGGGTCGCGGGGGGCGCGATCCGGTCGGCCCTGACATAGCCACCGATCAGCGGCATCTCCGCGATCGGCGTCGCGCCATCGCCCTCCCGCTTGCGCGCGGTCGTGCCCCCGCGCCCGATCGCCGCCCGTTCCGTTCGCCCGGCAAAGGACACCAGCGCCCGGGTGCGACTTCCCGGCGCTGCCCGCACGATGATCGTGCCGGGGGAGGAACGGGGCTTTGCCGGGATCTTGCGCATGAGGGCTCACAGGAAAGTGCGTGGGTCGTGATGGTGCAGCCCCATCATGCCATGTTAGCTAGGCTTCGTCAGCGAAAGCGCGCAATATCCGTGAGGGATATGCGTTTTCGCGAAACAGCTCTCATGGAGAGGACACGCCGAGATCGCCCGTCTCCGGCGGTGGCCGTCCCCGATTGCGGCAAGGCCGGCGAGCACGATGGCTCTTGTGCTGCCGCGACCGGTCCAGCGCTTGCCAAGTCCGCCGCGAGAGCTAATTTACGCCAGACGCCTCAGGAGAGAACACCGATGTCATCCCGTACCATTTTGCTCGTCGACGATGATGACGTGTTGCGCCAGACGCTGGTCGAGCAGCTCTCGCTCTACGAGGAATTCGTGATCCTTCAGGAGGCGACAGCCAGCAAGGGCGTGCAGACGGCCCGCACCGGCACGGTGTCGCTGCTGATCATGGATGTCGGCCTGCCGGACATGGACGGCCGCGAGGCGGTCAAGCTCCTGCGAAAAGGCGGCTTCAAGGCGCCGATCATCATGCTCACCGGCCATGACACGGATTCCGACACGATCCTCGGGCTCGAAGCCGGCGCCAATGACTATGTCACCAAGCCCTTCCGCTTCGCCGTCCTGCTGGCCCGCATTCGCGCCCAGCTGCGCCAGCACGAGCAGAGCGAGGATGCCACCTTCACCGTTGGCCCCTATACCTTCAAGCCCAGCCAGAAGCTGCTGACGCTCGAAAACGGGCAGAAGATCCGCCTCACGGAAAAGGAGGCGGCGATCATCCGCTACCTCTATCGCGCCGACCAGAAAGTCGTGACCCGCGACGTGCTGCTGGAGGAAGTCTGGGGCTACAATTCCGGCGTCACCACCCACACGCTGGAAACCCACGTCTATCGTCTGCGCCAGAAAATCGAGCGCGACCCTTCCAATGCCGAGATTTTGGTGACAGAAAATGGCGGCTACAAGATCGTCCCGTAACAGAGGCTGACGGTCGGCTGTCCAGGTCCGGACGGCAATGGATCGGAGAGCCCCTTGGCGCTGAACGACGATATCGCCCTTCTCTCGATCGTGCCGCTCTTTGCGGACATCGATGACGACAAGCTCCGTCTCGTCGCCTTCGGCGCGGAACGCCGACGGCTGGTGCGCGGCCAGCAGCTGTTTCGCGAGGGTGCGCCAGCCGATTGCGCCTATGCGGTTGCCGCCGGACGCCTTGCGTTGACGCGCACGACGCCGAGCGGCGGCACCGAGACGATGGCCGCGGTCGGCCGTGGCACGCTCCTGTCCGAACTCGCCATGATATCGCTCGTGGAACGCAAGTTCACGGCGACCGCCGAAGTCGAGACCGAGGTGATCCGCATCACCCGCCCCCTCTTCCACCGCATGCTGGAAGAGTATCCCGACGTCGCCGCCCTCGTGGACAAGCGCATCCGCGACAATCTCAACGCGATGATCAACCGCGTCGGCAAGCTCGCCCCGCGCTTCCTCTGAAAAGCCTTCAAAGGTCGAAGGTCGCGATCACCGGCACATGGTCGGAGGGGCGCTCCCATCCGCGCGCTTCCTTGATGATCTCGACCTGCCGGAGATGGGTGGCGAGATCGGCGGACGACCAGATATGGTCGAGGCGTCGTCCGCGGTCGGCCGCCTCCCAGTCCTTGGCGCGGTAGCTCCACCAGGTGTAGAGCTTTTCCGGCGACGGCGTGTGCTGGCGCATCAGATCGACCCAGGCGCCGCCTGTCATGATCGATGTCAGGCCTTCGGTTTCCACCGGTGTGTGGCTGACGATCTTCAAAAGCTGCTTGTGCGACCAGACGTCGTGTTCGAGCGGCGCGACGTTGAGGTCGCCGACGAGGATGGAGGACACGCCGGCATCCGCCTCCGCATGCAGCAGCTTCATCTCCTCGAGGAAATCGAGCTTGTGGCCGAACTTCTTGTTGATCGTCCGGTCCGGCTCGTCGCCCCCCGCCGGCACATAGAAATTGTGCAGCCGGATGCGCTTGGACCCGTGCGAAAAGACCACCGAGAGATGCCGGGCATCGCCGACGCCGCAATAGTCCCGCCGGTCCACGAGCTCCGTCAGCGGCAGGCGCGAAAGCGTGGCGACGCCGTGATAGCCCTTCTGCCCGTGCATCGCCATGTGCCCGTAGCCAAGCGCCTCGAAGGCCTTTACCGGGAACAGCTCGTTCGGGCACTTGGTCTCCTGCAGGCAGAGGATGTCAGGCTGAAACCGCACGAGGAAATCCGACACCAGCGGCATGCGCAGGCGCACGGAGTTGATGTTCCAGGTTGCGATCGACAATGTCATGATGTGCCTTCCGGAATGCAAAAAGGTCCCGCTGGGGACCTTTAAGCAAGTTTACGGACGCAGGACAAGCGCGGGCGAGCCTCTTGCGCATGAGGCCTACTTGCGGATCTCGTCGTAAGGGATCCGGAAAACGGCGTCGTCCATCGGCATGCCGGTCTTCACGTTGAAGATCATCACGGACGTGTCCTTCTTCTGCGGATCGGTGATCGTCCACTGGCGAAGGTCGTAGGTTTTCGGATCGAACATCATGGTGATGGTGCTGTCGCCGAAGATCGATCGGTCGCCGAGCACGATGGTGATCAGGTCCGTCTCTTCCTTCACGTCGCGCACGGTCTTGCCGGAGAGATCGATGGAATTGGACAGAAGCAGGTTCAGCGGCGTCTTCGACAGGGGGTAGAGATCCCAGGTCTTGAGCTTCTGGTTGCCGATCACCACCGATTTACCATCGGCAATCACGCGCATCGGCGATGGCGCCTCGTAGTTGAAGCGGATGCGCCCCGGACGGCTGATGAAAAACTTTCCGCCCGTCTGCTCGCCGCGCGGGCCGAACTGGACGAACTCGCCGGTCATCGTCTTCACCGATGCGAAGTGATCAGCGATCTTCTGTGCGACGCCCGTAGATTGGGCGGCGGCGGGATCGAGCGGAATGCCTAGTGTCGCCAGCGCGCCGAAGACCGCCACGCCTGCCACGAAGCTGCGCCGCGACAGGAGCGACCGATCCGCCTGTCCCGTCCTGTCGGTCGTTCGTGTCTCTGTCATGGAAAACTCCTGTTCGATATAGCCGAGATGTGGCGCGCAAGTGCGGCACCTTCAAGACCTGGCCGGCGAAGACATGACCGGCGAGGACTTGATGGACCGAGAGTTAGCGCGAGAGAGAACGCCCCGAGCGCAAGACGATCGGCGTCGTCAGATCTCGTCTTCCGTCGGCACCAGAATCTCGCGCTTTCCCGCGTGATTGGCAGCGCCGATGATGCCTTCCTTTTCCATACGCTCGATCAGCGAGGCCGCCCGGTTGTACCCGATGCCGAGCCGGCGCTGGACATAGGAAGTCGAGGCCTTGCCGTCCCGGAGGACGACAGCCACGGCCTGGTCGTAGGGATCGTCGGACTCCGACAGGTTGCCGGTGCCGGCCGGACCGCCGCCATTGCCGCCCTCGTCGTCCTCGCCGTCGTCTTCGGTGATCGCGTCGAGATAGTCCGGTGCGCCTTGCGTCTTCAGATAGGAGACGATCTGCTCGACCTCGTTGTCCGAGACGAACGGCCCGTGGACGCGCTGGATGCGTCCGCCGCCGGCCATATAGAGCATGTCACCCTGGCCGAGGAGCTGTTCGGCCCCCTGCTCGCCCAGAATGGTGCGGCTGTCGATCTTCGACGTGACCTGGAAGGAAATGCGGGTCGGGAAGTTCGCCTTGATCGTGCCGGTGATGACGTCGACCGATGGACGCTGCGTCGCCATGATAACATGGATGCCGGCGGCACGGGCCATCTGCGCAAGCCGCTGCACGGCGCCTTCGATGTCCTTGCCGGCGACCATCATCAGGTCGGCCATTTCGTCGATGATCACGACGATGTAGGGCATCGGCTGCAGATCGAACTCTTCGGTCTCGTAGGTCGCCTCGCCGGTCTGGCGGTCGAAGCCTGTCTGCACCGTGCGGCTGATCGCCTCGCCCTTTTCCAGCGCCTGCTCGACGCGCGAATTGAAGCCGTCGATGTTGCGCACGCCGATCTTCGACATTTTCTTGTAGCGCTCTTCCATCTCCCGCACGGTCCATTTCAGCGCCACGACAGCCTTCTTCGGATCGGTGACGACCGGCGAGAGCAGGTGCGGGATGCCGTCATAGACGGAGAGTTCGAGCATCTTCGGGTCGATCATGATCAGCCGGCACTGTTCCGGCGTCATGCGGTAGAGGATCGACAGGATCATCGTGTTGATCGCGACCGACTTGCCCGAACCGGTGGTGCCGGCCACCAGCAGATGCGGCATCTTGGCGATATCCGTGATGACGGGTTCGCCGCCGATCGTCTTGCCCAGCGCCATGGCGAGCTTCGCCTTGCTGCCTTCGAAGTCTCTGGAGCCGATGAGTTCGCGCAGGTAGACCGTCTCGCGGCGCTGGTTCGGCAGCTCGATGCCGATGGCATTGCGGCCGGGCACGACCGCGACACGGGCGGCGATCGCGCTCATCGAGCGGGCGATATCGTCGGCAAGCCCGATGACGCGCGAGGACTTGATGCCGGGGGCCGGCTCCAGTTCGTAGAGCGTGACGACGGGACCGGGACGGACATGGATGATCTCGCCCTTGACGCCGAAGTCCTCGAGCACGCCTTCGAGCATGCGCGCATTCTGCTCCAGCGCGTCGGCCGAAAGCGTCGCATCGCGCACCACGTTCTTCGGTTCGGTCAGGAATTCGAGCGGCGGCAGCGTGAAGGTGCCATTGCCACCATGGCCATTGCCGTGCCGCTCATAGGCGGGCTCGGGTGCACGCGGCCGCGGCTGCGCCGCAACCACCCGTCCGGAGACCGGCGCGCGACGGGCTGCCGGAGCGGAGGAGACGTCGTCGTCGCCGGACAGCAGCCCGGACGGCAGTACATCGTCGGCACCGTCGGCACCGTCCTCGTCGGCAAAATCCGTGTCGAAGCCGGGATCGACCGCAGCCGCGGCGCGGCGCGGGGCCGCGGGACCATCGAGCGACGGCTCGACCCGGACGGCGGACTTGCGCCGCACCGGCTCGTTCAGCGTCCCGAATTCGTCATCGTTGAAATCATAGGGCTCGTCGAAATCGCGCTCCGGCGCGGGCTTGCGGCGGGCAAGACCGAAGAGGCGGCGGAAGCGGGCTTGCGTCGTGTAGCGCATATGCGTGAAGGCACCGGCCAGGAACAGGACGAAGCCGCCCTCCGCCTCGTCGTCTTCGATTTCCTCGCGAACGGTCTTCGCCTTGCTTGGCGTCACCACGGGCGCCTCCTCCTCGTCCGGATCGGCCACGCCGAAAAGACCGGCGGCGTAGACGAGAAAGACGGTCGCGGGGATGGCGATGATCGAACCGAGCACCGTGGCGAAGGTACCTGTCGGATATTCCCCGGTGATCAGGGCGGGCAGGCGCAGGATCATGTCTCCGAACACGCCGCCAAGTCCGTTCGGCAGGGGCCAGGTCACCGGCGCGGGCACGCAGGAGAGCGCCGCTGCAGCCAAAACCGAGCCGATGAACCAGCATGCGGCACGCTTGATCACCTTGTCG
The DNA here is from genome assembly GCF_004342335.1 of Rhizobium sp. PP-F2F-G48. Lineage (NCBI taxonomy): Bacteria > Pseudomonadati > Pseudomonadota > Alphaproteobacteria > Hyphomicrobiales > Rhizobiaceae > Rhizobium > Rhizobium sp. PP-F2F-G48. The sequence goes on along the minus strand of NZ_SLVH01000004.1, from coordinate 315,199 downwards.
AACGGCTTGTTGCCGATGAGAACCAGTGCCCAGGCCAGAACGGGCAGCAGCGCCACGACGCTGCCGATCCCGAAGAACTGCATCATCGCGTCGGCAAAGGCTGCGCCGCCGGTGCCCAGAATGTTGGTCGGCGGATTGGACGTGGCATAGGAAAAGCTGGGATCGGCGACATTCCAGGTCGAGAGCGCCGCAACGGCTGCCATCAGCAGCCCGAAGAGCGCATAACCGGCAAGCGCCACCGACTGGCGCCACACGAAGGCCGACAGCACGAACCTGTCGGAACGGGTTTCGAATGCCGCCTGATTGCTTCTAGCCATGGAAATCTGCCTGTCCTGTACGCCGAGGCGCCCTGATCGTCCGAAGCGCACTGCGCCCCAGCCCACAGGGTAGGCAGAGGAGGTTAAAGCTCCATTAACCATGCCCGTTCAGAGGGCATAAACCGAGAGAAATCGATGGGGATCCCGGGGGCCTCGCGCTACAGAACGGCCTGATCGCCGATGCCGAGCGCCGCCTGCGCTTCGCGCACCCGCTCGGGCGTGTCCGCCAGCTTGTAGCCGGCCTCCACGAGCCGCGTCGTATGGATCTTGTTGTAGATGAACGCCCAGATGATGCCGACGATGAACCAGCCGAGGCCGACGCCGATAAAGGCGGCGATCATGCCGACGGCAATCATCCCGAGACCGATGCCGACATCACCCCGCAGCAGAGCCGGAATGCCGCCGAAGAACAGGCTGGTCCAGCTGAAACCGTAATAGCCGATCTTCGTGATGCCGGTCTCGGGGTTTTGCAGGCGGATCGCAGTAGCCATGATGTCCTCATTCAGCAAAGCCGAAACTTGAGAAGATTTCGGCACCAAGTCAATCGGCACGTCGACGTTCCCTATGGGAATCAGCAACCTGGCAGAGGCGCACGGCTGAAACGGTGAGGCGGCCGGGAGGCTGCCGGCAAACGAAAAACCCGGCAGAGGACTGCCGGGTTCGAAGACACATCGATGAGGATGGGCGGGAGACCGGATTTCGGTCGGTCTCCCGAAGACACTTACGAGTGGTAAGCCGCTTCGCCATGGCTTGCGAGGTCGAGACCTTCGCGTTCGGCTTCCACCGGCACGCGCAGGCCGACGACGACGTCGACGATCTTGAAGATGATCGCCGAGCCGATGCCCGACCACAGGATCGTCACGAGGACGCCCTTCAGCTGTGCCAGGACCTGCGTTGCCGTGCCGGCATAGGAGGCTGCGAAGTCGGCCGTCGAGTAATCGACGATGCCGGCGCCGCCGAGGGCCGGGCTGACGAACACGCCGGTGAGCAGCGCGCCGACGATACCGCCGACGCAATGGACGCCGAACACGTCTGCCGTGTCGTCATAGCCGAACTTGTTCTTCACCGTGGAGACGAAGAAGTAGCAGAGCGGCGAGACGATGAGACCCATGACGATCGCGCCCATCGGGCCGACGAAGCCGGCGGCAGGCGTGATGACCACGAGGCCGGCAACGGCGCCCGAGGCGGCACCGAGCATGGAGGCCTTGCCGCGGGTGAAGGTTTCCAGGATCGACCAGGAGATGATCGCGGCCGCCGTGGCAACGAAGGTGTTGATCATGGCGAGGACGGCATAGGCATTGGCTTCGAGGTTGGAGCCGGCATTGAAGCCGAACCAGCCGACCCAGAGCAGCGAGGCGCCGATCATGGTCATGGTCATCGAGTGCGGCGCCATCATGTCCTTGCCGAAGCCGGTGCGCTTGCCGACCATGAGCGCGCCGACGAGGCCCGCGATGCCGGCATTGATGTGAACCACGGTGCCGCCGGCGAAATCGATCGCGCCGAAGCCGAAGATGAGGCCGGTCGGGCCGTCATAGGCGCTCGGGCCGCCCCAGAACCAGACCATGTGGGCCATCGGGAAGTAGACGAAGGTGAGCCACAGGATAGTGAAGAGGATGACGGCCGAGAACTTGATGCGTTCTGCAAAAGCGCCGACGATCAGGGCGGGCGTGATGGCCGCGAACGTCATCTGAAAGCAGACGAAGACGAGTTCCGGAATGGCGACGCCCTTGGAGAAGCTTTCCGACAGCGTCGTCACGTCGACGCCCGACAGGAACATCTTGGAGAAGCCGCCGATGAAGCTGTTCAGCGAACCGCCATCGGTGAAGGCGAGCGAGTAGCCATAGGTGACCCAAACGATCATGGCGACGGCGGCAACCATCAGCACCTGCATCAGGACCGACAGCATGTTCTTGGTGCGCATCAGGCCGCCGTAGAACAATGCGAGACCCGGCACCGTCATCAGAAGCACGAGGATGGTGGACACAAGCATCCAGGTCGTGTCGCCCTTGTCGACGGTCATGACCGGTGCGGCAGCGGCAGCCGCTTCGGCAACGGCCGGAGCTGCGGTATCCTGGGCGTAGGCGACAACCGGCGCCAGGAAGGCGGCCGTTGCGGCGCCGAGGCGCCCGAGGGTTGTCGAGAATGTGTGAGATGTCATGTGAAGAAAGCTCCCTCTAACAGCCGTTGCTTACAGCGCTTCTGAATCGGTTTCGCCGGTACGAATGCGCACCGCATGGTCAATGGAGTAGACGAAGATCTTGCCGTCGCCGATCTGGCCGGTCTTGGCGGACGATGCGATCGCCTCGACCGCCTTGTCGACGATCTCGGAGGCGACGGCGATTTCGATCTTCAGCTTCGGCAGGAAGCTGACGGCGTATTCGGTGCCGCGGTAGATTTCGGTATGCCCCTTCTGGCGGCCGTAGCCCTTCACTTCGGTCACGGTCAGGCCCTGGATTCCGACGGCGGTGAGCGCTTCACGAACCTCATCGAGCTTGAACGGCTTGATAATGGCCATCACAATTTTCATCTGGTTTCCCATCCTTGTTCATCTGCGGCTCACGTGCCGTCTGTGCATGCCGATGAGCCTTGTTTCCCCAACGACCGCCAAGTTCTATTCAAGGCGCGTGCCAGTTCGGGACGTGGCCGGAAAATAATGGAAAAGACACGAAATCACCGCATTCCCCGGTGGGCCGCCAGGGAAACGCTAAATATTCGCCAGATTTTCAGGCTAAAAAATATGCAAATTTAAAAGTTTGCTGACAATTTAGTCATTTGCCTTTTTCCGAATCAGTCCTTCCTGAGCGACCGAGGCGATCAGGTTTCCGGAACGATCGTAGAGGCTGCCGCGGTTCATGCCGCGGGCGCCGCCCGTGCTCGGGCTGTCCTGCGTATAGAGCAGCCAGTCGTCGAGCGCGCACGGGCGGTGAAACCACATGGCATGATCGAGGCTCGCCACCTGCAGATCGCGATCGAAGATCGAGGTTCCGTGCGCGCGCAGCGATGTGTCGAGCAGCGTCATGTCGGAGAGATAGGCGAGAACCGCGGCCTGCAGCGGCCGGTCGTCCGGCACCGGGCCCGTCGCCTTGACCCAGACATGCTGCACCGGCTCCTGCGGTTCGCGCGAAACGTAGTGCTTCAAGGAGACGGGCCGGATTTCGATCGGCCGCGGCCGTTCCCAGTAACGGCGGATCGCCTCGGGCGCGTTCGCCAGGAACATCGCTTTCATCTCGGCCTCCCCCATCAGCTCTTCGGGCTGCGGCACCTTGGGCGGCGCCACCTGATGCTCCAGCCCCTCCTCCTCAACCTGGAAGGAAGCCGACAAAGCGAAGATGGCCGCACCATGCTGGATCGCCACCACGCGGCGCGTGGTGAAACTGCCCCCGTCGCGGATGCGATCGACCTCGTAGATGATGGGCACGGCCGGGTCGCCCGGCCGCATGAAATAGGCGTGGAGCGAATGCACGAAGCGATCCGCCTTCACCGTGCGCTGCGCGGCGACCAGTGCTTGCCCGATCACCTGCCCGCCGAACACGCGCTGCCAGCCGACCTGCGGCGAAATCCCGCGGAAGAGATTTTCCTCCAGCGTTTCCAGGTCCAGCGTCTGCAGGAGAACGTCCATCGCGCTGGCGGACCCGGCGGCGTCGAGGAGGGCATCTTTGGACATTGCGCGGTCTCCGGCGGTAGGAAGCAAGACGTCGATGATCTATATAGCGCAAAAGGACAAGAGCGAAGGACGGGACGGATGATCGATCTATTGGTGGCAGGCGGCGGTTATGTCGGGCTCTCGCTGGCGGTCGCGGTCAAGACGGCGGCGCCGCATCTCCAGGTGACGCTGATCGACGGCGCGCCGGACGGCGCCTGGCGCGGCGACGAGCGCGCCTCGGCCATCGCCGCGGCCGCATCCTCCATGCTCGACGTCATGGGCGTCTGGCAGACGATCGCTCCGGAGGCCGAGCCGATCCGCCGCATGGTCATCACGGATTCCAAGACATCCGATCCCGTCCGCCCCGTCTTCCTCACGTTCGAGGGCAATGGGGATGCGGAGCGTCCTTTCGCGCACATGGTTCCGAACGTCGCGCTCGTCGGCGCCCTACGGGACACGGCAGCGAGCCTCGGCATCGAGATCCGGCCATCGACGACCGCCAGCGGCTTTACGGCGGACGATCACGCCGTCCGGTTGAAACTGGCCGATGGCGGCGAGATCGAGGCCCGCCTGCTCGTCGCCTGCGACGGTGTGCGCTCGAAGCTTCGCGATGCCGCGGGCATCAAGACGGTGAACTTCGACTACGGCCAGTCCGGCATCGTCACCACGGTGGAGCACGAGCGTTCCCATGAGGGGACAGCCGAAGAGCACTTCTTGCCGGCAGGTCCGTTTGCCACGCTGCCGCTCAAAGGCAACCGCTCGTCGCTGGTCTGGACCGAGCGGACGGACGATGCCAACCGCCTGATCGAGAGCGACGATCTCGTCTTCGAGGCCGAACTCGAACGCCGCTTCGGTTACAAGCTCGGCGCCCTGAAGGTGGTCGGCGGCCGCCGCGCTTTCCCGCTCGGCCTGACGATCGCCCGCGAATTCGTCGCCAACCGCTTCGCGCTGGCCGGCGATTCCGCCCACGGCATCCACCCCATCTCCGGGCAGGGCCTCAATCTCGGCTTCAAGGATGTGGCCGCTCTGGCGGAAACCATCGTCGATGCCGACCGCCTCGGCCTCGACATCGGTTCGCTCGCGGTGCTGGAGCGGTACCAGACCTGGCGCCGCTTCGACACGGTTCGCATGGGCGTGACGACGGATGTGCTGAACCGGCTGTTTTCCAACGATATCCCGCCGGTGCGCCTGCTGCGCGATGTCGGCCTCGGCCTGGTCGATCGGTTGACCCCGCTCAAGTCCTTCTTCATCCGGCAGGCAGGTGCGGCCGCCGGCAGCGATCCGAAACTCCTGTCCGGCCAGCCGATCTGAAGACTATGTCCGCACGCACGCCCGAAGCGCGGACTACGAATCGGAGACAATCCGACGCGCTTCAGGCCGACGCGCTTCAGGGATGACGATGAACATTAGGGCTGCTCGGTCGCGCGCGGCAGCACCCGGCCGGCACCGTCCGTCTCGATCTTGCGCGCTTCGGAAATCAGCATGATGGGAATGCCGTCGCGGATCGGATAGGCGAGCCTTGCCTTTTCCGACACGAGCTCGTTTTCCGCCGCGTGATAGCTGAGCCGCCCCTTGGTCAGGGGACAGACGAGAAGCTCGAGCAGCTTCGGATCGACGCGGCGGGTTCTCTCGTCCATCGCAATGCCTATTGCAGCATGGTTTCGATGTCGCCGAACGTCTTGGCGAGAACGATCTCGGTGATTGCGATCAGCGTATCGGCGCGGGTCTTGAGGTCCGGCGCCTCCAGCAGCGCCTGCTTCTCGGCCGGCCCGTAGGGCAGCATCATCGCCATGGAATTGACCAGGGTCGTGTTACCGGCGCGCTCGACGCTCTCCCAGTCGGCTTCGAGCTTGTTGGTATCGAGATAGGCCTTGAAGGCGGCAAGCAGCGCCTCGCGATCCACCTGCCCCTCGTCCTCGGATTCCGAGAGGTCGCCTGCAAACGGCGTGATCTTGAAATTGCGGTAACCCTTGACCGCATGCACCTCGTCGAACAGGCGAAAACGGCAGATGCCGGTCAGCGAGGTGATGTAGCGTCCATCCTCCATCTCGGCGAACGAGGTGATCCGGCCGACGCAGCCGACCTGGCAGAGTGCCTGGCTGTCCTCGCTATGATCGGTGAGCGACGGCTGCACCATGCCGATCAGGCGATTGCCGCAGAGCGCGTCGTCGAACATGGCGAGATAGCGCGGCTCGAAAATATTCAGCGGCAACTGCGAGCCCGGCAGCAACAGAACGCCGGTCAGCGGAAACACCGGAATGACGTCCGGAATATCCTTCGGCTTCAGATAACGTGCATTTCCGACCTGCATCTCAGGCAAACTCCGCCATATCTGGGGCAACGGGTCGATCATCGGCCCGTCCGCCTCGCATTAAGGGTCACATGGTGCGCTTGCTGGAAATCTCAAGCGGGAAACGCCTGCCGGGATGTCGACTGTCGAACCGGGGGAAACGGCTCCGGCCCGCAAAAGTTCACGAGAACAGGATGGCCGACATCTTGCGGCGCGCCGACAGCGTCGCCGGATCGGCCGGGCCCCACACCTCGAAGAAGGCGACCAGCGCCCGGCGGGCCCCGTCGTCGTCGAAGCTGCGGTCGCGCCGCATGATCGTCAGCAGGTGATCGGCCGCAGCCTGGCGGTCGCCCTCCACATTGCGGATCTTGGCAAGATTCAGCCGGGCGGCGTGATCGTCGGGATCGGCGAGAAGCGCGGCTTCCAGTGCTTTGGGATCGCCGAGCTTGCGCGCTTCGTCGATCTGGTCGAGCCGCTTGAGCAGGGCCGAGACCTTCGGGTCCGCCTTCTGCTCGTCGGAAAGCTCGGACAGGAACTCGCGCGCCTGATCGAGCGCATCCGAGGCGATCATCACCTCGGCAAGCCCGGCGCGGGCGGGCAGATTGTCCGGCTCCACCTGAAGCACCGAGGCGAAGATGCCGCCGGCATTCTGCAGGCCGCCCGCCTCCAGGAGCTGCCGTGCCTCGGCAAGTGCGCCCTCGATTTCGGCCGCCTGGTCGTCGACCATGGGACCCGCGATCTTCTCGATGAAGGCCCGGATCTGGCTTTCGGGAACCGCCCCCATGAAGCCGTCGGCCGGACGTCCATCGATGAAGGCGACCACGGCCGGAATGGACTGGATGCCGAGCTGCCCCGCGATCGAGGGGTGATCGTCGATGTTCATCTTGACGAGCTTCACCCGCCCGCCGGCCTCCGTCACCACCTTCTCGATGATCGGCGTCAGCTGTTTGCACGGGCCGCACCACGGCGCCCAGAAATCGACCAGGACCGGGAGACCGCGCGAGGCCTCCAGCACGTCGCGGGCAAAGGTGGCCGTCGTCGTGTCGGAGATCAGGGCACCGCCACCGCCAGCAGGTGCGCTCGCAGAGGCCGACGACGGCAGGGGCGACGACATCGGCGCCGGAGAGGCGCCTGCCGGCGCGCCGCCATAGGTGGCCGTTGCGCTCATCTGGCTGCCATAGGAACCGGAATAGGGATTGTTGCCGCTCATCGAATGCTCCTTGTGGGGACCATGCGCAGCCCCGATCCTCGTCTTCGCCGGGTGTCGTCCGGCAATCGCCCTCAAAGATCGTATGTCAGGCCGTGACTTTCAAGACAAGCGGCACGTGCCCCGTCGCCTCGGCGAAGCGGATCAGATCCTTCGATGACAGCGATGTCGTCGCGTCGTTGGTCAGGGGATGACAGTTGACGATCTCCTCGCGCATCAGGTCGGCATCCAGCACCAGCGTCACGGCGTGGCGATGGTCATTGATGACGCCGAGCGCCGTCACGGCACCGGGGATGACGCCGAGATACTCCATCAGCTTTTCCGGCTTGCCGAAGGAGACCTTGCTCGCCGCGCCGATCAGCGTGTGCACGGTCTTCAGGTCGACGGTCGCATGCTCCTCGACGGTCAGAAGGAAGTAATTGTCCTTCTTGTCTTTCACGAACAGGTTCTTCGTGTGCCCGCCGGGGATTTCGTCCCGCAGCGACACCGATTCGGCGACGGTGAACACCGGCGCATGCCGCTTCGTCTGGTGAGCGATCCCGAGATCGTCGAGAAAGCGGAAAAGGTCTTCTGCCGTCTTCGGCTGCGTGTCGGTCATGTCCAGCTCCTGTGCCTGCGCCTCACGTGCTTACGAAGCGGCAGACCGCAGCGCAATCGCAGAGGCGACGGATACCATTCCCAAAGCGCGACGCGTGCCATGCGCCGGGGTCGCCAGAGCACCCGGGGCATGCGTCCGGCGAAACGCCCCCGCGAAAAACCGAGCATCATCAATCGCTTGAGAGAAATTCCGGAAATTTTCTTCCCCCATCGTCATTTCCCTGTTGCATTTCCAAATCGGCTGAGCGATATAGCGCCCGTCGCCAACGAAAACGGCGACGCCACGGTCCACCGACTACCCCCGGACCTTGGTTGATGAGCGGGTGTAGCTCAGGGGTAGAGCACAACCTTGCCAAGGTTGGGGTCGAGCGTTCGAATCGCTTCACCCGCTCCATTTTCTTCACAGGTAAACACACTCTACAAAGTTGACGGCTGTCAACTTTTTATTAACGGTTTCGTGCCGTCGATGCCGGCCTGTGAATCCGAGCCTGTGCCGATGCGCTCGAGCCGCAGCCCGGCATGTCCCCATTCCGAGCGATCACCCCCCGCACGATAACCCCCGCACGATCTCCCTAAAGCACGATCGCCCCAAAAGCCGGCTCAGTTCCTGGGACGATCGGCATCATGCCGCTGTCGGCAGGCGCTCGAACTGAGCGCCTGCCGACAGATCATCAGCTCTTCGAGAAGATGTAATCCGTTTCCTGGCGCAGCGTTTCGCCGGGGCGCAGGATGGCGTTCGGAAAGCCGTCATGGTTGACGGCGTCGGGCCAGATCTGGGTTTCCAGACAAAAGCCTGCAAACGGGCCGTAGGTCCGGCCTTCGAGGCCGGGCACGGGCGTGTGCAGCTTGAAGCCGGAATAGAACTGCACGCCGGGCTCCGTCGTGCGGACTTCCAGCGAAACGCCCGAATCGATGCTGCGCGCCAGCACGGCAGAGCGCTTCGGACCCCGGTCGCCCGACAGGCAGAAATTATGGTCGTAGAGCACCTTCTCGCCCTCCGTCTGCCGGCGCATGGAGGTCATCTCGCGCAGATCGAATGCCGTACCCTCGACAGACGCGATCTCGCCCGTCGGGATCTGCTTCTCGTCGGTCGGCAGATAGTGATCGGCGGCGATCATGATGTCGTGGCCGAGCGTATCGGGGCGCCCATCGAGGTTGAAATAGGTATGCTGGCAGAGATTGGCGATCGTCGGCGCGTCGGTCGTCGCCGTGTAGGTGACGCTGAGGCAACCCTGGCCGGAGAGCCGGTAGGTCGCGGCGATCTCGCAGGTTCCCGGATAGCCGGCGCGGCCGGCGGGATCGGTGATCTTCAGCGAAACGGAATCCTCGGTCACGTCGAAGATTGTCCAGAGGCGCTTGGCGATGCCGTCGCTGCCGCCATGAAGATGAGTCACGCCCTTCTCGTTGAGTTCGAGCTGGAAATCCTCGCCGTCGATCGAAAAGCGGCCGTCATCGATGCGGTTGGAGGAGCGGCCGGGCGTCGCCCCGAAATAGGAGGAGTGGGCCGGATAATCCTCGAACGCTTCGAAGCCCAGCACCAGCGGCGGCGCATGCCCCTCCAGCCGCAGGTCCTGGATGACGGCGCCCCAGGAGAGGACATGGGCCGTCAGACCGCCGCCGCGGATCGTCACGCGGTGCACGGGCTCACCCGTCTTCAGATGGCCGAAGATCTCCATTGCAGTGCTGGTCAAATCGCGTTCCTCGCTTTTGTCCGGTCGCAGCACCAGGGGGCGCCGCCGACCGCATTGTCTCCCCGCGTCCTGCGCGGATCGTCACGGACGCGCCCTGTCTGGCGCGCTTGCTACAGCCTCAGCGGCCCTTGCCGATCTCTTTCAGCTCATAGGGCGTCGTCTGGTAGATATCGTTGATCCAGTTGCCGAACAAAAGATGGGCGTGGCTGCGCCAGCGGTTCTGCGGCGGCAGTTCCGGATCGTTGTGGGGAAAATAGTCGTGTGGCATCTTGATCGGCACGCCGGCATTCACGTCGCGGAAATACTCGTCGGCGAGAGACGTCGAATCATATTCCACATGGTTGAACACATAGAGACGGTTGCCCGCCTTCTCATGGACGAAGCAGACGCCCATCTCGTCGGATTCCATCAGGATCTCCAGCCCCGGCACCGTCTCGATATCCGCGCGCCGGACCTCGGTCCAGCGGGACACGGGGATCTGGAAATCGTCGGAGAAGCCGCTGAGATAGACGGAAGACGGGTTGAGATTGTGGTGACGATAGACGCCGAAAGCCTTTTCCCGCAGCGGATGCTTGGGCACGCCATGGAAATGGTAGATCGCCGCCATCGCGCCCCAACAGATGTTGAGCGTCGAGTGGATGTGGGTGTGCGTCCAGTCGAAGACCTGCTGCATCTCCTCCCAGTAGGTGACCTCCTCGAAGGGCAACAGCTCGACCGGCGCGCCGGTGATGATCAACCCGTCGAAATGCCGCTCGCGAACATCCTCGAACGTCTCGTAGAAGGCGAGCAGGTGATCTTCCGACGTATTCTTCGCCTTGTGGCTGCCGAGCCGGATCAGCGTGAACTCGACCTGCAGCGGCGAGGCGCCGACGAGGCGCGCCATCTGCACTTCGGTTTTGATCTTGTTCGGCATGAGGTTGAGAAGCCCGATCTGCAGCGGCCGGATATCCTGACGGATGGCGGCCGTTTCGGTCATCACCCGCACGCCCTCGGAAACGAGGGTTTCGAAAGCGGGCAGCGTATCGGGTATCTTGATGGGCATCGGCTTCACTCGGAGTAACGACACCGGCCGAAATGGAGGGTAGCGGGCGAAACATCGTCCCACGGCCCTTTAGCGACTTGTTTAACGTGGCTGCAAGCCGGCCGGCCAAATCACCACGGCGCAAGTCATAGACCCGATGCGGGTGCGAATCAAGGACGGCCGAGGAGCATGGCCAAGGGGACGACCATGAGGGAACTACCAGCGCCTCCCCCTACCCTTCCAGTTCCTCACGCAGCATTTCCAGCTCCAGCCACTCGCCTTCCATCGTCTCGATCGAGGCGCGCAGCTTTTCGAGCTCCGCGGCGAGCGCGGCAAAGCGCGCCGGGTTCTTGGCAAAGAGCTTCGGGTCGGCCATCTCGGCCTCGCGCTTGGCGATCTCGCCCTGCGCCTTGTCCATCTCCTTCGGCAGGTTTTCGAGCGCGAACTTCTGCTTGAAGGACAGCTTGCCCTTGGCGGTTTTCGCAGCGCCACCAGCACCGGTTCCGGCACCGGAGGTCGAAGCGGCACCGGTCTGGCGGGCCTTCTCCGCTTTCTCGGCGCGTTTGCGCTCGTCGGCCACGCCCTTGCGCTGCACCATCATGTCCGAATAGCCGCCGGCATATTCGATCCAGCGCCCGTCCGGCGCTTCCGGGTCGGCCGGCGCGATGGTGGAGGTGACCGTGCGGTCGAGAAAGTCGCGATCGTGGCTGACGAGGATCACCGTGCCGGCAAAGCTGGCGACGATCTCCTGCAACAGGTCCAGCGTCTCGATGTCGAGGTCGTTCGTCGGCTCGTCGAGAATCAGAAGGTTGGTCGGGCGCGAGAGAATGCGCGCCAGCATCAGCCGCGCCCGCTCGCCGCCGGAGAGATTCTTGATCGGCGTGCGCGCCTGTTCGGGCTGGAACAGAAACTCCTTCATGTAGCCGGTCACATGCCGCTGCTCGCCATTGACCAGCAGCGTCTCGCCGCGCCCATCGGTCAGGTAGTTGGCGAGCGTATCCTCGAGGTTCAGGTCCTCGCGCTTCTGGTCGAGCGTGGCGATCTCGAGATTGGTGCCGAGCTTCACCTTGCCCTCGTCCGGCTTCAGTTGGCCGGTGAGCATCTTCAGGAGCGTCGTCTTGCCGGCGCCGTTCGGGCCGACGAGACCGATGCAATCGCCGCGATGCACCCGGATGGAGAAGGGCGCGACGATGGTGCGCGGGCCATAGGCCTTGGTGATCTTCTCCGCCTCGATCACCAGCTTGCCGGATTCCTGCGCGTCGGACACGCTTGCCTGCACCGCCCCCTGCGGTCCCTTGTGGCCGCGATAGTTGGAGCGCAGATCCTGCAGCGCGCCGAGGCGGCGCATGTTGCGCTTGCGCCGGGCGGTCACGCCATAGCGCAGCCAATGCTCTTCCCGCTCGATCTGCTTACCGAGCTTGTGCTGTTCCAGCTCCTCCTGCTCCAGCACCTGGTCCCGCCAGGCCTCGAAATGGCCGAACCCCCGGTCGAGCCGCCGCGACGTGCCGCGATCGAGCCAGACGGTCGCGGTCGAGACCTTTTCGAGGAAGCGCCGGTCGTGCGAGATGAGGATGAGCGCGCTGCGGGTCTTCTGCAGCTCGCCTTCCAGCCATTCGATGGTCGGCAGGTCGAGATGGTTGGTCGGCTCGTCGAGCATCAGGATATCGGGTTCGGGCGCCAGCACCCGCGCGAGCGCCGCGCGCCGCGCCTCGCCGCCGGAGAGATCGTTCGGGTTCTCCTCGCCGCTCAAGCCCAGATGCGAGAGCAGATAGGTCACCCGGTAGGGATCGTCGCCCGGCCCGAGGCCGGCCTCGGCATAGGCCTGCACCGTCGTATAGGCGCCGAAATCCGGTGCCTGCTCCAGATAGCGCACAGTCGATGACGGGTGCCGGAACACCTCGCCCGATTGCGGCTCGATCAGGCCGGCCGCGATCTTCAGCAGCGTCGACTTGCCGGAGCCGTTGCGGCCGACGAGGCAGATCCGGTCGCCCGGTTCCACCTGCAGCGCTGCCCCGTTGAGCAGCGGCGTGCCGCCGAAGGTGAGAACGATATCGTCGAGTTTCAGAATGGGCGGCGCCATGGTCAGGCTCCTGTCATGTCGAGGGGGCGGGCGAGCAGCATCGCGCGACCGGTGCCGAGCGTCAGCGTCACGGGTCCTTCCGCCACGTTGGAAATGGTGCGCGACGACCCGAAGGGCACCGCGAAACGGGTCAGCGGATAACGCGCGCCCGCAATGGAGAGATCGGTCAGCGCATCGAGACCCAGAACGGAAAACAGACAGCCTTTCGGCAGGTCGATTTCGGTCTCGCCGGGAAGAAGCGGCACCGCCTCCTCCTCGCCCGAGGTCAGGACCACGTCGAGCCCGGTCTCGGCAAGCTGCAGAGCGTGCAGCAGGTGCTGGAAAGCATGGTCGCTCCGCTCGCCGCCGAGCGCACCGGCAAGAAGCAGCCGCCGCGCGCCGCGCATCCGCGCCGCCGCGACGGCGATCTCGCCATCGGTCTCGTTCTTGGCGGGCGGATAGGGCTCGCGCGGAACGTGCTGCCAGGCCGCGATCAGGGCATCCGGCGTCGAATCGAAATCGCCGACCCAGAGCTCCGGCGTCAGGCCGATGTCCGCCGCATGCCGCATGCCGCCATCGGCGGCGATCACGCGCGTGCCGGCAAGCTGTGCGGCCAGCCGGTCGGTCATCGTCAGCGGCCCGCCGAGCAGGATGGTGAATGCGGTTGCGGTCATGGCGCTGCCATAGCGCGAAGCCGCCGCCGAGGCAAAGGTCAAAGGGCGCAAAAAGCCCAAAGACATGCGGGCGGCCCGGCGTTTCTATGCCCTAGTCCGCACGCTTCGATCTTGCCAACCTGCAGGACCGCCGCTAGATTTCTCGATGCTCTAACGGGGTGCCTTTCCAACGTGACGATCCTTCGTCTCGGGAAGACGGGCTGAGAGGCTGACAAGCCAACCCGCGGAACCTGATCCGGTTTGCACCGGCGGAGGGATTAGACGGCTCGCAAGCGCTATTCCCCTTGAAACCCGTATTTGAAGGAGGCGCGCATGCGCAGCACCAGACTTTTGCCCACAACCCTGCTTTTCACCACGGCTTTGTTTTTGACGGCGGGGCTTTTCACGGCCGGCACGATGTCCACCGGCGCGGCAGCCGCCGAGCCGAAGACGCTGACCGTCTATACCTATGAGAGCTTTACCAGCGAATGGGGTCCCGGCCCGAAGATCGCGGAAGCCTTCGAGAAGACCTGCGACTGCAAGCTCGCTTATGTCAGCGTCGCCGATGGCGTGGAACTGCTGACACGGCTGAAGCTCGAAGGGCCCGCCTCCAAGGCGGATGTCGTCGTCGGCCTCGACACCAATCTCGTCACCGAGGCCAAGGCTACCGGCTTCTTCGCGCCGCATGGCCTCGACACCTCGGCGCTGACCGTGCCCGGCGGTTTTTCGGACGACAGCTTCGTGCCCTATGATTACGGCCACTTCGCCTTCGTCTACGACACGCAGACGCTGAAGACCCCGCCGAAAAGCATGAAGGAACTGGTCGAGGGCGGCGGCAAGGACAAGATCATCATCGAGGATCCGCGCACCTCCACACCGGGCCTCGGCCTGCTGCTCTGGGTGAAAGCCGTCTATGGCGACCAGTCCGCCGAGGCGTGGAAGACGCTCAAGGACCGCATCCTCACCGTCACGCCCGGCTGGTCGGAAGCCTACGGCCTGTTCACCAAGGGGGAAGCGCCGATGGTGCTGTCCTACACGACCTCGCCGGCCTATCACATGGTTTCCGAAAACACCGACCGTTATCAGGCGGCCGATTTCGCCGAGGGTCATTACATCCAGATCGAGGTGGCCGGCGTGACGAAAGCCGCGCGCGATCCCGACCTCGCCAAGGCCTTTCTCGCATTTCTGAGCGGTCCGCAGGCCCAGGCGATCCTGCCCACCACCAACTGGATGATGCCCGTGGCAAAGCCTGGCGAACCCCTGCCGGACGCCTTCGGCAAACTGGTCCAGCCGAAGACGACCTTCCTGATGAGTTCGGAGGAGGTCGCCGCAAACCGCAAGGCCTGGATCGACGAATGGCTCTCCGCCATGAGCCGGAACTGACCTTTTGATGCGCGCCGGTTTTATGGGCGCCGATCGAATCGGTCGCGAACGTCGTCTGACGCGCGGACTGGGCGTTGCGGGCCTTGCCGGCATCGCCCTGTTCGTCGGTGCCGCCATCCTCGCTCTGTCGCTCGCGGCCTCCGGCAACGGCGCGCCCGCCGGCGCCGGTGCGACGAGCGGCATGGCCGATGCGGCCCTGTTCGATCGCTATGTCTGGCGCGTCACCCGCTTCACGCTCGTCCAGGCCGGTCTCTCCACGCTTCTGTCGGTGGCCTTTGCCGTTCCCGTCGCCCTGGCGCTGGCGCGGCGGCGGACCTTTGCCGGCCGTATCTGGATCGTCCGGCTGATGGCGCTGCCGCTCGGCCTGCCGGCGCTGGTCGCAGCCCTCGGCATCGTCGGCATCTGGGGACGACAGGGCGTCGTCAACGACCTGTTCGCCCTGGCCGATCTCGACCGTCCGGTCGCGATCTACGGTCTTGCCGGCATCCTCGTCGCGCATGTCTTCTTCAACATGCCGCTCGCGGTCAGGCTGCTGTTGTCGGGGCTGGAGCGCATCCCCGGGGAATACTGGCTGGTCTCCGCCAATCTCGGAATGTCCCGCCTCCAGCTCTTCCGCTTCATCGAGTGGCCGGTCATCCGCGGCCTCCTCCCGGGCATCGCCGGCCTCGTCTTCATGCTGTGCGCCACAAGCTTTACCCTGGTGCTGACGCTCGGCGGCGGGCCCGCCGCGAGCACGCTGGAGGTCGCGATCTATCAGGCCCTGCGGTTCGACTTCGATCCGCCGCGCGCCATCGCGCTTTCGGCCCTGCAGATCGCCGTCACCGCCCTTCTCCTTCTCGTCCTGCGCTGGCTGACCCCGCCGGTCACCGAGGCCCTGACGACCGGCCGGCCGGTGCGCCGCTTCGATGGCGGGTCGCCCCTGTCGGTCCTGACCGATGCCGTCATCGTCGCGCTTGCTGCCCTCTTCGTCGCCGCACCGCTCGCCTCCGTTCTCGTCGCCGGTCTTGCCTCCGACCTGCCAAAGCTTGCAGCCGATCCGCAGGTCCATCGGGCCGTGCTCACCAGCCTCGGCATCGCCGCCGTCTCCGCGGGCCTTGCCGTCACGCTCGCCGCCGCCATGCTCACCACCCGCCAGATCCTGCTGTCGCCGCGCCGGCCGGGTCGCTTCGCGCACGTCTTTTCCGGCGGCGTGGCCGCCGGCACGTCGCTGATCCTTCTCGTGCCGCCCGTCGTCATCGGGGCGGGATGGTTTCTGCTGCTGCGCCCGTTCGGCGATGTCGCCCACTTCGCGCCTGCCGTCATCACCCTGATCAACACGCTGATGGCGCTGCCTTTCGTGACCCGCGTGCTCGCCCCGGCGATGGCCACGCACGCCGCCCGCACCGAGCGCCTGACGACGAGCCTCGGCATCCGCGGCTGGGCGCGCATCCGGCGCGTCGACGGACCCGGCCTGCGCCGCCCCCTCTTGATGGCGCTGTCGTTTGCCGCCGCCCTCTCGCTCGGCGACCTCGGCGCCGTCGCCCTGTTCGGATCGCAGGATATGGTGACGCTGCCCTTCCTGCTCTACAGCCGCATGGGAAGCTACCGCACGACGGATGCGGCCGGCCTCGCACTTCTCCTCGGCCTCGTCTGCGTCGTCCTCACCATCCTTGGAACCGCAGGCGAAAGCCGGGAGCGCGCCGCATGACGTCGCAAACGCCACCAGCCGAGCCGACCCCGATCGCCGTCCGTCTCGAACAGGTCATGGTCCGCTTCCCCGCGCATCCCGCCCCGCGAACGCTCCTCTTCGATGCCGCGATCGAAAGCGGAAAGATCACCGCGATCGCCGGCGCCTCCGGCTCCGGGAAATCGACGCTGCTCAATCTGATCGCCGGTTTCGAGACGCCGGATGCGGGCCGGATCAGCATTTTCGGCAGGCCTGCGACCGATGTGCCTCCCGCGCTTCGCCCGGCCTCCTTCATCTTCCAGGAGCACAATCTCTTCGCCCATCTCGATATCGCGACCAATGTCGGCCTCGGCATCAGCCCCTCGCTGAAGCTGACCCCGGACGATCGCGCACGGATCGAACGCGCCCTTGACGATGTCGGCCTGACCGGATTTGAACGACGCCTTCCGCCGACGCTGTCGGGCGGCGAGCGCCAGCGTGTGGCCCTTGCCCGCGCGCTGGTGCGCCGGCGCCCCCTTCTTCTGCTGGACGAGCCCTTTGCGGCGCTCGACCCCGCGCTGCGGCACGAAATGGGCGATCTGCTTGCGGCCTTGCAGAAGAAGGAGGCGAGCACAATCCTCCTCGTCACCCACCACGCGGACGATGTCCGCCGCCTCGCCGATCGCGTTCTGTTTCTCGACGATGGCAAGGTCGCCCTCAACGAGGCGGCCGAAACGTTCCTGAAGCGGACCGGACCGGAGGCCGTCGTCCGCTTCCTCGGCGCCCGTTCCCAAGCCTCCTGAGGACACCTGCCACAATTTGACCGTCCGCCTGTGGCACCCGCACGGACGGGACAGACGGACCCCGGCACCGATGAGGGACAGGACCGGCCTGGCGCCTCTTTTCCGCAAAACCGATCCGCTTTGCGGAATTATGCAGTAGGCACGAGGCCCCCGAATAGGCTAGATCGGGCTCTGGGAAACGGAGCGATTGCACGTATCCAAGGATGTAGGGCGGCTCTGCCGGAACTGCCGTCAAGAGCAGCGTGCGGCACGCCGCCGGACGCGAACATGGGCTGAGGCATGACGGTGAAAGAGCGGAACGAGCGGAACGGCGGACACCTGTCGACCCGTGGCATTGCAGGCACCCTGCGCGCGTCCGTGGCCGGTCTCGCTCTGCTGACGCTTGCCGGTTGCCAGAGCGCGATCGAGCAGAGCTATGAGCCGAGCGTTTCCCCGTCCGCCACGCCCCAGATCGTCGATGAAGTCCAGAAGAACGATCCCCGCGCCGCGATGGGCGCCCGCGAACATCCCCGCATCGTCGCCAGCTATGGCGGCGAGTACAAGGACGAGAAGACCGAACGGCTGGTCGCCCGGATCACCGGCGCCTTGACCGCGGTCTCGGAAAACCCCAACCAGTCCTATCGCATCACGCTGCTGAACTCGCCCGCCATCAACGCCTTCGCCTTGCCCGGCGGCTATCTCTACGTCACGCGCGGCCTTCTGGCGCTCGCCGACGACGCCTCGGAGGTCGCAGCCGTCCTCTCCCACGAGATGGCGCACGTCACCGCCAATCATGGCATCCAGCGCCAGCAGCGCGAGGAAGCCGAAGTCATCGCCAGCCGCGTGGTCTCGGAGGTTCTCTCGAGCGATCTCGCCGGCAAGCAGGCGCTGGCGCGCGGCAAGCTGCGCCTCGCGGCCTTCTCGCGGAACCAGGAACTTCAGGCCGACGTGATCGGCGTGCGCATGCTCGGCGAAGCCGGCTACGATCCTTATGCTGCGGCCCGCTTCCTCGATGCGATGGCCGCCTATAGCCGGTTCTCCTCCGTCGATCCGGAAAACGACCAGAGCATGGACTTCCTGTCGAGCCATCCGAACGCGCCGCAGCGCGTGGAACTCGCCCGGCGCCACGCCCGCGCCTTCGGCCCCGACGGGACGACCGGCGACCGCGGCCGCGACTATTTCCTCGATGGCATCGACGGCCTGCTCTATGGCGACAGCCCGCAGGAGGGCTATGTCCGCGGCCAGACATTCCTGCACGGCAAGCTCGGCATCCGCTTCGACGTTCCCGCAGGCTTCCAGATCGACAACAAGGCCGAGGCCGTTCTGGCGACGGGCCCCGGCGAAATTGCCATTCGCTTCGACGGCGTGGCCGATACCCAGCGCCGCAGCCTGACGGACTATATTGCGAGCGGCTGGGTCACCGGCCTGCAGCCCGACACGATCCACGCCATCACGATCAATGGCCTGGAGGCCGCGACCGCTCGCGCCTCCGCCGATCGCTGGGATTTCGACGTGACGGTGCTGCGCATCGACACCCAGATCTATCGCTTCCTGACCGCCGTGCCCAAGGGCATGCCGTCGCTGGAGCCGACGGCCGACGTGCTGCGCAATTCCTTCCGTCGCATGAGCCCGCAGGAGGCCGCAGCCCTCAAGCCGCTGCGCATCCGCGTCATCACGGTGGCCCCGGGCGATACGCTTACGACCCTGTCGGCCCGGATGATGGGCACCGACCGCAAGCTCGACCTCTTCCGTCTGATCAACGCTTTGCAGATCACCTCGACCGTCAAGCCGGGCGACCGCATCAAGATCATTTCGGAATAGGCCACGCGGCTCGCATCAGACGAGAGCCGTCCCATACGAAAAACCCGCCAATGCGGCGGGCCTCTTCGTGTGTACTGGAACGGGGTTTCTCAGTGGGCCGTCAGCGCCAGTTCCGGCGCCTGGGCGACGAGGGCAACCTTCAGCTTTTCGAGCGCCCGTGTCTCGATCTGGCGGACGCGCTCCTTGGAGATGCCGAGATCCGCACCGAGTTCCTCGAGCGTCGCGCTGTCTTCGGAAAGCCGACGCGCGCGGATGATCTTCATTTCGCGATCGTTCAACTGCTCCAGCGCATGGCCGAGCCAGTTCTTGCGGCGTTCCTGATCGATCATGTCGGTGACCTGCTCGTCCGGCAGGGGAGCGGCACAGGCGAGAAGGTCGAGACGCTCGCCACTGTCCGAATCGCCGGAGGAGATCGGTGCCTGAAGCGAGGAATCGCTACCGGAAAGGCGGGCATCCATGGTCTGGACATCGGCAAGGCTGACGCCGAGGGCCGAAGCGATTTCCTCATGCACGGCGCGTGCCGTCAGCTGGCTGTTGCCCTGAGCGAGCTTGGCGCGCAGACGCCGCAGATTGAAGAACAGCGCCTTCTGCGCCGAGGACGTACCACCGCGCACG
Organism: Rhizobium sp. PP-F2F-G48; assembly: GCF_004342335.1. NCBI lineage: Bacteria > Pseudomonadati > Pseudomonadota > Alphaproteobacteria > Hyphomicrobiales > Rhizobiaceae > Rhizobium > Rhizobium sp. PP-F2F-G48. The sequence goes on along the minus strand of NZ_SLVH01000004.1, from coordinate 295,475 downwards.
ATCGACCAGTTGCGCAGCACGTAATCCTGCATGGACGCGCGGATCCACCAGGTGGCGTAGGTCGAGAAGCGGACGTCGCGGCTGGGTTCGAAACGGGCGGCGGCCTCAAGAAGACCGATATGACCTTCCTGAACCAGATCGCCCATCGGCAGACCGAAATGCCGGAATTTTGCAGCCATGGAAATCACGAGACGCATATGCGCCATGGCGATCTTGTTGCGGGCGTCCTGATCCTGGTTATCCTTCCAGGCCTGCGCCAGTAGCTGCTCCTCGCCCCGCTCCAGATAGGGAGCCGCCATGGCAATCTTGATCATGCGCCTGTCTGCAGAAAGATTTTTCATCGGCTACTCCATGACGGGCACGTGACCGTGCCTCCGGGCTGGGCTGTTAGGAGACGGCATTGCAGAGGCGAAACACTTGACCTGCAATCGAGACGCCCTAATTCCGTTGTATGAGACGACGCCAAATAGATGGACACCGGTTTGATCTGGGCCCGATCCGGCGCGCGGCCATTCGATCGGACGTTTCATAACGCCTGTCTTTCGCAAAAGTTCCGCAGCCAGGCGACGATGTGAATCGTGGCGGCCATTTTGTGATCTTTTGGGATCTCGACGCATCCAATGGTGCGGCTATCAGCCGTCTCGAACCCCATTGCGACTGGAAACGTGACGCGGGTTCCCGTGGGCGGCGTAAATTCGCGCTTGCCGACCTGGTTAAAATACCGTTAATTTTGCAGCTGTCGGGCATGATGCCGCGGCACATCAGACGAAGCGGCCAGGGTCAACGCGCGCACCATGAAGACATTGTCCATTGAAGTGCGTCCCGGCATGGCGCGTGAGGCAGCCGAGATCTCGGAGGTCCATCGTCTTTCCTGGCTTCACACCTATTCCGGTCTCATTCCGCATCGCCCGTTGAACGAGATGATCGACCGACGCAATGCGAGCTGGTGGCGCAAGGCGACCGGCGGGCCCTCCACGCTTCTCGTCATCGAGGTGGCCGGCGTCATCGCCGGCTATGCCACGCTCGGTCTCTCCCGCGCCCGCGCGCTGCCACAGGAAGGCGAGATCTACGAGATCTACTTCCGGCCGGAATATCAGGGCATCGGCCTTGGCCGCATCCTCTTCGGCGAGGCGAGCAGCCTGCTGAAATCGCTCGGCTGCCGCGGCCTCGTCGTCTGGTGCCTGGAGGACTGCACCCAGGCCGACCGCTTTTTCCGAAATGCCGGGGGCAACGACATCTGCGAGGGCATGGAGGATTTCGGCGGCAAGAGCCTGAAGAAGATCGGCCACGTCTGGAACTGAGGCGGAGCCTTCCCGGCGCCGCTCCAGCACGATAAACGGACGCTCTTTAACCTCTTTGCTGACAAATGACCGCTTCAAGTCGCCGCTGATATTGCACAACGGCAGGTTTGGCTTTATCGGACGTCAGTCCCACTTCAGGAGCATGGAGGCTTCATGCGTATTGACGCTATCTCGATCGGAAAGAACCCGCCGGAAGACATCAACGTCATCGTGGAGGTTCCCGTTGGTGGCCATCCGATCAAGTACGAGATGGACAAGGAAGCCGGCACGCTCGTCGTCGACCGCTTCCTCTACACACCCATGACCTATCCGGGCAATTACGGCTTCGTGCCGCACACGCTGTCGGATGACGGCGATCCGATCGACGTCCTGATCGCCAGCACGCGCCCGCTCGTTCCCGGCTGTGTCATCAACGTCCGCCCGATCGGCGTGATGATGATGGAAGACAATTCCGGCAAGGACGAAAAGATCATCGCCGTGCCGAGCGCCCACCTGACCAAGCGTTACGACAAGGTCAAGGAATATACCGACCTGCCGGAAATCACCCTGCAGCAGATCGAACACTTCTTCGAGCACTACAAGGATCTGGAGCCCGGCAAGTGGGTCAAGATCTTCGGTTGGAAGGACGCCACCATCGCCCGCCAGCTGATCGTCGAATCGATCGAGCGCGCCAAGACCGCCAAATAAGGTCTGCCGTATCGACATGCCTGAAGCCGCGTCCCGCAAGGGGCGCGGCTTTTTCATGCGTGTCTGTTCATATGTCTATGCGCGACAGCGCGACTATAGTCAGCGGCTGATCCGCGTCGACAGCACGATCGACGACAATGTCTTTTCCACGCCTTCGATCGTCCCGATCCGGTCGATGACCAGATCGAGCGCGCTGATCGACGCCGCCTCGACGATGGCGATCAGGTCGAAGCTGCCGCTGACGGAATGCACGATGCGAACGGCCTGCATCGCCTCGAGATCGCGCGTGACGCGCGGCAGCGCCCGGGCCGCGAGCGTGATGAGGATATGCGCCCGAACGAGCCCACGCTCGTAGTCGCTGGAGAGGCGCACGCCATACCCCGCGATCACCCCGTCCCGCTCCAGCCGTTCCAGCCGCGCCTGAACGGTCGTGCGCGACAGGCCGAGCTTGCGCGCCAGCATCGCCGTCGGCATGCGCGCGTTTTCGCCCAGCAAGGCCAGAAGCGCGCGGTCGCCATCGGATATCGTCATTTCGCTCAGCCTCATCGGCGAAGTGCCGAATTCTGCCCTTCTTTTTGCACGGATCGGCGCTTCTGGACAACCCTGTTCCGGTGCATGCTTTCCACCAATCAAGAAGGGGAACAGCATGAAGACCATCGTCGTCATCGGCGCCGGCAAGATCGGCGCCACCATCGCACACCTGCTCGCAACCTCGGGCGATTATGCCGTTATCGTCGCGGACCGCAGCGACGAGCAATTGGCGCGCCTCGGCACCCATGCCGCCCTGTCCGTGAAAACCGTCGATATCGCCGATGCCACCGCGATGGATGCCCTGCTGACCGGCGCCTTCGCCGTGCTCAGCGCCGCGCCCTTCCACCTCACGGTCGAGATCGCCGCCTCCGCCGCACGCTGCGGCGTGCACTACCTGGACTTGACCGAGGATGTCGAATCGACGCGCCAGGTGAAGGCGCTGGCAGAAACGGCAAGCAGCGCCTTCATTCCGCAATGCGGCCTTGCCCCGGGCTTCATCTCCATCGTCGCGCAGGATCTCGCAGCCCGCTTCGATAGCCTCGACAGCGTGCGCATGCGCGTCGGAGCCCTGCCGCAATATCCGTCCAACGCACTCAACTACAATCTGACCTGGAGCACGGATGGCGTCATCAACGAATACATCGAGCCCTGCGAAGCCATCGTCGAGGGTCGGCTGACCGCGGTTCCGGCGCTGGAAGAGCGTGAGGAATTCTCGCTCGACGGCGTGACCTATGAGGCCTTCAACACCTCCGGCGGCCTCGGCACGCTGTGCGAGAGCCTTGCCGGTCGCGTCCGCACCCTGAACTACCGGACGATCCGCTATCCCGGCCATGCCGCGATCATGAAGGCGCTGCTGAACGATCTCGGCCTGCGCCACCGCCGCGAGGTGCTGAAGGATATTCTGGAAAATGCCCTGCCCGCCACGACGCAGGATGTGGTCATCGTGTTCGTCACCGTCTCCGGCCAGCGCGACGGGCGTCTGGTGCAGGAAACCTATGCGAACAAGATCTATAGCGGCGTCGTTGCCGGCCGAATGATGAGCGCCATCCAGATCACGACCGCCGCCAGCATCTGCGCCGTCCTCGACATGCTCGCGGCCGGACATCTGCCGGACCATGGCTTCGTTCGCCAGGAAGATATCCGCCTTGACGCTTTCCTTGCAAACCGCTTCGGCCGTCATTACGCCGACAGCCGCTTCACCGAGAAGCTGGCCGGCTGACCCCTGCGGCCGGCCTTAGAGCCGGCCGAACTCGTCGTCGAGACGCACGGTGTCGTCGTCCGACAGATACGATCCCGTCTGGACCTCGATCAGCTCCAGCGGGATCTTGCCCGGATTGGCCAGACGATGTGTGATGCCCTGCGGCACGTAGATGGACTCATTTTCGTTCAGCAACCGCGTCTCATCGCCCAGCGTGACCTCCGCCGTCCCCTTCACGACCACCCAGTGCTCCGCGCGGTGGAAATGTTTCTGCAGCGAGATCTTGCGGCCCGGCGCGATCGAGAGACGCTTGACCTCGAAACGATCGCCGCTGAGAACCGAGGCGACGGAGCCCCACGGTTTATAGGACGTGGGATGAACCTCCGTCAGCTTCCGCGTTGCCTCCGAACGCGCCAGCGCCTTGACGATCTGCCCGACATTCTGGCTGTCGGCGAGACGGCCGACATAGACCGCATCCTCGCTCGCGATGACGGCGATATCGTCAAGTCCGTGCACGGACAGATGAATGTCTCGCGACAGGACGAGCGAATTGCGCGTGTCCGACACGCTCGCCTTCTGGCCGACGACGTTTCCCGCCGCATCCTTCTGGCCGACGGCCCAGACCGAGTCCCAGCTTCCGAGATCCGACCATGGGAAGGAGGAGGGAACGACGGCCGCGTGCGCCGTGCGCTCGAACACGGCATAGTCCACCGAGATATCGGGCGCCTTCGAAAACGCCGTCTTATCCAGACGCTCGAAATCGAGATCGCGCCGCGCCGCCTCGACGGCGGCCAAAGCGCAGGCATGCACCTCCGGCTCGAACCGGGCGAGATCGGCCAGGAACAGCCGGATCGGCAGCATGAACATGCCCGAATTCCAGAGATAACGCCCCGTTTCCAGAAGCGCCTCCGCCGTCTCCCGGTTCGGCTTCTCGACGAAGCGCGCAACTGTCCGGGCCCCGCCCGCAAGCGCGTCACCGGTCTCGATATAACCATAGCCGGTCGCGGGTTCCGTCGGCGTGATCCCGAAGGTCACCAGCATGCCGGACGCCGCCGTATCCCGGGCAAGGCGAATGCAATCGCGATAGGTCTCGTTTGCCTCGATCTCGTGATCGGACGCGAGAACCTGAATGATCGCCTCGTCGCCATGCTCCCGCGCGACGACGAAGGCCGCAGCCGCCAGCGCCGGCGCCGTATTACGCGCCACCGGCTCCAGCAGGATGGACGCCAGACGCGCGCCGACGGCGTGAGCCTGCTCGGCAACCATGAAGCGGAACTCGGCATTGGTGACGATGACGGCGGGCGCGTAGAGCTCCGGATCGGAGACCCGCTCAAGCGTCTTCTGAAACAGCGACCGATCGCTGAGAAACTGCAGGAACTGCTTCGGCGCCGTCGACCGGGAGAGAGGCCAGAGCCGGGTTCCCTTGCCCCCCGCCATGATGACGGGGACGATCTTTGCCGACATGCCTGTTCCTTCCCTTCGCTTAAGGCTCGCAAGCCTTCGGACTGCAACGGCGCCGTCGCAGCCGACGCCCGTTGCCTATTGTGCACGCTGCAAGCGCCGTTGCATCGACATACTTTAGGAGAGGTAAGATGCTGTTAACGCACCAACGGCCCGCGACCTCTCAACTCAAGCATAAGCGCGCCTCAGCCTTGAGCAGGCAGCCTGGAACAGGACACAAAAAAACCGGCCGAAGCCGGTTTTTGCGCGTCTCGATCAGCCCGAGACCGTTTCGTTGAGCTGCGTCAGCTCGGAGAGGAAATTCTCGATTTTCGTGCGATGCTCGTCGCCATGGTGCGGCTGTTCGAGTTCGGCGCGGGCCGCCTCGATCCGGCGCTCGACCAGTGTGGCGTCGAACTCGCTGACCGGCACTGCAGATTCGGCGAGAACCGTGCAGCCGGTGGGAAGGATGTCGGCAAAGCCGCCGAAGACGACGTAACGGTTCGTCTGGCCCCCAACCGTCTTCACGGTGATGATGCCCGGCTTGATCGTCGTCATGGTCGGTGCGTGATTGGCCATGACGGTCATCTCGCCTTCCGTTGCCGGAATGACCACTTCGCTCACCTGCTCGGACAGCAGCAGACGCTCCGGGGAAACGAGCTCGAGTTTGAAATCAGCCATGATTTTCGCTTCTTGTGACGCGGACGCCGGTAAACGGCCCTGCGGGTCCCTGACCTCTCGCTCCACCTCATACAGGCAGAGCGACGGCGCGTCCAGGACGCGCCGCCTTTGCTATTTAAGCGGCTTCGGCAGCCAGGCGCTTGGCCTTCTCGACAGCTTCTTCCATGGAGCCGACCATGTAGAAGGCCGCTTCTGGGAGATGATCGTATTCGCCGTTGACGAGGCCCTTGAAGCCCTTGATCGTGTCTTCGAGAGCCACCAGCTTGCCCGGCGAACCGGTGAAGACTTCGGCCACGAAGAAGGGCTGCGACAGGAAGCGCTCGATCTTGCGGGCGCGGGCGACCGACAGCTTGTCGTCTTCCGACAGTTCGTCCATGCCCAGGATGGCGATGATGTCCTGAAGCGACTTGTAGCGCTGCAGGGTCGTCTGGACCTTACGGGCGACTTCGTAGTGCTCTTCGCCGACAACCATCGGATCGAGCATGCGCGAGGTCGAGTCGAGCGGATCCACGGCCGGGTAGATGCCCTTTTCGGCGATCGAACGCGACAGAACCGTCGTTGCATCGAGGTGAGCGAACGAGGTAGCCGGTGCCGGGTCGGTCAAGTCGTCGGCGGGGACGTAGATGGCCTGAACCGAGGTGATCGAGCCCTTGGTCGTTGTCGTGATGCGTTCCTGCATCTGGCCCATGTCGGTCGCAAGCGTCGGCTGATAACCGACGGCCGACGGGATACGGCCGAGCAGAGCGGACACTTCGGAGCCGGCCTGCGTGAAGCGGAAGATGTTGTCCACGAAGAACAGAACGTCCTGGCCTTCGTCGCGGAACTGTTCGGCGATCGTCAGACCCGTCAGAGCGACGCGAGCGCGGGCGCCCGGCGGTTCGTTCATCTGGCCATAGACGAGCGCGGCCTTGGAGCCTTCGCCGCCGCCATGCTTGTTCACGCCCGACTCGATCATTTCGTGATAGAGGTCGTTGCCTTCGCGGGTGCGCTCGCCGACGCCGGCAAACACCGAGTAACCGCCATGCGCCTTGGCGACGTTGTTGATCAGTTCCATGATCAGAACCGTCTTGCCGACGCCAGCGCCGCCGAACAGGCCGATCTTACCGCCGCGTGCGTAGGGTGCGAGCAGGTCGACGACCTTGATGCCGGTGACGAGGATCTGCGCTTCCGTCGACTGTTCGACGTAGGACGGCGCTTCCTGGTGGATGGAGCGCTTGCCGGACGTGACCAGCGGACCGGCTTCGTCGACCGGCTCGCCGATGACGTTCATGATGCGGCCGAGCGTTTCCAGGCCGACGGGGACCGTGATCGGCGCGCCGGTGTCGGTCACCTTCTGGCCGCGGACGAGACCTTCGGTCGAGTCCATGGCGATGGTGCGAACGGCGTTCTCGCCGAGGTGCTGGGCCACTTCGAGAACCAGGCGCGAACCGTTATTGTCGGTTTCGAGCGCGTTCAGGATCGAAGGCAGCTGGCCTTCTTCGAAAGCAACGTCGACGACGGCGCCGATAACCTGCGTGACGCGGCCGACGGCAGCGGTCGTCGCTGCGATGTAGTTCGGGGTCGCTGTATCAGCCATGTTCTTACCCTCTTGTCCTAACCTTAGAGCGCTTCCGCGCCCGAAATGATCTCGATGAGTTCCTTGGTGATCTGGGCCTGGCGCTGGCGGTTGTAGCTCAGCGTCAGCTTGTTGATCATCTCGCCGGCATTGCGCGTGGCATTGTCCATCGCGCTCATCTTCGCGCCCATCTCGCCCGCGACGTTCTCGAGCAGCGCCCGGAACACCTGGACCGAAATATTGCGCGGAATGAGGTCGCTCAGGATCTCGCCTGCGTCCGGCTCGTATTCATAGATGGCGGCAGAACCGGTGTCGGTCGATGCCGCTGCAGGAACCGCGGCCGGGATGAGCTGCAGCGCCGTTGGAACCTGGCTGATCACCGATTTGAATTCGGAGTAGAACAGGGTGCAGACGTCGAACTCGCCCTTGTCGAACAGGCCGATGACCTTCTTGCCGATCTGGTCGGCATTTTCGAAGCCGATCTTCTTGACTTCGCGCAGATCGACCCGGTCGATGATCAGCGAGGCGAACTCGCGACGAAGGATGTCGTAACCCTTCTTGCCGACGCAGATGATCTTGACCGTCTTGCCTTCGGCCAGCAGCTTGCGGATGTGATCGCGCGCAAAACGCGCGATCTGGCTGTTGAAGCCGCCGCAGAGACCGCGTTCCGCCGTGCAGACGACGAGCAGATGCGTCTTGTCGCGCCCGGTACCCGTCATCAGCAGCGGCGCCGAATCGTCGGTGCCGACCGCCTGGGCGATGTTCGACAGGACGATGCTCATCCGCTGCGAGTACGGCCGGGCGGCCTCGGCCGCCTCCTGCGCACGCCGAAGCTTCGCCGCGGCGACCATCTTCATCGCCTTGGTGATCTTCTGCGTCGCCTTGACGGAGGCGATCCGGTTCTTCAGATCCTTAAGAGAAGGCATCCAGTATCCGTCCTAGGTAGCGTCTGCGGGTGCGTCTTTCAGCAGGCGATCAGGAGAAGGTCTTTGCGAAAGCGTCGATGGACGCCTTGAGCTTGGCCTTGGTGTCGTCCGAAATGGCCTTTTCGGTGCGGATCGTGTCGAGCACGCCCTTCCCTTCGGAGCGCATGTAGGACAGCAGACCCTGTTCGAACGGACCGACCTTGTTGACGGGGATCTTGTCGAGGTAGCCGTTGACGCCGGCAAAGATCACCGCAACCTGTTCTTCCGTCTTCAGCGGCGAGAACTGCGGCTGCTTCAGAAGTTCGGTCAGGCGTGCGCCGCGGTTGAGAAGGCGCTGGGTCGAGGCATCGAGATCCGAGCCGAACTGTGCGAAGGCCGCCATTTCGCGGTACTGCGCAAGCTCGCCCTTGATCGAGCCGGCAACCTGCTTCATCGCCTTGACCTGCGCGGCGGAGCCGACGCGCGAGACCGAGAGACCGACGTTCACGGCGGGGCGGATGCCCTGGTAGAACAGGTCGGTTTCGAGGAAGATCTGGCCGTCGGTGATCGAGATCACGTTGGTCGGAATGAACGCCGAAACGTCGTTGCCCTGCGTCTCGATGACGGGCAGAGCGGTCAGCGAACCGGCGCCCTTTTCGTCGGACAGCTTGGCAGCGCGCTCGAGAAGGCGCGAATGCAGGTAGAAGACGTCGCCCGGATAGGCTTCGCGGCCCGGCGGACGGCGCAGAAGCAGCGACATCTGGCGGTAGGATACGGCCTGCTTGGACAGATCGTCATAGCCGATCAGCGCGTGCATGCCGTTGTCGCGGAAATATTCGCCCATCGCGCAGCCGGCGAACGGTGCGAGATACTGCATCGGAGCCGGATCGGAAGCCGTTGCGGCAACGATGATCGAATACTGCAGCGCGCCGCGCTCTTCGAGCACCTTGACGAACTGGGCAACGGTCGAACGCTTCTGGCCGATGGCGACGTAGACGCAGAAAAGCTTTTCGCTTTCCGGGCCGTTGTCGTGAATGGCCTTCTGGTTCAGGATCGCATCGAGAATGATCGCGGTCTTGCCGGTCTGGCGGTCGCCGATGACGAGCTCGCGCTGGCCGCGGCCGACGGGGATGAGGGCGTCGATGGCCTTGAGGCCGGTCGACATCGGCTCATGCACCGACTTGCGCGGAATGATGCCGGGCGCCTTGACGTCGACGCGCGAGCGGCGCGACGCGTTGATCGGGCCCTTGCCGTCGATCGGATTGCCGAGAGCATCGACCACGCGGCCGAGGAGTTCGGGGCCGACCGGAACGTCCACGATGGCGCCGGTGCGCTTGACGGTGTCGCCTTCCTTGATGGCCCGGTCCGAGCCGAAGATGACGACGCCGACATTGTCGGCTTCAAGGTTGAGCGCCATGCCGCGCACGCCGCCGGGGAACTCGACCATTTCGCCCGCCTGGACGTTGTCGAGACCGTAGACGCGGGCGATGCCGTCACCGACGGACAGAACCTGGCCGACTTCGGAGACCTCAGCCTCCTGGCCGAAGTTTTTGATCTGATCTTTGAGAATTGCGGAAATTTCCGCGGCGCGGATATCCATCAGCCGACCTCTTTCAGTGCAAGCTTAAGGCTCGAGAGCTTTGTGCGAAGGGAAGTGTCAATTTGGCGGGACCCGACCTTGACGATCAAACCACCGAGAATAGACGGATCGACGGTGACGTTGATCGCCACCTCTTTGCCGGTGACGCCCTTGAGCGCCGCCTTCAATTCAGTCTGCTGCTGATCGCTCAGCGCATGGGCCGAGGTGACCTCGGCGGAAACTTCGCCACGATGGCGGGCGGCCGTCTCGCGGTACGACCGGACGATGCCCGGGACGGCGAAGAGACGGCGGTTGCGGGCGACGACCTTGAGGAAGTTGCCGACGAGACCGGTGAGGCCGGCCTTGGCGACGATCGCGGAGATCGCCTTGAACTGGTCGTCAGCCGAAAAGACGGGGCTGAGAATGAGGCGCTTGAGATCGGCGCTCTCGTCGATCATCGCCTGGAAGCGATCGAGATCGCCCTGCACGGCATCCACCGAGCCGGCTTCCTGCGCGAGATCGAAAAGCGACGACGCGTATCTTTCTGCAACACCGGAAATCAGGTCGGACGTATTTGCCACGGGCGCGCTTCTCTTGCTGCGATCCAAGAGCGATCTTCGGAGAACCCGAAAACCGAACACTTTGAATTTGTTGCTATATCCTCAAGGACATCCTGGCCTGACAGGCCCGGCTCCCCCACGAAGTCGGGGTTCGTCTAGCATAGGAAAAGTGGACTCGCAACACGCGAGGAGAGCGATTGCGTGATCCTCGGGCCAAATTCTGCCCAAAAGCAGGAGTGTGATGACCTCGGCGAGGTGTAATTGGCAGGCCGCGCTCTATAAGAAGCCGAAAACATAGGCCAGCGGCAGGATTGCCAGCACCATCTGCACGAGAACCAGGAGCCAGTTCACGACCGTGTTACCTTGGTCCGACAGCATGGACAGAATGCGTCCGAAAGCAGCCAGAGCAAAGGCCGAACCGAGCGCGAGGTACACCATCGGCTGGGCCAGCACGATCGCGGCAAGGCCGAGACCGAGCGGAAAGCCGCCGAGCGTCGAGCGCGCCTCCGCATAGCCGCCGCGCCGGCCGTCTTTCAGAGCGAGCCCCATCGCCCGGAACGAGAGGCCCGGCGCGAACAGGAAAAACAGACCCATGACACAGGTCGCCACGGCACTGAGGAAGGCGAGGAACTCGCCGGTCTCCGTCGGTATATACAGATCCATCGCCGCGATCCCATGCGCCTGTCGTCATCCGGCAGGAGGCCGGCCTGACATGATCTAGTGCATGTGCGCGCGAAAGGGAATCGCGCGGGTGAGGCCTCAAAGGAAACTTTGCGGATCGATATCGAGCTGCACGGCCACCGAGCCGCGCACCTTCGGCCCGGCCGCGATCATCGCCCGCATGAAGGCCTGCATGTCGCTGTTGCGCCGCCCATGGACGAGAAGCCGGAAGCGGTGCCGGCCGCGAACGAGCGCCAGCGCCGCTTCGGCCGGCCCGAGCACGGTGATGCCGGAGACCTGGGGCGCCGCCTGGCGCAGGCCGCGCGCATGCGTCTCGGCGTCGACACGCGTATCGGCCGAGACGATGACGGAGGCAAGCCGCCCGAACGGCGGCAGCACCGCCCGTTCCCGTTCACCGATCTCGCGCGCGTAGAAGGCCTCGGCATCGCCCGACACGATCGCCTGCATCACCGGATGCTGCGGCTGGTAGGTCTGCAGCAGCCCGCGGCTCTTCAGGCCGGTTCGCCCGGCGCGGCCGGTCACCTGGCTCAGAAGCTGGAAGGTCCGCTCGGCCGCGCGGGGATCGCCATTGGCAAGCCCGATATCCGCATCGACGATCCCGACGCAGGTCATCATCGGGAAATTGTGCCCTTTGGCGACGAGCTGCGTGCCGACGACGATATCCGCCTCGCCCTTGGCGATGGCCTCGAGTTCCAGCCGCAGACGCTTCACGCCCATCAGGTCGGAGGAGAGCACGATGGTGCGCGCGTCCGGAAAATGCCGGTCCACCTCCTCGGCGATCCGCTCGACGCCCGGCCCGCAGGCGACGAGATGATCGAGCGTGCCGCAATCCGGGCAGGCCTCCGGCGTCCGCTCGGCATAGCCGCAATGATGGCACTGGATCTGGCTGCGGAACCGGTGCTCCACGAGCCAGCTCGAACAATTGGGGCACTGGAAACGGTGCCCGCAGACGCGGCAGAGCGTCAGCGGCGCATAGCCTCGCCGGTTGAGGAAGAGAAGCGCCTGCTCGCCCTTCTCCACCGCCTTGCCGATAGCCGAGAGAAGCACCGGCGACAGGAAGCCGCCGCGTTCCGGCGGATGCCGGCGCATGTCGATCAGCCCGAGATCGGGCATCGCCGCCGCGCCGAAACGGCTGCGCAGATGGATCGGCCGGTAGCGCCCGACCGCGCCATTGACGCGACTTTCCACCGACGGCGTCGCCGACACGAGCACGACCGGGAAATCGCCGAGCCTTGCCCGCACGACGGCCATGTCGCGCGCATTGTAGAACACGCGGTCTTCCTGCTTGTAGGCGGGGTCGTGCTCTTCATCGACGATGATGAGGCCGAGATCCTCGAACGGCAGAAACAGCGCCGAGCGCGCGCCGGCCACCACGCGCACGCCGCCCTCGCACACCTGCCGCCACACCTTTTCGCGGGTGCGGGGTGCGAGATCCGAATGCCATTCGGCCGGCTTTGCGCCGAAGCGCTTTTCGAACCGATCGAGAAACGCGGCCGTCAGGGCGATTTCCGGCAGCAGGATCAGCACCTGCCGGCCCTGCCGCAGCGTCTCGGCGATCGCCTCGAAATAGACCTCCGTCTTGCCGGACCCGGTGACGCCGTCGATCAGCGAGACGGAGAACACCTTCTGCGCGGCCGAGGCGATCAGCGTGTCCGCCGCCTCGCGCTGGATCTCCTCCAGGTCGGTCACGGCATAATCCGCATCCGGCGCGGCCACCACCGGCGGCGGCGGCATGAAAGTGGTCTCGAACACGCCCTGGGAGCGCAGCCCTTCCACGACGCTGGCCGAGACACCGGCGGCATGGGCAAGGCCCGAGCGCGTCCAGAACTGACCGTCGGCCGCCATGTCCACCACGCGCATGCGCGCCGGCGTCATCCGGTCCGGCCGCCGGTCGGTCAGCCGCAGCCCCTCCACCATCGGCTCGGGCTCGAACGCGGTCGGTACGCGCAGCGCCATGCGCGCGACCAGCCCGGGCGGCGACAGCGTGTAGGCTGCGACCCAATCGAGAAAGGCGCGCATATCTTTTGAAAGCGGCGGGCAGTCGAAGACCTGCGTGATAGCTTTCAGCTTCTTCGGATCGACGGCCGGCCCGTCGATCGCGTCCCAGACGACGCCCGCGACCTGTCGCGGTCCGAGCGGCACCTGCACGATCGACCCCGGCTGAACCGCCATGCCCTCCGGCACCAGATAGGAATAGGCCTTGTCGGCGGGCATGGGCACCAGAACCGGCACGACCCTGCCCGGCGCGTGCGGGCGCGCCTCGTCCCCGAACAGATCAATCGAATCGGCCGTCATTGCGTTTGACCTTGCCCGCCCGAGACCGGAAAGAAAAGAGCCGCAGCCCTTGCTCCCGCCACGCCCGGCGCCTCTGAGAATGCCCGTGCGTCTCCCAGAAATTTCACTTGAAGGATAGGGCGTTTGTCATACAGTCCATTTTGTTCACTTTATGTTCAAGGGCGCTATCATGGATGCATTGCTCGATTTTATAGTGGAAGCCAAATCGAAAACCTATGTCGGCGACAATGTGCCATCTGCCGCATGCCGCCCGGCCTCCCACGATATCGCGTATGAACGCGGAGCATGGCGCTATCTCGACAGCTATTTCGGCGGGACGGATTTCCTCGGACAGGAGGTCGTCTGGTGGAAGGGTGAGCCGGTATGGGCCATGAACTATTATGGCCGTGTCCTTTGCCCGACCTCATCGACGCGGTCGTAGCCGGCACCGTTATCCGCGACGCGTTATCGGCGCTGTACCGGACCGGGCGTTTCCTCGGAGAATATGACCATCGCTCGGGCATCTACGATTACACAGATCGGAGCACCGCGAACCTGGAGAGCTTTATCGGCATTGAGCGGATCCACGTCGGCGAGAACGAGGTCTACAGGCTCGATTACCACGGCGGCCTGATCAAACCGTGAGACGGTTGCAACCGGCCGGCTTTGGCTGGCAGACGATCGGCTCGAACACCGCATCGCCATTGCGTGCGAGATCGGTCACCGTATGCTGCTCCAGGGCTTGGGTGACCTCGGCCGTATCTCCGTCCAGCGCCTCCGGCGGAATGAGATGGCCGACGGTCATGTCGAAGACATTGCCCTTCTTGTTGAGCAGCTCGTGGAACACGGTCATGTCGCGCAGCTCGGTCGACCACTTCGCCAGCCAGTAGAACAAGCCGGAATTGCGGGCCTGCATGTGGACTGGGAGGATGGCGAGGTTGTGCTTGCGGGCAAAGCCGACGACGGAGGTCTTCCAGGGCCGCTCGTTCAGCCGGCCGTCCGCCCAGTAGGCGATGCGGCCGGAGGGAAACAGGACGGTCGCCTTTCCTTCCGCGATCGCGCGGTTCGTCACCTGCAGCGTTTCGCGTGCCTTGAGCTTGCTCTTGTGCTCGTCGCGCCATTCGACCGGAATGACCATCTCGACGAAGCGTGGATTGACCCGGATCGCATCGCGATTGGCAAAGAACATCATGTCCGGCCGGCGGGTTTTGAGAAGGTCGAACACCGCCACGCCGTCGGCAATACCGGTCGGGTGGTTGCTGACGAGGAGAAACCCGCCGGTCCACGGAATCCGCTCCTCATGCGCCACGCGAATGTTCAGCGACAGCGTGTCGCTCAGATATTGAAAGGCCTGGAAGCCGGGCAGATTGGCGACGCCGTTGGCAAATTCGAGCGCCTTGCGGTAGTTGAGGAGCGTGTACAGCGCCGGCCGCATGACGGGCCAGAGCGGGTGATGGACGATCCGCTGCCCGCGTTCGGCAATCAGCGTGTCCACGATATGGCCGGGCTGGCCGTGCGAGACGAGCGACACCGCTTCCGCGAAACCAGTGAGACCGCCTGCCGAACCTCGTCTTGTCATGATCGTCCCGCCGCCGCGCCTCGCATAGCTATCGCAAAAGAATATGATTGAGCGATGACGGATTCCAAGGGGATGTTAGCAATTCGGCAAGACCTGTGCGCCCAGACTTGATGCCGACAGGGCAGGCGACAGGTTTGACATGAACGAGTTTCTGGTAATCGGCGATGCCGTGCTGATGGCCGAGCGGGAAGCGTGGCTGAAGGCGCTGGCGAACGAGCGACGGCTGGCGGACAACACGATCGAAGCCTATGAGCGCGACACACGACAATTCCTCGCCTTCCTCACCGGACATCTCGCCGGCCCGCCGAAACTCTCGGACATCAAGGCGCTGCGGCCAGGCGACCTGCGCGGTTTCCTCGCCACCCGACGCCGGGACGGCGCGGGCGCCCGCACCCTTGGCCGCGGCCTTGCCGGCCTGCGCTCCTTCCTGCGCCACCTGGAGCGCAAGGGACTGGTCAACGCCGCCGGCGCCGGCGCGGTTCGCTCGCCGAAACAGCCGAAATCGCTGCCGAAGCCGCTGACCGACACCGACGCGCTGGCCGTGGTGGCGAGCGACGCGCAGCTGAGCGAGGAGCCCTGGATCGCCGCGCGCAACGAGGCGGTTCTGACGCTGCTCTACGGCTGCGGCCTGCGCATTTCCGAAGCGCTCGGCCTCACCGCCGACGATGTCGCGGGCACGCCGCGCGCGCTGCGCGTCACCGGCAAGGGCGGCAAGACCCGCATCGTGCCGCTGATCGCACCGGCGCTCGATGCCGTGAACCGCTATCTCGCATTGTGCCCCTATGCCGCCGAGGGCAACGACCTGATCTTCCGCGGCGCCAAGGGTGGCGTTCTGCAGCCGGCGATCATCCAGCGCGAGATGCAGCGCCTGCGCGGCGCGCTCGGCCTGCCCGACACGGCAACGCCCCATGCCTTGCGGCACTCCTTCGCCACCCATCTGCTGGCCGGCGGCGGCGATCTGCGCACCATCCAGGAACTGCTCGGTCATGCGAGCCTCTCCACCACCCAGATCTACACCGGCGTCGATTCCGCCCGCCTGCTCGACATCTACGACCGCGCTCATCCCCGCGCCTGAGGCGACGCCTGCGACCGCCAAGAAAAGGACGACCCGTGCGAGCCACGACCCCGACGACCCGCCCCCCTTCCGCGCCTCTTGGCCGTTTCCTGCTCGACAGCCTCGTTTCTCTCGCGGCCCTCCTGCCCGTCCTGCTGCTGGCCGCGCTCGTCGCCGGGTTTGTCACGATCGGCCGCGCCCATGCC
The DNA here is from genome assembly GCF_004342335.1 of Rhizobium sp. PP-F2F-G48. Taxonomy (NCBI): domain Bacteria; kingdom Pseudomonadati; phylum Pseudomonadota; class Alphaproteobacteria; order Hyphomicrobiales; family Rhizobiaceae; genus Rhizobium; species Rhizobium sp. PP-F2F-G48. The sequence continues at coordinate 279,244 of NZ_SLVH01000004.1, read as the reverse complement.
GAAGAGGTAGCCTGTAAGGGGGTCAACCTTCTCGAAGGCTGGGCAACAACCGATCCGGCCCGCGTCAAGAGCGTCGAGGCCGAGGCCGCGCGCGTGGTCAACGGGATGGGCAAGTTCTGGAAGATCGAGAAGCCGGGCATTCCCGCGTCCTATCTCCTGGGCACCATGCACGTCACCGACCCGCGCGTGCTCGCCATGCCGGAGGGTGCGCCGGACGCCTTTGCAGGTGCCGCCACCGTCATCGTCGAATCCGACGAGGTTCTCGACGAGACGAAGGCCCGGATTGCGCTGCTTTCGGACCCGAGCCTCACCATGTTCACCGATGGCAGCACGATCGAAACCTATCTCGATGCCGACCAGAAAGTGATCCTGACCGAGGGCCTGAAAGCCCGCGGTCTGCCTTTGCCCACCGTCGCCCGCATGAAGCCGTGGATGATCGCAAGCTTCGTCTCCCTGCCGCCTTGCGAACTGAGCCGGAAAGCCGGTGGCGCGCGCTTTCTCGACCAGAAACTGGCGCAGGACGCAGTGTCGCAGGGCAAGACGCTCAAGGGTCTGGAAACCATCGTCGAGCAGATCCGCGCAATCGACGGCCTGCCGATCGCCTTTCATATTTCGGCTCTGGTCGAGACGCTCAAACTGGGCTCGCTCGTCGAGGATGCCATGGAGACCACCACGGATCTTTATCTTGAGGGCCGCATCGCAACCATCATGCCCATGCTGAAGGCCGCTTCGCAAACCGTCGAGGACAGCGACTCCGAACAGCAATCAATTGCCTTCGAACAGCGCATCGTCACCGATCGCAACCATGTCATGGCCACCCGCGCCGGTCCGAGCCTCGACGCCGGCAACGTCTTCATGGCGGTCGGCGCCCTGCACCTGCCGGGGCCGGAAGGCGTGGTCGAACTCCTCCGCAAACAGGGCTTCACGCTCACCGTCCTGCGCTGATCCCTGCCGGACAAAGAGAAGCGCCGCCTCCGGAGACCGGAAGCGGCGCTTTTTCATGTCGTGAACGGCGGAACGGCCCGGCTTACTGCGCGTTCCGGTTTACTGCCCGTTCCGACTTACTGCCCGTTCTGATCTACTGCCAAGTGCGGATATCGACGAAATGACCTTCAACGGCTGCAGCTGCCGCCATGGCCGGGGAGACCAGATGCGTGCGGCCCTTGAAGCCCTGGCGGCCTTCGAAGTTGCGGTTGGAGGTCGAGGCGCAACGCTCGCCCGGCTTCAGCCGGTCGTCGTTCATGGCCAGGCACATGGAGCAGCCCGGCTCGCGCCAGTCGAAGCCGGCCGCCTTGAAGATGACGTCGAGGCCTTCGGCTTCCGCCTGTTCCTTGACGAGGCCCGAACCCGGCACGATCATCGCGGAGACCGTCGACGCCACCGTCTTGCCCTCGACGACCTTGGCGACTTCGCGCAGGTCCTCGATGCGGCCATTCGTGCAGGAGCCGATGAACACGCGATCGACCGCGATGTCGGTGATCTTCGTGCCCGGCTTCAGGCCCATATAGTCGAGCGCGCGCCACTTGGAGGCACGCTTGTTCTCGTCCTGGATCTCGTCCGGATTGGGAACGACGCCTTGAACCGAAATGACGTCTTCCGGAGAGGAGCCCCAGGAGACGATCGGCGGCAGTTCCGCAGCGTCGAGCACCACGACACGATCGAAATGCGCGCCTTCCTCGGTGTTCAAGGTCTTCCAGTAGGCGATCGCCTGCTCCAGCGCTTCGCCCTGCGGCGCACGCGGCTTGCCCTTGATATAGTCGAACGTCTTCTCGTCCGGCGCGATGAGGCCGGCGCGGGCGCCGCCTTCGATCGTCATGTTGCAGATGGTCATGCGGCCTTCCATCGACAGCGCGCGAATGGCTTCGCCCGCAAATTCGATGACGTGCCCCGTGCCGCCGGCCGTGCCGATCTCGCCGATGATCGCGAGGATGATGTCCTTCGCCGTCACGCCTTCGGGCAACTGCCCGTCGACGCGCACCAGCATGTTCTTGGCCTTCTTCTGGATCAGCGTCTGCGTGGCGAGCACGTGCTCGACCTCCGACGTGCCGATGCCGTGGGCCAGCGCACCGAAAGCACCATGCGTGGAGGTGTGGCTGTCGCCGCAGACGATCGTCATGCCCGGCAGGGTGAAACCCTGTTCCGGCCCGACAATGTGCACGATGCCCTGGCGCTTGTCGGAGGCCGAATAATATTCGACGCCGAAATCGGCTGCGTTCTGGGCCAGCGCTTCCACCTGGATGCGGCTTTCCTCGTTCTTGATGCCGAGATGGCGATCCGGCGATGTGGGAACGTTGTGATCGACGACGGCGAGCGTCTTCTGCGGCGCGCGCACCTGACGGTTGGTCAGGCGCAGGCCTTCGAACGCCTGCGGGCTCGTCACTTCATGAACGAGGTGGCGGTCGATATAGAGAAGACAGGTGCCGTCCTCCTGCTGATCGACGACGTGGTCGTCCCAGATCTTGTCATAGAGGGTCCGTGGTGCGCTCATGGCGTGTCATCCATTGGAAAGAAGAAGTTGGAAAATCCGGCGCGGCGGCCGGTCGGATCAGGCTTCAAAAGCCGGAGCAAAAGCCCCTGAAGGATCTATCGAAGTCGGCTGTTGAGCGCCCCGGAAACACGCGCGTAAAAGCGTGCCGGCAGGCGCTTGTGATCCTGCAGCACGACGACATTCTGCGCGCGACATCCGAACTTGGATTCCATGACCGGCGAAATAGCAGTTTTCAAGCCTGACTGCAAGGTTCCAGCGCTTTCGCCCAAAGCCGCCAGCCCGCCTTGTCGGCATCGCCAGCGAGAGGATCGATAGGCGCGATTGCGGTGTCGCGGCCGTCAAGCACGCCGTCACCGGCACGGTGGCGACCCCTTATCCGCGATGGCCGCGCCGCAGCCGCTTCTCCAGACCCCGCAGCGCCAGCGACAGGCCGATGGTGAGGAGAAGATAGATATAGGCGACGATGGAATAGGTCTCGAAGAACCGGAACGAGCCGGAGGCATAGACCTTGCCCATCTGGGTAATGTCCTGCACGCCCAGCACCGAGACGAGCGAGCTGTCCTTGATCATCGCGACGAAATCATTGCCGAGCGGCGGCAGGATGGTGCGGATCGCCTGCGGAAACACGACCAGCCGGAACCGCTGGAACCGGTTGAGCCCCAGCGCCTCCGCCGCCTCCACTTGCCCCCGATCGACCGACTGGATGCCGGCGCGAAAGACCTCGGCGATGAAGGCGGAATAGCCGATGGTGAGCGCGATGATCGCCCGCCACATGAGGGACAGGTCGCGCACCAGCACCGGCTCCATCGCTCCGGCCGAAATCAGCGGGGTGAGGACGAGATTGATCAGCCAGACCAGCGCCGGCGTGCCGACGAAGGCGATGTAGAAGAGCAGCACGAGAACAGGAATGCCGCGGATCACCTCGGTGTAGAACCGGGCGACCTGCCGCAGAACCTGCCGGCGCGACAGCGCCATCAGCGCCACGCCCAGCCCGACGAGGGTGGCCAGCGCAAAGCCGACGATCGTCACGAAGATCGTGACGCCGATGCCGGCGGCAACGACGGTGAAGACGCGGGAATAGAGATCGTTGACGGCGATGAGCACGGCAAGGCCGACGGCGATCGCGGCCAGCGCGATCAGCCACCAGGGAAATTCCCGCGAGATCGCGCCCCTGCCGGACGTCGGACGGAGGCTTGGGCCGGATATCTCGCTCTGGCCGGATATTTTACTCGGGCCGGATACTTTACTCGGGCTTGCGATTTCGCTTGGGGAGACGTGCGGCGACGGATCGGATGGGCGAGGCGGCATGGGCTGCATGAGGGGCTGCGTATCCGGTCAGCCGTCTCTCATTCGCCCATCTTGAAATCGACGAACCACTTGTGGTTCAGCGTGTCCAGCGTGCCGTCGGCCTTCAGCGCCGCGATGGCGGCGTTGACGGGCGCGACGAGCTTGGAGCCCTTGGGAAAGATGAAGCCGAAATCCTCGGCGCCGAGGGGTCCGCCGATCAGCTTCAGCCCGCCATCCGACGTCTCCACATAGCCCTTGCCGGCGGTGCCGTCGGTCAGCACGACATCGACGTCGCCGGTCTTCAACGCCTGCACCGTCGCACCGAAGGTCTCGAACAGTTTGACGCGCGCGTTCTGTTCGTTGCCGTCGAGCACCTCGTAGATGGCGGTATAGAACGGCGTCGTGCCCGGCTGGGCGCCGACCAGACCCTTGGAGAACGCGGCGAAGGACTTGCCGTCCGTGAAGCGGTTCTCGTCGCCGCGCACCAGCATGAACTGCTCGGAACGCATATAGGGATCGGAGAAATCCACCTTCTCCTTGCGGTCTTCCTTGATGGTGATCCCGGTCATGCCCATGTCGTACTGGCCGTCGGACACGGACTGGATCATCGCGTCCCAGCTCGTATTGCGATAGGTCACCTTGGCGTTCAACCGCTTGGCGATCTCGCCCACCGCGTCATATTCCCAGCCGGCGGCCACGCCCGTCTTCGGGTCGATGAACTGCAGCGGCGGATAGGCATTTTCCGTCACCACGACGATCTCGCGCCCGCCGAGATCCGGAAGATCGGCCGCGACGGCATGAAGGGGCGAAAGGGCGAGAAGGGTCAGACCGGCGAGAACGTGGCGGCGGAAGAACATGAGGCGGGCTCCTGGCGTGTGCCATACGAGACTGTCACGAAACTTCCCGGCAGGGCAAGAGGCGAGCGGGCGGCAAGGACATTTCGACCGCAGCGCCGGTGCCGGTGCGCGGGATGAACCGATCGCCGTTCCCGCTGCTGGAAGAAAACCGTTGCCGTGCCGGCGAGCGGCGACCACTCTTGGTTCTCTTTTGCGCCCTATCGGCGAAAAACCTGCCTCCTTCCTCATCATCCGGCTTGTCCCTACAGATTTTTCGACAAGGACCACGACGCTCACCCGATGAAACGGTCTTCTCCAAGGAATGTTCATGAAACACCGACTTGCCCCCACCCTCCTCGCAGCCTGCCTCTCGTTCGGATCGATCCTCACGGCCGCCCCGTCCCAGGCGCAGGAGGCCGTGGTGGCGGCGCCCGATGCCGAAGCGCTGTTCACCAGCCCCGATCCGCAGCTGAACGCCAACAAACAGGTGGTCCTCGGCATTATCCGGGATCTCCTGGAAGCCAATCACTGGGACAAGGCCGACCAGTATCTGACCGAGCGCTATCTCCAGCACAATCCCAACGCCGCCTCGGGCCGCGACGGCGTGGTCGCCTATTTCATGCAGGTGCTCAAGCGCACGCCTTCGCCGATCCCGGAAAAGATCAAGGCGCCGGTCGCCTTCGTCACGGCCGAGGGCGACCTCGTCACCGTCGGCTTCGTCCGCGAGGTGAAGGACGAGAAGGATCCGTCGAAGAGCTACACCACCACATGGTTCGACACATGGCGCATCAAGGACGGCAAGGCGGACGAGCACTGGGATCCTGCCACCAGGGACTGAGCGCCGCCGCGCGACCCTCTCCAGACGAAAAAAGCCGCCGGATCGCTCCGACGGCTTTTTTCATGGGACGATCCGAAGATCTTATTCTGCGGACTTCGCGTCTTCGGCAGCCTTTGCAGCGGCGGCGTCTTCAGCGGCCTTGGCAGCGGCGGCTTCAGCGGCTGCGGCATCTGCTGCTGCCTTTTCGGCGGCGAGAGCCTGGGCTGCTGCAACCTTTTCAGCTTCCAGACGCGCCTTCTCTTCGGCAGCCGACTGGCGAGCCGTGTCGTTCAGCTTGCGGGCGCGCGTGCCGGTGTTCTCGACGATACGCGCCGACTTGCCGCGACGATCGCGCAGGTAATAGAGCTTGGCACGACGGACCTTACCGCGGCGAACGATCTCGACGCTTTCGACCATCGGCGAATAGACCGGGAACACGCGCTCGACGCCTTCGCCGTAGGAGATCTTGCGAACGGTGAAGCTTTCGTTGATGCCACCACCCGAACGGGCGATGCAGACGCCTTCATAGGCCTGCACGCGGGTACGGGTACCTTCCGTCACGCGCACGTTGACGCGGAGCGTGTCGCCTGCGGAAAATTCCGGGAGGGTACGCTTGGCTTCGATCTTGGCGGCCTGTTCGGCTTCCAGCTGCTGGATGATGTTCATCGGTTTAACCTTGCTTTCTTCTCAAACAGTCAGAGCGCCAGGGTGTCCTTCGGCAAAGCCTCCGGGCAGGACTCTTCCGGTGAAGAGCGACGGCGGGTACACCATTCCTTGTTGACGGTCACGGGCAGGAACCCGAGCCGGTGCGGCCTATACACCGGGATCGCCGATTTGTCACCCCTCTTCGCATGCGATTCTACGCTCCCCGTCCGGGCTTTCGAAGCGCAGGATGCGCCTCTCGCCCGCCGAAATCGTCTCCACATTGGGGAAGCGCTCGGTGACGCGGCACCAGAACGACCAGGCTGCGGCGTTGAATTGCGACACGCCGAGCTCCCAGACGCCCGGATGCAGCGCGAGGATGCGGCCCGCGGCGCGATGACCGAGGCCCGTTCTGCGGACATCGGGAAGCACGCAGAACTCCGCCATCGCATGATCCACCGGCAAGCCCGAGCAGGCGTGGCGGTTGACGAGCGCGAAACCGGCAGGCGTCCACGCCCCCGCATCGACGACGTCGATCATGTAGGCCGAGCGGTCGGCATCCTCGAAGTACAGGTCGAAATAGCGATAGGCGGTATCGACGGGACCGAAGGCGGACAGCTCTTGCAGATAGTCGTCAAGCAGTGCGCGCAGGCGCTGCCTGTCCTGTGTCGCGACGTGTCGGAGACGCCAAGGGTCGTTCGGGCACGGCATGTCGGCAATCTCCGGATCGACATCTGCCCTTGCGTTTGAGCACATGCCCTATACCACAAAAAACACGCCCCTTCTTCGATGAGTCGCTGATGCCGATCACAACCGCCGTTCTCCTGTTCCTCGCCGGATTCCTGTCGAGCGCCGTCAATGCGGTGGCCGGTGGCGGCACGTTTCTCACCTTCGGGGCGATGACGCTGACGGGCCTGCCGCCGATCGTCGCCAATGCGACCTCCTCCATCGTGCAGTTTCCCGGCTACATCACATCCGCCCTCGCCTATCGCCGCGAGATTCTGGCCGACCGGCGGTTGGCGGTCATGCTGGGGCTTCTCTCGGCGGTCGGCGGCCTGATCGGCGCCGGCATTCTGCTGATGCTGTCCAATCCGTCGTTTCGGGCGCTGGTACCCTGGCTGCTCCTGGGCGCGACGGCGATCTTTGCGGCCGGGCCGCTGCTGCGTCCGAAATCCCGCGAGGCGGGCGCGCCGCTCGGCGTGCTCGGCCTCCTCGGACAGTTCGCGACCTCGGTCTATGGCGGCTTCTTCGGGGCCGGCATGGGCATCATGATGCTCGCCGTGCTGGGGCTGACGGCCGGCGGCGGTTACCACCGGATCAACGCGCTGAAGAACCTGCTCGCCCTGGTCATCGCCGCTATCGCGGTCGCGGTCTTCACCGTCGGCGGCGTGGTCTCCTGGCTGGAGGCGGCGGTGATGATCCCCGGCGGGGCGCTCGGCGGCTATAGCGGCGTCTGGCTTGCCCGCCGCATCCCGCAGGCGATCATCCGCGCCTTCGTCGTCGCGGTCGGCCTGCTGCTTGCCTTCTACTATTTCGTCACGGGCTGAGGCGGAGAAGATTGTGACAGGAGATCGGGCCGGCGCTCCCGCGTGATCCGCTCGGCCTCCGCCCGCCGCCAGCGTTCGATCGCGCCGTGATTGCCGGAGGTCAGCACGGCGGGGATTTCCCGTCCCTCGAAGACCTGCGGCCGCGTGTAGTGCGGATGCTCCAGCAGCCCGCCCTCGAAACTTTCGTGCACGCCCGAGAGCGCATTGCCCATGACGCCCGGCAGGATCCGCACCACGGCATCGAGCAGCGTCAGCGCCGCGGGCTCGCCGCCGGAGAGAATGTAATCGCCGATCGAGACCTCCTCGAGCGCGCGCGCATCGATGACCCGCTGGTCCACGCCCTCGAACCGTCCGCAGACGATGACGGCGCCCGGCCCGGACGCGATCTCCCGAACCCGCGCTTGGCTCAGCGGCCGGCCGCGCGGGCTCATCAGGAGCCGCGGGCGCAGGGCGCCGGGCTCATCCTCGGCCGACACCCGGTCGATCGCGCGTCCGAGAATATCCGCCCGCAGCACCATGCCCGCGCCGCCGCCCGCCGGAGTGTCGTCCACCGTGCGATGCCGGTCCTCGGCAAAGTCCCGGATCTGCACGGCGTCCAGCGACCATTGCCCACGCTCCAGCGCGCGCCCGGCCAGGGAATGGCCGAGATGTCCCGGAAACATCTCCGGATAGAGCGTCAGAATAGTGGCCCGGAACGCCATGGCGGCGCTCATTCTCCCGACGCGTTCGGGTCGAACGGACCGGACGGATCGTCCTTGTCATCCACGAGGCCGGCCGCCACGGGATCGACCAGCATCGTACCGCCTTCGAGATCGATTTCGAGCACGGAAAATTCGGAAAAGGGAATGAGCACCGGCCGCCGGCCGGGGCCCTTCAGTTCCAGGAGATCGCCGGCACCGAAATCGAACACGCCGGTCACGACGCCATAGCTCTTGCCCTCGGCGTCCTTCGCCTCAAGCCCCTCGAGATCGGCATAGAAGAATTCATCCTCGTCGAGATCGTCGTCCGGCAGGTTTTCCCGCTCGATGAACAGCTCCAGCCCGTTCAGCGCCTCTGCCGCCGTCCGGTCGTTGATGCCGCGGAAGCGGACCACGACGACGTTCTTGTTGTCGCGCACCTCCAGCACCTCGAAGACGCGCCCGTCCTCGCTGTGCAGATGGCCATAGTCGCCCAGCGCCGTCGGCTCCTCGGCAAAGCTCTTCACGCGGACTTCGCCGCGCAAGCCTTGCGCGCCGCCGATCGTGCCCATCAGGACAGGGTTTTTCAGCTTGCTCATCGATGAACCGTTCTTGAAAGTGCGTTCCGGGATGTCTGTCGGTCGCGCGACCCCATAAACGAAAACGGGCGGCATGAAAATGCCGCCCGGTCCCGAAGATGCGATAGGTCCGATTACTCGGCGGCAGCGGCAGCGGCGTCTTCGGCCTTCTGCTTGGCTTCGGCGGCGCGCTCGGTCGCCTTCTTGCCGGGCTTGCCCTTGGTCGGGTTGCTGCGGGCTTCGCGCGTGACGATGCCGGCTTCGCTGAGGAAGCGCAGCACGCGGTCGGTCGGCAGGGCGCCGTGGTCGAGCCAATGCTGGATGCGCTCGTTGTTCAGTTCGACGCGCTTGGCATCGTCCTTGGCAAGCATCGGGTTCCAGGAACCGACCTTTTCGAGGAAGCGGCCGTCGCGGGGCGAACGGGCGTCGGCGATGACAACCTGGTAGAACGGACGCTTCTTGGAACCGCCGCGGGCGAGACGAATTTTCAGTGCCATGTCAATAACTCCTTGAATGTTGGCGTGCCGCGGATGCGGCCTGAGGGGTAGGGAGAGACCGTCAATCCTTCAGATCGGCGGCGATGTCTTCGTGATGCCGGATGACTTCCTTGATGATGAAGTTCAGGAACTTCTCGGCGAAATCCGGGTCCAGGTGAGCGTCCTTTGCCAGGCGGCGCAGACGTTCGATCTGGTATTCCTCGCGCGCCGGGTCGGCCGGCGGCAAATCGTGGAGGGCCTTGAGAACGCCCACGGCCTTCGTGCAGCGGAACCGCTCGGCCAGCATATGCACCAGCGCCGCATCGATATTGTCGATCGACTGGCGATAGCCGGACAGCTCGTGCGCGAGAGAAGGGTCGATGCTCATGGAGACCTCACTTCTTCTTCGGCAGGCCGGGCAGGCCCGGGAAACCGCCGCCGAGACCGGGCAGCTTGCCACCGCCAAGGCCCGGAAGTCCTCCCATGCCACCCGGCATGCCCTTGCCGAGGCCGGCCGCTTCCGCCTGCTTCTGCAGCGCTTCCAGTTGCTTGGGATCGAGGCTCGACAGGTCGGGCATGCCGCCCATACCGCCGCCCATGCCGCCCAGACCCATCTTGCCGGCAAGGCCGCCCATCATCTGCTTCATCATGCCGCCGCCCTTCTTGCCGCCCATGGCCTTCATCATGTCGGCCATCTGGCGGTGCATCTTGAGCAGCTTGTTGATGTCGGAGGCATCCGTGCCGGAGCCGGCCGCGATGCGCTTCTTGCGGGAATGCTTGAGAAGGTCGGGATTGGCGCGCTCGGCCTTGGTCATGGACGAGATGATCGCCATCTGGCGCTTGAACATGCGGTCGTCGAGACCGGCTGCCGCCATCTTGTCCTTCATGCCGGACATGCCGGGCATCATGCCCATGATGCCGCCCATGCCGCCCATCTTCTGCATCTGCGACAGCTGGTCGGCGAGATCGTTGAGGTCGAACTTGCCCGACTTCATCTTGGCGGCCATCGCCGCCGCCTTCTCGGCATCGATGTTCTCGGCAGCCTTCTCGACCAGCGAAACGATGTCGCCCATACCGAGGATGCGGTCGGCGACGCGGCGCGGATGGAACTCGTCGAGCTCCGACATCTTCTCGCCGACGCCGATCAGCTTGATCGGCTTGCCGGTGACGGCACGCATGGACAGCGCCGCGCCGCCGCGGCCGTCGCCGTCCATGCGGGTCAGCACGAGGCCGGTGATGCCGACGCGTTCGTCGAAGTTGCGGGCGAGATTGACGGCGTCCTGACCGGTCAGCGCATCGGCGACCAGCAGGATCTCATGCGGGTTCGAGCGCCGCTTGATCTCGGCCATCTCGATCATCAGCGGCTCGTCGATATGCGTGCGGCCAGCGGTGTCGAGGATGACGACGTCGTGGCCGCCGAGCTTGGCAGCCTGCACGGCACGCGCGGCGATATCGGTCGGCGACTGCCCGGCGATGACCGGCAGCGTGTCGATGCCCGCCTGAACCCCGAGCTGGCGCAGCTGCTCCTGGGCGGCCGGCCGGCGCGTGTCGAGCGAGGCCATCAGGACCTTCTTCTTGTCGCGCGCGTGCAGCCGGTGGGCGATCTTGCCCGAGGTCGTGGTCTTGCCCGAGCCCTGAAGGCCGACCATCATGATGACGACGGGGGCGGGCGCATTGAGGTCGATGGAAACGCCGGTGGCGCCCAGCATCTCGACCAGCTCGTCATGGACGATCTTGACGACCATCTGCCCGGGCTTGATCGATTTCAGCACGTTCGCGCCGACGGCCTTTTCGCGCACGCGGTCGGTGAAGGACCGCACGACTTCCAGCGCCACGTCGGCTTCCAGCAGCGCACGGCGAACCTCGCGCAGGGCCGCCGAAACATCGGCTTCCGACAGCGCACCGCGTCCAGTCAATCCGTTGAGGATCGAACCAAGGCGGTCCTGGAGGCTTTCAAACATCGGCTCTTCCTTTTCGTCTGCGAGCATGTGCCGCAAACGTGGGTTCCGGGTCGTTTTGAACAAGACGCAAAGCCGAACGGCACCCGAGGGCGCATCGCGCTGTCGGGTGTTGACCTCCGGGAACGTTTATACCTGACAAGGGTCCCGGTCGGCGGCTCGGAGTCGTGTCTCGTCGCAGATGGAGCGCGGTAAACAGCAAACCGCCCGGAAAGTCAAGGCTCAGCGCCATCCTCCGGTCTGCGGCGCGCCCATTGGGGCTGCGATGCCGACGCTTTCCGATGGCGCCGGCACGAAAAAGCCGCCATCATCCGCCGCGTCAAGCGCCGCTTACATCGGAACGGTGAGACGGCTCTTTCACGGAGACAGGCATGAAACGCCGCACATTCTTCAAATGGTCGCTGGCCGGCGCCCTGGTCGCCGTGTCCGGCGGGATCACCGCAAGGAGCAGCATGGCCGCCAACCGCTACTACAAAGGCCCCGTCAGCGATCATTTCGACGGCACGCGTTTCTTCAACCCCGGCGGCGTCGAGCCGAACGGCTTCGGCGACCTGCTGCGCTGGCGGTTCAACGGGCAAAAGGCGACCTGGCCGGAGACGCCCGATCCCCGCGCGACCGTGGTCAAGCCGGACGCGGCGGTCAACGGGCAGGCCCTGCGCGTCACCATGGTCGGCCACGCCTCCATGCTGATCCAGGTGGCCGGCCTCAACATCCTGACCGATCCCGTCTGGTCGGAGCGCGCAAGCCCCGTCTCCTTCGCCGGCCCGCGCCGCGTCTCGCCGCCCGGCATCCGCATCGAGGACCTGCCCCGCATCGATGTCGTGCTGATCAGCCACAACCATTACGACCATCTGGACCAGCCGACGATCGCAAGTCTCGAGGAAGCGCACAAGCCGACCTTCGTGACGCCGCTCGGCAACGACGTCTTCATCCGCAAGGTGGCGCCCGATGCGCGCATCGCGCTGATGGACTGGGGCGATGCGCTCGATGTCGCGGAGGGCGTCAAGATCCATTGCGAGCCAGCGCATCACTGGTCGGCGCGGGGGCTCGGAGACCGGCGAAAGGCGCTCTGGGCGGCCTTCGTCCTCTCGACGCCGGCGGGTCGGATCTACCATGTCGGCGACACGGGCTTCCATGACGGCATCAACTATCGGGCAGCGGGCGAGAAATACGGCAGCTTCCGTCTCGCCATCCTGCCGATCGGCGCCTACGAGCCGCGCTGGTTCATGAAAGGGCAGCACCAGAACCCCGACGAAGCCGTTCAAGGCATGCGCCTTGCGAACGCCGCCTCTGTCGTCGGCCATCACTTCGCGACCATCCAGCTGACCGACGAGGCGATGGACGCGCCGGAAAAGGCGCTGGTCGCAGCGCTTCAGAAACACGATATCGACCCCGTCCGCGTCCGCCCGCTTCACGCCGGCGAAGTGTTCGACGTGCCCCAGGACGTATCCGCACAAAGGACCCCCGCATGACCACCCCCTTTCACCAGCCGGTGGACGCCGCCGAAGTCCCGCGCTTTGCCGGCCACTCCACCTTCATGCGGCTGCCCGCCGTTGCCGACGCCACCGGCCTTGACATCGCGCTCGTCGGCATTCCCTGGGATGGCGGCACCACCAACCGGGCCGGCGCCCGCCATGGGCCGCGCGAGGTGCGCAACCAGTCGAGCCTGATGCGGCGCGTCCACCACGTCACGCTGACCGAGCCGTTCAGCCTCGCCAATGTCGCCGATGTCGGCGATCTCAGCGTCAATCCGATCGATCTTCTCGACGGGTTGAAGCGGATCGAGACCGGGATGCGCGCCATCGTGGACGCAGGTGCCATTCCGCTGTCCGTCGGCGGCGATCACCTGACGACGCTGCCGGTGATGCGCGCCGTGGCGGCCGGCGGCCCGGTCGGCATGATCCATTTCGACGCCCATTCCGACACCAACGACACGTATTTCGGCGGCAATCCCTATACCCACGGCACGCCCTTCCGCCGCGCGATCGAGGAAGGCCTGCTCGATCCCAAACGCACGGTGCAGATCGGCATTCGCGGCTCGATCTACGCGACCGACGAGCACGACTGGGCGCGCGCGCAGGGCATCCGCGTCATCTATATGGAGGAATGCACCCGGCGCGGCATCGCCGACGTCATGGCGGAGGCCCGCGGCATTGCCGGGGACGGGCGGACTTATGTGAGCTTCGACATCGACTGCATCGACCCGTCCATGGCGCCGGGAACCGGAACGCCCGAGATCGGCGGCTTTACCACGCGCGAGGCGCAGGCGCTGGTGCGGGAACTCGCGGGCGTGCGGATCGTCGGGGCCGACGTCGTGGAGGTCGCCCCGCCTTTCGATGTCGCCGGCATGACGGCGCTGGCCGGCGCGACCATCCTGTTCGAGCTGCTCTGCGTGATCGCCGAGGGTGTCGCCGCGCGCCGCTGACGGCAATCCTGCGCAGATCCCGCCCTCTGGTAATCCCGGCTGTTTTCCGCCATATACGCCCTCTCGCAAGGCCTTTGCGCAAGGTATGGACAGGCATGGACACGACGGTCGAATTCGCAAGGATGAACGGGCTTGGCAATGCCATCCTGGTCGTGGACATGCGCGGCCGGAGCGATGCCGTGACCCCGGCCGCCGCCATCGCGCTCAATGCCGACCCGCAGACGCGCTTCGACCAGATCATGGCCATCCATGACCCGAAGGCCGCGGGAACCGACGCCTGGATCGACATTCTGAACTGCGACGGCACCAAGGCGCAGGCCTGCGGCAACGGCACGCGCTGCGTGGTGCAGGCGCTGGCGGCGGAAACCGGCCGCAAGACCTTCACCTTCCACACGGTCGCCGGCGTCCTCAATGCCGAGGAACATGCCGACGGCACGATTTCCGTCGACATGGGCAAGCCGGTGTTCGACTGGAACCGCATTCCCCTTGCCGAAGACTTCCACGACACGAGCCGCATCGAGCTGCAGATCGGCCCGATCGACGATCCCGTGCTGCATTCGCCCTCCGTCATGTCGATGGGCAATCCGCATGCGATCTTCTGGGTGGATCGCGACGTCATGTCCTACGATCTCGCGCGCTTCGGTCCGCTGCTCGAAAACCACCCGATGTTTCCCGAGCGCGCCAATATCACGCTTGCGGAGGTGACATCGCAAGGCGCCATGACGACCCGCACATGGGAACGCGGCGCCGGGCTGACGCTCGCCTGCGGCTCTGCCGCCTGCGCCGCCGCCGTCAGCGGCGCCCGCACGGGGCGCACCGGCCGCAAGGTGGCGGTGACCGTCGCCAGCGCCGTTCCCAAGGGCGTGCTGACCATCGACTGGCGCGAGCGCGACGATCATGTCGTCATGACGGGCCCTGCCGCCTGGGAGTGGTCCGGCCGCGTCGATCCGCTGACGGGCGCCTTCACACGGTATCTGGAACCCGTCAATGCGGAGGCACAGGCGATAGTGGCGCAGGCGATAGGGGCGCAGGCAGAGTGAGCGGCGTCGAGATCATCACCTTCGGCTGCCGCCTCAACACCTATGAATCCGAAGTGATGCGCGGGGCGGCCGAAAAGGCCGGCCTGAACAATGCCGTGCTGGTCAACACCTGCGCGGTCACCGGCGAGGCCGTGCGCCAGGCGCGCAAGGCGATCCGCCGCGCACGGCGCGCGCATCCGGACGCCCGCATCATCGTCACCGGCTGTGCCGCCCAGACCGAGGCCGGCACCTTCGCCGCCATGCCCGAGGTGGACGCCGTTCTCGGCAATGCGGAAAAGCTGGTCAGCAGCGCCTATCGCGCCTTGCCGGATTTCGGCGTTGCCGGCGAGGAGAAGCTGCGCGTCAACGACATCATGAGCGTGCGCGAAACCGCGCCGCAGATGGTGCGGATGATCGAGGGCCATGTGCGCGCCTTCGTGCAGGTGCAGAACGGCTGCGACCATCGCTGCACCTTCTGTATCATCCCCTATGGCCGCGGCAATTCCCGCTCGGTGCCGATGGGCGCGGTGGTCGATCAGGCCCGCATGCTGGTGGAGAACGGCTACCGCGAGATCGTGCTGACCGGCGTCGATGCCACCAGCTATGGCGGCGACCTGCCCGGCACGCCGACGCTCGGCCTGCTCGCCAGGACGCTCCTGAAGCAGGTGCCGGAGCTTGCCCGCCTGCGCCTCTCCTCCATCGACAGCATCGAGGCCGACCGGCACCTGATCGACCTCATCGCCGACGAGCCGCGCTTCATGCCGCATCTGCATCTCTCGCTGCAGCATGGCGACGACATGATCCTCAAGCGGATGAAGCGGCGGCATTCGCGCGCCGACGCGCTCGCCTTCATCAACGAGGCCCGTCGCCTGCGCCCCGGCATCGCCTTCGGCGCCGATATGATCGCCGGCTTTCCGACCGAGACGGAAGAGATGTTCGCCCAGGCGGGGACGCTGGCGCAGGAAGCCGACATCGCCAGCCTGCACGTCTTCCCCTACAGCCCGCGCGAAGGCACGCCCGCCGCCCGCATGCCGCAGCACGATCCTCTCCTCATACGGGAGCGCGCCGCGCGCCTGCGCGCGATCGGCGAGGACCTCGCGCGCCGTCATCTGGCCTCCATGGTCGGCACCGCGCAGACCGTGCTGGTGGAGAGCAACGGCGCCGGCCATACGGAAAATTTCACCCGCGTCGCGACACCGGGGCTCGAGCCCCGCTCGCTGGTCGCGACGACGATCACGGGCCACGATGGCAAGAACCTCTCCATCGCCACCGCCGAAAGACAGGCCGCGTGGATATGAGCGGCCCTACAGGTTTCAGGATATAAGATGGCGTTCGACTTCCTCAAAAGGGTCTTCACATTCGACCAGGTGCCGCCGGAAACACCGGCCGCCCCGCCCGCGGACGCGCGTGCGCCGGATGCCGCCCCGACCGTGGAAAGCGCACCCCAGATCCCGACCCCCGCGGCAGAAGATGCCAAGGCGTTCGAACCGTCCGATCCCTCCGATGCCATCGCAGACGCTGCCCTGCCCGTGGCCGACGATCCTGTTCTCGCCGAGGAGATCGCCACGGCCGGAGGCCCTGCCGCCGATGACGATGCTTCTGAAGACGACGCGGACGAAAACGACGAGCCGCTGCTCCCGCTTCCGGCTGCCGAAGAGATCGGCGATCTCGGCATCGTGCCCCTGTCGCTGCTCGAAGCGGAGGCAGCGCTTGCTCCCGGCGAAAGCCCGACCGCCGATCTCGACCGTCGGCGCGACCTCTCCGCCTTGCCCGCAGGCTTTGCCACGGGTCCGGCCCTAGAACCGGAAGCCGCCCCCGAGACGGAGCGCCTGACCTGGTTCCAGCGCCTGCGCGCCGGCCTGTCGCGCACCTCCTCGCAGCTCACCGGCCAGATCACCGCGCTCTTCACCAAGCGCAAGCTGGACGACGCGACGCTCGAAGAGCTGGAAGACCTCCTGATCCAGGCCGACCTCGGCGTCGAGACCGCGCTGCGCATCACCGACACGCTCGCCTCCGAGCGCTACGGCCGCGATGTGTCCGGCGCGGATGTCTCGCGCATCATGGCCAACGAGATCACCAAGGTCCTCGCCCCCGTCGCCAAGCCGCTGCAGCTCGACCTCAACCATCGTCCCCATGTCATCCTCGTCGTCGGCGTCAACGGCACCGGCAAGACGACGACCATCGGCAAGCTTGCGGCAAAGCTCTCCGGCGCGGGCCTGAAGGTGATGCTCGCCGCCGGCGATACCTTCCGCGCCGCCGCCATCGAGCAGCTGAAGATCTGGGCAGACCGCACGAACAGCCACATCGTCTCCTCCAAGCTCGGCGCGGACGCAGCCGGCTTGGCCTATGAAGCCTTCGAGGAGGCGCGCCGCCAGAAGAGCGACGTGCTGATTATCGACACCGCCGGCCGCCTCCAGAATCGCACGGAGCTGATGGCCGAGCTTGAAAAGATCGTCCGCGTGCTCGGCAAGCTCGATCCCGACGCGCCGCAAACCGTGCTGCAGACGCTGGACGCGACCACCGGGCAGAATGCGCTCAATCAGGTCGAGATCTTCCGCAATGTCGCCGGCGTCAACGGCCTGATCATGACCAAGCTGGACGGTACCGCGCGCGGCGGCATCCTCGTCGCCATCTCTGCCAAGCACAAGCTGCCGGTCTACTTCATCGGCGTCGGCGAGGGCATCGACGATCTCGAACCGTTCGAGGCGCAGGATTTCGCCGAAGCGATCGCCGGGATCGCGGAGTAGACGCGCTTCTCCGCCGAAATTCCGCCGCCGTCTGCGGCCACATCACACGCACATCACCCGAAGACCACAAGGCAGAGACGATGAAGACCGAACGGCCCGTAGACACCGACGTCACGCCGACACCGGCCGAGCGACACCATCCGGGCCTCAAGCTCGCGCTGGAACTCGGCCCCCTGCTGGTCTTCTTCTTCGCCAATCTGCGCGGACCCTGGCTTGCCGAGACCTTTCCGGTTCTGACCGAACTCGGTGGACCGCTGTTCATCGCCACCGGCCTCTTCATGGCGGCAACGGTGATCTCGCTGGTCGTCTCCAAGATCGTGCTCGGCCATCTCCCGGTCATGCCCTTCGTCTCGGGCATCGTCGTCGTGGTGTTCGGCTCGCTGTCGATCTGGCTGCAGAACGACACCTTCATCAAGATGAAGCCGACCATCGTCAACACGCTGTTCGGCGCGGTGCTTCTGGGCGGCCTGTTCTTCGGCAAGTCGCTGCTCGGCCACGTCTTCAACGCCGCCTTTCAGCTGGACGCGGCCGGCTGGCGCAAGCTGACGCTGCGCTGGGGCATCTTCTTCCTGTTCCTGGCCGTCCTCAACGAGGTGGTCTGGCGCGGTGCCGCCGTCTGGTATGCGCCGGATGCGCAGGCCGCCGACGATTTCTGGGTGGCGTTCAAGGTCTGGGGCACCATGCCGATCACCATCCTCTTCACCATGGCGCAGATGCCGCTGATCCTGCGCCATTCCGTCGAAACCGCATCCGACAAGCCATGACCGCCGTTCCCCCGGTCGAGGCCCTGCCCAAAAGCCGCACCCTTCTCTGGATCGGCGCCTGCCTTGCCGTGCTCGCGTTTCAGGTGTCCGTGGAGCTTTTCATGGGGCGGACGCCGATCTGCACCTGCGGGTTCGTCAAGCTGTTCGAACCCGTGGTCAACAGTCCCGGAAATTCCCAGCACCTTGCCGACTGGTACACGCCCTCCCACATCATTCACGGCTTCCTGTTCTATGCGCTGACCCGCTGGCTGTTTCCGGGAAAGCCGCTCATGGCCCGGCTGTTCGTCGCGACCGTCATCGAGGCGGGCTGGGAGTTGCTCGAAAACTCGCCCATCATCATCGAGCGCTATCGCTCCGCGACCGTCTCGCTGAACTATGTCGGCGACAGCGTGCTGAACTCGGCCATGGACACCGTCTTCATGGGGCTCGGCTTTCTCGCCGCCGCCCGCCTGCCCGTCGCCGTCACGATCGTCCTCGCCATCGTCTTCGAACTCTTCACCGGCTGGCTGATCCGCGACAACCTGACGCTCAACGTGCTGATGCTCGTCTGGCCGCTGGACGCGGTCAAGGCCTGGCAGGGCGCGCTCTGACGCTTACGAGCCGCCCGAGGCCTTCTCGATAGCCGGCATCAGGCCTTCACTGAGGCTGCGATCGTCGAAGGGGCCGACGCGCTTGTAGAGGATCGTGCCGTCGGGGCCGACGAGGTAGGATTCCGGAATGCCATAGACGCCCCAGTCGATCGCGGCGCGGCCGCGCGGATCGACGCCGACGGCGGAGAAGGGATTGCCGAGCTCACCGAGGAACCGCAGTGCGTTGTCCGTCTGGTCCTTGTAGTTGATGCCGACGATCTGCAGGCGCGGGTCCCTCGCCAGAGCCAGCATGATCGGATTTTCCGCGCGGCAGGGCACGCACCACGACGCCCAGACATTGACGAGCGTCAGCCTGCCCTTGACCGCCGCATCGGTCAGCGCCGGCATGGGGACGTCCTTCAACGTCGCGCCTTCCAGAGGCGGAAGCGCCAGCGACGGCGCTGTCGTGCCGATCAGCGCGGACGGGATCTCGCTGATATCGCGACCGGAATCGAGCTGGCTCCAGAACATGGCGGCCAGACAGGCAAAGATGGTGAGCGGCAGAAGCGCAAGCGCGATCCGCCCCTTCGCCGTGCCGCGGCGCTCCGGCAGTTCGCTCACGGCGCACCTCCGCCGGCCGAGCGGCGGCGGATGCCGGCATCCTCCAGCGCCTTCAATTCGCGCCGCCGTGCACGCGCGTCGAGCACGACCCAACCGATGAGACCGGCGCTGATGAACAGTGCCGCGCCATAGCTGGCAGCGACATAGGCCAGATGCGCGCTCATGCGGACGCCGCCCCGCGTGCCGCCTGCCGGCGCATGGCCGCGATCCGCCGCCGCCAGATTTCCGTGCGCATGGCCGCCAGATGCAGCGTGAAGAACAGGCAGGTGAAAGCGAGCGCCATGACGAGCAGGGGGCGCAGGAATTCCGGATCGATCGCCGAACCGCCGAGACGCATCACGCTGGCCGGCTGGTGCAGCGTGTTCCACCAGTCGACCGAGAACTTGATGATCGGAATGTTGACGAAGCCGACGAGGATGAGCACGGCCGAGACCTTCGCCGCCCGGCTGGCATCGTCCATGGCGCGGTTGAGCGCGATCAGGCCGAGATACATCAGGAACAGGATGAAGACGGAGGTCAGCCGCGCGTCCCACACCCACCAGGTCCCCCACATCGGCTTGCCCCAGAGCGAGCCGGTGATGAGGGCCAGCGCCGTGAAGCCCGCGCCGATCGGGGCCGCGCATTTCGCCGCGACGTCGGCCAGCGGGTGGCGCCAGACGAGCGTGCCGAGGGCGGACGCCGCCATCACCGAATAGCCCATCATCGACAACCAGGCGGCGGGTACGTGGATATACATGATCCGCACCGTCTCGCCCTGCTGATAGTCGGCGGCGGTGGTGAAACAGAGCGTCAACCCGACGGCAAAGAGCACGGCCGTCAGGCCTGCAAGCCAGGGCAGCAGCCGCCCGGCCAGTGCGACGAAGCGCGTCGGATTGGCAAGATCGGTAAAGCTGCGAATGGCAAGGCTTCTGTCAGACATGCGCTCTCTCTACCAAGTTCGATAGGTCTCTTCAATGAAGCTCACGGCACAGGGGATGGTCACCTTTGCGTCATTCCGAGGCGGCGCGCAGGGCGACGGCCGCCGCCGCCGGGCCGATGACGGCGAAGAACAGGGTGATGGCGATCAGGATCAGGAACGGCGGCAGGAAGGGCGCGGGGTCTTCGACGGCGGCATAGGCCGCGCTGACGCCGAAGATGAGCACGGGAACGACGAGCGGCAGCACGAGGATGGACACCAGAAGCCCGCCGCGCGGCAGGGCGACGGCAACCGCAGCGCCCATCGCGCCGATCAGCGTGATCGCCGGCGTGCCCGCAAGCAGCGTCAGCATCGTCGCGCCGATCGCCTGCGGCTCCATGTTGAGGAAGAGGCCGAGCAGCGGCGAGACGAGCACGAGCGGCAGGCCGGACGCCGTCCAATGGGCAAGGCACTTGATGAAGACGGTGAACACCAGCGGCGTCTCCTGCATCAGCATCACGTCGAGAGCCCCGTCTTCGCGCTCGGCCTGGAACAGGCGTTCGAGCCCGAGCAGCGAGGCGAGCAGCGCGCCGATCCACAGCATGGCCGGCCCGACGCGCGCCAGGAGCTTCAGGTCCGGCCCGAGCCCGAAGGGCACGACGGCGACGACCGCGAGGAAGAACAGGATGCCGGTCAGCGCACCGCCGCCGGCCCGCGTCGCAAGCTTCAGATCACGCAGAAAGAGCGCCGTCATGGCCCGCACCCCGGAACAGGCAGGACGGGTGGACAGCAGCGACCGATCCTCATGCCGGCACCGCGAAGCCGGCCATGGTCAGCATCTGCGCCCCCGGCACATCAAGCGCCTGGTGCGTGGCGGCGATGACGATGCCGCCGGTGGCCCGATGTCCGGCGATCAGCGCCTCCACCATCCGTTCGCTCGCCGTGTCGAGGGCCGCCGTCGGTTCGTCCATGAGCCAGACCGGGCGGTGCGCGACGAGAAGCCGGGCAAGGGCCGCGCGGCGCTGCTGCCCGGCCGAGAGATAACCGAACGGCAGACCCCCGAGACCGCCGAGACCGACCGCCTCAAGGGCCTGAACCGTTTTGCCGGTCGCATCGATGCGCTCTGCCACCTCATCGGTCGCCTGCGTGAACCGCGACCAGAACAGGAGGTTTTCCGCGACGGTCAGGTCGCGTTTCATCGCGTTTCGATGGCCGAGATAATGGAGTGATTCGCGCACCGGCACCGTCGGATCCGTGCCCCCCTCGATGAGGATCGTGCCGCTGTCGGCCGGATGAAGACCGGCGAGCGTTCGCAGGAAGGTGGACTTTCCGGTGCCGTTCCGACCGGTGACCAGCAGTGCGCCGCCGGCCTCCAGAAGCAGGGAAATCTCCCGGAAGATCGGGTCTTCGCCGCGGCTGGCGCCCAGCCCGTCCACACGCAGGCGAAATGGCATTCATCGTCCTTTTACGACGTTGGTCGCATTGAAAAAAATTGTCTCGAATTGAGAGCGTTCGATCTGGCACGTTTTGGCGAAATTATCTATAACCCGCCCAACACGCCAGCGGTCGGCGTGAATTTCATCCTAGCGCCGAACATGGAAGATTTTCCACGTGCGGACAGCGGAAATGACCGTACCCGCATCCCAATCTGCGCCTTCAGGCGCTCGGGCGTTCGCACGTCAGTTTATGGCGATCAGACGGAACGGGGTATCCAAGTGTCCAAGTCCCTAGACAGCTTCAATTGTCGTTCGACCCTCTCGGTCAACGGCACAGACTACGTCTATTTCAGCCTGCCCAAGGCCGAAGAGAACGGTCTCGCCGGCATCTCGCGGCTGCCTTACTCGATGAAGGTCCTGCTGGAAAACCTGCTGCGCAACGAGGACGGCCGGTCCGTCACCAAGCAGGACATCCAGAACATCGCGGCCTGGCTCAACGACAAGGGCACGGCTGAAAACGAAATCGCCTACCGCCCGGCCCGCGTGCTGATGCAGGACTTCACCGGCGTTCCCGCCGTGGTCGATCTCGCGGCCATGCGCGACGCCATGGTGGCGCTCGGCGGCGATCCGGAAAAGATCAATCCGCTGGTGCCCGTCGATCTCGTCATCGACCACTCCGTCATCGTCGACGAATTCGGCACGCCGAACGCCTTTGCCCGCAACGTCGAGCTCGAATACGAGCGCAACGGCGAGCGCTACCGCTTCCTCAAGTGGGGCCAGCAGGCGTTCAAGAACTTCCGTGTCGTTCCCCCGGGCACCGGCATCTGTCACCAGGTCAACCTCGAATATCTCGGCCAGACGGTCTGGACCAAGGAAGAGGACGGCGAAACGGTCGCCTATCCCGACACCTGCGTCGGCACGGACAGCCACACCACGATGATCAACGGTCTGGGCGTTCTCGGCTGGGGCGTCGGCGGCATCGAAGCGGAAGCGGCCATGCTCGGCCAGCCCGTCTCCATGCTCCTGCCGGAAGTCATCGGCTTCCGCCTCACCGGCAAGGTCAAGGAAGGCGTCACCGCCACCGACCTCGTGCTGACCGTCGTGCAGATGCTGCGCAAGAAGGGCGTCGTTTCCAAGTTCGTCGAATTCTTCGGCCCCGGCCTTGATTCGATGACGCTGGCCGACCGCGCCACCATCGGCAACATGGGTCCGGAATACGGCGCAACCTGCGGCTTCTTCCCGGTCGATGGCGAAACCATCAACTACCTCACCATGTCCGGCCGCAAGACGGACCGGATCGCTCTGGTCGAAGCCTATTCCAAGGCGCAGGGCATGTGGCGCAACGGCGACGGTTCCGAACTCGTCTTCACCGATACGCTCGAACTCGACCTCGGTGATGTCGTGCCGTCCATGGCCGGCCCGAAGCGCCCCGAAGGCCGCATTCCGCTCGAAGGCATCGCATCCGGCTTCGCCACGTCGCTCGAAGCCGACTACAAGAAGCCCGGCCAGCTGGAAAACCGCTACCCGGTCGAAGGCACGGACTACGACCTCGGGCATGGTGACGTGGCGATCGCCGCCATCACCTCCTGCACCAACACGTCGAACCCGTCCGTTCTGATCGCTGCCGGCCTTCTCGCCCGCAACGCCGTCGCCAAGGGCCTGAAGAGCGCGCCGTGGGTGAAGACCTCGCTGGCGCCGGGATCCCAGGTCGTCGGCGAATATCTCGAGAAGTCGGGCCTGCAGAAGGACCTCGATGCGCTCGGCTTCAACCTCGTCGGCTTCGGCTGCACGACCTGCATCGGCAATTCCGGCCCGCTGCCGGCACCGATCTCCAAGACCATCAACGACAAGGGCCTGATCACGGCCGGCGTCCTCTCGGGCAACCGCAACTTCGAAGGCCGCATTTCGCCGGACGTCCAGGCGAACTACCTCGCCTCGCCGCCGCTGGTCGTCGCCTATGCGCTCGCCGGTTCGGTCCAGAAGGACCTCACGACCGAGCCGCTCGGCATCGGTTCGGACGGACAGCCGGTGTTCCTCAAGGACATCTGGCCGACATCGCACGAGATCCAGGAATTCATCCTGAAATACGTCACGCGCGAGCTTTACGAGAGCAAGTATGCCGACGTGTTCAAGGGCGACGTCAACTGGCAGGCCGTTCAGGTTCCCGCCGGCCAGACCTATGCCTGGGACGACGATTCGACCTACGTCCAGAACCCGCCCTACTTCGTGGGCATGGGCAAGTCCGGCTCCGGCATCTCCGACATCAAGGGCGCCCGCATTCTCGGCCTCTTCGGCGACAAGATCACGACCGACCACATCTCCCCGGCCGGTTCGATCAAGGCGGCGTCGCCTGCCGGTGCCTATCTGACGGGCCACGGCGTCGGCGTTGCCGACTTCAACCAGTACGGCACGCGTCGCGGTAACCATGAAGTGATGATGCGCGGCACCTTCGCCAACATCCGCATCCGCAACCACATGCTCGGCCCGAACGGCAAGGAAGGCGGCTACACCTTCCACTATCCGTCGAAGGAAGAGATGTCGATCTACGATGCGGCCATGCAGTACAAGGAAGAAGGCGTTCCGCTCGTCATCTTCGCCGGCGGCGAATATGGCAACGGCTCCTCGCGCGACTGGGCGGCCAAGGGCACCAACCTGCTCGGCGTCAAGGCCGTCGTTGCCGAAAGCTTCGAGCGTATCCACCGGTCCAACCTCGTCGGCATGGGCGTCGTGCCCTTCGTCTTCGAGGCCGGCACGACCTGGGCTTCGCTGAACCTCAAGGGCGACGAGATCGTCACCATCGAGGGCCTGACGAATGTCCAGCCGCGCGAAAAGCGCACGGCCGTCATCACCTATGCCGACGGCACGGTGAAGGAGGTTCCGCTGATCTGCCGCATCGATACGCTGGACGAAGTCACCTACATGAACAATGGCGGCATTCTCCAGACGGTTCTGCGCGACCTCGCAGCCTGAGGCGCCCGCACCTGAAAAATCGCGAAGGCCGGAACCCCCGTTCCGGCCTTCCGCACGTCCGGCGTCCCGATCGCCTCATCGCCGAAATTTCACTCCAACGTGACTTTGTGTTGAGGACGCCGCGGCGTATGAAAGAGCGGTTTCCGGCTGCCGCAATCCTGCCCGAATTGGACTCTGCCCGAAGTGGAACCTGCATGCCCGTCTCCAAGACCACCCGTCGAAGCCTGATCGGCAGCCTGTTCCTGCTGGCGGCACTGCCGGCCGCAGCGCAGGACGCAAACCGGCAGGCGGCGGCAGAGACGACGCAGGCGAGACCTGCGGGCAGCGGGCTGGAGGTGACGCAGCCGAAAGGCGTGGTCGAGCTTTTCACGAGCCAGGGCTGCGCCTCCTGTCCTCCGGCAGATGCAGCGCTCAAACACCTGATCGACGACGGGTCGATCGTCGCCCTTTCCTATCATGTGGACTACTGGAACTATCTCGGCTGGGCGGACACGCTCGCCTCGAAGGAAAACACTGCCCGTCAATATGCCTATGCCAAGATGTTCGGCCGCAACGGCGTCTACACGCCGCAGGCCGTGCTGAACGGCCGCGATCAGGTTAACGGCGCCAACCTCTCGGGCATCAAGGGCCGGCTGGGCGCGCTGAACGGCGCCGACGAAGGCATGAAGGTGGCGATTTCGGCGGAACGGAAGAACGACGAAATCGATATCACCATCGGTGAAGGCGACGGCAAGGCCAATGTCGTCATCGTCTACTTCAACCGCCAGAAGGTGGTGGATGTGGAGAAGGGCGAGAACGGCGGCAAGAAGATGTCCTACTGGCACGCGGTACGCGACATCCAGACGATCGGCATGTGGGACGGAAAGTCCGCGCGGTTCGTCCTGCCCGCCTCCGTGCTCGACCAGGAGAAGGACAGCGGCTGCGCCATCCTGTTGCAACGGATGAAGGACGCGGAAACGCCTGGCGCCATCGTCGGCGCAGCGACGCTGATGGCATCGCAATAGCCTCGACCGACTTCCGCGCGAGGCGCCGCGCGGGAATTGAGAGATGTCCGGTCCGGCATATCGAGGGCTGGGGGCTGAGGGTTCGATAAAACCGGACCGGGGGATCGGGCAGCACCGGCCTGAGACCGATACCGACGCGACCATCTGTCGCCGCCCCCGACCGAAGGTTGGACATGGCAGGCGGTACAGAGACCGGACCGTCGAAACAAGAAACGCTTTCGACCGGCCGGCCGGCGCGCGGCACCTCGGCGAAACCGAAGCAGCGGCGGCCGGCGGAGTTAAGCGCGGAATTCGGGCGCCTGTTTGACCGCAATGCGGCAGTGCAAAAAAAGCCATCGCTGCAGGAGCGGATCAGGACACGCGCGCAGATCCGCCATTCCGGCTTGATTTTCAGCCGCACTCAGGCACACTGTTACCGTCCTGTCATAACAAAAGGCCGGAATGTGCATGACCGATCAGACGGATTTGCAAGGTCGCCAAACCCCTGCGGCATCTGAAAACGTGGTCGTCGATCTCAGCGACTACCGACATGCCAAGGACCCGCTTCCCGTAACGTTCCATCGCAGAGAGCTCGATCAGATCCTGTGGGTCTATGGCCGCATGGTCGGCGAGGGCGAATGGCGCGATTACGCGCTGGATCATATGCGCGACAAGGCGGTGTTCTCCGTTTTCAAGCGATCGGGCGAACTCCCGCTCTATCGGGTGGAGAAAGTGCCGAAGCTCGCCGCCAAGCAGGGCGCCTACGCCGTGGTCAACACCCACGGCATGATCTTGAAGCGCGGACATGAGCTGCCGCAGGTGCTGAAGGTCTTCGACAAGCTGCTGAAAGTCGTGAAGAGCTGATCCTGCGGACATCCGCAGTCTCTCCGGGAACCAGGCTCAGCCGGCGTAAAGCGTATCCGGATAGACGCCGTCTGCCGGCACGGTCTCCAGCCCATCGCCAAGGGCCAGCTGCATGAAGGTCGTATCGAGCCAGCGGCCGAACTTGAAACCGCTCCCCTTCAGCGTGCCGCAGTCCACGAACCCCGTCGACCGGTGCACGGCAATGGAGGCCGGGTGCGCGCCGCCGATGACGGCCACCATCTGGCGGAAACCGAGATCGGTGCAGCGCGCGATCAGCTCGGTGAGAAGGGCCTTGCCGACGCCGCGCCCCCGGGCCTCCGGCGCGAGATAGATCGAATCCTCCACCAGAAACCGATAGGCGCTGCGCGTGCGAAACGCCGATGCGTAGGCATAGCCGATCACGGTCCCGTCGTCGTCTTGCGCGACGATGTAGGGATAGCTGTTGCCCGTGATGGTGGAAAAGCGCGTCGTCATCTCCGCCTGATCCGGAATGGCGATCTCGTAGGTGGCGACGCCGTTGCGAACGGACTCGCTGTAGATGTCCGTGATGGCGGAGATATCGGCAAGGGTGGCATCGCGCAGGGTGAAGGGCATGGCAGCAATCTCGAAAAATGCGGGGATCTCGGACGTTTCCCCCGTCCTTCCACATTCCCCCGGCCCGATCAAGGCAGGAGAGCGAAAGCCCGCCGCTCAGCCGCTGCGCTTTGTTCAAGATAGGAAAAAAGGCGGCCGAAGCCGCCTTTCCAAGTTCAGGGTCGAACCCGTTTCCGACGCTTAGTTGCGGTTTCCGAGGAAGCGCAGCATGAAGAGGAACAGGTTGACGAAGTCGAGATAGAGCGTGAGCGCGCCCATGATTGCCTTGCGGCCTGCAGCCTCGAAGCCATCGCTTTCGAAGTACATTTCCTTGATACGCTGCGTATCGTAGGCGGTCAGGCCCGCGAAGATCAGCACGCCGATGACCGAGATGGCGAACTGCAGGGCAGACGACACGAAGAAGATGTTGACGATCGAGGCGATGATCAGGCCGAACAGACCCATGACCAGGAACGAACCCATGGCCGACAGGCTGCGCTTCGTCGTGTAGCCGTAGAGCGACAGCGCGCCGAAGGAGGCGGCGGTCACGAAGAACGTGCGCACGATGCTCTGCCCGGTGTAGATCAGCATGATCGACGACAGCGACAGGCCCATCAGCGCGGCATAGACCCAGAACGTGGTCTGCGCGGCCGAAACGCTCATGGAGTTGATCCGGAAGCTGAGGAACAGAACCATGCCGAAAGGCGCCAGCATGATCAGGTACTTCAGCGGGCTGTCATAGATCGCCTGGCCGAATGCGGTCAGCTGACCGTCGGCAAACGCGAACTGGAAGGCGAGAAACGCGGCGACGCCGGTGATGGCGACGCCGAGTGCCATGAGATTGTAGACCCGCAGCATATAAGCGCGCAGGCCCTGGTCGACAGCAGCGTCAGCGCGCGCGCCGGCGGTCTGCATGCGATAGTTTCTGGGATCGGACATTCTTATCCTCTTATCAGCTCCAAGTGACGGACAGGTCGGGTTCCATCGGACCGGGCATCGCTGTGGAGTTTCAGCAAGCCTGAGGACAATATGATGCGGAACCGCCGATATCTCAAGGGTGGCCCGAATGCATGACGCGATTGTAATGCGCGGCACGGTTAGCGGAAAGATGACCGGACCGTGCCCGCCCGCGCGTCAGAGGTCGCGAAGCACGGGCGCGGCCTTCTGCCCGAGCACGCGCCATGTCCCGACAAGGCCGATACCGACCGTCATGACGAGGGCAATCGCGATCGTCAGCACGGCCACGTCCGGCAGGAAGGACGACGGCAGCGTCATGATGCGCGCCACCACGAACCATGCCGCGACGCCCCCCGCCAGAAGCGCGAAGACGGCGGTGGAGAGGCCGAGAATGGCATATTCGTAGCAGAAAGCGCGGATCAGCGTCGCGCGCGTCGCCCCCAGCGTCTTCAGCACCACGGCATCATGGATGCGCGCGCGGTTGCCCGCGGCAAGCGCGCCGGAGAGCACGAGAACCGAGGCGACGAGCGCGACGCCGGCAGCGGCCCGGATCGCGGTCGCCAACTGCCCCAGCAGACCGTTGACGATGTCGAGCGCATCCTTCACCCGGACGCTGGTGATGGTCGGGTAGGTGTTGGTGATCTGGCGCAGGGCCGCAGCCTCCTGCTCGGCCGTGGCCGAGGGGTCGATGACCGTGGCAAGCCAGGCATGCGGCGCGCCCGCAAACGTATTCGGCGAAAACACCATGACGAAGTTGATCGACAGAGATTCCCACTCGACCGTGCGAAAATTGGAAATGCGCGCCGTGATGTTGCGCCCCAGCACGTTGACGGTCACGGTATCGCCGATCTTGAGATTCAGCTCGCGCGCCTCCTGCTCGGAGAACGACACCAAGGGTTCGCCGCTGTAGCCATCCGGCCACCACGCACCCTCCACGAGGCGCGAATTTTCCGGCAGGTTCTTCGCGTAGGTAATGCCGCGGTCGCCTCTCAGAACCCAGCGCCCGGCCGGTGCAACCTCGCGCTTGGCGACATCCTCGCCGTTGAAGGCGAGGATCCGCCCGCGCAGCATCGGCACTTCGATGACCTTGCCCGCCGGCAAGGCCGTGTTGAGCAGGGATCGAAAGCCCTCGATCTCGCTGCCCTGGATATCGACGAAGAAGAAGTTGGGCGCCCGCTCCGGCAGGTTCCCCGTCAGCTCCCGCCGCAGGTTTCCATCGATCAGCGCCAGCGTGACCAGCAGAGCGAGACCTAGACCGAGAGAGAGCACGACGGAGGGCGTCAGCGCGCCCGGCCGGTGGATGTTGCCGATCGCCAGCCGCAGGGCCGGCGACGAAACCCGGGGGCTGCGCCGCGCAAGAGCCGCGACCAGCACCGAGACGCCGCGCAGCACGACAAAGGAAAAGGCGATGGCGCCGAGGAAGACGAGCGAAATCATCCGGTCATAGGCGGTGAAGATGGCGAGACCGCCAAGCGCTGCAAGGCTGAGAGCCGCGGCCAGCAGATAGGGCCAGGTCGGCCAACGGCTGCGATCGAAGTCCTGATTGCGGAACAGTGCTGTCGCCGGCACGCTGCGGGCGCGACCGAGCGGCAGGCAGGCAAAGGCCAGCGCCGTCAACAGGCCGAACAGAGCCGCGAGCCCGAGGGCAGAGGGATAGAGCCGGAGATCCGTCGAGATCGGCAGGACATCGGCAAGGAAGCGGGCGGCAACCAGCGGAATAATGGCGCCGACAACGAGGCCGATGGCAATGCCGATCATCGCGATCAGCAGGATCTGGATGAGATAGATGGTGGAGACGAGCGCGCCGGGCGCGCCGAGGCACTTGAACGCCGCGATGACGCCGCGCTTGGCGTCGAGATAGGCCCGAACCGCATTGGCGACCCCGACCCCGCCGACGATCAGCGCCGTCAGTCCGACAAGCGTCAGAAACTGCGAGAAGCGCGTGATGTTGGCCGTGAGCGACGGTGCCGCATTCTGGCTGGAGCGGATCGACCAGCCGGCCTGCGGAAACTGCTGCTCGGCCTGGGCACGAACGGCCGGGACGCCTGTCGGATCGGCGAGGCGCACCTTATAGGCATGTTCCACCAGGCTTCCGGTCTGCACCAGGCCGCTGGCCGTGAGCGCGTCCTGCGACACCATCAGCCGCGGCGCAAAGCCGAAACCGTCCGAAAGCGCATCCGGCTCGCGCACCAGCGTGCCCGTGATTCTGAGCCGGACATTCCCGATCAGCAGCACGTCCCCCGTCTTCACGCCGAGGCGCTCCAGAAGCAGAGGGGCTGCAAGCGCACCAAAAGTGCCATTCTCGGCAGAAAGGAGCGTCTGAAGCGGCGCCTGCGGTTCGCTTTCCACCGTTCCGTACAGCGGATAGGCGGCATCGACCGCCTTCAGTTCCACCAATGCCTGGTTCGAGCCATCGACAAGCCGCGCCATGGAGCGCAGCCCCGAGGAGAGGGAGACGTCGCCGGCCCCGTCGAGAAAGGCCTTTTCTTCGGTATTGGCCAGACGGTTGTTGAGCTCGAACCGGAGATCGCCGGCCAGAAGCGACTGCCCCTGGGAAGCGATGGACCCGGTGATCGCCTGCGACAGCGAATTGACCCCGGCGATTGCCGCCGTTCCCAGCGCGATACAGGCAAGGAAGATGTAGAAGCCGGACAGGCCGCCGCGCATTTCCCGCAGCGCCAGCCGCAATGCGAGCGAAAGGTTCGGCAGGCGCAAGGACGCCATCATGCCGAAACCGCGGTCGGCGCGAGACCGGCGGCCACACGGCCATCATCGACGATGGTGCCGGACCGGACCTTGATCTGCCGCGAGCAGCGCGCCGCCAGACTGTTGTCATGGGTGACGAGGATCAACGTCATGTTGCGCTCGGCCTGTTTGGAAAAGATCAGGTCGGCGATCTGCCGCCCGGTTTCCGTGTCGAGATTGCCGGTCGGCTCGTCGGCGATCAGCAGTTTCGGCGAGGGCGCAAGCGCCCGCGCGATCGCCACCCGCTGCTGTTCGCCGCCCGAGAGCTGGCCTGGGTAATGCGTGAGCCGCTCACCGAGCCCGACCGAGGTCAGCTCGCGGCGGGCGATGTCGAAAGCATCGCGCACATTGGCAAGCTCCAGCGGCACAGCCACGTTTTCAAGCGCGGTCATGTTGGGGATGAGATGGAACGACTGGAACACGATGCCGATATTGCGGCCCCGAAAATCGGCCACCCGGTCTTCGCTCAGCCCTTGAAGCGGCGTTCCGTCGATCACGATCTCGCCTTTGTCCAGGCGCTCTAGCCCGGCGAGCACCATCAAGAGGGTCGATTTCCCCGAGCCCGAGGGTCCGACGATGCCGACGGATTGTCCGGCATCGATTTGAAGGCTCATACCCTTCAGCACATGGACGGAGGCTGCGGCCTGCCCGAGTGTCAGATCCGCATTTTTCAGTTCGATCATGGTTTTTGCCACGCTGGTCCGCCCTATATGTGGGGAATGCTGCAATTGCTCACATCCGGATTTAGGAGCGACGTGATGCGAATGAAAGGTTTCAGGGCGCTTTTCCTGGCTGCTCTCGCAGGTTTGATCGCGGCGGGACCGCTTCGTGCCGCGCCCATCGAACTCGTCGGCTTCGGAGACAGCCTGATGGCAGGCTATCAGCTGCCACCGGCCGACGCCTTTCCGGCGCGGCTGGAGAAGGCTCTACGCGACAGAGGCCTCGACGTATCGATCTCCAATGCCGGTGTTTCCGGCGACACGACGTCGGGCGGGCTTGCCCGTATCGACTGGTCCGTCCCCGACGGCACGAAGGGGGTCATCCTGGAACTCGGCGCGAACGATGCGCTGCGCGGCATACCGCCCGAAGAAAGCCGCAAGAACCTCGTGGCCATGATCGAGAAGCTGAAAGCCCGCGGCATCGGCGTGCTCCTCGTCGGCATGCTCGCACCGCCGAACATGGGCGGCGACTATGCCGACCGTTTCAACCCGATCTATCCGGATCTCGCCAAGACCTATAGCATCCCGCTCTATGCATTCTTTCTCGATGGCGTGGTGCAGGATGCTGGCCTCAAGATCGAGGACGGCATGCATCCCAATCCAAAAGGTGTCGGCGTGATGGTAGAGCGAATGCTGCCCGTGGTCGAAACATTCGTGCAGGGACTGCCGAAATGAGGCGCCCCGGCGAAACAAGGACGGCGGATCGGAAAGACTATCGCTTGTGATCCCCCGTCATCCGGCGCGCGGTCGAGGTCTAACGATCACGAAACAGCGTTGGAGAAATGTTGCGGGTGCGAATTTGTAGTTGCCTACGGCCACGCGTCGTGGTCGGCTGGGGTGTCTGCAGGACGTGTCTGCAAGATTCGGGGAGTGCTCGTCATGCCGAGACTATTTACCGCCCTCGAAATCCCGCGCAATGCGGCGATGAGCCTGTCCCTCATGCGCGGGGGCCTTCCGGGCGCACGCTGGATCGACGTCGAGAACTACCACATCACCCTGCGCTTCATCGGCGATGTCGACAACCGCACGGCGGACGAGGTGGTCGATCGCCTCGACCGGATCGAGCGGCCCGAATTCGAACTCCAACTGACGGGAACCGGCGCCTTCGGCTCCAAGAAGCCGCATTCGGTCTGGGCCGGCGTCAGCAATCCGCCGGAACTGATGGCCCTGCAGGCCGAGATCGAGCGCATCTGCCAGCGCCTGGGCCTTCCTGCCGATCCCCGTAAATTCACGCCGCATGTCACGCTGGCACGCCTACGCGCCTCCCGCGTCGACGATGTGGTCCATTATCTCTCGGGCCGTGGCGGTTTCTACACCAATCCGTTCACGGTCTCGCGCTTCGTGCTCCTGTCCTCGCGCGATTCCGTCGGCGGCGGACCCTACCTCACGGAAGACGTGTTCCAGCTTCACGAACCGCGCTCCTCGGGTCTGGCAAAAGGCGAGGAACACGCAGCCAAGGGCATGCTATGACCACGCGGGACAGGTTGAGCCCCGAGGACATCTCCATCGGTCTTGCCGGTCTCCCGGGTTGGGCGCTGTCCGATGATGGCCTGGCGATCGAGAAGACCTACCGCTTTCCATCCTTCGTCGAGGCTTTCGGCTTCATGAGCCAGAGCGCGCTGGCAGCCGAAAAGCTCGACCATCACCCGGAATGGTTCAACGTCTACAATCGGGTCGAGGTGAAGCTGACGACGCATAGCGCCAAAGGCGTGACGGCCCTCGACCTTTCGCTCGCCGCACGCATGGAGAAGGCGGCATCCGCGGCAAAGCCCTGATCGTCGTTGACGGGATCGGCGTTTGAATTGCCGGAATGCTTTCCCATATCAGGCCTGAACAGACGCCCCATACGAGGGAAGAGACAGGCGAGGTAAGGCGCATGAAAGCGGAGACGACGATGGATGAGGTCAAGATCGGCGAAATCCTCCTGCCGGGCGACCGCAGCGAGCAGGAGTCCAAGGCGCAGAAGGTCCGCCGCCGATTCTGGCCGACCCTCAAGCGGGCCGTGCGTCAGGTTCCCTTCAGCCGCGATCTCGTCGCCGCCTATTATTGCGCGATGGATCCTTCGACCCCGCTGCGCACGCGCGGCATCCTGCTCGGGGCGCTCGCCTATTTTGTGATGCCGTTCGACGTCCTGCCCGACGTTCTCGCCATGGTCGGCTTCTCCGACGATATCGCTGTGCTGACAGCGGCGTTTGCCGCCATCAGCGGCCAGATCAAGGAAGATCACTACGACAAGGCTGACACCGCGCTCGGCGAAGAAGGCCTCGCGGCGCGATAGATCGCGGTAAGATGGCTATTCCGAGCCGTCGATGCCGTCATCGTGAAGAAGCGTGCGCAGCTTGCCGAACGCGAGCCTGATCCGTGATTTCACGGTGCCGAGCGGCAAGCCGGTCGAAGCGGCAATCTCGGAATGCGACTGACCGAAGAAGAAGGCGAGCTGGATCAGCTTCACCTGCTCGCTCGGAAGCTTGGCCAGAGCCGTGCGCACCACGTCCTCCCGATCCCCGCTCTGCACGAACTCGTCCGGTGCCGGCGGCGCGGACGGCAGGAGAAGCGGGTCCTTCTCGTCCAGCTTGCGCGTCAACTGGCGCCGTGCGGCGTCGATCCGGCGATTTCGCGCAATCCGAAAGAGCCAGGTGGAAAGCGAGGACTTCTCGGCATCGTAGAGATCGGCCTTGTGCCAGAGGACGATCATCACCTCCTGCACGATCTCTTCCGCCTCGTTGGCAGGCGTGTTCTGTCGCAGCAGGAAAGACTTCAGCCGAGGTGCAAAAAAATGAAACAGTTCGGCGAAAGCGGCCTGGTCCCGCTTTTTCGCGACGGCATCCGCCAGCCCTGCGAAATGCTGTCTCGCGTCCCCTGTCATGCCTGCTTTCAGGGCCTCCGAGCCCAAGATCCGGTAATGGTAGAACAACAGGTAAAGCTCATTCGGGAAACGTCAAACTGTTGCCCGATTCTTTGTGACATTAGCCGTCCTTGGGGTGGATTTCACACAAAATCGGATGCTCTTCTGGTACCGATCAGCCAATCTCATCTCTTTGACGGCCGCGTGTCGCAGATATCGACAGTCGGTCGAGGATATCACGCGGAGGGAATGAGCAGGCCGCCGGAGGGGACGTTCAGAAATAAGGCGACGGGCAGGGTCAAGGCGACGGGGTGCGACGACGTGCCCGTTGTCGCAAGCTTATCGGGTCCGCCCGCTGCATTTCTGCACGCTCCTGCCTTATTCCTGTGATGTTGACGGTTTGGTAACCTGAATGAAGTCACAATAATCGTAATCGCGACCATGCATCGCCCGGCCACGGACGGGCGCTGGCAGCAAGACAACCGGCAGGACAAGATGTTTGTAAGACAGCTCTCAACCGCACTCGCAATCCTACTCGCTGGCGCAGGCATCGCTTCGGCACAGTCTCCGACGCGCATCCAGCAGTTCAACGCATGGGGTGCCTATTCCTACCAGTCGGGCAAGTCGAAGGTCTGCTACGTTCTGTCCGTGCCGAAGGAAAAGAGCCCGGCCAATGTCGATCATGGCGACGTCTTCTTCCTGGTGTCCCAGAGACCCGGCCAGAACATCTCCTACGAGCCGCAGGCCATGATGGGTTACGCCCTTCAGGAAAACTCCAAGGTCACCGTCACGATCGACGCCAAGAACTTCACCCTTTTCACCAAGGGCAACTCGGCCTGGGTCGAGAACGCTGCCGAAGAGCCGGCTCTGGTTGCAGCGATGAAGGTCGGCAAGGCCATGTCCGTCATCGCGAAATCGCGCAAGGGCACGCAGACCAACTATTCCTATTCGCTGTCCGGCATCTCGGCTGCCCTGAAACAGATCGAAAGCTGCAAGTAATCACCTCCGCAACGCGGATCGATCGAAGGCCGGCACGTGCCGGCCTTTGTCGTTTTGGGCCGGCGACATCGCATCGTCATTCCGCATGGTCGCCGGGCATGGTCAGGCCCGCTTGCAGCGGCGGGAGGTGACGCCCAGCCAAAATCATGCTAGACGCGGCATCAATGACAGGCTGCACGGGTGAGACGCTCCTCGTGCGCCGGATATAGCCTGCTCCCGTTCCGCCTTTCCGTCCCTCTCGTCCAACCGAAGGGGAACCGTTTGGCGTGGCGGGCAAAGCTGCGACAGGAACATTGCGTTATGACCGATATCCTCTCCCTCGACCGTCCCGTACGCCCCGCCGCCCGACCTGTGGCGCTGTCGGAAATGCCCACCCTCATCGGCCTCACGCGCGAGGAGATGGGCAAGGCGCTGGCCGAAGTCGGCGTGGCCGAACGTCAGGTGAAGATGCGCGTCAGCCAGCTCTGGCACTGGCTCTACGTTCGCGGGGTCTCGGACTTCGACCATATGACGAATGTCTCCAAGGATATGCGGGAGATGCTGAAGCGGCACTTCACCATCGCCCGGCCCGAGATCGTCGACGAGCAGATCTCAACCGACGGCACGCGGAAATGGCTTCTCCGGTTCCCCGCACGCGGCGCCGGGCGCCCGGTCGAGATCGAAACGGTCTATATTCCCGAGGAAGGCCGGGGAACGCTCTGCATTTCGAGCCAGGTCGGCTGCACGCTGACCTGTTCCTTCTGCCACACCGGCACGCAGAAGCTCGTGCGCAATCTCACGGCTGAAGAGATCCTCTCCCAGCTTCTGCTCGCGCGCGACCGTCTCGGTGATTTCCCGGACCGCGACACGCCGCCCGGCACGATCGCACCGGCCGAGGGCCGCAAGGTCTCCAACGTCGTGATGATGGGCATGGGCGAGCCGCTCTACAATTTCGAGAGCGTCAAGACCGCCCTCCTGATCGCAACCGATGGCGACGGCCTCTCTCTGTCGAAGCGCCGCGTGACGCTTTCGACCTCCGGCATCGTTCCGGAGATCTACCGCACCGGCGCGGAAATCGGCGTCATGCTGGCGATCTCGCTCCATGCCGTGCGGGACGACCTGCGCGACATGCTGGTGCCGATCAACAAAAAATATCCGCTGAAGGATCTGATGGACGCATGCCGCGCCTATCCCGGTCTTTCCAACGCGCGCCGCATCACCTTCGAATATGTCATGCTGGAAGGCGTTAACGACAGCCTCGAGGATGCCAAGGAACTGGTGAAGCTCTTGAAGGGCGTGCCTGCCAAGATCAACTTGATCCCGTTCAACCCCTGGCCGGGCACGAACTACCAGTGTTCCCAATGGGAGCAGATCGAGAAATTCGCCGACTTCATCAACGCCGCCGGCTATGCCTCGCCCATCCGCACCCCGCGCGGCCGCGATATCCTCGCCGCCTGCGGCCAGTTGAAGTCGGAATCCGAGCGCATGCGCAAGGTCGACCGCATGGCCTTCGAAGCGATGATGATCGCCAATCACGGCGCCGACGATTGAGATGAGCCTGATCCACAACGAGCGAACGAAGCTGACGGCGACCTATTTCAACGGTGCCGCAATTTCGATTTTCGCTATCGGTGGATTTGCACCTGTCGCTGCCGGCTTCGGCAGCGGCCTTCAAACCATCACGATCTCGTCAAGCCTGACGAGCGTCGTTTGTGTTTCCACCTCGATCATACTACATTTATTGGCAAGACGTGTTTTGAAGGGATTGATCGCATGACCATCGCACAGTTCATGACCTTTCTGATCACCCCGACGGCAGCCATCGGCTTCGGGCTTGTCATGCTCGCGATAACGCGTCGCGACCAGAAGCGCGAGCTTGCCAAGAAGCACTCGCACTGACGTCCGCTCATCGCGCCTGCGTGAGTACGATCTTCACCGCAAACAGTGAAAACACCCCTGCAAACACGTAGTCGATCGCGCGCATGACGCTCGGACGTGCCTGGAGCCATCCGGAAAGCTTGTCCGCCGTCAGCACGACCGCGATGTTGATCGGCAGCGACACAGCAATCAGGATCAGCCCGAGCACGATCAGCTTCGTTCGAAGGTTCGGATCTCCCGCCGTGACGAATTGCGGCAGGAAGGTCATGAAGAAGATGATGACCTTGGGGTTGAGCAGATTGACCGACAGGCCGGACAGGATGTTCGCCATGGCCGATGCCTTGGGCGCCTCGGTGCGCTTCACCGAAAGACTCGATCCATAACGGATCGCCTGAACGGCAATGTAAAGCAGGTAGGCCGCACCACCGGTCTTCAGCACGAAGAAGGCGGTCGGAGAGGCGGTGACGAGCGCCGAGACGCCGAAGGCGACGAGGAAGGTGTGGACCAGGCAGCCGAGATTGGTCCCCAGACTGACCTGGAACGCCGCCGCGCGTCCCTGGCTCAGCGCCCGGCTGATCCAGAGCGTCATGTCGGGACCGGGCGTGATCGCGAGCAGAAGGCTTGCCACGGCAAAGGCGAGCAGGATCGGAAGGCTGGGAATGAAGTCCATGACATCGTCTCGCGGAAGGGTTCTGTGCTTTCCCAGCTTTTGCAGCTATTCCCTGGCAAGGCAAGAACCTCCCCATCCTCGCAGAGGGCACCTGAATGACATCCTCCTTCGAAACGCTGAAACGTCGGCACGCTGCGGAATGGCGGGCCTATCGCGAACATGATTTCGTTTGCCGGCTCGGAGACGGAACGCTGCCCGAAGACGCCTTCCGCCATTATCTGAAACAGGACTATCTTTTCCTCGTCCATTTCGCCCGCGCCTGGGGCCTTGCGGTCTACAAGAGCCGGGATCTCGATGAGATCCGACAGGGACTGGAGAGCCTGAAGGCCATCGTGGAGGTCGAGATCGGTCTGCATGTCGGCTATTGCGCCGAATGGGGCATTGCGGAAAAGGCGCTAGCCGATGTGACGCCATCGCCAGCGACCCTTGCCTATACCGATTACGTCCTTGAAACGGGCCTCGACGGCGACCTCCTCGACCTGCACGTGGCGCTTGCACCCTGCATCATCGGCTACGGCGAGATTGCGCTCTGGCTCAAGGATCGGCCCTTCCTGAAAACGGACGGCAATCCCTACACGGCCTGGATCGAGATGTATGCGAGCCCGGACTATCAGGCGCTCGTGCGAAGCGAGATCGACTGGCTCGACCGCCGGCTTGCAAGCCTCGACGAGAACGCCGTCTCGCGCCTCTCCGGGATCTTCGGCAAGGCGACCCGGCTGGAGGCCGACTTCTGGCAGATGGGCCTCGATCTCGCCTGAAAGGCCCTGAGCGACACCGCGATTTTCTCCCGAGGCGGGATTTCGGATTTCGGCGATATGCAGTAAGAGTTCCGCCATTTCGAAGAGACACGGCGTATTCTGCCGCCGTTCACCCCCTTTACTCGCTTTACCTCAGACGGAACGGATCACCATGGCACTTCCCAAAGACGTCAAGAAGGTCGTGCTCGCTTACTCGGGCGGGCTCGACACATCCATCATCCTCAAATGGCTGCAGACGGAACTCGGCGCGGAGGTCGTGACCTTCACCGCCGATCTCGGCCAGGGCGAGGAGCTGGAGCCGGCGCGCAAGAAGGCCGAGATGATGGGCATCAAGGACATCTTCATCAAGGATGTCCGCGAGGAGTTCGTGCGCGACTTCGTCTTCCCGATGTTCCGCGCCAACGCCGTCTACGAAGGCGTCTATCTGCTCGGCACCTCGATCGCCCGCCCGCTGATCTCCAAGCACCTGATCGACATCGCCCGGGAAACCGGTGCAGACGCGATCGCGCATGGCGCGACCGGCAAGGGCAACGACCAGGTCCGCTTCGAGCTTTCCGCCTATGCGCTCAACCCCGACATCAAGATCATCGCCCCCTGGCGCGACTGGGCCTTCAAGAGCCGCACCGATCTGCTGGAGTTTGCCGAAAAGCACCAGATCCCGGTCGCCAAGGACAAGAAGGGCGAAGCGCCCTTCTCGGTCGATGCCAACCTGTTGCACTCCTCGTCCGAAGGCAAGGTTTTGGAAGACCCGGCTCAGGAAGCGCCCAACTACGTCTATATGCGCACCATCTCGCCCGAAGAGGCGCCGGATGTGGCAACCACCGTCACGATCGGCTTCCGCAAGGGCGACGCTGTCTCGATCGACGGCAAGGAAATGAGCCCCGCGTCCATCCTCACGGCCTTGAACGCCCTTGGCCGCGACAATGGCATCGGCCGTCTCGACCTCGTGGAAAATCGCTTCGTCGGCATGAAGTCGCGCGGCATCTACGAAACGCCCGGCGGCACCATCCTCTTGACCGCCCACCGCGCCATCGAAAGCATCACGCTCGACCGGGGTGCCGCCCACCTCAAGGACGAGATCATGCCGCGCTACGCCGAGCTGATCTATTACGGCTTCTGGTTCTCGCCCGAGCGCGACATGCTGCAGGCCCTGATCGACAAGAGCCAGGAGCATGTGGAAGGCGACGTGACGCTGAAGCTCTACAAGGGCAATGTCATGGTCATCGGCCGGACGAGCGAAAAGTCGCTCTACTCCGACAAGCTGGTCACCTTCGAGGACGACCAGGGCGCCTACGACCAGAAGGACGCGGCCGGCTTCATCAAGCTGAACGCATTGCGCCTGCGCACCCTCGCCGCCCGCAACCGCAACCGGTAAGCGAACAAGCCGGCGCGGTCGGGAAACCGGCCGCTCCGGCCAAGCGCATCAGGTTGCCACGGCGGCCTGCGTCAGGCGCACGAAGGCCAGATAGGACACAACGGCCAGCAGGCACATCAGCGGAATGATCGTGCCGAACGCGATCAACGGCGCGCCGACGAGCGCTGCCGCCAAGCCTCCGAGAAACCCGCTGGCCATCTGGATAAAGCCGAGCATGGCGGAGGCAGATCCCGCGATATGCGGGAACGACTGGAGCGCCGCCGTTGTCATATGCGGCGTCAGGAAGGCGATGCCGAAGCTTGAGAAAGCAACCGGCGCCATGACCGAAAGATAGGTCGGCGGCAGGAGATGCGTCGAGAGCGCGATCAGCACGCCACCCGAGCCGAGCATCGCCAGCCCTAGCTGCACGGACCGCTCGCCGCCAAGCCGCGCCGAGGTCAACCGCAGGCAGACCGATCCGAGAAAATAGAACCCCGACTGCATGAGCATGCCAAGCCCGAAGGCCGTGGGCGACAGCCCGACCCGGTCGATCAGGATGAACGGCAGCATGGTCGCCTGCGCATAGAGCGAACCGATCGACCCGCCCAGCACACCCGTGGCCGCGAGAAACCGGAAATCGCCAAGCACCTCCAGATAGGAGGCGGCAACCCGCCTTGGTTTCGCGAGGGCCGGATCCGGCCGTCCCGTTTCCCGCATGAAAAGGAACACGGAGAGGATGATCGTCAGCGAAAACCCGATCAGCGTCAGGAAGATCGCGTGCCATCCGAAGGCGACCAGCAATAGCCCGCCGATCGCCGGCGCCATGGCAGGGCCGATGGCCAGCATGATCCCGATCAGGTTCATGATCCGCGACGCCTCCGCGCCCGTGAACTGGTCCCGCACGACCGCCCGCGCGACCGTGATGCCGACAGAGGCACCGATGCCCTGCACCAGCCGCCCGGCGAGCAGCCAGCTCACATCCGGCGAGAGGACGCAGATAAGACCACCGACCGCATTGATGCCGACAAAGAGCAAAGTGGCGGTCCGCCTCCCGAAAGCATCGGAAAACGGGCCGGACACGAGTTGCGCCAGCGAGAAACCGGCGAAGTAGACGGTCAATGTCAGCTTGATCATCGACTCCGTGCTGGAAAAGGCGCTCACCAGCTGCGGCATGGCCGGCGTGTAGATCGACATGGAAATCGGCCCGAGCGTAGCAAGCAGCGCGCCGAGCATGCTGGTGCGACGCTCGCTCATGCGTCCGCGTGCCGCACCTTTCATGGACGCGTACCTTTCATGGACGCGTTCGATCGGCCGGCTGCACGGCATTCGCCGGATCGGCCTCTCCGGCCGGCGTCGCTCCCGGTGCGGCGGACGGCGCCGGATTGCGGTCGAGGTCGTGCAGATTGTCGCGCATCACCTTGAGGCTGCACCGCAGGATTTCGAGCTCCGCGGCATCGTGCCCGGCAGTAACCTCGTCCATCAGCGCGCGGACATGCGTCCGGATGTCGAGCAGCACGCCGTCGGCCGCTGGTGTTGCGACCACGTTTTTCGCGCGCCGGTCCGACGGATCGGGGATCCGCTCGACGAAGCCCAGCGCCTCCAGTCGATCGAGATAGGTCGAGAGCGTCATCGGCTCGATGCCCATGCGGATGGCGATATCGGCCTGCTTGATGCGCTGGTTCACCGCCACCTGGATGAGGGCGCGCGCTTCGCCCGGGGTCACGCCGAGATTGGCGGCATTGATCCGCCGGTCGAAGGCGCTACGCAGCAGCCGGGAAACGTCGGTGAGAAGCATGCCGACAGTATCGGCTTCCAGTCGGACGGTCATGAGGTCTCCGTGATGCGCCGCCACGTCGGGGATGACAGGCGAGGATCGCCGCTGCATAACGCACTAGACCCATTCCTGTTTCAGAATAAATGCAATAAGCTTTTCTTATCATTTCCGAAGCAGGGAGGCAACCGGGATCCCCTGAACCGGTCTTTTGCACAACGCCCTGCCGCAGTGCTACCTCTTTCGCCACCGAGTATGACTCGCCGAACCCGGATATCTTACGACCACAGACCGTTTCCCGAAGGATTTTGACGATGGCCACGCCCGATCTGAACCCCGCCTTGACAGAATGGACTGGTCCGAGCGGGCTGCCGAACTTCGAAGCGGTCGCAGACACCGATTTTGCGCCGGCTTTCGATGCGGCCCTTGCCGAGCACGAAACGGAGATCGCCGGCATCGCCCATCATCCGGATATGCCGACCTTCGAAAACACCATCACGGCCCTTGAGATCGCAGGCGATCGCCTGTCCCGCGTGTCGGCGCTCTTCTGGAACCGCGCCGGTGCCCATACCAATGAAACGATCCAGTCGCTGGAGCGCGAGATCGCCCCGAAGATGTCGCGCCACTATTCGAAGATCGGCATGGATGCCGTCCTCTTCGCCCGGATCGATACGCTGTGGAACCAGCGCGAAGCGCTGGGCCTGTCTCTGGAACAATCGCGCGTGCTGGAGCGCCACTGGAAAGGCTTCGTCAAATCCGGTGCGCAGCTTGCCAAGCCCGAGCAGGAGCGCCTTGCCGCGATCAACGAACGGCTTGCGGGTCTCGGGGCCGCATTCGGGCAGAACGTGCTCGCCGACGAAAAAGGCTGGTCGCTGATCCTGACCGATGAGGCGGATCTCGCCGGCCTTCCGGGCTTCCTGCGCGACGCGATGGCCGCGGCCGCCCGGGAGGGCGCCGCGGAGGGCGGGTATGCCGTCACTCTTTCCCGCTCGATCGTCGAGCCGTTCCTGACCTTCTCCGACAATCGCGATCTTCGCGAGAAGGCCTTCCGTGCATGGTCGTCCCGCGGCGAGAACGGCGGCGCGACGGACAATGGCGCCGTCATCCGGGAGACGCTCGCCCTGCGCGCGGAAAAGGCGAAACTGCTGGGCTACGAGAGCTATGCCGCACTGAAGCTCGACAACACCATGGCAAAGACACCGGACGCCGTGAACGGCCTCTTGAGCGCCGTGTGGGAAAAGGCCGTTGCCCAGGCGCGCCGGGAGGAGGCGGATCTTGCAGCGCTCATCGCTCGCGAGGGTCGCAACCATCCCGTCATGCCCTGGGACTGGCGGCATTATGCCGAAAAGCTCCGCGCCGAGCGGTTTGATTTCTCCGAAAGCGAACTGAAGCCCTATCTGCAGCTCGATCGCATCATCGACGCCTGCTTCGATGTCGCAAACCGGCTGTTCGGCATTACCGCCACGGAAAAGACCGGCGTGCGGGGCTATCACCCGGATGTTCGCGTCTTCGACATCCGCAATGCGGACGGCACGCTCGTCGCGCTCTTCCTCGGCGATTATTTCGCCCGGTCGTCGAAACGCTCCGGCGCCTGGATGAGCGCCTTCCAGTCGCAGCATCGCCTGCCTCTGCCCAATGGCGCACAGGGGGAACTGCCGATCGTCTACAATGTGTGCAACTTCGCCAAGCCGGCCGACGGCAAGGCGGCGCTGCTGTCCCTCGACGACGCCCGCACGCTCTTCCACGAGTTCGGCCACGGCCTGCATGGCATGCTCTCGAATGTGACCTATCCGTCCGTCTCCGGGACAAGCGTCTCCCGCGACTTCGTCGAGCTTCCCTCCCAGCTCTACGAGCACTGGCTGACGGTGCCCGATATCCTCAAACGCTACGCCGTGCATGAGGCGACCGGCGAACCAATGCCGCAGGCGCTGTTCGACAAGGTGATGGCCGCGCGCACCTTCAATGCCGGCTTCAACACGGTCGAGTTCACCGCCTCGGCCCTGGTCGATATGGCCTACCACACGGCCGGCAGCGTCGATGATCCCGCCGCATTCGAGGCGGCCGTGCTGCAGCGCCTTGGCATGCCGCAGTCGATCACCATGCGGCACCGCTCGCCGCACTTCCAGCACATCTTCGCCGGCGACGGCTATTCGGCCGGCTACTATTCCTACATGTGGTCGGAAGTGCTGGATGCGGATGCCTTCTCGGCCTTCGAGGAAACCGGAAATCCGTTCGATCCCGCCATGGCCAAGCGGCTGCGCGACCATATCTATTCCGTCGGCGGATCGATCGACCCCGAAGTCACCTATACCGCCTTCCGCGGCAAGCTGCCGAGCCCGGACGCCATGCTGCGCAAGAAGGGTCTTGGCGTTACCGAGGCGCTGGCCGGCAGCGACGCCTGAGAAAGGCCCGAACCGGCGCTCATCGAAGCGAGCGCCGGGCACCCTCTTTCGCATTTGCAAAAAAACATGTAAGAGCCCGGACAATGAAGTTGCGGCGTTCCCAAGACACGCCCCGAGCCCCCGGATACCCAAATCATGAATATGCGCAATATCGCGATCATCGCACACGTCGACCATGGGAAAACGACCCTTGTCGACGAGCTCCTGAAGCAGTCGGGCTCGTTCCGTGAAAATCAGCGCACCGTCGAGCGC
The DNA here is from genome assembly GCF_004342335.1 of Rhizobium sp. PP-F2F-G48. Taxonomy (NCBI): domain Bacteria; kingdom Pseudomonadati; phylum Pseudomonadota; class Alphaproteobacteria; order Hyphomicrobiales; family Rhizobiaceae; genus Rhizobium; species Rhizobium sp. PP-F2F-G48. The sequence continues at coordinate 234,743 of NZ_SLVH01000004.1, read as the reverse complement.
ATGATGGACTCGAACGACCTCGAAAAGGAACGCGGCATCACCATTCTTGCCAAGGCGACCTCGATCGAGTGGAAGGGCGTCCGCATCAACATCGTCGACACCCCCGGCCACGCCGACTTCGGCGGCGAAGTCGAACGTATCCTGTCGATGGTGGATGGCGCGATCGTTCTGGTCGACAGCTCGGAAGGCCCGATGCCGCAGACCAAGTTCGTGGTCTCCAAGGCGCTGAAGGTCGGCCTTCGCCCGATCGTCGCGATCAACAAGATCGACCGTCCGGACGGCCGCCACGAGGAAGTCATCAACGAGGTGTTCGACCTCTTTGCAAACCTCGACGCCACCGACGAGCAGCTCGACTTCCCGATCCTCTACGGTTCGGGCCGCGATGGCTGGATGAACGTCAACCCGGAAGGCCCGAAGGACGAGGGTCTCGCACCGCTTCTCGATCTCGTGCTGAAGCACGTTCCCGAGCCGACCGTCGAAGAAGGCCCCTTCCGTCTGATCGGTACGATTCTGGAAGCCAACCCCTTCCTCGGCCGCATCATCACCGGCCGCATCGCATCCGGCACGATCAAGGCGAACCAGGCCGTCAAGGTTCTGGGCCAGGACGGCAAGCTGGTGGAAACCGGCCGCATCTCCAAGATCCTCGCCTTCCGCGGCATCGAGCGTACGGCCATCGAAGAAGCGCAGGCAGGTGACATCGTCGCGATCGCCGGCCTTTCCAAGGGCACCGTCGCCGACACGTTCTGCGACCCCTCGGTCACCGAGCCGATGAAGGCGCAGCCGATCGATCCGCCGACCGTCACCATGTCCTTCATCGTCAACGACAGCCCGCTTGCCGGCACCGAAGGCGACAAGGTCACGAGCCGCGTCATCCGCGACCGCCTGCTGAAGGAAGCCGAAGGCAACGTCGCACTGAAGATCGAGGAAGCCGAAGGCAAGGATTCGTTCTACGTGTCCGGCCGCGGCGAATTGCAGCTCGCCGTTCTCATCGAAACCATGCGCCGCGAAGGCTTCGAGCTTGCCGTGTCGCGTCCCCGCGTCGTCATGCACAAGGACGAAGACGGCACGCTGCTGGAGCCGATCGAGGAAGTCGTCATCGACGTTGATGAAGAGCACTCCGGCGTCGTCGTGCAGAAGATGTCCGAGCGCAAGGCCGAAATGGTCGAGCTGCGTCCCTCGGGCGGCAACCGCCTGCGCCTGCGCTTCTACGCACCGACACGCGGCCTTATCGGCTACCAGTCGGAACTTCTGACCGACACGCGCGGCACGGCGATCATGAACCGCCTGTTCCACGACTACCAGCCCTTCAAGGGCTCCATCGGCGGCCGCGTCAACGGCGTTCTGCTTGCCAATGGCTCGGGTGAGGCCGTGGCCTATGCCATGTTCAACCTGGAAGATCGCGGCCCGATGATCATCGAGCCCGGCGAGAAGGTCTATGCCGGCATGATCATCGGCATTCACTCGCGCGACAACGACCTCGAGGTCAACGTGCTCAAGGGCAAGCAGCTCACCAACATCCGCGCCGCCGGCAAGGATGAAGCCGTGAAGCTGACCCCGCCGATCCGCATGACGCTGGACCGCGCGCTCTCCTGGATCCAGGATGACGAGCTGATGGAAGTGACCCCGAAGTCCATCCGCCTGCGCAAGATGTACCTCGACCCGAACGACCGCAAGCGTTTCGAAAAGAGCCGTACGGCCGGCGCCGCTTAAAGCTTCGCGCCCGACCTGAACATGAAGCCCTGCCTTACCAAAGGCGGGGCTTTTTTGTGCCGGCGTGAAGGACCCGGTCCTGATACCACAGCGGCCCAGAGGGCCCCGCTTGTGCGCTCCGGACGCATCCCGCGGCACGTATCCTGATCTCCGTGAGAAGCGCCTGCAGCGCGACGATCGGCCCTTATCAGCGATCGGCGGCATGGTCATCGAGCAAGGCAGCGGCGGCGGTGATCCGCGCAACCCCGGCATCCCGTGCCCGCCAGACGGCATAAAAAAACCCCGCCTCTTTCAAGGCAGGGTTTTTGAACAGAGAGAAGCGGAACCGATTATGCGGCTTCTTCTTCCTGAGTTTCGTCTTCCTCGACGGTCTTGCCGCGCTTGGGACCCTTGGCAAGGTTTGCCTCGACCAGACGCACGGCCTCGGTGCCGGACATCTTGTTGACGGCGGCAATTTCGCGCGCCATGCGGTCGAGAGCGGCCTCGTAAAGCTGCCGTTCGGAATAGGACTGTTCCGGCTGATTTTCGGCACGGTACAGATCGCGAACGACTTCCGCGATGGCGATCAGGTCGCCGGAATTGATCTTGGCATCATATTCCTGCGCACGGCGAGACCACATGGTCCGCTTGACGCGTGCCTTGCCTTGGACGACCTTCAACGCACGCTCGACGAAATCCGTCTCCGAAAGCTTGCGCATACCGATGCTGACGGCCTTGGCGACCGGCACCTTGAGGCGCATCTTGTCCTTGTCGAAATCGATCACGAACAATTCAAGAGACATTCCGGCGACAACCTGCTCTTCGATAGCGACGATTTGTCCAACACCATGCGCCGGATAAACAATCGATTCACCGGTTTTAAAGCCATGGCGCGTGGAGGATTTTTTCTGCTGGGTCGTCATTCGTTTCAAAAACTCCCTGTTACGCTCCCGGCATGGGCCGGGGTCGGGTCAGTCAGGCCCGGGATGGACGGGCATCCTGCGGGTCACTCCTTACTGAAACTCCCCAAACGAATTCAAATGCTTCGGCAAACAGATCACACACAGGCAACGGACGTTGCATGGAGACATGAACCGCGGCGAAGGAGAATTTGCTTTCGTGATGGTTCGGGCACGCGAAAGTGCCACGATGTGGATCAGTATCCGGACCCTACCACAAAAATCTGTCGAAATCAATGTTTTGCTTAAGCCACAGGCAAGCTTCGCCGCATGTCGTTAAAAACGGCGTGCCGGTTTCCCTCGAGGAGACCGCTATCGAATCACGCGCTGCAGAGCGCGCGGCCAGGCGACCTTAGTCGCCCTGACCCGGGTTGGGCGAGAAGAACTTTTCGTACTTCCCTTCAATCCCGTCCATTTCCTTGGCTTCCGGCATTTCGTCGCGCTTGATCGTGATGTTCGGCCACTGCGTCGAAAAATCGGCGTTCACCTTGAGCCACATGTCGAGGCCCGGCTCGGTATCCGGCTTGATCGCGCCTGCCGGACATTCCGGCTCGCAGACGCCGCAATCGATGCACTCGTCCGGATGGATGACCAGGAAATTCTCGCCTTCGTAAAAGCAGTCGACCGGGCACACCTCGACGCAGTCGGTGTACTTGCAGCGAATGCAATTGTCGGTGACGACGTAGGTCATGCTCTCACTCCAGTCGGTCTCGTCTCGAACCCGGGCGCTTGGGAAGCCTTGGGGTGAGCGAGGATCACACAGCTTTCGGCCCGAGGGCCCGATCATCAGAAGAACCACATGGTCCGGTGCTGTTTGCGCCGGCCTGCAGCCAGGGTTTGCCCGAACCCGCAGCATGGGCCCAGATCGTCGGGCCTCAGCGCATCGCGCCCCGTGGCATTCCCGGTGTTGTTGGGTGAGGTAACGGCTTTGCCCAACCTTTGCAAGGCTCTTGCGTTCCAATCCAAGCCCCGGAAAAGGAGGATTTTACTCCTCGCCGCCGCCGTCCCACCCGTCCTGCAACCGATCGATCTCGCGGCGCTCCCGCTTGGTCGGTCGGCCACTGCCCGGCTCCCGCGTCGCCTGCTCGAAAGGCGTCAGGCGTTCTCCGGGAACGGGCGCGGGCGTCAGGTCGTCATAGAGCCGTCGCGCTTCCTCATAGGGGCCGCGCCGGCTGCCGCCGCTGCTCATGCGCACCGTGACATCGCGACGGTCGAGCGACAACATCACGACATCGCCGGTTTTCACGGCATGCGAGGGCTGGGTGACGCGATGATCGTTGACGCGAACCTTCCCCCCTTCGATCGCCTTCTGGGCGATCGAGCGGGACTTCGTCAGACGCGTGAAGAAGAGCCACTTGTCGAGGCGCTGGCGGGAGGCGGCCTCTGCAGGCGTGATCTCCAGGTCGGCCATGACGTCGCAGCTCCTTATTTCTTCATCTGCTCCTTGAGGGCAGCCAGCTTTGCAAATGGCGAATCGGGATCGATCGGCTTGTCCTTGCGCGGCGGGCGGGCCTCGAAGGTCGCCGGTGCCTGCGATTTGCCGTGGCCGCCCGTACCGGGTTTGCCACCCGGACGGTCGTTGCGATCCCGGCGATCGCCACGATCGCCCTTCTGATCGGAGCGAGCGCCCTCACCCGGCTTGCCGTCGCGGCCGCGATTGCGGTCCGGACGTCCGCCGTCGGCACGACCACCGCCGGCCTTGCGCTCGCCGTCACGGTCGTCACGCCGACCCTGCGGCCGGCCTTCGGACGGTGCAGCACCGTCACTCGGCGCCGAAGCGGCCCGGTCCTGGCCCGGACGGTTGCCGCCACGGCGATCGCCCGAACGGGCCTCGCGCTGGCCGGGACGACGGTCGCCCTGGCGCTGGTTGTCGCTGCGACCACCCGGACGCCAGAGAAGCACGGGCTTGACCTCGGCTTCGGCCACGTCGCCGACAACGGCATCCGACGGTGCAGAATCCGCGGCAGCAGGCGCCGTCTCGGCAACCGGCTCGGACACAGGTGCGTTCTCGGCGGTCGGCTCGTCTGTCGCAACCGGCGCATCCGAAGCCGCTTCGGGCTTTGCAGCCGGGGCCTGGACCTCAGCCTCGGCCGAAGCAGACACATCGGCGGCCTCCTCGGTCGTCGCATCGGAGGTATCGTCCGCGGTGGCCGCATCGGCCGTAGGAGCGGTTTCGCCCTCCGTGTCAGATGCCTCCGTGTCAGACGTCTCTGTTGTCTCCGTCTCGGCCTCAGACGTCTCGACCTTGGGCGCAGCAGCGCTCGTGGCCGGCGCCTGCGCGCCGAGAAACGCTGCAGCCTCTTCCGGCTTCACGCTGTCGGCGCGATAGCCGAGACCCTTCAGGATCTCTTCCATATCGTCGGGCGTCGCACCCAGGATCGACAGCATGGCGGTCGTGGTCGTGAACCGGCGGCCGTCATAAGCGCCGTCCGGCCGCGCCGTCGTGCCCGGCTTCCACTGCAGAAGCGGACGAATGAGATCGGCGAGACGCTCGAGAATATCGATGCGCACCGCGCGCTTGCCGAGGAAGCGGAAACCGGCAAGCTTGTAGAACATGCGCTCATAGGACGGATCGGTGACGATCGACGTGCGGCCGGCTGCAAGAACCGGAATAAGCTCGCCATAGCCCGGCTTGTCGAGGCCATCGTTCTTCAGCGCCCAGAGCAGCGTGATGAGTTCGGCCGGGGCCGGCTTCAGAAGCGCGGGCATGAAGATGTGATAGGCGCCGAACCGGATGCCATGGCGGCGGATCGAGGCACGCGCCTCCTGATCGAGCGACTTCACGTCTTCGGCGACATCACGCCGGAAGAGGACACCGAGGCTTTCGACCAGCTGGAAGGCGAGCCCCTTGGCAAGACCCTGCAGGTCTTCGGCGCGCGAGAGGTCGTCGAGCGGCTTCAGCACGGTGGCGATATGGTGATTGACGTAGCGCTCGATGCGGGCAGCGACATGATCGCGCGCCGCGCCCTGCAGCTGTTCATCCGCCAGCAGGATGACGCGGGGCCGCATGATGTGCTCGCTCGGGGCAAGCCGCGCGACGGGATCGCCGAGCCAGCGCACAAGGCCGTCCGACGACAGCGCCAGATCGGCATTGCCGGCAGCGTGCAGACGGGCGGCACGGGCTTCGAACTCCAGCGCCAGCGCCTTCTGGGCGGCACCCTGCACGGCGCGGGCATCCAGCCCGTCCGTCGTGGTGGCCAGCACGAACCGGAAACCGGTGAGTTGTCCCACATGATGTCCCTCTACGAAGACATCGCCATTCACACTGATTTCCGCTTCCAGCATCGCATTCTCTCTCAGCCGCTTCATGAGCACAGATGTCCTGCGGTCAACGAACCGTTTCGTCAACCGTTCATGTAACGCGTCGGACAATCGATCTTCGATTTCCCGCGTCTTTTCCTGCCAGTGTGTCGGATCGGCAAGCCAGCCGGGCCGGTTCGACACATAGGTCCACGTCCTGATCTGCGCGATTCGCGCCGATAGCGTGTCGATTTCCCCGTCCGTATGGTCCGCCCGACGCACCTGCTCGGACATGAAATCCTCGTTGACGGTGCCGCGTCGCACAAGGTCGGAATAGATCGTGGCGATGAGATCGGCATGCTGCGCCGGCGCGATCCGCCGGTAGTCGGGAAGCGCGCAGGCCTCCCAGAGCTTTTCCACCGTCTGCGCATTCGTCGCCAGCGCCTTGACCTCGGGAAGCGTCGTCAGGAATTCGAGCGCCTGCTGATCGACCGCCGGAAGCGCCCGTGTCAGGCCGTGAACGGCCGGCGGCGCTTCCAGCGTCTTCTTCAGCGTCGTCACCGAGGTGAAGTCGAGCGCCTTGGAGCGCCATTGCAGCACGCGCACCGGATCGAACTGGTGCTGCTCGATGCGGTGGACGAGTTCGTCATCGAAGGGCTCGACGCGCGACGTGACGCCGAACGTCCCATCGCGCAGATGCCGCCCGGCCCGGCCCGCGATCTGGGCAAGCTCGCCCGGATTGAGGTTGCGGAACTGATAGCCGTCATATTTGCGGTCCTGCGCGAAGGCGACATGATCGACGTCGAGATTGAGACCCATGCCGATGGCATCGGTCGCCACCAGATATTCGACCTCGCCTTCCTGATAGAGCGCGACCTGTGCATTGCGCGTGCGTGGGCTCAGCGCGCCGAGCACGACGGCAGCGCCGCCCCGCTGGCGGCGGATGAGCTCCGCGATGGCATAGACCTCGTCGGCCGAGAAGGCGACGATGGCCGAGCGCTGCGGCAGCCGCGTGATCTTCTTGGAGCCGGCATAGAGGAGCTGCGACAGGCGCGGACGCTCGACGATGGTGATGCCCGGCAGGAGATGCTCGAGGATCGGCCGCATGGTCGACGCGCCGAGCAGCAGCGTCTCCTGCCGCCCCCGCAAATGCATCAACCGGTCGGTAAAGATGTGCCCACGCTCGAGATCGCCGGCCAGCTGCACCTCGTCGATCGCGACGAAGGCGGCCTTCGTTTCGCGCGGCATCGCCTCGACGGTACAGACGGAATAGCGGGCGAGATGCGGGGTTATCTTCTCTTCGCCGGTGACGAGCGCGACATTGTGCGCGCCGACCCGCTCGACCACCCGCGTGTAGACTTCGCGGGCGAGAAGACGCAGCGGAAGACCGATGACACCGGTTTCATGCGCGACCATGCGTTCGATTGCATAATGCGTCTTGCCGGTGTTGGTCGGGCCGAGGACCGCGATCACGCCGCGGCCACTCAAGATCATCGGTTGGTCAGGCACGTTTCAGACCTTGCGCATTGTATGGGCGGCAGACGTCGAAACATCGGCGGCGCGACACACATGACCACGCTGTGCGGGAAACACAAGGCCACGCGGCCAAAAAGACCGTCCATCGCGATGCGATGGACGGAATTTCTCAGACGAAGAACTGTCCGCCATTGGCCGACAGTGTCGATCCGGTGATGAATCCGGCATCGTCCGATGCCAGGAACACCACGCAGCGCGCCACTTCCTCGGGCTCGCCGAGCCGGCCGACCGGGATCTGCGGAATGATCCGCTCGTTCAGGACCTTTTCGGGAATCGCCCGCACCATTTCCGTGCCGATATAGCCGGGGCAGATGGCATTGACGGTGATGCCCTTTGCGGCACCTTCCTGCGCCAGCGCCTTGGTAAAGCCGATGTCGCCGGCCTTGGAGGCGGAATAGTTGGCCTGACCCATCTGGCCCTTCTGGGCGTTGATCGAGGAAATATTGACGACACGACCGAAATTACGGTCCCGCATGCCGGACCAGACCGGATGCGTCATGTTGAAGAGGCCGTTCAGGTTGACGTTGACGACCTCCGTCCACTGGGACGGCGTCATCTTGTGAAACATGGCGTCGCGCGTGATGCCCGCATTGTTGACCAGAACCTCGACCGGCCCGAAGGCCTCCTCGATCTTGGCGACACCGGCCGCGCAAGCGGCATAGTCCGACACATCCCATTTGAAGACCGGCACACCCGTGACCTCGGAAAAGGCCTGCGCCTTTTCGTCATTGCCGGCATAATTCGCTGCAACGCGATATCCGGCACCCTTGAGTGCAATCGAAATGGCGGCACCGATGCCGCGCGTTCCCCCCGTTACCAAGGCAACCCTGCTCATGCACGTCCTCCCTCTTCATGACGGTCTTTGAAATCGATCGTATCGTCCCGGCGGGTATCGGCGGGACGCTTGCAGGCCGGCTCAGCGCCGGCCTTTGGCGTCGGCCCCGTTTCAGAGCCCTTCGACGCAGAGGGCGATGCCCATGCCGCCGCCGATGCAGAGCGTGGCAAGGCCACGCTTGGCGCCCCGGCGCTTCATCTCGAACAGCAACGTGTTGAGAATGCGCGCGCCCGAAGCGCCGATCGGATGACCGATGGCGATCGCACCGCCATTGACGTTGACGATGGACGTATCCCAGCCGAGATCCTTGTTGACGGCGCAGGCCTGCGCCGCGAAGGCCTCGTTGGCTTCCACGAGGTCGAGGTCAGACGCGGACCATCCGGCCTTTTCCAGCGCCTTGCGCGAGGCGGGGATCGGGCCCGTGCCCATGATCTGCGGATCGACGCCGGCCGTCGCCCAGGAGGCGATGCGGGCCAGCGGGGTGATGCCCCGGCGCGTGGCTTCCTGCTCGCTCATCAGGAGCGTTGCCGCGGCACCGTCATTGAGGCCAGAGGCATTGGCAGCCGTCACGGTGCCTTCCTTGTCGAAGGCCGGGCGCAGCTTCGCCATGCTCTCGATCGTCGCGCCATGGCGGATATACTCGTCGCTGTCCACGGTCACGTCGCCCTTGCGCGTCGAGACGATGAACGGAATGATCTCGTCGGCAAAGCGTCCTGCCTTCTGGGCGGCTTCGGCCTTGTTCTGCGACGCGAGCGCGAACTGGTCCTGGTCGTCGCGCGACAACTGCCACTTCTTGGCGATGTTTTCGGCCGTCACGCCCATGTGGTAGCCATGGAACGCGTCCGTCAGACCGTCCTTGATCATGGTGTCGATCATCTTGAAATCGCCCATCTTCACGCCGGAGCGCAGATGCGCGCAGTGCGGTGCCATGGACATGGATTCCATGCCGCCGGCGACGATGATGGAGGCATCGCCCGTGGCGATCTGCTGCATGCCGAGCGCGACGGCCCGCAGGCCCGAGCCGCAGAGCTGGTTCATGCCCCAGGCCGTCTTTTCCTGCGGCACGCCGGCCTTCATGGCCGCCTGACGCGCCGGGTTCTGTCCCTCGCCGGCAGACAGCACCTGCCCGAGAATGACCTCATCGACCTCGGCGGCTTCGACGCCGGCGCGCGCCAGCACGCCCTTGATCACGGCGGCGCCCAGCTCATGGGCCGGCGTATTGGCGAACGAACCATTGAACGCGCCGACGGCGGTGCGTCCTGCGCTGGCGATGACGATGGACGGTGTGCTCATCACGGTCTCCTCCCTTTTGATGCAATCGGATCCGGCTGGCGAGACCCTCTATGAGAGGAGTCTGAACTAGGTCAGCGCGCAAGTCAAAGCGTAACTGGATAAACCTGTAAGTTGATACGCGAGCGTGATCGCCGCAGCGCACAAAGAGATTGTCTTATGCTGCGCTTTCCGCATATCCTCATGAAATGCCATAAAAACAGCAATTTGGGGAGGAGACCCTGATGGCGAAGCAGGACGGTCAGATCGTTATCAAGAAATACGCGAACCGGCGGCTCTACAACACCGGCACGAGCACCTATGTCACGCTCGACGATCTCGCGGTCATGGTCAAGAAGGGGGAGGAGTTCAACGTTCAGGACGCAAAGACCGGGGAAGACATCACCCATTCCGTCCTGACGCAGATCATCTTCGAGCAGGAGAGCAAGACCGGCAACACGCTGCTGCCGATCTCGTTCCTGCGCCAGCTCATCGCCTTTTATGGCGATCAGATGCAGGCGGTCGTGCCGAGCTATCTCGAACATTCCATGCAGGCCTTTACCGACCAGCAGGTGCAGATGCGCGAGCAGATCGGCAAGGCCTTCGGAGACACGCCCCTGAGCAAGAACCTTCAGGTGCCGCTGCAGCTTGTCGAGGAACAGGTGAAGCGGAACACGGAGATGTTCCATCAGGCCATGCAGATGTTCTCGCCCTTCATGGCCGCAGCACCGCAGGCGCGCGAACCGCGCAAAGCCGAGGCCAAGGACATCGACGAGCTGAAGGAGCAGCTGCGCGCGCTCCAGAGCAAGCTTGAGAACCTGACCTGAGGTCTACCGGAGACGGCGCTCGTCACGGTCGCCGTTCTCCCGCCCCCAGCTTCCAGCTGGCTCCCCTTGGCTCTCTCTTGCCTTCAGGGCTTGATCAAAGCCCGATCGAGACATCCCGCCCCGCCGTGCGCATCGAGATCGTGAAGCCGGCGATCACGTCGATGAAGCTGATCGCCATCAGGATGAAGAAGATGTCGGTCGCCGCGCCCGCCACCAGCAGGAACTCGACCAGGAAGACGATGAAGAGCACCATCGACAGGATGTGATCGACCAGCGTCTTGGAACTCGTCCGGGTGGCTTTGAGAATTTCCACGAAGAGAAGAACCAGGCTTCCGACGATCAGGAGATCGCCGAGGCTCATGTTCCACGTCGCGCCGGACAGCATGGCAAGGCTCGTCACGGTATCTGCGAAGACGGCAACGCCACCCGAGCCGAATGCCCCCGTCATCGCGAGATTGTAGAGCGCGAACGGCAGGATCAGGAGGGGGATGGATGCGAGCATGGCGGAGGTCCTGTCTGGCAAAAATCGTCTGTCCCGGTTTTGTCCCGGTTCCTGCCCTGGTTCTGGGCACGGCCGAGGTATGAACCAGGCATGTGCAGCAATCAAGGCAAGGGAGGGAGACGGCAATCGAGACGGTCGGCGGTCGGCCGTGCGGTTGGGACTGACCCTGAAAACGCGGAAAAGGCCGGCACGGGGCCAGCCTTTTTCAAAATCTGTCGCTTTGACGCCCCGTTCGCAGCACCGCCAAGGTCAGGCGGGCCGAACGGACGACGATCAGCTTGCCTTCGGCGTCAGGACCTGACGACCACGGTACATACCGGTCTTCATGTCGATGTGATGCGGGCGACGCAGTTCACCGGAGTTCTTGTCTTCGATGTAGGTCGGGGTCTTCAGCGCATCAGCAGAACGGCGCATGCCGCGCTTCGACGGGCTCGTTTTTCTCTTAGGAACAGCCATTTCAAACACTCCACGTATCGGGGGAAACCACCAGTCTGCGGACCGTTGAACGGGCCGGGATGAAGGCGTTTCAATCTCGGAATTGGCCGGGCTTATACATGCAAGATGCCATCTTGGCCAGACCCCACAGGTTTTTTTTGGCCTGCCAATGCGAAGTTTCGGCAGGTCGCGCTCAGGCCTCGTCTTCCGGCACGATCCAGGTCTCTTTCAGGGCATCCGTCTGCCAGGCGACGAAGGCCGGATGCGCCTTGACCGCGGCCATGTAAGCCAGCGACACCGCATCTTTCGTCAGGGCATAGATCTCGAAGCGGTTGACGACCGGGGCGAACATGGCATCCGCGGCCGTAAAGCGTCCGAAGAGAAACGGCCCGCCCGATCTGGCGAGAGCCTGCGCCCAGATGGTCTCGATCCGCGCGACGTCTTCCGTCACGCTGTCCGGCAGGGCGATCGCGCCGACCGGCCGGCGGATGTTCATCGGGCAGGCGCCGCGCAACGCCCGAAACCCCGCCAGCATTTCCATCGAGATGCTGCGCGCCGTGGCGCGGTCGGTTCGGTCCTCCGGCCACAAGCCGGCCTCGGGAAAGAATTCGGCCGCATATTCGATGATCGCCAGCGATTCCCACACCCTGATATCGCCATGGTGCAGCACCGGAACCCGGGCTGTCGGCGAAATCTCCCGGAAGCGCGGATTGCCGTTGGGGAAGTCGAAGGGGATGACGACATCGGCAAAGGGGACGCCGCAGGCTTTCAGAGCCAGCCATGGCCGCAGCGACCAGGAGGAATAGTTCTTGTTGCCGACGTAAAGGACGAGTTCGCTCATGCGGGGTCTCCTGTAACCGTCCCGGCGTTAGACCAGACCTGGGAAAGCCTATCCAATCAAAAGGCGTGATTTCAGGGATAAAGGCACTTGATGTATCCGCCCGACGCGCCCGCCCGACGCTCGATCATGGCCGCGAGCCGCTTTAGCCCCCGCCCCGGCTTGCCGGCATTGCGATCGATCGGATTGGGCAAGGAAACGGCGAGAAGGGCGGCCTGGCGCCGCGTCAGCTTGGAGGCGGGCACGCCGAAATGATGCTGCGCCGCCGCCTCCGCGCCGTAGATCCCCGGCCCCCATTCGGCGATATTGAGATAGATCTCCATCAGCCGTCGCTTGGTCCATACAAAATCCGCGGCCAGCGCCAAAGGCAGTTCCATGGCCTTGCGCACGAAGGAGCGGCCGTTCCAAAGAAACAGGTTCTTGGCCGTCTGCATGGGAATGGTGCTCGCGCCCCGCGTCTGCTCGCCCTCCAGCGCGTCATCGACGACGCCGCGCATCTGCACCCAGTCGACCCCGGCATGCATGCAGAACTGCCCGTCTTCCGACATCATGACCGCCTGGACGAGATTGGGCGAAATTTTCTCGAACGGCACCCATTGCCGGTCATAGCCGCGAAACAGCGCGAGGTCGCGCAGCATGAGCGAGGACACGGGATGCACGATGTTCGGAGAATAGAGGATGATCAATGCATAGGGCAGCAGCAGGAGAACGACGGCGATGACGACCAGCCGACGCCAGCGGCGCCTCATCCGCGCGAGCATGCCTCGTTTGGCGTTTGACGGCAGTTCCTCATCTCCACCTGTGTCCGGGCCACGGTCGTCCCGATCCGCCGGACGCCTCCCGCCAGCATCGCCCGAACGCATTTCCGGGCGTGCCTCGAAGGGCACGTCCGGTGGCGCGTCCGTGACGGGAAATCCGGGCTCCGGCGTTTGGGACGCATCGGCCGGCAGCGTACGGGCATCTGTCCCCCGCGATTCTGGCTCACGTGGTTCGGGTACGATATCCCAGTTCTGGTCGTCCCGCCTGATCAACCCATCCATGGCCCCATCCGTGCCCACCGTCTTAATCTAAGACGCTGGGGATTTGAACGTCATTTTCACGGCTGTCCCCGGTGGAAAGGGCCTTCTACGTGAAATTTATTGCATGGCGCCGCACGCTCGTGCCAAAGAGCCGCCATGAACGCAGTTGCCCCGACCTTCGATGCCCAACTCCGAAGGCGTGCCGATCAGGTCAAGGCCTGCCTCGACGCGCTCCTTGGCGACGCGCTTGCCCCCGACGAGATCGCCCGTCCGCCGGCGCTGCTGGCCGCCATGCGGCACGGCGTGCTGAACGGCGGCAAGCGTCTGCGCCCCTTCCTTGTCCTGGAAAGTACCGCGCTGTTCGGGGGAGACGAAAAGGCGGCCCTTCGCGTCGCCGCGGCGCTGGAATGCGTACACTGCTATTCTCTCGTCCATGACGATCTCCCGGCCATGGACGACGACGACCTGCGCCGTGGGAAGCCGACGGTCCACATCGCCTATGGCGAGGCGAACGCGATCCTTGCCGGCGACAGCTTGCTGACGCTCGCCTTCGACATTCTTGCGGGCCCCGAGACCGTGCTTCCGGATGCGGTGAAAACGGCGCTGGTGCTGGCGCTGGCCCGCGCTTCCGGCCTCGGCGGCATGGCCGGGGGACAGGCGCTCGATCTTGCCGCCGAAAGCCAGGCACCCGATGAGCAGGGCATCGTCACGCTCCAGGCCATGAAAACCGGCGCGCTGATCCGTTTCGCCTGCGAAGCCGGCGCGATCGTTTCCGGCAAAGGTGCCGAAGACCGAACCCGGCTCCGCCGGTTCGGCGAGCATATCGGCCGCGCCTTCCAGCTCGCGGACGATCTGCTCGACCTCAAGGCGGACGCCAAGACCATGGGCAAGGCGACCGGCAAGGACGCGGCACGCGGCAAGGCAACCCTGGTCTCCCGCCGCGGCACCGACTGGGCCGAAACCGAGCTCGCGCGCCTGATCGCAGAGGCCAGCGCTCTGCTGGCGCCCCATGGCGATGCCGCGAGAACCCTGGTCGACGCCGCAGCCTTCGTCGCAAACCGCGATCACTAGGTCTTCGTTTCGCACGACAGGCGTCAGGCGACCCAGGCCCTGAGCGATGCGTCACCATCCGTGCCCATCGGATCTGCCGTCATCGAATGAGCGAAGATTTTCCCCGCGGCAGATAGGTGCCGCCGGGCACGCCGACATTGGCGGGCTTGCCGTCCTCAACGATCGTCCGGCCACGCAGGAGCACGCGGATAGGCCAGCCTTTGAGGTCGAGGCCTTCGTAAGGTGTGTAATCGGCGCCGTGGTGGAGGAGGTCGTTGCTGAGCGTCGTGCGCTTTTCGGGGTCCCAGAGCGCAAGGTCGGCATCCGAGCCGATGGCGATCGTGCCCTTGCGCGGGTAGAGCCCGTAGAGCTTGGCATGATTGGTGGCGGTGACCGCGACGAAGGTGTTGAGGTCGATCCGGCCCTTCATCACGCCTTCGGAAAAGAGGATCGGAAGACGCGTGGCGACGCCCGGGATGCCGTTGGGAATCCAGCGGAAATGCCGTTTGCCCTTCTCGTTCAGCTTGCCTTCCCCATCATCGAAACGGAAGGGGCAATGATCCGAGGAGAAGAGGTCGAACACGCCCTGTTCGAGACCCTCCCAGCAGGCGTCCTGACTGGCCTTGTCGCGCGGCGGCGGCGAGCAGACATATTTTGCGCCCTCGAGCGCCTCCTGGTCCAGATCGTCCGCCGTCAGCATCAGATATTGCGGGCAGGTCTCTCCGGCGATCTTCTGGCCGCGCTGGCGCGCGCGGCGGATTTCCTCCATCGCCTCGCGGTTGGAGACGTGGACGATGACGATCGGCACGTCGACGATCTCGGCCAGCGACAAAGCGCGGTGCGTCGCCTCGCGTTCCGCCGCCACCGGACGGGTCGTCGCGTGGAATTTCGGCGCAAGCTTGCCCTCCGCCTCGTGACGGCCGATGAGGTAGCGGATGGCATCCTCGTTCTCGCAATGGACCATGACGAGCGCGCCGGTGCGCCGCGCGGTGTCGAGCGTGGCGAGGATCTCGTCGTCCCGCAGGCGCAGGCCGTCATAGGTCATGAACACCTTCATCGAGGTATAGCCGTCCTCGACCAGAGCCGGCACTTCCTGACCGAGCACGTCGGGCGTCGGATCGGTGATGACCATGTGGAAGGAGACGTCCACCTGGCATTTGTCGTCGGCCTTGGCATGGTAGATCTTCAGGGCTTCGCGCAGCGACTGGCCCTTTTCCTGCATGCAGAAGGCCATGACCGTCGTGTTGCCCCCGATGGCCGCCGAGCGGGTGCCGCTGTCGAAATCATCGGCCATGACGATGCCGTCGCCGGAGGGCTGGTCGAGATGCACATGGCTGTCGATCCCGCCGGGAAGAACCAGAAGGCCGGTCGCATCGATCACCTCGTCGGCGTCCGTCAGCTCGGCCGCAAGCGCGGCGATGCGGCCATTACGGATGCCGATATCGCTCTTGAACGTATCGGAGGCCGTCACCACCGTTCCGTGGCGGATCACCGTATCGAAGCGCATCGTTCTCTCCTTCGTTCCTGCGGTTGATACGGCCTGCTCAACAGGCCTTGGCAAGCCCGGCATCGCCGGCAAGGATGCGGTCGAGCGCCGCGGTAAAGCGATCGACCTCTTCCAGCGTGTTGTAGTGAACCATCGAGACCCGCAGCATGCCGCCATGGTCGGTGAGGCCGAGATATTCGGCAAGGCGGCGGGAGTGGAAATCCCCGAACCGCATGGCGATCTTCTCGGCGTCCATCGCCTTGCAAAGTTCGCCGGCATCCCGGCCATCGAAGCGGAAGGCGATGGTGGGCACGCGCGTGTCGCCGCGATTGGTGGCCTGACCGACGATATGGCAGTCGTTGCGGGCGCGGAGATAGGCGAGCAGCCGCTCGGCCAGCGCATTCTCCTGTGCCGTGATCGCCGAAAACGCCGCCTCGATCTTTTGGCGGGTGGAGCCGGTCTCGCCGGACTGCTCGCCGAGCGTCGCAAGATAATCGACGATGCCGCAGGTGGCATAGGCCAGCTCGTAGTTCGGGTTGCCCGGCTCCAGCTTGCCCGGCACTTTGTCCTTGCCGTAGAAGTAGTGGTAGAGCGTATCGAGTTCGAGCAGCAGGTCGTATTTGCCGTACATCAAGGCGTAGTGCGGGCCATACGTCTTGTAGAGGCTGAAGACGTAATAGTCGGCGTCGAAGGCCTGCACGTCGATGGCGCGGTGCGGCGCATAGGCGACCGCATCGACGCAGATCTGAGCGCCGCGCGCATGCACGAAATCGGCAATCTCGCGGATCGGGTTGACCGAGCCGAGAATGTTGGAGACGTGGGTGACGCAGACGAGCTTCGTGCGCTCGGTCATCAACGGGGCGAGATCGGCGAGATCGAGCGTCATTGTCTCGGTATTGAGCGGCCAGACCTTCAGCGTGATGCCGGCCGCCTGCAGCCGGTCCCAGGGGCCGATATTGGATTCGTGATCGCTGACGGTGATGACGATCTCGTCGCCCGGCGACAGCTGGCTCTGCATGGCGCGGGCGAGGTTCTGCAGCAGCGCCGTGGTCGAACTGCCGAAGACGATCTCTTCCGGTCGGCGCGCATTGACGAGATGCATGGCAGCCGTGCGCGCCTCGTAGAGCGCGCGGGCGGCCTCCTGGGAAACGTCGTAGGAGCCGCCGATCTGGACGTTCTTTTCGATCAGGAACGTGTTGATGCGCTCGATCGCCCCCTGGAGGATCTGCGATCCCCCCGCATTGTCGAAAAAGGCCCAGCCGCGGCCGAGCCCTGGAAACTGGCTGCGCACATAATCGAGATCGAGCGGGGTCGTGGTGGCCATGGGAGTTCCTCCGTATCGTTTTCTTGTTAGTGATTGAGGACGGCGCGCAGGAAGCTGCGCGTCCGCTCCTCCGCCGGGCTGTCGAAGATCAGGGCCGGCGTGCCGGCTTCGACCAGCCGCCCGCTGTCCATGAAGATGACGCGGTCGGCGACCTGCCGGGCAAAACCCATCTCGTGCGTCACGATGATCATCGTGACGCCGGTGCCGGCGAGCGTGCGCATCACATCCAGCACCTCACCCACCATTTCCGGATCGAGCGACGAGGTCGGCTCGTCGAACAGCAGGACGCGCGGCTCCATGGCGAGCGCGCGGGCGATGGCCACGCGTTGCTGCTGGCCGCCGGACAGCTGACCTGGAAACTTCTCCGCCTGTTCGGCAATGCCGACGCGGGACAGCAATTCGCGCGCCTTGCGCTCCGCCTCGATCTTCGTGGTGCCCCGCACCCGCATCGGCGCGAGCATGACGTTCTTCAGCACGGTCATGTGCGGAAAGAGATTGAAGGACTGGAACACCATGCCGACTTCGGCGCGAACCTTGGCCAGCGCCTTGCCGGGTTCGACGCGGATGCCATCGACCGTGATGGCGCTGTCCGGCGAGAAGGCTTCGAGATGATTGATGCAGCGGATCAGCGTCGATTTGCCGGAGCCGGACGGTCCGATGACGCAGACGACCTCGCCCTCGGCGATATCGAGATCGATGCCGTGCAGAACGGTGAAGGTGCCGTAGGCCTTCGTCAGGCCGCGGATGGAGATGATCGCCGAAGCCGGCGTCGAGACGGGTGTGGTCATCAGCGTTTCCCCCGTGCGAAATGTTTTTCGAGGCGGGCGACGACCGCGACCATCGGCCAGAGCAGCAGGACATAGATGAGGGCGGCGCCGATCAGCGGCGTCGGATTGGCGGAGAGCGCCTGCGCCTGCGTCGCCTGCTTCAGAAGATCCGGCATGGCAACGACGGAGGCGAGCGCCGTATCCTTCATGACGTTGATGCAATTGTTGGTGAGCGGCGGAATGACGATGCGGACGGCCTGCGGCAGGATCACGTCGATCATCGTGTGCCGGTTGGAAAGGCCGAGCGCGGCCGACGCCTCGAACTGGCCATGCGGAATGGCCTCGATGCCGGCACGGAAGATTTCGGCCGTATAGGCCGCCGACACCAGCGAGAGCGCCGCGACCGCCGAGAGGAAGGGCGACAGGCGGATGCCCACGAAGGGAAGCGCATAATAGATGACGATCAGCAGCACGAGCAGCGGGATAGACCGGAAGATATCGATATAAAACCGGATCAGCAGCTTGAAGACGGCCGGCGCGTAGAGCCGCGCAATGGCAAGAAACAGGCCACCGGCAAGGCCGCAGAGAATGCTGGTGACGCCGATCTTCAGCGTGACCAGAAGCCCCCACAGGAGCTGCGGCAGGCTATCGGCCAGCACCTGCATGTTGAAGAAGGTATTGATCAGATTCATGGCCGAAACGGCTCCCTGGCATCCGGCAGGATCTTTGACAGGCCCTGCCGGTGCGGTTGCGGCTTACTTGGCCTTGGGCATGTCCATGACGGCGACGGTCGAGGTCGTGTCCTCGGCCTTGGCGCCGAACCAGGTCTCGTGAAGCTTGGCGATGAAGCCCTCGCCCTTGAGCTTGGTGATCACGTCGTTCACCTCACTGGCCAGCGGATCGCCCTTGTTGAACATGATCGAGTATTTCTCGCCGGTCGGAATCCGCTCGACAACCTTCAGCTCCGGCTTGTCCTTGGCATAATAGAGCAGCGCCGGAATGTCGGAGATGTAGCCATCGACGCGGCCGGCGACGAGGTCGAGCATGGCGGGCTGGAGACCTTCGAAGCGGCGGATTTCGCCCAGCTTGTACTCGGCCTTGTGCGCATCCGCCCACATGTCGCCGGTCGAGCCGGTATCGACGCCGACGACCTTGCCGCCCATGTCTTTCAGACCCGTGATGCCGGAGGCGGACGTGACGGTCAGCGACTGGTCGCTGTCGTAATAGGGCTGGGCGAAGGTGACGGACGCGAGGCGCTTCTCGGTGATGGTGATCGAGGAGACCGCCATGTTGATGCGGCCGGACTGGACGGCCGGGAAGAGGCCGTTGAACGGCGTGTTGACGAACTCGACGGTCTTTCCGAGACGCTTGGCGATTTCGTTGACGAGATCGACTTCGAATCCGGTGACCTTGCCGCTGGCATCCTCGAATTCCCACGGCACGTTGCCGATATTGGCGCCGACGGTGAGATCGGCCGCGAATGCACCGGCCGCACCGAAGATCGCGAGGGCACCGGCGAGAAGCGTGGTCTTGAATGTGTTCGTTCGTGTCATGAGAGTTCCCCTTGTTATTTGAACGTGACTCAATCTACAGTGGCCTGACTGGTCAGACCAGTCAGGCCAAAGAAGCACGATGCTTTCCGCTTGGCAATGGCTGGGAACAAAATAGATTGGACGCCTGTCTCCGGGATCGTGGACCTGAATGGGCAAGCGTTCACGAGGTGATCGGACGTAACGGGTTGCGAGCGCTCGATGCCGAGCGCTTGAGGTGCGGAATGGGGTTTTCATGTTGAACAAGACGCTCGTGCCGCAATCGGTCGCCCGCGAAATCCAGGCGATGATCCAGAACGGGACCTTGAAGGCGGGCGAAAAGATCCCCTCGCAGCGCGGCTTCTCCCAGACCCTCGGCGTCAGCCGCGCGTCGTTGCGCGAGGCGCTGCTGACGCTGGAAACGCTGGGGCTTTTAAAGACCGAAGCCGGGCGCGGCACTTTCGTGGCAGCGGCGGGAGAGAATGCGAAGGGCGCGTCCGGGCACATGGCGCCATGGCGGTATTCCGACAGCTATTCGGTGTTCGACGTCTTCCAGACCCGGATCCTGCTTGAGGGGGAGATCGCGCGGCTGTCGGCGGGTCGCCTGACGCAGCTGCAGCTCGACCGCATGGAAATGGCGACGCAGACCATGGAGGAATGCTGGGCGCGCCAGGATCTCCTTGCCAATGTCGAAGCAGACCTTGCCTTTCACGGCACGATCGTCTCGGCCTGTTCCAACGCCATGTTGAAAGCGCTCTACCAGACCGTGCGCGACCAGGTGACCGAGACCCAGCGTCAGCCGATCCCGATCACCGATCCGGAACGCATGCGCCACTCCATCGCCGAGCATCGCCGCATCATCGCGGCCTTGCGCAGCAACGATGCCGCGGCGGCGCGCGGGGAGATGGAAGCCCATATCCGCAACACGGCACGATGCGCCGGCCTATCGCCTTGACAAGGCTGCCGCAGCCTCCTCAGGCCGTCTTTGCCAGGCGAATGCGCGGGCGGCCGAGCTTGCGGGTAATGGTCATCAGCGGCACCGGGCCGGTCTCGGTCAGCGCTGAACGCACCGTATCGGCCAGCGTCAGCGTGATGAAATCGGCATTCGTATCCTCCAGCGTGAGGCGCGGATTGTCCTGGCCATTGGCAAGCGGCACGAAGAGACCGACGCGCAGGCCGGGCTTCAAACGCTTCAGACGACGGACGAGGCTGCGGGCATGCGTCTTGGAGTTTCCATTGAGAAACGTAAAGACGACCGTGTCGATCGTATCGCTGTCCTTCAGCATGCGCATGTCGGTCGTGGAATGGGCGACGCCGAGGGCATTGGCACCCTGAATTTCGAGAAGCTGGGCGAGCATCGTGGCGGCGGCATCGTCGATCTCTCCGCGCCCCCCGATGCAGAGAAGAGAGTGGCCGGTGCCGTCCGGCAGGTCCATCGCCACGCTCTCACCCGTCCCGTCGTCTCCGTCGTCTTTCGGAGTCTCTTCCTCGGTTTCCTCCTCGTCGGCGATCTCTGAGAGATTGTCGACCAGCGACCGGACGCTGCCGGAAAAGCGCTCGACCTGCGCATCCGACATGACGCCGCGCTGCCTGTCGCCCTCGCCGAGAAGCAGAGCCGGCATGCCGACCTTTTCGTAATAGTCTAGCAGATACTCGTCTTCGAGATACTCCTCCGCATTGGCCGTCGCCTCGTCCGGATCGCCCGCCAGGAGCCGCTGATAGAGCTTCTCGTGCGGCTCGAGCACGGGATCGTTGCCGAGCAACACATCGAGAAAGCTGAATTGCGGGACATACCGGCCGAGAACGACAAGGCAGACGGTGAGAGGCGTCGACAGCATCAGACCGAGCGGCCCCCAGAGCCAGGACCAGAAGATGGCCGAGATAATGATGGCAAGCGGCGACAGGCCCGTATGCGATCCGTAAAGCCAGGGCTCGACGACATTGTTGCTGATCAGCTCCGTCGTCAGGAACAGGGCGCCGACCCAGAGCACGAGCGACCAGCCGGGCGCGATCGCGAGCGCCAGAAACAGCGGCAGGATCATGCCGATGACGGGGCCGATATAGGGCACGAAGCGCAGGACCAGCGTCAGGAGCCCCCAGAGAATGGCATTGGGGATACCGAGGATCCAGAGGCCGATGGTGATCGGAAAGGCGTAGAGCGCGTTCACCACGAGCTGCATCAGCAGATATTTGCCGACCCGCTTGCCGGCGTCCTGAAGCGCTTCGGTCGTTCGGTGCAGATCGTTGAGGCCGACCAGCCGGATGAAGCGATCGCGCAGATCCTCCCGCTCCAGAAGCATGAAGATGACGAGAACGATGACGAGACCGGCGGTTGCGAACGGGCTGATCAGCGGCAGGATGAAGTTGCCGAGTGTCTGGATCGGGTTCGAGCGCGTGACGATCTCGACCGGCATGGGCTCGCGCGAGGTCGGCGCGGTCGCGGCGGCGGCCGTGGCGTCCTGGCTCTCCTCCGCCCGCGTCTGGATTTCCTCCCCGACCCGTTCGACGATGCCGCTGAGATGCTTCATGATGCCGTCGCCGGACCCGGCCTGCGCCAGTGTCTGGACCTTGACGACGATATTGCGCTGATAGGCGGGGATATTCTGGGCGAGATTTGCCACCTGCGAAGCGACGATGACGCTGAAGAGTGCGATCGCGCAGAAAGCCGAGGCAACCGCGATCATCACCGCGGCGATCTTCGGCACCGAACGGCGGCGCAGGAACGAGACGATCGGGGCCAGCGTGAAGGTGAGAAGCAGCGACAGCGCGAGCGGAACGAAGATCTCCTGCCCCACCTTCAACACGACGGTGACGCCGATCAGGATCAGCAGGACATGCCCCGACAGCCTGTTGGCGGTGCCCGGTTCGCGCGGCGCTGAAAGGTCAGCCTTGCGAAGAGAGGTGGTAACGGTCGCTTTGGTGCTCACATGTCTCTCCAGAACCCGCGCCAGAACCCGCGGACGGCGCGGCTGAGGACCGAGCTTTAGAGAACACTGATGCCGAATATTGGTTCCCTTCGCCAGACCAATATCCGGCTAGAACGGGAAGATGCGAGAAGGCAGCAACGACGCTGCCGTCTCGGTGGCTCCACAGGCCCGCCTGCGGGGCCGGGACGATCCGTCCCAAGCCATGTTATCGCGGCGTGGCGTTACTCGGCGTCGAGCGTCTGGGCCATTTCGTAGTGATGCTGGAGCGCCGGCAGCGTCTTGGCAGCCCAGCTCTTCAGTTCCGCCGTCTCGCCTTCTTCGCCGTAGCGCTTGAAGAGATCGACGGCGTTCTCATGGGCGGTGACCTGCCGGTCGTGATACTCCTCGTTGAAATCGGCGCCCTGCAGCGCCTTCAGCTCGTCGAGCATGCCCTTTTGGGCGGATGACAGCGCATTGGCCGGCGGCGGGCTGAGCTTGAGGTCGCCGACCATCGTCTTCAGTTCGCTGCTGGTCTTTTCGTGATCGGCGATCATCTGCTGAGCGAAGGCCTTGGTGGCCTCGTCGCCCCGCTCGACCGCAAGCTTGCTGGATTCAATCTCGAACATGTCACTGGCCGCCGCTTCCTGCACGAAGTCCTGTGTCTTCGGCGCGATGCCGGCCACGCTGTTGATGCCGGATTTTTCAGCGGCCGACTGGGCGTGAACGCCGGTTGCAAGCAGAAGGGATGCCGTGACGGCGGCAAGAATGCGTTTCATGGGGTGATCTCCTTTGAATGGATGCACCGTCGAACTACGGTCTGCCATCTCGGTTCCGTCGAGGCGCACAGAAAGGCCATCGCCCGGCGAGGCGCCTTGCCATTGGGCTCCTCGCGTTCGTCGTCCCTGTCCTTCGGCTCTAACGCGTTGAGCTGTCGCAGGATTTTTTGCGGCGAATCGATTCCGATTTCCCGGATAATGCAGTAGTAGTCATCCCTATCCCGATCCATCACGCACAGCCGGCGAGATACGAACATCATGAGCATTGGTTCCAGCAAGGCGACCTGGCCCTTCGGCGGTGGCGAGCTTGGCGGCCGCATTCGGGACTTCGACTGGGCCTCGACCTCGCTCGGGCCGATGTCCACCTGGCCGCCCAATCTGCGAATCAAGGTCAACTCGATGATCAATTCGCCGATCCCGCAGGTGCTGATGTGGGGTTTGGATCATGTGATGATCTACAATGACGGCTACCGGGAAATCGCCGGCGGCAATCATCCGCGCGCGCTCGGCGGCAAGGTGCCGGAAATCTGGCCGGAAATCTGGGATTGGAACAGCCGGATCCTGAGCCGCGGCCTTCAGGGTGAGGTCCAGAGCTTTCGGGATCAGCCTCTCGTGCTAAACCGAAATGGTCGGCCCGAAGAGATCGTTTTCGACCTGTTCTACACGCCCATTTACAACGACGAAGGCGCGGTCGATGGCGTTCTCTGCACAGTGCTGGAGAACACCGATCGGGTGCGGGCCGTACGGGCGCTGGCCGAAAGCCAGGCCGAACTGAGCCGGATCAGCGATGCGCTGCCCATTCTCGTCGGGTTCCTGGATGTCGATCACATCTACCGCTTTGCCAACAAGGGCTATCTGGACTGGTTCGGCCATCCCGCCAGTGCGGTCGTCGGCCGGCACATCGGCGAGATTATCGGCGAGGACTATTATCGCAAGCGCCTCCCCTTTCTCGATCGCGCCTTTGCCGGCGAGCCTGTCGTCACGGACACGGTGATCCGCAGGCCGGGCGGCGACGACCGGACCGCCGAGGTGCGATACCTTCCGCGGATGACCGATGGCGGCACGGTCGATGGCATCTACATCCTGCTGATCGACATCGAAGACCGCAAACGCGCCGAACGGGAGCTGGTGGCCAGCAACGACCGGTTTCGCGCCGCGGTGCGCGCCGTGCATGGCGTGCTCTGGACCAACAGCGCCGATGGCCGGATGATCGGGCCGCAGCCGGGCTGGGCCGAACTGACAGGCCAGGCCTACGAAGCCTATCAGGACTACGGCTGGGCGGATGCGGTGCATCCCGACGACCGGCAGGCGACCGTCGAAGCCTGGAACGGCGCCGTTGCACACCGGCACACCTTCATCTGGGAGCACCGGGTGCGCCGGCACGACGGCGCCTGGCGGATGTTTGCCATTCGCGGCGTTCCCATCTTCGATGAGCAGGGCGACATCACCGAATGGGTCGGCGTCCATACCGATATCAGCGACCAGCGGCAGGCGGAAGACGAGCTGCGCCGCCACGCGGTTCACCTGGAGCGGCAGGTTCGCCACCGCCAGCGCGCCGAAGAGCAGTTGCGTCTGCTCAACGAGACGCTGGAGGCCCGCGTCGGCGAGGAGATCGCCATACGCCGCCAGGCGGAGCGGGCTCTGCAACAGGCGCAGAAGATGGAGACGATCGGCAAGCTGACCGGCGGCGTCGCCCACGACTTCAACAATCTGCTGCAGGTTGTCTCCGGCAATCTGCAGCTTCTGTCCAAGGACGTGGCCGGCAACGAGCGGGCTGAACGGCGGGTCGCCAACGCACTGGCCGGCGTCAGCCGCGGCGCCAAGCTCGCAAGCCAGCTCCTCGCCTTCGGTCGCCGACAGGCCCTGGAGCCCAAGGTCATCAATGTCGGCCGCTTCATGTCGGGCATGGACGATCTGCTGCGACGCTCGATCGGCGAGGCGATCGAGCTCGAAACCATCGTCGCCGGCGGCTTGTGGAACACGTTCGTCGATCCGGTACAGGTCGAGAACGCGGTCTTGAACCTTGCGATCAACGCGCGCGACGCCATGGAAGGCAACGGCAAGCTCACGATCGAGGTCGGCAACGCCTATCTCGATGACGACTACGCCCGCAACCATGCCGAAGTTGAGGCGGGCCAATATGTGGTTCTCTCGGTCAGCGATACGGGATCGGGCATTGCGCCGGAGGTGCTGGAGCAGGTCTTCGAGCCGTTCTTCTCCACGAAGGCCGAGGGCAAGGGCAGCGGGCTCGGCCTGTCGATGGTCTACGGCTTCGTCAAGCAGTCGGGCGGTCATGTGAAGATCTACAGCGAGGTCGGTCACGGCACGACGGTCAAGCTCTATCTGCCCCGTGCCACGGCCGGCGAAGACCGCGAGGTCACGATCCAGTCCGGCCCCGTCGTCGGCGGCACGGAAATGATCCTCGTGGTGGAGGATGACGACGAGGTGCGCAACACGGTCGTGGAGATGCTGAGCGATCTCGGCTACGGCGTCTTGAAAGCGACCAATGCGCAGAACGCCCTGAGCGTCGTGGAAAGCGGCATCGCGATCGATCTCCTGTTCACGGACGTCGTCATGCCCGGACCTTTGAAAAGCGTGGAGATGGCGCGCAAGGCAAAAGAGCGCCTGCCCGATATCGCCGTGCTCTTCACCTCGGGCTACACCGAGAACTCGATCGTTCACGGCGGCCGCCTGGATGCGGGCGTCGAGCTTCTCTCCAAGCCCTATACCCGCGAGGCGCTTGCCCGGAAGATCCGGCATGTCATCGCCAACCAGAAACAGCGCTCCGCCATGAACATGCGGGTCTCGGGCACGATCGCTCCCGGTCACGACGCGTCAGGTGCAGCCACGCCCCATCCTTCAGCAGCAACGTCCGACGCGCCCGTCCCGGCGGCTCCCGTATCCGTGCCGCTCGTGACACGGGCACCCGAGCCGGCGCCGCTGACGGTTCTGGTGGTCGAGGACGACCCGCTGATCCGCGCTAACACCGTCGAACTCGTCGAGGATTTCGGCCATGCCGTGATCGAGGCGGGCAGTGCGCGCGAGGCAAGGGAGAGGCTGGCCGATCGCACGATCGACGTTCTCGTGACGGATCTCGGCCTTCCCGATGCCTCCGGCGCGGATCTGGCCACGGAAGCTCTGGCGACGAACCCGTCCCTCGGCATCGTCTTTGCCACGGGCAACGATCACGCACCGGACAGGGCGCCACCGGATGCGGTGCTGTTGCGCAAGCCCTATGATGCAGATGGTCTGGAAGCCGCCATCAAGGCAGCCGTTCGCAGAGCCACCGCAACCTGACCATCGGCTTGACGTGTGCAAACGTGATGACCGTTCGCGCGTTCCGGGATGCCATCACATGGCAAGCTATGGAAATCACGGCCGGGGCGCTGTTTTACGCCTCGGCGCCGACCACGCTCCACAGAAGCTCTTCCGTATTCAGGCCATCGCTGAACAAGGCGACGAGATAGGCGGCCTCGATTTCGGCCTTCGGGCCGGTATGGGGTATCTGGCGATGATCGCAGAGACGCTGGAAGACGCGAAAGAGCATATCCATCTCTGTCGGCGTAATCACAGTCCCTTCCTGAAAAACATACGAGCCCAGCATGACATGCTCCCGGCTACTCTACAGCAGCCTTTATTGGCCGATCCGGCGCGGATGTCGTCACCGTACGATCCATCTCATGTCACGTAACGTTTACCACAGCTATTTCAATATGTCGTGGAAGTTGCAGTATGGATCAAAGCGGCTGTCGTAGAAAAACCGGCACCCCGACGGATTCAGGAGGCCTGCTTGCTGTTTATAAGCCGTCAGCGTTGGAAGAATTCTTGCCTTCTACGCGCTTCTTTTTCGAGGAGAACCATTGTTTTTCCGTAAATCGAACCAAATGAGGTTTTACACTTTTACCCGAACTGCCCTATTTTCATTTACGGGATATCCCGAACATGAAAACTGCTCGGCCATCGCCTGGCAGCGTTAACGAGAAGAGACTGAACCGATGCCTTGGCGTAACGAACCCATGCTTCCCGAGCATGTCGCTCTCTGTCAGCGCGTCTACGACGCCGCTCGCAAGAAACGCAAGATCGCGCCCGACAGCGATGCCAGCAATCCTGTCGCCGCCCTCGTCCTCACGCTCTATCGACACGGCGTTCTCGACGAGGAAGAACTTCTCAAGCGTGTGCTGAAGGCGCTCGACGAGAAGAACTGACGCGGCGGCAACAGGCGCGCTGCCGCGCGTGCGCTTTCAAGTCAGAAAGCGTTGATCACTGCAGGAACACCCGGACGCTTGCCGCACGTCCCGCCGCGTCGATCACCGTCAGCGTCGAATAGCCGGCCCCATCCGGCACCCACTGGTTGACGCGCCGCCGGGTCAGATCGGCCAGGGGCCGGCCATTGGCCAGCCAGCGAAACGGCGCCCGGCCCCCCTGCAGCTTGAGCATGAGCGGCAAAGGCACGCCTGCGACATCCTTGCCGAGATCGACGCGCGCGCCTTCGGGCGGATAGACGATCTGCGGCGCGGCTTCCCGTATGGTGGCGCGAGGCAGCCCGCTCGTCGTCATGGAGAAGCGGCGCTGGCTGATGGGCAGCTCCTGTGCCGCAATGCGAACGGCGCCCGCCGGCGCCCGCGGCAGCGGCACGCCGGCAATGCCCGATTTGGCAAAGGCTTCGAACAGGACCGGCGCCGCCGTGGCATAGCCGGTCATGCCCGGCACGGCACCGTTGTCGGCGCGCCCGACCCAGACGCCAAGCACCGTCCGCCCGTCATAACCGACCGACCAGGCATCGCGGTAGCCATAGCTCGTGCCTGTCTTGTAGGCGATCCCACGGCGGGCGCTTCCGGTGGGCGGCAGGACGCCGGAGAGAATATCGGCCACCCGCCATGTCGCGGCCGGATCGAGCATCGGCTCGCCGGACATCGGTCCGGGCACGGAATCGACCCCGTCGCCGAGGCGCACAGGGTGCCCTTCATTCGCCAGCCCGGCATAGAGTTGCACCAGATCGCGCAGCGTCACGCCGAGGCCCCCGAGCCCGATCGCCAGACCCGGCGTCTCTTCGGGCGGCAGGATGGGGTTGATGCCGGCCCGGCGCATGCGCAACATCAGCCGGGACGGGCCGACGGCATCCAGCAAGCGGATGGCGGGAACGTTGAGCGACAATTGCAAAGCCTGACGGATCGTGACGTCGCCCTGATAGGTCATGTCGAAGTTGCGCGGGCGATATCCGAAGAAGTCGGCAGGGCGATCTTCGATCACGGTCTCCTGCGAGACCAGCCCCTCCTCGAAGGCAAGGCCGTAGATGAAGGGTTTGAGCGTCGATCCCGGCGAGCGCGGCACGCGGGTCATGTCGATCCAGCCCTTGCGGCTCGAATCGAAATAATCCGAAGACCCCACCTCTGCCAGGATCTCGCCCGTGGCCGCATCGGCCATGACCATCGCGATCGAGAGGCGCGGCCCCGCCCGCTCCGCTGCAGCCTTCGCCACGGATTCGAGCGCGGCCTGAACCGGCGCAACCAGCGTGGTGCGCAGCGTGGGGGCGGCAGGTGCCTTGCGGCGGGCGGTTTCGGCGAGATGCGGACTGAGCGTCGGCAAGGGACGCCGGCGCCCGGGCACGGGCATGAGGCTTGCGCGCTCCGCCTCCCCCTCGCCGATCACGGCGGCAACCGCAGCACGCTCCAGCACGCGGGCCCGGGCCGTTTCGGCCGCCCGGGGATGCCTGTCCGGGCGGCGACGTTCGGGCAGTTGCGGCAGGGCCACCAGCAGGGAGGCCTCCGCGACCGTCAGGCGGCGCGGCTCCTTTCCGAAATAGGCAAGACTTGCCGCCCGCACGCCCTCCAGATTGCCGCCATAGGGCGCATGGGTGAGGTAGAGGTCGAGAATCTGCGCCTTGGTCAGCCGGCGCTCCAGCTGCCACGCGCGAACCATCTGCCGAAGTTTTGCACCGATCGACCGGCTTTCGCGCGGCTCGATCAGGCGGGCGACCTGCATGGACAGGGTCGAGGCGCCGGACACGATGCGCCCATGGGTAATGAACTGCACGGCGGCACGGGCAAGCGCGCGAAAATCGATGCCGCCATGCTCGGCGAACCGGCGGTCTTCATAGGCGACCAGCATCCGGACGAATTGCGGATCGACATCCGTTGCGGTCGTCCTCAGCCGCCAGCGTCCATCGACTGTCGCAAAGGCGCGCAACAGCCGGCCGTCGCGATCGACCATTTCGGCCGATGTCGCGAGCGCCGGGCCGTCGAGCGGCGGCGGATAGGCATGATCCGCGGCATCGATGCCGAAACCGGCGACAACGACGACCGCGACAAGCATGCCGCCACCGACGAGGGTGGCGCTCATCGTCCGGGCAAGACCGCGAGGCTTCAAGAGTGGGCTATCCG
This sequence comes from Rhizobium sp. PP-F2F-G48, assembly GCF_004342335.1. NCBI lineage: Bacteria > Pseudomonadati > Pseudomonadota > Alphaproteobacteria > Hyphomicrobiales > Rhizobiaceae > Rhizobium > Rhizobium sp. PP-F2F-G48. The sequence goes on along the minus strand of NZ_SLVH01000004.1, from coordinate 205,376 downwards.
AAGGACGCATCACTCGACCGCCCGAACCTCCATGCGGCCCGTCGCCGTGCGGGCGGAAAATTGCGGACGGTACATATCCTCGACGGTTGCGGCGGGATGATCGTACGTGCCGGGGGTCACGGCGCGCACGACATAGGCAACCGTCATCTCGTTCGCATCGCCGGACGCATGGTCGAAAGCGGCAACGAAACGGTCGCTTCGGAACTCGCTGTGGGCGGCCTGCATCTCGCCCAGCCACTCGAAATTCGACAGCTTGGCGCTGTCCACCAGCGTCGGATTGTCGATCTCGAAGCCGGCGGGCAGAAGGTCGGTCACCAGAATCCGGGCGGGACCGGGATTGAGATCGGTCGCCTTGATCACCACCACGTAGCGCTCGTTCTGGCGGGCCTCGCTGACATTCGCCGGTTCGCCGTCGAGCGTGTAGTAGCTGCGCTCGATCGCATAGCCATTGCCGCCGGCCGGCAGCGGGAAGGCAGGCGCGGCAACGGTCGTCACCGTCGCGGTCACCGGATCCGGGCCGCTATTGGCGATGGTGACGGGCCGGGCGAGAATCTCGTCACCCGTCTTGCGGGCGGCAAAGGTGCCCGAGGTCGCCACGCCGTCCACGGTCAGGGAAAGGCCCTCATCTCCGCCAGATACGGCACGGGCGGCAAGCAGCATCCACAATTGTTCCTGCGTGCTGGTCGTCGAGGTGCGATCCCAGGCGGCGGCCACCTGTTTCGCAAGTGCCGGAATGATCGTAGGAACAGGACGGCTTTCGGCGGCGAGCGTCAGGACGGCTGCATCGTCCCGAAGCGCAGAGCCGTAATCCGACCGGGCGAGATCGGCCATCTTGGCATCCTTCGACATGGTGGCTGCCTGCGAAAACACCGTTTCCGCCCGGTTCGCATCGCCATAGAGCGAAAGAGCCGCTGCCAGATGGCCCTTGGAAAGCGCGGTCGGGAATTCGCCGAGCTTCGTATCGACGTAATAGCGAAGGTCGCTGATGGCAGCCTTGCGGTTGCGCGCGAGAACATAGAGCGCATAGGCGATGCCATTGCCCTGCTCCGCCACGTTGACGTCGTAGGAAAGGGAGTTCTGCAGGTTGTCGAGCGCCTGCACCATGGCCTGCTCCGGCACGTCGAAGTTCTTCTCGCGGGCACGGGTCAGGAACTCGGTCACGTAGCTGTCGAGCCAGAGATCGCCGGAACCCGGCGCCCAGAGCCCGAAACTGCCCGAGGACGACTGGTAGGAAAGGACGCGATGGATCGCATCCTGGACCCGCGTCCGCACATCGCCGTCCACGGGAAGACCGGATCGAGCGGAGAGTTCACTCAGATAGAGAAGCGGCAAGGCGCGGCTCGTCGTCTGCTCGGCGCAACCATAGGGATAGCGGTCGAGCACCATCAGGAGGGCGGGAATATCGAACGCCGCAGCCCGGCTGACGCTAAGGCTGACGGACGCCCCGCGCAGCTGGCTTTCCGCCAGCAGACCCTCGTCCACGACAAGGCTCGCCCCCGGCTTCAGCTCGACCGGAAGGCGGGTGGTGACGGGAAGGGAGGCAGGCCGGACCGGGATCGACAGGATCTGGTCGAGCGACAGGCCATCGGCACCGGCGATCTTGACCGTCAGCGTGCCGTCTCCCGGCTGCACGCCCTTCAAGGGCAGGGTCACGTCGATCTTCGAGCCGGCCGGAATGGCGAAGCTCTGGCCGAGCGACGCCGTATCGACGGAGAGGGAGGGATCGGCTTCGACCGTGATCGAGAGATCGCCGGCCGGCGCGTCGGTGTTGGCGATATCCAGACGCACCTCGGCACTGTCGCCGGGCGCCAGGAACTTCGGCAGGCTGGCCGTGACGACGACCGGGTCGCGAATGATCACGTCGGCACTCGCATGACCAACGCCGGTCTTCGTCCAGGCCACGGCCATGACGCGCGCGGTGCCGTTGAATTGCGGAATATCGAAGCCGATGATGGCTTTTCCCTCGGCATCGAGCTTGACCGGGCCGGAGAAGAAGGCGACCAGCTTTTCCTTGGGCGGGCTGCCCTGCAGCGCCATGGCACCGCCATCGCCGCCAGTGCGCAGACGTCCGGTCGCACCCAGCGAGCCATCGATCAGGCGGCCGTAGAGATCGCGGATCTCGAGCCCGAGCCGGCGCTGGCCGAAGTACCAGCCATCCGGATCCGGCGCCTGATAGCGCGTGAGATTGAGAATGCCGACATCGACGGCGGCGAGCGTCACATAGGCCTCCTCGCCGATACCGGCACCCGCGACGGTGACCGGAATGTTCAGCGTCTGGCGGGGCAATGTCTTGTCCGGCAGCGTCATGGACACGTCGAGCTTGCGCTCGGCCGGATCGACCGTGAGCCATTTGACGCCGATCGCACGCATCGGCATGCGGCTTTCCTGCGCATCGCCCGGGCGATAGAGCGTCGCGGTGACATAGGCGCCGGCGCCGAACTCCGCCGTGATCGGCAGGGCGATCTTGTCTCCGGTCGCGGGGATCGAGACGGACTTGGTCGCGATCAGCGTTTCGGAACCGACGGTCACCAGCAGTTCGCCGGCAAAACGCGGCGAGACGTTGAGGGTTGCGGTTTCCCCGACCTTGTAGCTGTCCTTGTCGAGCGCGATCTCCAGCCCGTCAGGCGTCTCCGTCGAGGTTGCCGCGACGTAGAAGCCGGCATCGAACTCGACGCTGGAGACGGGATCGCCACCGGGACCCGCGATCTCCAGCCGATAGCGACCCCAGGTGACGGGAACGCTGAGCGTACCGCCTTCGAGACCCGCATCGACCGTGCCGTTCGACAGAAGCTTCGTCGAGAGAATGGGCTCGTAACGCCAGGCCGTTCCTTCGCGATACCACTGATATTGGCGCTCGACGCTCATGAGCTTCCAGCTCAGGCCCGTCATCGCCTTGCGCGCGCCATCCGGCCCGACGCCGATCACCTGGAACGTTCCCGTCGAATTCTCGGTGAGTGCGCCGCTGAAATTCGGCTTGATGCCGATCCGGTCGGTCTCGGATCGCACGGGAAGCTCCAGCGTCCGTTCGACGGCACGCCCGCCGGCCTCCAGAAGCCGCACCGCGATCGTGGCGTTGACGAGCTGGGTCGTGGCGGGAAGCTCGGAAAGATCGACATCGAACGTCGCTTTTCCGTCCGCATCGAGCGGCGGCAACATTTCGAGCGTCTGGCGGCTGTCCTCGGTGTTCTCCTCGTCCGCAAGGCCGAAGACATAGCCGGGATAATCGGCATTTTCATGCGTCGGTTTCAAAAGCACATCGCCTTCGAGCTCGAGGCCCGCTGCCGGCGCGCCATAGAGGTAGCGGCCATCGACGGTCACGGCCACCGGCATGCCGGGCGTGATGGCCTTTGCGGTGCTTGCAAGATCGAATTCGATGCGGTCCGGCACGAAGTCGTCGACCTGAAACGGCTTCTCGCTGATCGCCTTGCCCTTCGGGTCCGTGAAGACCTGCACGGTCCAGGTGCCGCGCATGGCGTTCGGCTGCAGCGCCATCTCGAGCGTATAGCCGCCGAGCTTGCCGTCCGTCGAGACGATCCGCCGGTCCTCGACGCCATCCGGTCGCAGGAACACGAAGGTCAGCGGCAGGTCTGGAACGGCGGTGGAGGTCGGGTCGCGGGCAAGCGCGGACACATGAACCGTCTCGCCGGCGCGATAGATACCGCGCTCGGTCCAGGTCAGCACATCGACGGCACCCGGAGCCGGGCGACCTGTAACCCCACGATCCGACAGGTCGAAGCCGGCGCGCGTCATGTCGAGAAACACATAGTCGTCCGTCCCGGCCCGGGCCGAGATCACGGCCGGCAGAGCGGCATCGGCCCCGCGCAGCAGGCCTGCATCGAAGACGGCGCGGCCGTCGGCATCGCTGGTCGCGGTGCCGAGCACCTCGTTGTTCTTGGCGACGAGCTCCAGCACGATGCCCGGCAGGGGCCGTGCGGATGACAGCGAGCGGGTAAAGACGCTGAGGCCGTCGGTCCCGGCAAAGGTCGACAGGCCGATATCGGAGACCACGAACCACTGTGTGGCCTGGCTGTCCCATTCGTTGGACGCGCCGGTGGCCGAGACGGCCGTCAGCACATAGACGCCGGGCTTGCGCTGCGGCAGCGCCTCGTCCACCGGGAAGCTGGTGACGACCTCCTTGTTGAGGTCGGTCTGGAGATCGATCGTGCCCTGCCAAACAAGCTCCCCGCTCTCGTCGCGAATGCGGTCGGCGCTGTAGCCGTCGAGCTGGGTGAGGAATTGCGAGTTCGTCAGCAGCTGGGCGATGTTGCGATCGCCGACGCGATAAAGCTTGAGATTGGCGCTCGTCGTGTTGACCGAGACGAGCGGAATGCCCCGGCGCGCCGTCATCGGCAACACGAAGCTGTCGCCCGTGAAGCGCACCATGGCCGGGCGATCGGGAATGTAGAGATCGAGATCGACGGCGGCCTCGAGCGGCTCCTCGACGGATGACGGGAGGCCCGGACGCAGCGACAGCTTGTAGCGCTGGCCATGCGACAGCCCTTCGACGCAGATCTGGCTGTCCTTCGCCTCGACGGCCTGCGGCGCGGCTTTGTCGAGCGCCAGGAATGGCGTGTAGTCGACGCCCGGCTGCAGCGGCTCGGAAAACTGCACGCAGGCGCGCGGCGAAGCGGCCTCCGCCTCCACCGTGTTGCCGATCACGCGAAAACCGTTCTTGCTGCGCAGCTCGGCAAAAGCGGCCCGCACTGTGGGGTTTTCGACGAGGGCAAGGCTCGCCTTGTAGGCTTCGAGCGCCGGGCGGTAGCTTTCGGTGGCCGCCAGCGCCTGCGCCAGCGTCGTCAGGGCATCGGCGCGGTCGGTGGCGGTGCGCGAAAGCTCGTAGCCATTGATGGCGGCGAGCGCCGACTGGTTGGCGACCGTCGCATTGCCGGTGATGAGATTGGCCGTGCGGGAGGCCTGCGTCCACAAGCGCCCATCCTCGGGATCGATCGCAAGGGCAGCCATGAGGCTCTGCAGGGATGCCTCGATCGCGCCATCCTGGCGTTCCCGAGCCGCCTGCGCGACGAGCGCCGCGCGACCGGCTTCGGCGCGATCGTCCGGCACGGTCAGCGCGCGCTTGGCGTCTCGTGCCTGGGTTACCAGATCGTCCGACAGGAAAGGCAAGGCGAGCGGCGCGCCGATATCCGGGCCGGCCGTGGCAGCATCGGCGATCCGGCCGGCGACGGCGCCGGGAAAATCATTGAGCGTATGGAAATCCGATTTCAGGAAGCACCATTTCACCTTGGGATTATAGGTGAAGGCGCGGCAGTTGCGGTCCGCGATGCAGACCTTCTCGCAGGCGGCCAGCGAGAGATTCTGCTCGGTGCGCAGGTCGAAACCGAAATAGTCGCGGTCCGGCGTCGTGACGACGGTTCGCCCCCCGGCGGCCACGGCCGAAATCGTCGAACCGAGCAGCATCAGAAGACCGACGGAAAACCGAAGTGTCGCGCGCATAGCGAATTTCCCCCACAAGGTCCGGCCTGCTCAAGGTGGCCGGTTCCGTCGTCACTCTCTGTCCAGCCCCCGTCATTGTCAATGCAAACGGACTTTGCCGGGGAGCAGGAAGGAGAGACGGGAACCTCGGGGAGAAACGCTCGCCAGACCCGTCGCTGAACAGGCCCTTTGCGAGACAGATGCTTTCTTCAGCCGGCCTGTCGTTGCGGGCGGGCGCGCAGGTCGATGAGGGCGGCTGCGGCATAGGTCTGGGCGACGATCTCCGGCACCAGATCGATGTCCGGCAGGGAGCCCAGCCCGAGCGGGCCGATGGCGAAGAGGCCAACCGGGCGGCCACGCGTGTCCAGAAGCTCGCCGGCCGAATTGACCGCGAGGCCGAGATGCAGTTCGTCGGTGACAGCGAGCTGATTGCGAAGGGCGGCGGCGATCACCGGCACGTCGAGATCGGCCGACAGGCAGCGGCAATCGATGATCCGGTCGGCCGTGAACAGGCTTTCGCCCTGCTCCCCGGCCCAACGCACGACGAGGCCTTCGCTCGACCGCCGCAGCGCCGTGCCACGCCTGAGGTCCGTCAGGCCGGCGCCGAGCTCGCGCTCCAGCCGGGCATGGACGTCGGCAGGCAACCGGTTGCGATGGGCGTCGTAGATCGAGCGGAGATGCCGGTTGAACTGCCGCTTCTCGCTGGGCGGAAGCGACGACCAGAGCGAGCTTGCCCGCTTGCGCAGCCCGTTCATGGCCGCCTGCCAGCTCCAGCCGTTCTCTTCCGCCTCCGCACAGGCCTCCCGCACGAACCGCAGGATATGGCGCAGCTGCGACGGCATGGGCTGGGTGGGGAACACGGAATCGGCAGCAAGCCGCGTGTGCGGCTGGGGCAGGAAGCCACGGCGCGAGAGGATGGAGATCCGTCCGGCAAACCCGGCATCGCGCAGCTGCAGCACCTGGTCGATGGCCCGAAGACCGCTGCCCATGACGATCACATGCTTTTCGACGCTTTCCCGCGTGGTGATTTCCCGGGTCACCGCCCGCGCCACGTCGCCGGCATCGGCCTTCAGCCCGTAGCCGGTGGCAAGGATCACGTCGTCGAACACCATGGCGCCGCCATCGGCAAAGCCGAGACGCACGCCGCCATGATCGAGCCGTCGAAGATCGTCGGCGACATCATGGGACATCTGCACCGTGACGTCGCGCCGCTGGGCCAGCGCCTCGGAGAAGCGCTGGTAGACATAATCGCTGAAGATCGACTTCGGCACGAAGATCTGTCCGAAACCGGGTATGGCGGCGGACACCGCATCGCGAAACTCGCTGCTGGCCTGCAGCCAGCGGGTGAAATCCTTCGGCTCCCCGGTCGCCACGGAGAGATCCCGTGCGCGACTGTTGAGAATTTCGGTCGAACGCGCGCCGGCAAGCGCCTGTCCGCCGCTGATGGTGGGCGCGGGATCGAAAAGGCGCAACCGGAAGGGTTGCGAGACCGTCTTCAGGAGAGCGATGGCCATCATGATGCCGGAGAAGCCACGACCGACCACCGCGATATCGAGCGGGTCGCCAGGTGCGCGTCGGCTGGACATGGAAAAGCCCTGAACCGTCATATCATTCCTCCCTTGCTGCCACCTCTGGCAGGTGTCGGATTGTTGAACTTGATGCCCTCGCCCCGATCGTCCCTGGGACGTCACCGGCGCATGCGTTCACACATATGCGGTTTCTGTCGTGATCCTGGATTACACCATGGGTCCGGCCCGCCATCAAGCGGTTTTCACGATCCGTTAACGTCTGCCATCGACGGGTAGGACGCCCCGTCGGACGAAAAGGCCGTCGTACAACGAGAAAGGGGCCGCTTTCGCAGCCCCTTGTCTGGTTCTCAGCGAACGGCGCGATGCGCCTGCTGTCGCTCCATCCGTCGGATGAAGGCATTGATATCGGCGCGACCGTTGCGCACCTGACGCTTGCGCACCATGATGCCCATGATGCGGGCCGCCGTGGACACCGTCATGTCGTCGAGCGGGCTTTCGCTCGACCACGGCTTGGTCAACTGCGACGTCACCACCTCCCGGACGGACGTCGGCAGAATATCGGTGCATCCGCGCATATGATCGAAGATCAGCGTGATCGGCAGGAGTGCACCTTGGTAGTAGAGGGTCGGCGCATCGGCGCCGCCGTCCCATTCCTCATAGGCGTCGATCGCCTCGCGGAACAGCTGATGCAGGGTAATCGGAGCATGCCCCTGGTGAAGCTCTGGCAGTAGAGTGTTCATCTGCGTCTCCTCACTTTGCTTCGACGCGGGCGGGTCGCGCCTGCACATTTCCGCCTGACGTATTAATGACCTGCTTTGCCGTCCGGTTCCAGCCTTGCGAGAAATTTTTTTGCGCATTTCAGAGCAGTTATAATTCTTAAGTCAACGATTACAATACTGTAGCAAAGGGACATCGGCCTTTCACCCCTGTTGGGCGTGTCGCGTGGAAAGGGCTGATTAACCTTTATTTTCTATTGAATAGAGGTGCCCATCGGCCCTCATGTTCCCGAGTTTGCAGGTTCCCATGCGTCTATCCAGAACGAATCTTCCCCACGGTATCGAAACGACGAAAGCGGAGGATGCGCACCAGCGCATCGAGCCGGTCAAGCGCATCTACGGCACGCCGGAGACGCTCGGCAGCGCTTTCCTGTCGGGCACCGATACGGAGAATGCCGACGAGATGGCCGCGGGCGAGATCGAAGGACGCGCGCCGATCTGGCAAAGCAACTTCGTCATCGGCCCGAATGTCCGCTTCACCCGGACACCGGACAGCGCCTACCCCAAACGCAGCCCGAAATCGCCGCCCATGCTCGAAATGGTGCAGATCAACGAGCCCCTCGCCGCGTTGACCGCGGACATGACAGAGGCCAACGCCTCAATGGAACGCCCTGAAATGACACAGACCTTCGATATCCCCACCGACTTCGCGACAGCGCGTGGCGCGCTCGCCTTGGCGCTGAAACTGCGCCGCGAATTTTCCCAGCCGGAGGGATGGCCTCAGGCGCAGATCGAAGCACCGCGCGCCGGCGCGCCGGCGGCAGTCCAGACGATGGAAGCGGAGCCTGTTTTGACGCCTGTCATCGAGACCGTGACCGTCGAGGCGGAGGCGCCCGTCATCGCGACCGTCGCACCCCGCGCCTTCAGCTTTGCGATCAACGACGCGCTCTTCTTCGAGACACTGCTGTCGAACCCGGATTTCGATCCGTCGCTCTCTCTCGTTCCGGCTCCAGCCATTCGCGAGGCCGCGGCTGTCGAGACGGTGCCCGAGCAGGCCGCCACCCCGACCTCGCCCGAAACGCTTGCGCTTTCGACGCCACCCGTCATGCCGGCCATCGCGTTTCGCGCAAGCCCGGAATCCGTCACGGCGCTCTACCGCGTGATCGAGGTCGGCGCGACCAAGGCTCCGGTCTTGCCGATCGCCGAAGACGTCGCGGATGTCGCGACGGTCGAAGCCGAGCCTGCGCCACATGCTGCCCCGGAGCCGGTTGCCGCCGAAGTCTCCGCCGTTCCCGAAGTTGCCGAGGCGGATGCGCCGGCTGCCTTCAAGCCGCGCATCCGCGCCGCGCAGGTTCTCGCCGGACGTCTGACCCCCTCGCTGCAACTGAGTGCCGCCGCCCGCGCCATCGATCTCTCGGTGTTGCCGGAGATGGAGGGCTATCAGCTGCCGCCAGTCGATCTTCTGCAGGAGCCGGTGTTCCAGCAGACCACCTCCATGAGCCAGGAAGCGCTGGAGCAGAGCGCCGGCCTGCTGGAAAGCGTGCTGGAGGACTTCGGCGTCCGCGGCGAGATCATCGATGTCCGGCCGGGCCCGGTCGTCACGCTCTATGAGTTCGAGCCGGCACCCGGCGTCAAATCCTCGCGCGTCATCGGCCTCTCCGACGATATCGCCCGCTCCATGTCGGCGCTGTCGGCCCGCGTCGCGGTCGTTCCCGGCCGCAACGTCATCGGCATCGAGCTGCCCAATCCCGTGCGCGAAACGGTCTATTTCCGCGAGATGATCGAGTCCCACAGCTACGAGGAAACGAAGTTCAAGCTGCCGCTCTGCCTTGGCAAGACGATCGGCGGCGAGCCGGTCGTGGCGGAACTCGCCAAGATGCCGCACCTGCTTGTTGCGGGAACGACGGGTTCCGGCAAGTCGGTGGCGATCAACACGATGATCCTGTCGCTGCTCTACCGGCTGAAGCCCGAGGAATGCCGCCTGATCATGGTCGATCCGAAAATGCTGGAACTGTCGATCTACGACGGCATCCCGCATCTCCTGACCCCCGTCGTCACCGACCCGAAGAAGGCCGTCATGGCACTGAAATGGGCGGTGCGGGAAATGGAAGACCGCTATCGCAAGATGTCGCGGCTCGGCGTGCGCAATATCGACGGCTATAACGGCCGCGCAGCCATCGCCCGCGCCAAGGGCGAAACGGTGTTCACGACGGTCCAGACCGGTTTCGACCGCGGCTCCGGCGAGCCGGTGTTCGAGGAGCAGGAACTCGACCTCGCGCCGATGCCCTATATCGTCATCATCGTCGACGAGATGGCCGACCTGATGATGGTGGCCGGCAAGGAGATCGAAGGCGCGATCCAGCGGCTCGCCCAGATGGCGCGTGCCGCCGGCATCCACCTGATCATGGCGACGCAGCGTCCCTCGGTCGATGTCATCACCGGCACGATCAAGGCCAACTTCCCGACCCGCATCTCCTTCCAGGTGACGTCGAAGATCGACAGCCGCACCATCCTGGGCGAGCAGGGTGCCGAACATCTGCTCGGACAGGGTGACATGCTGCACATGGTCGGCGGCGGACGCATCGCCCGTGTCCACGGGCCGTTCGTCTCCGACGAAGAGGTCGAGAAGGTCGTCACTCATCTGAAGGCCCAGGGCCGTCCCGAATATCTCGGCACCGTGACGGAAGATGCGGACGAGGTGGAAGAGGCTCCCGAAGAAGATACGGCTGTGTTCGACAAGTCCGGCATGGCCGAGGAAGACGGTCAGGACCTATACGACAAGGCCGTGAAGGTGGTGCTGCGCGACAAGAAGTGCTCGACCTCCTACATCCAGCGCCGCCTCCAGATCGGCTATAACCGGGCCGCCTCCCTGGTGGAGCGCATGGAGCGCGAAGGCCTGGTCGGCGCGGCGAACCATGTCGGCAAGCGGTCGATCATTGCCGGCGGACGCGACGCCATGGAGCCCGTCGCCATCGAGCCCGCCATGATGGAAAGCGACGATTGAGAACCCGGGATGCGCCGCGGCATGGCAACATGCCTCGGCGCTCTCGCATCATGTCCTGTCAAAGCGCTGGAACCAAATTCTGCCAATTGGATTGAAGGAGATTGTTCAAGGCGCGAAATGGCGCGTGGGAGGTCGTATCATGATGAAAGTTCTCGTTTCTGCCGGCATGGCGCTGGCGATTGCAGCGGGCGGAACCGCAGGGTTTGCGGGCGTTGCCAACGCCCAGGGTGTCGAGCTGCGTGTCGGCCCGGACGGCATTCGTCCGGTCATTCGCGAGCCCCGTCGTGAGCGTGGTCGCGATCGCTGCGGCGAGCGTGAAGCCCGCGCCGCTGCCCGCGATTCCGGCCTGCGCGATCCCGAGGTCGTCCGCGTCACCGAACGTCGCGTCGTCGTCGAAGGCATGACCCGCCGCGGTCCGCAGCGCATCACGTTCGCCAACCGGGACGGCTGCCCTGAAATCTGAGCCGTCCATTCTGAAAAGCCACACCGAACAAAAGGGCTTCCGCGTCGCCGCGGAAGCCCTTTTTATTGACCTCGACGTCGATCCGTGAGGATCCGGATCAGTCGAGCAGTTCGGCCGGAACCTTGCCGCCGTTTTCCGACAGCTTCTGCAGCAGCGCCTTGTGCAGGAACATGTTCATCTTGCCGGAATCGTTCGCGTCGCCGGTATAATGCAGCTCCTGCGCCAGTTCCTTGCGTTCCGAAAGGCTCGCTTCCATGCCAAGCGCCTTCATCAGATCGACGATCGAGTGGCGCCAGTCGAGCTTCTGGCCCTTGGCGGCAACGGCCTTGTCGAGCATGGCTGCGACATCGACCGGACCGGATGCCGATGTGGCCGAAGGTGCCTGCGACGGCGCCGCTGCCGGGGTCCCGGACGTCGTGCCCGCCGTAGCCGTGCCTGCCGTTCCCGTCGGGGCAACCGGCGTGGCCGAGGGTGCCGTCGATGCGACGACGGGACCGGTGCCGGTCGGGTTGATGGTCGTGCCGGTCGGCGACGCGGGTGCAGCGGCCTTATCGTGATGGCCGAAGATCGCGTCCTTGATCTTATCGAAAATGCCCATTGGGAACGTCCTCCTGTGGTGGGGCGGCGCATTGCATGCGCACCGTCCTCAACGCTTTACCTATGCCGCAGGTTTCGTTCTCCAAGACCTCGCTCCGGAATGGCAACCGAAAGATGCGGGTTAACGCGCGTTTCCGGCACCCAGGTGTCGCGGAGGCCGCCTCACAGCCAGAAATTTTCCTTCAATTCATCGGCGTTTTGCTCTAAAGCGCGAGCAATTCCCTCTTCTGGAAACGAAAGTCGCAAGGCCATGGACAAGTTCGTCAAGCTCACCGGCGTCGCCGCTCCCCTGCCCGTCGTCAATGTCGACACGGACATGATCATTCCGAAGGATTACCTGAAGACGATCAAGCGCACCGGGCTCGGCACCGGCCTGTTCGCCGAGGCGCGCTACAACGAGGACGGAACGCCAAACGAAAGCTTCGTTCTGAACAAGCCCGCCTACAAGGATGCCAAGATCCTCGTTGCCGGCGACAACTTCGGCTGCGGCTCCTCGCGCGAACATGCGCCGTGGGCGCTGCTCGACTTCGGCATCCGTTGCGTCATCTCGACGTCGTTTGCCGATATCTTCTACAACAACTGTTTCAAGAACGGCATTCTGCCGGTCGTCGTCAGCCCCGAGGATCTGGAAAAGCTGATGGACGATGCGAGCCGCGGCTCGAACGCCGTTCTCACCGTCGATCTGGAAAACCTGGAGATCACCGGCCCCGACGGCGGCAAGATCAGCTTCGAGCTCGACGCCTTCAAGCGTCATTGCATGCTGAACGGTCTCGATGATATCGGCCTGACGCTGGAAAAGGTCTCGGCCATCGATGGCTTCGAGAAGGTCAATGCCGTCGAGCGGCCCTGGGCCTGATGCCCGGCGCTGAAGCACCGGAAACCCGCCATCTGATCTCTTCCGGCTCGCCGTTCGAAAGAACGGCGGGCTATTCGCGTGCCGTGGTGCAGGGCGACTGGTGCTTCGTCTCGGGCACGACGGGCTATGACTACGCGACGATGACCATGCCCGACACGGTGGAAGAACAGGCCCGCAATTGCCTGAGGACCATCGAAGGCGTCGTCCGGGAAGCCGGCTTCTCTTTGTCCGATGTCGTTCGCTGCCACTATTACATCACCGATGCCGCCTTCGCCGACCGGGTCTTCCCGACCCTCGGGGAAGCCTTCGGCGAGATCCGCCCGGCGGCCACCATGGTCGTCTGCGGCCTGATCCGCCCGGAAATGCTGATCGAGATCGAGGTCACGGCCCTTCGCCGCTGACCACGACGCCAATGCCTAGCCCCAACGCAAGAACGCCCCGCTTTCAACGGGGCGTTCTCGTATCCGGTGTTTCGATCGCTGACGGATCAGGCAGCCGTCGCGCGGCGGACGTCGTCGTCCGTCAGGATGCCCGAGGCCCGCAGCAGGGCTGCAAAGCGGCCGTTGGACTGGCTGAGTTCGTTGAACCCGCCCATTTCGACGATCCGGCCACGGTCCATGAAGACCACCAGGTCGGCTTCGCGAACCGTCGAGAGACGGTGGGCGATGATGAAGGTCGTACGATCCTTGCGCAGGTTGTCGATGGCGTCCTTCACCCGGTTTTCGGTTTCCACGTCGAGCGCGGAGGTGGCTTCGTCCAGCACCAGGATCGGTGCGTTCTTCAGGATGGCACGAGCGATCGCGATCCGCTGGCGCTCGCCGCCGGAGAGGCGGTTGCCCCGTTCGCCGACCCGTGTGTCGTAGCCCGTGTCACGGCTTTCGATGAAGTCCGAAGCAGCGGCAGCTTCAGCGGCCTTCACGACCTCTTCGAGCGTGGCATCTTCGCGGCCCAGACGGATGTTGTCCGAAATCGACCGGTTGAGCAGGCCGGCATCCTGGAAGACGGTGGCGATCGAGGCACGCAGCGACTTGCGGGTCACCTTGGCAACATCGACGCCGTCGATCAGGACCTTGCCGGAGGCCGGTTCGTTTACACGCTGCAGCATGTTGATCAGCGTGGTCTTGCCGGAGCCGGTCGGGCCGACGATGGCGATGGTCTGGCCGGCTTTCACCTTGATGTTGATGTCGTGCAGGCCGTCCGAGGTGCCCGGGAAATGATAGGTCAGGTCGCGGAACTCGACGTCGCCACGAACATGGTTCAGTTCACCGGCATCGGCAGGCTCTTCCCGGTCACGAACCGAGTCTTCCAGGTTGAAGAAGTCTTCCAGCTTGGCGCGGGCTTCAAAGATCTGGTTGACGAAGTTCTTCATCTGGTCGAGACGGCCGATCAGAAGGTTCGCAAAGCCGATGAAGGCAACCACTTCGCCGACACCCAGTTCGCCGCGCTGGACGAGGATGGTGCCGATGACGAGGATCGTCATCATGGAGATCGTGGAGGCCATGCGGTTGAGGCCGCTGGCCAGCGCCCACCAGTCGAGGACCGGCAGCTGGACCGACATGAGCTTCTGCGTAAAGGCCTTCAGTTCGCGTGTTTCGGCTTCGATACGGTTGTAGCTGTGAACGACCGAGACGTTGCTGATGGCGTCCGACACATGGCCGAACACGGTGTGATAGTGACCTTCGACCGCAGCCTGGCCATCCTTGGTCTTCGCCATGACGAGCTTGCCGATGACGACATAGAGCGTGCCGAGAACGACGAGGACGATCGACAGGCGCCAGTCCATCGCAAAGGCGGTGGGAACCAGCAGCGTCAGCGCAACGGCCGTCGAGAGATGCTCGCGCATGAATTCGAGCCAGAGGCCGAACAGCGTTTCGCAAGCCCGCAGCAGCGTATGCAGCGCGTTCGACGTGCCACGCTGGCTGTGCCAGGACAGCGGCATGGAAATGATGCGGCTGAAGGCTTCCGTGATCAGCGTCGCGCGGCGCTGATGCGCCAGGCGGTCGGCCTCACGGGCAACCAGCACGAAAGCGATGGTGTTGAAGATGCCGAGCGTCGCCCACATGATCAGGGTCGACGTGACTTCCGTCTTGGAGGAGATCGCGTCGATGATGCGGCCGAACAGGATCGGCTCGGCGATCGTGATGCAGGCCAGGACGATATTGGCGACCACGATGGCGGAAACGCGAAGCTTGTGAGCGGCGAGATACTGGAGGGCTCTCGCATAGACCTGAAACAATGACACTATCTTATCCCTCGTGGGAAAACTCGTTGTCGCGCCAGACCGGCCAACCGGCCCGGCTTGATGGCGAACCGGTCAGAAGGCGTGCTTCTCCCTGTTCGATGACGCCACTATCGCAATCGCAACATGAATGGTCGCTGAACGGGGTATTCATGTTGCGTCGCAGCGAAATGGAGGCGGTGCATTCACCGCTCGCAACAGCCCTTCCGAGAGTGTCCGGGATTGGCTATCGTGTTGCGTCAGTGTCGCTGAACACGCTGCGGTCCGGGACTTCGATCGCTTGGAAGGACAGGACGCGAGAGGGCGTCGAATATGACATGCGCATGAAATCCGAAATTGAACTTCCGAATGGCAACCGATAGAAGTTATTCCGCGGTGCAGCAGAACCGCCTGTCAAGGTGTAGGAGGCCAGCTTGTCCATTAAAAAGATTCTCGTTGCCAATCGATCGGAAATCGCGATCCGCGTGTTTCGGGCAGCCGACGAGCTGGGCCTGAAGACGGTGGCGATCTGGGCCGAAGAGGACAAGCTTGCCCTGCACCGCTTCAAGGCGGACGAAAGCTACCAGATCGGGCGGGGGCCCCATCTGGAGCGCGACCTCGGACCGATCGAAAGCTATCTCTCGATCGACGAGATCCTGCGGGTCGCCAAGCTCTCGGGTGCGGACGCGATCCATCCGGGTTACGGCCTGTTGTCGGAGAGCCCGGAATTCGTGGATGCCTGCAAGGAAGCCGGCATCATCTTCATCGGCCCGACGGGCGATACGATGCGCCGCCTCGGCAACAAGGTCGCCGCCCGCAATCTGGCCATCGAGATCGGCGTTCCCGTGGTCCCTGCCACCGAACCGCTGCCCGACGATATGGCGCAGGTGGCGCGCATGGCCGAGGAGATCGGCTATCCGATCATGCTCAAGGCCTCCTGGGGCGGCGGCGGGCGCGGCATGCGCGCCATCCGCGATCCGAAGGATCTTGCCCGCGAAGTGACGGAAGCCAAGCGCGAGGCGAAGGCCGCCTTCGGCAAGGACGAAGTCTATCTGGAAAAGCTAGTGGAGCGTGCACGCCATGTGGAAAGCCAGGTTCTGGGCGACACCCACGGCAATGTCGTGCACCTGTTCGAGCGTGACTGTTCGGTTCAACGCCGTAACCAGAAGGTCGTGGAGCGGGCGCCCGCCCCCTATCTGAACGAGGCGCAGCGCCAGGAGCTTGCAGCCTACTCGGTCAAGATCGCCCAGGCGACCAGCTACATCGGCGCCGGCACGGTCGAGTATCTGATGGATATGGACACCGGCAAGTTCTACTTCATTGAGGTGAACCCGCGCATCCAGGTCGAGCACACCGTGACCGAAGTCGTCACCGGCATCGACATTGTCAAGGCGCAGATCCACATTCTCGACGGCCACGCGATCGGGACGCCGGAATCGGGCGTGCCGAAGCAGGCGGACATCCGGCTGAACGGCAACGCGCTTCAGTGCCGCATTACGACGGAAGACCCCGAGCAGAACTTTATTCCCGACTATGGCCGTATCACCGGCTATCGCTCGGCGGCCGGCTTCGGCATCCGGCTCGATGGCGGCACGGCCTATACCGGCGCGGTCATTACCCGCTTCTACGATCCGCTGCTGGTCAAAGTGACCGTCTGGGCGCCGGGAGCGGCCGAGGCGATCACCCGCATGGAGCGCGCCCTGCGCGAATTCCGTATCCGCGGCGTGGCGACGAACCTCACCTTCCTCGAGGCCATCATCACGCATCCAAAATTCCGGGACAATTCCTATACGACGCGCTTCATCGATACGACGCCGGAGCTCTTCCAGCAGGTCAAGCGTCAGGACCGCGCGTCGAAGCTGCTGACCTATCTCGCCGACGTCACCGTCAACGGCCATCCCGAAGCCAAGGGCCGGCCGCGCCCGCCGGCCGATGTCGCAAAACCGGTCGTGCCCTACGTCAAGACCGACATCGTGCCCGGCACCAAGCAGAAGCTGGACGAACTCGGGCCGAAAAAATTCGCCGAATGGGTGCGTGCCGAAAAGCCCGTGCTGATGACCGACACCACCATGCGCGACGGCCATCAGTCGCTGCTGGCAACGCGCATGCGGACCTACGACATCGCACGGATCGCCGGTACCTATGCGAAAGCCCTGCCGCAGTTGTTCTCGCTCGAATGCTGGGGCGGCGCGACCTTCGACGTCTCCATGCGCTTCCTGACCGAAGATCCGTGGGACCGTCTCGCCCGCATCCGCGAGGACGCGCCGAACCTGCTTCTTCAGATGCTGCTGCGCGGGGCGAACGGCGTCGGCTACAAGAACTATCCCGACAATGTCGTCAAATACTTCGTGCGCCAAGCGGCCCGCGAAGGCATCGACGTGTTCCGCGTGTTCGACTGCCTGAACTGGGTGGAGAACATGCGCGTGTCGATGGACGCCGTGAACGAGGAGAACCGCATCTGCGAAGCGGCGATCTGCTACACCGGCGACATTCTCAACGCCGCTCGCCCGAAATACGACCTGAAATACTACACGGCCCTTGCCGGCGAGCTGGAACGGGCCGGCGCCCACATGATCGCGCTGAAGGACATGGCCGGCCTGCTGAAGCCGGCGGCGGCCACCGTGCTGTTCAAGGCGCTGCGCGAGGCGACAGACCTGCCGATCCATTTCCACACGCACGACACCTCGGGCATTGCCGCGGCAACCGTGCTCGCCGCCGTGGATGCGGGCGTCGATGTGGTCGATGCCGCGATGGACGCGCTGTCCGGCAACACCTCGCAGCCCTGCCTCGGCTCGATCGTCGAAGCGCTGAAGGGCTCCGAGCGCGATCCGGGTCTCGATCCCGAAGCGATCCGCCGCATCTCCTTCTACTGGGAAGCCGTGCGCCACCAGTATGCGGCCTTCGAGAGTGACCTCAAGGGACCGGCATCGGAAGTCTATCTCCACGAAATGCCGGGCGGCCAGTTCACCAATCTCAAGGAACAGGCGCGCTCGCTGGGTCTGGAGACCAAGTGGCATCGGGTCGCCCAGACCTATGCCGACGTCAACCAGATGTTCGGCGACATCGTCAAGGTCACGCCGTCCTCCAAGGTGGTGGGCGACATGGCGCTGATGATGGTGAGTCAGGATCTCTCCGTTGCCGACGTCGAAAATCCGGCCAAGGACGTGTCCTTCCCGGAATCGGTCGTCTCCATGCTGAAGGGGGATCTCGGTCAGCCTCCGGGCGGGTGGCCGGAAGCGCTGCAGAAGAAGGCGCTGAAGGGCGAGGACGCTTATACCGATCGCCCAGGGTCGCTGCTGCCGGACGCCGATCTCGATGCCGAACGCCAGGAGGTCGAGGCCAAGATCGGCCGTCCGGTGTCGGATGCCGAGTTCGCCTCCTACCTCATGTATCCCAAGGTCTTCACCGACTACGCGCTGGCTGTCGAGACCTACGGTCCCGTCTCGGTGCTGCCGACGAATGCCTATTTCTACGGACTGACGACGGGCGAGGAGCTTCTACCCGAGATCGAGCGCGGCAAGGCGCTGGTCATCCAGCACCAGGCCAAGAGCGAGCCGGACGAGCAGGCCATGGTCAAGGTCTTCTTCGAGCTGAACGGCCAGGCCCGCATGATCAAGGTGCCCGACCGCAACCGCGCGGCGACCGCCGCCGTGCGCCGCAAGGCCGAAGCCGGCAACGTCGCCCATCTCGGCGCGCCGATGCCGGGCGTCGTCTCGACCGTCGCCATCTCCGCCGGCCAGACCGTCAAGGCCGGCGACGTGCTGCTCTCCATCGAAGCCATGAAGATGGAAACCGCGCTTCACGCTGAAAAGGACGGCACGATCGCAGAAGTGCTGGTGAAGGCCGGCGACCAGATCGACACGAAGGACTTGCTCGTCGTCTTCGGTTGAAGACTGCGACCCGATGACATCGAGAACACCGGCCGGCGACGGCCGGTGTTCTGCGTTCGAGCCGGTGTTCTGCGTTCGAGACGGGCTATCTCCAGGGTTTCCCAGGTCTCTGCTACAGAAACAGCGGCACGATCAGCGCGGTGACCAACGCGTTCAGCGCCATGGCAATGCCGGCGAAGAGGCCCGCCACCGGATCGACCTGAAAGGCACGGGCGGTACCGATGCCGTGGGACGCGAGACCCGCCGCAAAGCCGCGCGCCGCATAGTCGGTGATCCGCATGCGGTTCATCAAACCCGTGACGACGACCGCGCCGGTAATGCCGGTGAGGATGACGAAGACGGCGGTGAGGCCCGGATCGCCCCCGAGGCCTTTCGAAATCGCCATGGCGACGCCGGCCGTCGAGGATTTCGGCGCCATGGAGACGGTGAGCGCATCGGGAAAGCCGAAGAGGGACCCGAGCGCGAGAACGCTGAGAACGGCGGTGATGCTGCCGGCGGCAAGCGCCGCCAGCATGGGCAGAAGATTGGCAACGACGAGCTTGATCTGCCGCACGAGCGGCACCGCCAGCGCGACCGTTGCCGGACCCAAGAGGAAGTGAATGAACTGCGCGCCTTCGAAATAGGCGGGATAGGCGACGCCACCGAGCGTCAGACCCATGCCGATGACGATAACGGAGATCAGCACCGGATTGACCAGCGGATGTCCGTTCGCGCGGCGGGCAGCAGCATTGGCGAGCAGCCAGACGACAAGCGTCGCGGTCAGCCAGAACAGCGGCGTCGCCGAGAGATAGACCCAGAGGCTGGACGGCAGAAGGGGCACGCCCTGCGCCTGATCGGCCACCTGCCCGGAGAGGACCTGCGCAGAGAGCACGTGTTCGGATAAAGCTTGGGGAACCGTCAGCCTATGCCCTGACGGCACCGCTGCCGGTATGCCCTCCATCGCCGCAAGGGCGGTCACGCTCATACCGATCATGGCTTGCGCCTCCACCTGTGCTCCAGATGCTTGGCCAATGTGAAGGCCCAGACGGTGACGACGAGCGTGACGATGGTGGAGACGAGGATGGCGGCAAGAATCGGCAGGCCCAAGGACATGACGAGATCCAGATGCTGGATGATGCCCACACCCGCGGGCACGAACAAAATGCCGAGATTGGTCAGAAGCCCGTCTGCGACCTTGCCGGTGGATTGCTCCATGGCGGCTGCAGCCGGCAAGCGACGTGTCGCCAGCAGAAAGACCGCCAGCAGCGCCAGCCCGATGACGGGGCCCGGAACCTGCCCCCCGCTCGCATAGGACAGAACTTCGCCCACGAGTTGGAAGCCAAGCAGCCATGTGATGCCTTGGATCATGCCAGGTGTCTCCTCGGGTTCGGCACGCAAAACTTGCGCTGGGCTCTGCTTGTGAACCGCCGCTCCCGAAAGCGTCAAGATGTCTGAAACGAGACGCGGCGACCTCAGTCGTCTCGACGTCAACCAGATCATATTCGACGGACCCCTTTGCATATCCGCCAAAATTGTTTATGCACGTTCATACCGATTCATGCACGATTGGACGAGATGAATGTCGAGCGATCTGCTGTCGCGCGAAAGACAGGATGCGATCAGGATCGAGCTCCGCCAGTCCGGCCGGGTTCTGGCCGGCGACCTTGCGCGTCACTTCAAGGTCTCGGAGGACACGATCCGGCGTGACCTGCGTGACATGGCTGCGGCCGGCCTCTGCGAACGGGTCTATGGCGGCGCACTGGCCTTGCCGTCGGAACAACCGTTTTCGGTGCGGACCGGCATCTCGCGCGGGCGCAAGCAGGCGCTGGCCGAGGCTGCCGTCACGCGCCTGAAGGACGGGATGACGGTGTTCGTCGATGCCGGATCGACCAATCTCGCCATCGTCCAGGCGCTCCCGCCGGGGCTCTCCTTCACTCTGGCCACCAACATGCCGGCCATCGCCACGGCCGCGCTGGAACATCCCCGGATCGAGGTCATCACCATCGGCGGTCGGATCGACCGGCATGTCGGCGCAGCGATCGGCCGGCAGGCGGAACGGGATCTGCAGATGCTGCGACCGGACCTCTGCATTCTCGGCGCCTGCGGCATCGACAGTGCGGCGGGCCTGACGGGTCTCGTCTATGACGACGTGGCCTTCAAGACGATCGCTGCGGCCCATGCGGCCGCCGTGCTCGTCGCCTGCACGACCGACAAGCTGGGCGCGGTCCATCCCTTCGTCATCGCCGCCCTCAACGACCGGATGACGCTGACGCTCGAGGCGGACGCGCCGGATGCGGTCACCGCCGGGCTTGAGACGACGGGCGTCACCATTCTGCAGGCGCAGCCGGTCGCCGGCTGATCCGCATACGGAACCAGAACGACACGATCCGGTCGCAGGCCGGAAGGAGACAGATGATGGACCACCACACCACCGCAGGCGCATCCGACGCCCCAAGAGAGATGGCCCCGCAGGGCTACATGCCGCGGATCCGGCTCGCCGTGTCCCTGCTGTTCCTCATGAACGGCTTCATGATGGGCAGCTGGGCACCGAAGATCCCCGTACTGAAAGACCGTCTCGGCATCAGCGAGGGCATGCTCGGCCTGCTCATTCTCACCTTCGGGATCGGCTCGCTTCTGATGATGCCCATTGCGGGCGGCCTGATCTCCCGGCTCGGCTCGCAAAAAATCTCCAAGCTGATGGCGGCCTGTCTCGTGCCCGTCCTGCTCGTGCTCAGCCTGGTGCCGGGCCTGCCTCTCGCCTTCGTGGGACTGTTTCTGTTCGGTGGTTTCATCGGCGCGATGGATGTGGCGATGAACGCCAATGCGGTGGCCGTGGAGAAGCGCATGCGGCGGGCGATCATGTCGTCCTGCCATGCCTATTGGAGCCTCGGCGCACTGGCCGGAGCGGCGCTCGGCGGCCCTGCGATCGCGCAGTTCGGCGAGATCATGCATGCGGTCCTCGTCACCATCGCCGGCTTTGCGATCCTTGCGGTCGCCTGGCCGATGGTCATGGCCGACCATCCGCATCCCGAGGCGGAAAGGGAGAAGCTGGCCCTGCCGCGCTCGCCGCTGCCCTGGCTGATCGGCATCGTCGCCTTGTTCTCGATGATCCCCGAGGGATCGGTCATCGACTGGAGCGCGCTCTACCTGCGCAACGAACTCGGCGCATCGGTCGCCTTGTCGGGCTACGGCTTTGCCGCCTTCTCCGCCACCATGGCAATCATGCGCTTTGCCGGCGATCAACTCCGTGATCGCTTCGGAGCGGTGAGGACGCTCCGGGTCTGCACCCTGCTTGCCCTCGTCGGGCTGGTGATGGCCGGTCTTGCACCCGATGCGACGGTTGCCATCATCGGCTTTGCGCTCGCCGGCATCGGCATTTCCAACATGGTGCCGATCGCGTTTTCGGCAGCCGGCAATCTGCCGGGTCTGGCGCCCGGCATCGGCCTCTCGGTCGTGACCTTCATGGGCTATTCGGGCATTCTGTTTGCCCCGTCCCTCATCGGCTTCATTGCCGAACATGTCGGCTTCTCGATCATCTTCACCTCCATCCCCGCATTGTTCATCGTCGTCCTCCTGCTGTCGGGCCATGCGGTTCATGCCGATGCGACGAAGGACTGAGCTGAAGCCAGGCGAGACGGCGGGTGCGCGTCATGAATTCGCCGCCAAGATCTGATGGAGGACGGGGGCTGCCATGGCCCCTTTTCGACCCTTGAGAGGCGCCGTCAGTTGACAGCGCGGCGATCCTCCTGCACCTCAGGGGCGCCGATCGACCGGGAATGCACGAGGCCCACCATGTCCATGTCCTTTGCCTTCGAACCCCAGCCACGCCGCGAAACGGTCGGGGTGGATGTCGGGGGTGTCCTCGTCGGCGGCGGCGCGCCCGTCGTCGTGCAGTCGATGACCAATACCGACACGGCCGACGTGGATGCGACGGTGGCGCAGGTGGCGGCGCTTCACCGCGCCGGCTCGGAACTCGTGCGCATCACCGTCGATCGCGACGAGAGCGCGGCCGCCGTGCCGCGCATCCGCGAACGGCTGGAGCGCCTCGGCCTCGACGTGCCCCTGATCGGCGATTTCCATTATATCGGCCACAAGCTGCTCGCCGATCACCCGGCCTGCGCGGAGGCCCTGGCCAAATACCGGATCAATCCCGGCAATGTCGGCTTCAAGGAAAAGAAGGACCGGCAGTTCGGCGCCATCATCGAGCGGGCGATTGAATACGACAAACCCGTGCGCATCGGCGTCAACTGGGGCTCCCTCGACCAGGAACTCCTGACCCGCCTGATGAACGACAATCAGGAAAAAGGCTTTCCGCTCACCGCGCAGCAGGTCATGCGCGAGACCATCGTGCAGTCGGCGCTGATTTCGGCGGAACTTGCCGAAGAGATCGGGTTGCCGCGCAACCGGATCATTCTCTCGGCCAAGGTTTCCAACGTTCAGGATCTCATTCCGACCTATGCCATGCTCTCGGTGCGCACCAATCACGCGCTCCATCTCGGCCTGACGGAAGCCGGCATGGGCTCCAAGGGCATCGTCGCCTCCTCCGCTTCGCTCGGCATTCTGATGCAGCAGGGCATCGGCGATACGATCCGCATTTCGCTGACGCCCGAGCCCGGCGGCGACCGCACCCGCGAGGTGCAGGTGGCGCAGGAACTCTTGCAGGTCATGGGCTTCCGACAGTTCGTCCCGGTGGTTGCCGCCTGTCCGGGCTGCGGACGCACGACATCCACCGTGTTTCAGGAGCTCGCCCAGAAGATCCAGGACGACATCCGCCGCAATATGCCGGTCTGGCGCGAGAAGTATCCGGGCGTCGAAGGCCTGAAAGTCGCCGTCATGGGCTGCATCGTCAATGGTCCCGGCGAAAGCAAGCACGCCGACATCGGTATTTCCCTGCCGGGAACCGGGGAACTCCCTGCGGCGCCGGTCTATATCGACGGTAAGAAGGCCCTGACCATCCGCGGCACCAACATCGCCGGCGATTTCGAAACGCTCGTTGGCGAATATATCGAAAAGCGCTTCGGCCAGGGCCAGGCCGCGGCGGAGTGAGGCGATAGGCGCGATCCGGAGAGAACAGCGAGGGCATGACACCCTCGCGTTTACCTGCTGGCTGCGGTCCGGCTTCGTCAGGCCCGCATCCTTGGGATTTGCCGGGCAACGTCGCCCGCGCCGCGCGCGACAGCCGACAGCGAAGGCCGAGGGAGGACCATCTGGAGAAGCAGAGCGCCCCTCCAGACCTCGTCTATCCGGTCTAAAGGATGAAAAAATCGGCCGTCAAAGTGACGGCATCATCCAGGTGGATCGCGAAGTCGGCCTTCCGATCGCCGTTGACGTCGCCATAGACATACGTATCCGAGGCCATCTTCTCGACCCGCAGTTCGCCGGCTTTGCCCGTGAAGTCCTTGCCGCCGATCAGCGTAAACGCGTTGTTTCCAGCAAGTTTGGTGTTCGCATCGATCTGGGAGAGGTCGATCTTGTCGCCGTCGGCACGCGAGAAATCGAAGATCGTATCCCGGCCGGATGCCGCTACGGTCGAGTCCGAAAGCGCCTTGAACGCGAACGTGTCCTTCCCCGCCCCGCCAGAGAGCGCGTCAGCCCCCGCGCCACCGGACAGCGCATCGTTCCCTGCCCCACCGCTGAGCGCATTGGCATTGGCATTGGCGTCGCCGTAGAGCTTGTCGGCATATTTCGAGCCGGTCAGGTTCTCGACGGAGACATACACATCCCCTTTAGCCTCGTTGGTGCCGCTGACATTCGTCGCCAGACTGGCCGTTACGCCGCTCGTCGCATTTTCGTACGACGCCGTATCCCGTCCCGCGCCCCCAACCAGTTTATCCGCGCCCAAGCCACCGATCAGGATATCGTTGCCCGCAAGTCCGAACAACGTATCGGCATAAGCGGTGCCCGTAACCGTGTCGTTCCCTGACAGCAGCAGCTTCAAACCATCCATTGCCGTGCCGTCGATCGTCTTGCTCAGCGCAACGGCCGAAAGACCGAGATCCGTCGCGGCAAAGAGAACCTTCCCATTCGTCACCTGGGTCAGCGCGTTCACGGTTCCGCTTTTCAGACCGTAGATCTCGCCATTCTCGATCTGGTAGGTCAGGTTTGTGCCCTTGACCTCCGTGTAATTGCGGCTGTCTCCATAGATCTTGAAACCGCTGGCCGTCGGCGTCGACGCGTTATCGTAATCGAAGAAATCCAGCTCTTCGAACATGTTGAAGTCGAACCCCTTCCCTGCCCCAAGCGCACCAACAGTAATCTTTGCCATGTCCACACCTATGTTATCTGAGATTATTTGATCATAACCGTTTTCTAATATCTTATGAATGAACGATCTCTAAAACAACTCCGTTCCATTCGATGCTGTTGTTGATTTTCCAGTCTTGCGACGATGCGGATCCGCCCAGCAGCCGGCTGCATGTTCGCTTCGGCTTGATCGTTTCGAACCGAAAAAAGTAAGAATCCGCGAGCTTCAGGTGAAGCAAGAGCGACAGAGTGAATGACCCAGTCTGTTCCACGCAACCCAAGTGCCGCGCCTTGACGCAATCAAAAACTGAACAATCAGGCAGACGAACAGGTAACGATCGATATCATTTCAAGCGCAAGATCTGGCGCCTGATAGAAATTGAGTGGTTCTAGCTGATACACAGCGTTCGTGCGGAAGACCGAGCCTCGTCGATCGCGACGCTAACCATGACGAGAAAGAAGGCTGAGCTGCCGTCAGATATCGATGCGCACAGCGAGACAAATGGCGGAGAGGGTGTCCGCCAAACTACCGTTTCATAGCGTTTCATGTCATCTCTAATCAGCCAATAATGTCCGGAACTTAGAGATCCTGCCCTTATTGTGTGTTTCACGTCGTTCCATAGAATGACCGTCGTGCGTTAGGGTGATTGTTGGGGCAGTTATGGCGCTTTCTTTGAATAAATTGACTGCAAGGGGCGTGACCTCGATCAGCACGCCAGGCCGTCATGGCGACGGTGGCAGCCTCTACCTGGTCGTCGACAAGAGTGGCGCCAAGCGCTGGGTGTTCCTCTACCGGCGCCTTGAGCGTCTGCGGGAAATGGGATTGGGCGGGGTGAATTCTGTCACTCTCGCAAGAGCGCGGGAGCTGGCCGCCGCGGCACGCGCGGACCTTAAGGCTGGCATAGACCCTATCGAGGCCAAGCGCTCGGCCGATATCACGATCGTGCCGACATTCGGTGACGAGGCCGACGCTTACATTGAGGCGATGAAGCCGCAGTTCCGGAACGCCAAGCACGTTGCCCAGTGGCAAATGACCCTTCGGGAATATGCGGGCCCGCTGCGAGCAAAGCCGGTGGACCAGATCGGAACGGCCGATATCCTGGCGGTGCTGAAACCGATCTGGCTGACGAAGTCGGAAACGGCATCCCGCGTGCGGGGCAGAATAGAGCGCGTGCTCGACGCCGCCAGGGCCAAGGGCCATCGATCGGGCGAAAACCCGGCGCTCTGGCGCGGCCATCTCGACAAGCTGCTGCCGAAGCGCCGGAAGCTCACACGCGGCCACCATGCGGCAATGCCCTATGCCGATGTGCCGGCGTTCGTCGGCGACCTGCGCGACCGGCCCGCGCTGTCGGCCCGCGCGCTGGAATTCACGATCCTCACCGCTGCCAGGTCCGGAGAGACCTATCATGCGACTTGGAAAGAGTTCGACCTGAAGGCCGGCGTCTGGACGGTCCCGAAGGAGCGAATGAAGGCGCAACGCGAACACCGCGTCCCTCTGGCGCGGCGGGCGATCGAGATCCTCGAGGAGGTCGCGGCCTTCGGCATAGCGCCGGATGCATTGGTTTTCCCGGGCCAGAAGATGGGCCGGCCTCTGTCCGGGCTCGCGATGGAGATGACGTTGCGGCGGATGCAGGTCGACGTCACGGTGCATGGCTTTCGATCGTCGTTTCGGGACTGGTGCGGCGAGGCGACAGAGTTCCCAAGAGAGGTGGCAGAGGCCGCCCTTGCCCATGTGGTCGGAGACGAAACAGAGCGCGCCTATCGCCGCGGTGACGCGCTCGAGAAGCGCCGCCGGCTGATGGTGGCGTGGGCCGACTTCTGCGAGCCCCACGGGCGCGCAGCAGCCGAAGCGATTGCGGACACACAGGCCAGCGGACCGAACATCTTTCTCTGAGGATCGAACATGCATAGCAAGCTCTTCGCCGCTTTAGCCGTTCTGCTGGCCCTATCGGGGTGCCAGACGACCCAGGAGCAACAGGCACACACCGGCGCAGTGCTGGACGCCAGGCTCGGGGCCTTCAACGGTTCGACGATCGCGCAGTTCACGGCACAGACCGGCATGCTGCCTGCCGACGCGTACCCGGTCAGCGGCGGCCGTGTGTTCGTGTTCCGGACAGATCCTGTTTTCCTCACGCTGCCCGCAACGAACGTGACGCCAGCCGTTACCCGCTCGTCGCAGTGCCAGTTGCTGGTCCAGGCGGAGCCGATCGGCGCGGGCGGGACCGCGGATAGCTGGCGGATCGTCGGGACGCAGCGCTCCGGAGCGTGCTCGGATCTTTGAACTAAGATGTACGGAGATCGACAGTTTTTTTGGGCCGCATTTTCAGTAGTTTGGGGTCGAGCGTTTGGATGGCCTTACCCCCGTCATTTTATCTCAAACAATGCAGCACGTCGTCAGATTTGCGGGCGAAGGCGATCCGCTTTGTCAATGAAGACCCCGCTGCAGACATTCAGCCGATCTCAATTTCGAATATTCAGCTAGACTGAGATCCGGCCCGCGTGCCTTATATAATCAGGATATGATCGGATAAGTGACACTTCTTCTTTTCGGACAGCATTGCTGAAGCGCAAATTGTATTCGCGGCTCTGTAGATCCTCGACCCAAAGATCAATATAATTGGGAACTTCTTGGGCATTGTAGCGATCCGGATTTATATCTAGGTAAGCCCGCATCGATCCGCTCACTGCATCAAGAAGACTCCGAAGATAATCCGAGATCCGGTTAGTTTGCCGAAACTTTTTAAAGCCGCTGAAAACGCCTTGATCGATGACTGTCCAATCGTGCAAAATAGGATTAGCGGAACGATACAACCAACCTGCGGAAGTCAGGTCGGTAATATCTTTTCCAGAAAGAAAACCGAATATCAGTGGATACATAACGAGTAGCTGGATAGGCGAGTTGTGAGACCAAACGGTTGTTAGGCTCTGGAGAATATCGACTGCCTGTTGGGTTTCGCGAATACTCATCCCATACCGCGTCGACGCTTCCGCGAGAAAACCTCGGTTGTCGTTTTCAATACCAGGCGCCTGCCACTTACTTTCGTTCGTGCCGCTGCTATCGAGGATCGAATCTATCAATGCCCTCGGTGTAGGCTTTGGGAGCACATAGGATCTTGAAAAGAATCGCTGAAGATAACGCCGGCTGTCAAATCCTTGGCCGTAAACTCCGTTTATTGAGTGAGCAAGTTGCTGCGTATCGGTAGAAACGAGAAAGACGACATTATCGACATCGAATAGGTGCTTGATGCGCTCAAGCATAGCAATTGCGTAGGTAGGCCTACATCGATCAAGTTCATCGATTAGCACGTAAAACGGAAGCTTTTTCCCTGTCTGCTCTTCGAGTTCTAAAAGCAAGCGTGCCAAGCTTTCGCGGAAGCGATCTAGGCTGACTTTGGCCTCTTCAAAGTCTTTGATCCGCTTTTCCGCAAAGGCATCAATTATAGCGTCCGTGACTTTTATCGTTTGCTCTTCCATATCGCTGCCAATCTTTTCCCCGACCTCGCCGGTATCGACAACGTGTTTATCGACAACTTCGACAATCTCGTCGGCACCCTCGGCTATCAACCAGCGGCTGCCACGCTTAAGGCCGCCCTTTAGCCCTATCCAAAAAATCTTGCCCACGTTCTTCTTGACAGCATCGTAAGCTTTAACGAAGCCGCCTTCCGTCGCTCTTGCCTCATCAAGAAATTGCTGGAAGTAGCGTTCGATTTCGGCGACTACATTGGTGTATGGATCGTCAGAGAAATCGTTCTTCCACGCGTCGATGAATACGACTGGATGCCCGGACGCCGACAGCTGTTCGGCAAATCGTGTCATGAAAAAGGTCTTCCCGAAACCCCATTCGGCCTCAAGATTTAGAACAAAGGAGCCGCTCATGCCGGCCTTGGCACGCTCTCCCATGCGGCCATTTAGAAATTTTTGAAGGAATTCGGCATCGCCTCGTCGATCAAGAAGATCAGATTCCCAGATGCTATCCAGATCTCGAAGCTCGTTCCGTGCCATTGCGTTCAATCCACTTAGAATTGTCTATTGACTGGACGCTTACCTGATACTTGAGCGCCTATTTTGTCGAGGTTGTAGAAGCGCGAATCCACGAGATCGTCCACCTAGTTTGTAAATTTCACAGGAATGCGCTTCGCCTATTGGAGTAGCTCAAGCGCTTCGAACGAAAACGTTCGCGTCCGCGGCGGCCGCAAGAAACGCGTCCCGCGCTTCGGTCGGCGGTCGCTCGCCCATCAAAACCAAAATCATGATCTCTTTCGCCCTTTTGTGAACCTTCGTGCCTTTTCCAGGCCAATCCATCAAAAGGGCACGGGCCGCCTCTTCCGTTGTCGTGAGTGTCCTGAAGTGCCCGCGGTCATCTTCTTCGAACGTGACCGGCTTATCCCACCGTTTCTGATCCATTACGCAATACTCCTGACGCTATACTGCCCACTCAACGACTGGCTGCGTGACTCGTTCCGGTTGCAGGAAACAGCCCTCGAAAGGAACGTCGAAGCGCGGGCTTGACTCCTGAAATGAATGAGAACAATTGTAGAACAGAAGCGCCGCCTTACGCTTCTGGAATTTCAATCGGATCTCATTCGTCATGCTCCAGCACCCGACGCTTTCGCCGGTTGCGCTCGATTACGTGCGCTCGGTCGTCAAGGTTTCCAGCCTCCGGGTGCCGGCCGGCTTCCCTTCGCCGGCGGCCGATGATCTGGAGGACGTCGTCGATCCGATCGCGTGGATCGTGCGGCACGAGCCGTCCACCTTCTGGTGGCGCGTGTCCGGTGACAGTCTCATGCGGGAGGGGATTTGCGACGGGGATATGATCGCGGTGGATCGTGCCGGCAAGATGCGGGTCGGCCGCGTCGTCATCGCCGTCGTCGATGGCGAGATCACCGCAAAGAAGGTCGCGCGCCGCAATGGCGAGATCTGGCTCGATCCGAACAGCGACAATCCCGTTTACCGCCCGATCAAGGTGACGGAAACGACGGAGATCTGGGGTGTCGTGGCCGGCGTCGTCCGGCGCTGCCCGATCGAGTGACCGGCTATGCCCGAGCCGATCGCCCTCATCGACTGCAACAATTTCTATATTTCCTGCGAGCGCCTATTCGACCCCAGGCTCGCCGGCATTCCCGTCATCGTGCTTTCGAACAATGACGGTTGCGCGATCGCCCGCAGCGAAGAGGCCAAGATCCTCGGGATCAAGATGGGCGCGCCGGCGCACCACCTGAAGGACAAGATCAAGGCCCACGGCATCCGGGTCTTCTCCTCGAATTATACGCTCTACGGCGATATCAGCCGGCGCGTCGCGACGACGATCCGTGATTTCTCGCCGGTCACGGAGGTCTACTCGATCGACGAGACGTTCGTGGATCTCTCAGGTTTTGGCGGCCGGATGCTCGACCATGCCGGCGCGATGCGCGCGGCCGTTCGCGAGAGCGTCGGCATTCCCACTTGCGTCGGCATTGCGCCAACGAAGACGCTGGCGAAGCTCGCCAACTATGCCGCCAAGAAAAACCCGCTCTTTGCAGGCGTCTGCGATTTCATGGACGAGACCATTCTCACCTTTGCCCTGCCCCGCATCGCCGCCGGCGAGGTCTGGGGCGTCGGCCGGCAGACGGAGGCCAAGCTTACCGCCCAGGGCATCCGCACCGTCGCCCAGCTGCGCGCGATGCCATTGCCGCTCGCCCGGAAGGTCGGCACCGTCGTGCTGGAGCGCATTGTCTGCGAACTGCAGGGGATCCGCTGCATAGACATCGAGGCCGTCGAGCCGCAGCGCAAGGGCATGGCCGTCACGCGTTCGGCCGGCACGCCCATGCTGACCTTCGATGCGCTCATGCAGGCGATGACCGCGCACGCCACGCGGGCGGCCGAGAAGCTGCGCAGCCACGGCCTCGTTGCGGGCCATCTCAATGCCTTCTTCCACACCAATCCGCACAAGCCGGACCGTCCGCAGCACTCGGCCTCCCGCTCGATCGAACTGTCACCGGCCTCCAGCAGCACATTCGACTTGGTGCGCGCCGCGCGGCGCTGCGTCGAGAAGTCCTGGAAGGGCGATCGATCCGGCAACGGCCACGCCTACACGAAGGCAGGCGTGATCCTCGACGACCTAGTGCGCGAGGAGGACCGGTCGCGGGACCTGTTCGAAGCCGACATCGAGCGCGGGGCAAAACTGATGAAGGCGCTCGACAGCGTCAACGACCAGTTCGGCAAGAAGGCGCTCGTGCTCGCCTCCGAAGGCTTCAAGCGAACCTATACCACGAAGGCCGATCACCGCTCGCCGCGTTACACGACGCGGCTGTCGGACCTGCCGGTCGTGCATTTGCGATGAGGGGAGCGCGATGAGGCACGCGAGAGGAAAGGATCTGAGCTTCCGAGGCGACCGCTACGAGGAGGTGCCGCCGGACGATTGGACGACGCTCAGCCAGCTGCAGCAATGGTACCAGCTCGCCGCCCGCTGCGGCGGCTGCGGGCGGGTCTCCCGCGTCGATCGCTATGCGCTTGCCCGTGCCCATGGCGCGGCGCTGCCCCTCTGCGCGATCGGCGCCCGACTAACGTGCCAGAACTGCCGAAACAAGACAGGCAACATGCTGTTGCTCGGAACGATGCCGCGGGACTGACGATGAAGACGACGTGATGCATGACGACCATATGACCCGCAGCAGCTCACACGGAATGACCGCGCAAGATCGCGCCGCGCCCAGCGGGCGGAGGGCCAGCCATTGATCCCGGCCGCACCCTTTCGGCTCGCGCTACTGGCGCTGCTGCCGTGCCTGGTGCTGGTGGCGCCGGCCCATGCCATCGACCTTTGCAAAGGTGGCAAGCGGGCCGAGCGAAAGGCTACCTGCGTCGTCGATGGGGATACGATCTGGCAGCAAGGTGTGAAAATGAGGCTGCTCGATATTGATGCGCCCGAGATGTCAGGGGAGTGTCAGGCTGAAAAGCTGAAGGCGCGCGAGGCGACAGCTCGGTTGGTCGGTCTTATGTCTAAGGGCTACCGGATCAACGACAGCGGCAAAAAGGACCGGACCTCCGATCGGAGATC
Source organism: Rhizobium sp. PP-F2F-G48 (assembly GCF_004342335.1). Lineage (NCBI taxonomy): Bacteria > Pseudomonadati > Pseudomonadota > Alphaproteobacteria > Hyphomicrobiales > Rhizobiaceae > Rhizobium > Rhizobium sp. PP-F2F-G48. The sequence continues at coordinate 173,418 of NZ_SLVH01000004.1, read as the reverse complement.
CCTGATCCGCATTCGGCTGCCAGACGGGCGAGATGCTGGCAAAGTCCTGGTGCGAGAGGGACTTGCTCAGCGTTGGCCGAACGTTGGGAACATCTGGTGTAGCGCGAGCCACATGGTGCAGTAGGGCCGGTGAGTGGCCGCTTTCATGGCCTTTACTTCCCTCGGGTTCTCCCCGTTCTCCTGGTCCTCACCGACGGTCCTGGCTGTAGACGTCATGATCATAGAAAGCATATCCTCATGCTGCTGCGGCTCGGATCCTGGCATTTTAACTCACAAGCGTTCAAGAGGGTCCAGGTCCGATGACGGGGAGGCAGTGGTCAAATGTGTAATCTCTACAACATCACGACCAACCAGGAGGCAATCCGAGCTTTCGCGAGAGCGGCGCGCGACGTCATGGGAAATATGGAGCCGTCCCTAGACGTCTACCCCGACCGAATGGCCCCGATCGTGCGCAACGCGCCCGACGGCGTGCGGGAGCTCGCTTCCGTGCGATGGGGAATGCCGAGCTCGAGCCAGGCGCTTTACGAAGCTGCAATCAAGCGAGCTGACAAGTTGCGCGCCAAGGGCAAGGACGTGGACTTCGATGCATTGCTGAAGATGGAGCCCGATGGCGGCACCACCAACGTGCGGAATACGGCAAGCAGGCATTGGACGCGATGGCTGGGTGTCGAGAACCGGTGCGTCGTGCCGTTGACACGGTTTGCCGAGCCGGACCCGGCCGCCAAGGTCGAAGGCGGCCGCACACCGAATGCATGGTTTGCGGGCGACGCGACAGAGCCGTTGATGTTCTTCGCTGGGATCTGGGTCAAAGACTGGACAAGCGTGCGCAAGGTCAAGGAAGGCCTGATCACCGCGGACTACTATGCCTTCCTCACCTGCCCGCCGAACGGCGTCGTCGGCCCGATCCATCCGAAAGCGATGCCTGTGATCCTGACAACACAAGATGAAGTCGAGGCGTGGCTCACGCTCCCCTGGGCAGAGGCGAAAGCGCTGCAGCGGCCACTACCGGATGATCAGCTGATTCTGCTTCCGGAACGCGGCCGCTAGTGTCTCATTCCGCGCCGAGGCGCGCATTTCAGGCAAAAACGACTGCCGAAACTGGAAACGGGTCAATGGGCCGTGGCTTCTTCGTTAGCTCGCTTCTGCCACAATGGTGTAGCCATCGCCGTGACATGTTTAAGGTGACTGACGCTGGATGTTTGTGAGGTGACTGACGCTGGATGTTTGTGAGGACATCCAAAGCTATTAGCAGCGCATGATCGCCTTTAACGCCTCGGCGAAGGAGCACGGTGTACAGCTCACGTTGCGTACCAAAGCCTTCGACCCCGACCGTTGAATCGGGCTCAAACATGTGAAATCTCATTCGCATACAATGCACCGGTGTAAATGTGGACAGAGCAAACCTCAGAGGTTGGCAGTGGCGCCATCGACGCCGGAGGCCATCGAGATCTCGGAGTTTGCCTCTGTCGTGCTGGTTGACGTGGAATAAGCGAGGCGACGATCAGCGATCACAGCCTCCAAGGCACCAAAGACTTCCGAAGCGGTCCAGCCGACTTTCGTAGCCTGATCGACGGCCTCCATCACGTGCGCATCAAGCGCTCGATGACACTCAAGCTGTCGGTCTGGCCCTTGGATTTCGCTTATCGGCGCTCTGATCATGATGTGCTCCATTCGCGCTGAGGAACACCCTTAGCTCCTTTAGGTTCCGGCCATCGCATGCTGTTGAGTGCGGCGCCCGCGGCGATCGAAGGTAACCTGCGTTGTCGATGGCGAAACGATCTGGCAGGCCGGCGATAAGTTGCAGCTGCTCGACATTGACGCGCCCAACTCCTGCTCGTCTTTGAGTTAAGCCTGTGTGTCTCGAGGATGAAACAGAGCTGTCAGGTTGCGCTTACAATGCAAATACAGCTATGAGAGCAGCCCAAAGTACAGGGTCGCCAGTGTTCAAAAATCTCTTCCAGCAGATCAAGCATCGCACACGTGGGCAAATTGCGAAGCCTCACGAAGTTGCACCTCAAGGTATTGATCGGGAATTTCGCTTACTGCTGCAAGCATACAGACGACAGCTGCGAGCAGTAGCTGCATCAGGCAACCCTAAAGGGCGACTTGGCAAAGGCCGTTTTGCTAAAAGGAAATCTCGTGAGATCATACGAGATAATCAAAAAGGCAAGCGATTCCAGCTTCCTAAGTCTCTTCTAATTAAAAGTTCATTCAGTGAGGACGCTTTAGCATCAGGGCTTTACCCAAAAAGGAAGTCCGAATGGATTCCTATTCTAAAACGACGCTACGATAAAAAATACGATCAGCTTGTCTTGCGGAATTTCTCATTCATCGATCATCCGCAAAACACCTTAGATCAGCTCGCCGAAATTCTCAAATTTGAGGGGAAAGCGGCGAACGCACAACTGCATTTTGACGATCCATACTGCGTCGATGTCTCTGCTTATCTAGCTCTTGCTGAGATGTGGCCGCACATGTCCAAGGTTTTTAAAGGTGGGCGAATGGAGATGCCTATCCAAAAGGTTGTCGAGACTCTCAAGTTGAAAAAAGATCTCTCCATGCGCTTAAAGGGGTTAGAGAATGTTGATGACGTTTGGGCATTCCCCAAACGCTCTCGCAGAAGAGCAGGAACGTCCACAAGCGTTGATCGTTATCTGCACCCGCAGTCCAAGGAAAAAGTCGCAGATGAATTTTGTGAAGCTTTGGACGAATGGTTAGCAGCTGCCTCCGAGGACGAAGTCTGCCTTGCTCAAGGCGGAAAAGCTAGATTGGCAAGCATCATTGGTGAGCTACTCGACAACGCTGAGCGTCACAGTCACCCGCCGGGTAAAGATGGCGGATGGTCAACGGCAGCGTTCATGGCAAGGCGCCTTGAAGGAGACCGTGATGTTTACCGGTGTCACATGGGGTTCTTAAGCGTCGGAAGTTCCATCGCAGAATCCCTAGCACGGGCTCCGATATCGATCAGAGCTCAGGTTAACAAGTACACTGATCGGCATCGAGATTGTGGCATTTCTCGAGATACGCTCGCCACTTTGGTTGCACTTCAAGACGGCATCACCAGTGATCATGCAGCCGCAGCGAATCAACGCGGTGGCATAGGACTTCAAGAGGTGCTAGAGTTGGTCAGCGCCCTAGGAGTATCAAGTGGTACTGACAAGGGCCCGCGCATGACCATCGTCTCAGGCAGCTCTTGCATCAGGGCACGGGCGCCTTACCTGCATGGTACGCGCACTGGGGAAGACGAGCCTCGCATGCAGTGGTTTAATTCAGGGAACAGCCCTGTACAACCGCCGGATGCGAGTTTTGTTTTTGACCTAGAATCACGATTTCCGGGCACAATTATTGGGCTCACGTTCGTGTTAAGTAAAGATGATTTGAAGGCGGTGCTGGATGCAGAAGATTAACCTCGTTGAATTAACGGGCGGCGGCGAAGTTCATAATCTGTCTGGGCACGACAGAGGTCAAGCCGCGCGCGAATTATTCAACATTGCAACGCTTGACGAGTCCGCTGAAAAGGTCGTTATCGAGATTCCAGATTTCGTTTACACGATTACGCCATCGTTTTTTCAAGGAATGTTCGCTGAAAGCGTTCGTGCACTAGGTGGGAGAGACAATTTCCTATCTCGATATTCTTTTACTGCAGACCCAGTTGTCCTGCAGCAGATCGATAACGGCATCCGCTCATCGCTTATGAAGCGCCGTGAAATCCTCGCAGAGTATTGATCGCTCATGGATCTAAAAGATTGGGCGCCTTGGGCCGGTATCGGTATCAGTCTGTTATGGAATTTAATTAATACACGCATAGCCTCCACTCAACGACGTCGCTCGAATGAGCTATCTGAGTATAGATCGCTAAAAGCATCTGTTGATGGAGTAATTTCCAAATTTAGATCAGCAAAACAGAAGTTGAAGGCTCTAGAGCTTTCAGCTTCTCCAGATCTAGAGTTTAAAAAACAATTGGGCCTCTGAATGCTGAGCTTTCAGAGATCTACAACGAGTTAATTGTAGCTCTTGAAGCGCTTGATACTAGCGAGCACTCAAAATATGAAGACTGGAATAGCGTCGCAAACGCGGCATATGAGCGATTTATAGAGGCGTTTGAGCGCCTGTATGCTCCCCGAAATTTGGAAGAAAGGAAACGGACAGTTGTCACAGTAGCGACAAAGCTTGATTCGTTCCTGAATGCTCTGGCCAAAAAGCTAGAAGCAGAGCTATCCATTAAGATGGACTAGTTCGGCTATCTACACGCCCGTTAAGGGTCGAGCTCAAGAGTAATAGTGCCGACTGTCATATTTTAATTATTTCTTATTTCTTAAGCTCATCAGCTTCCTTACTTTCAGATACGAGATGACCAATGGCAAAGGCCATCTCGGCACCGAACCACCCCTTTGTCATGCGCGTGATAGCCGCACGGTTGGCCGGGTTATTCTCGGCCAATAGCGCCGTTGCGGCGGCCCGGTCCGTCAGCGCCCGATCGAGCAGAAGCTCGTAGGCCTTCGTGCTCTGCTTCTGGACGACACCGCGCGCCAGCTTGCCCGCAAGGTGCAACGCGACATACGGCACGCCAACTCGGCCGATCTTGGCCTGGTAGGCCTTTGAGCTGATTTCGGCGAAGCTGACCGGCGGCTGGCCGCGCATCATCTGGGCGGTGCCGGACGGGTTCACGGCGTTGCCGATACGCTGGCCCGTGTTCACGCCCTTCAGCGCGCCGGCGAGTTCCCGGATCATGGCGAGATGCTGCGGGTCATCGCGATAGATGCGCTCCGCCACCGCGGCCTTTGCCGGGTCGTCGAGATAGTTCAACATCTTGCGCGGGATCCACGGCATCGTGCCGCCCTTAGTCTCGGCCGCGGCATTCGCAGAGCGGCCGGACGCGTCGAGATCATCCCAGAAAGCGGCGCGCAGCCCGTCGATGGCCTGCTTGTCGTTCCCCACGAAGTTGACCAGCTCATCGGCCGCGCGGCCCGGATCTTTCGCGGCCATCACGTCGCGGATGCCCTTCCGGGCGTTGGCGTCGCTGTACTGCAGATACCGCCCGACGGTGCTGCGGCCCGGTCGCGTGTCGGTGCCGAGATCCCGCTCCAGCGAGCCGAAACGCGTTCCCGCCTCCGCCTCGGCTGTCCGGGCGGCTGCGGCGCGCGTCAGCTCGTTGCCCAGGCCCGGGAAACGCTCGATCTGCTCGGCATTGGCCGACATGAAGCGATCGACGCCGGCAGCGGTGGACGTGTCCGCGCGCGAAAGCAGCTCGTTGCGGATCGCGTCGCGCACCGCGGGCGTATCTGCCTGGGCAAAGAGACGGTCCATCGCCTGCGTGTTCGTGAAAAGGCCCGCCACGCGATCGTCGCGAACGGCGGGCAAGCCGCCCTCGTAGCGCGCCAGCGCGGACTGGACCGGGTCGCCTTGGCGCGTGAACCGTTCCGCCTCGTCGAACTTGGCGCCGCGCGCCGCCGACAATGCGGCCTGATCGGTCTCGTCGAGATTGGACGCGATGAAGCCGTCGACCGTATCGACCATTTGACCGAGAACGCGCGCGGCATTCCGCCCGCCCTTTTCTGCCCGCGGATCGGCAAGCGCGGCGCGCTGCAGGCGCTGCAGCTCGGACTTCAGGTCGGTTGCCTCCTTCAGGGCGACGGGCTCCGGCCCGCGCGGCGGGCGCGTGATGGTGGCGCCGGCGGCGTCCAACAGACCTGTTGGCTGCGGTCCGTTCTCGAGCGGCAGTCCGAGCCCGCGCACGCGATCAACGACGCCCTGCGGCACCAGTCCGCGCTCGACCTCGGTCAGCCCGCCGACAGCTACGTCGAGGGCACTGGTCAGCGGCGCCGGATCGACCTGACGGCCAGCGATGTTGGCTTGCGCATATGCCGCATCGGTGCGGGCCCGCGCTGCATCGCGGGCGGTCTCGAGGCCCTCGCGCACCATGCTGCCGCGCTGCGCGGCGGTGTCTGCGGGCGTGATCTGGCGGACAGCCTCCGCAGCCGCGTCGGCGGCCGATTGGCGCCCGGTAGCCGCTTCGGCAAACAACTGCTCCCGAACGGCTTCAGCGGTGCTGCGATAGGCGCCGGGCCGCTCGTCGGGCCGCATGCCCATGATTACGTCTTCGATGCGCATTGCGTTATGATCGACGCGATCGCGGTACGGTCCGGGATTGGCCCGGGATCTCGCATTCTCAAGAGACGCCAGCCCGGCGTCGCCCGCGGTGTCGGCCGTCGATGCGCGCAGGCCCGGTACGAGCCGCTCCGCATCCGACGGACGGTTGATTGCGTCGATAAGGGCCTGTGTATCGAGGGGCTGCGTCAGGTTCGAGGGATCGACCTGTCGGCTCATGATGTCCGAATTCTGGATCAAGGCATCGGTGACGGTATCGCGAACGACATTCGAGGCAAAGCCAGGGCGGCCCGTTGCCGCGGCTCCGATGTCGCCCATGACGCGGCCGAGCGCCGCACCGCCGCCAACGGTCCCGGCACCGGTGACCGCTCCAAAGAAGTCGGCAAGCGCGCCCGCGGTCGTGTCGCGATCGACGGCCTCGTTTGCCGTAGCCGCGCCGGCACCGGCGCCAAGGGCCATGGCGCCCTCGCGCCGCGCGAAGCGCGCCGGATTGACCGCAGCACTCTCGACATAGCGCCCGATCATGCCAGGCATCGCACGCGCGCCTTGAACGCCGATCGCCCGCGCCTTGTTCAGCGCCGCACCTGCGGGAACCGCGGCGGCGCCGACCTCTTCCATGATCCGGCTTGCCGCGCGCTCCGGAAAATTATCCGGCGAGACGCGGGGCCGCTCGACGCCCAGAACGTCAGCCGTCGTGTTGTTGGCGCTGTCCAAAGTGGCCTTGATGCCTTCGGCGCTCGGGAAGACATCGACGAGATTTTTGAAACCGCCGACAGTGTCGAGAACAGCCTCTGGCGCGCCGGCCTTTCCAAGGCCCCATTCCAGAGCGGAGAGGCCACCCTGCTGGATGGCGTTCGGTAGGCCCGCGATGTTCGCGACGCCATTCGCCACGCCGCGCGCGCCCTGGTCAGCGATACCCATGCCGTAGGCGCCGCCGTCCATGATCGTGTCGACGAGCGAGCGCTCCTCGTCCGCCACCGCGGACGCCTGCGGCTGTCCGGTCGGCCCTGGATATGGCTGAGACGCATTTGAGGCGGGGGCGTCGAACTGATCGAAATAGTTGGGCGCCTGCGGTGCAGCTTGCGGCGCCCCCGGAGCGGTCTGGTACTTCTCCCAAGGGCGACCTTGCGCGGGCGGCGTCTGCGGCGTCTGCGCGGCGTATTTCGTCCAGGGTCCGACAGCCGCTGCCGGCGGCGGGGCGGCTGTGGCGGGACTGTCGAACTGATCGAAGAAGTTTGCCATCTGCGGTGTCTCCGGTCTCAGTGCCAACGCGACTGTGTGTCCCGGGGATCAAACCCGGCGGTTGTCCAGATCCCTGCCTTGAATGCTTCGAAGGCGGCCTGTTCCCTGGCGAGATGCCTCAGCGGATCGCCACGGCGGCGGATCTCAATCCGGCAGAGATATGACCGGAGATCGCCCAAGATCATGGCGACGTAGAGACTCCGGTCTGCGCGCAACGCGTCGGAGCGCACTGTCACCAAGTCTTTCGCGGCACCGAAGCCGGCGTAGACGATGTCCGCGGGCACCTCGGTTGCGATGGCCTCCGCTATCCTGGCTGCTACGGGATGCGTCTGCTCTGCGATCCGCGCTGCCGCCTGCGGCTCAACGTCCACGAGATCCCGGCAAGGTGCTACCGCTTGCGCGATCGCGTCGAGGCCGAGCACGGCAAAGTAAATGGGGTGGGTCGTCGCTAAGGCCTGGTCGAAATTCTCGACAGCCGTGACCAGAAGCGTGGCGGCGGCCTGTGTTCGTGCTGCCTCGCTCATCGCGTGCCATCGGCAAGGCCAAGCCCTGAGAGAGACCACAGAACGCTCAAGCGCACCGGGCGTGACCAATGAAGAAATGGGAATGTCATCGCGCTACCAACGTCGATCGAACCGGCAAAAGCCGCGTGTGTTCGAAGGATCTGACGTGCCTCCAGATCTTGGAGGCGGTGAGCGCGGAGGCCTGAGCTCCGCAGTTGTTCAGGCGGTGATGAAAGCTACCATGCGTTTTCGCTGAAAGCCATATCCGATAGAGCGCCTGCGGCTGATTTTTGCGAAAAACAGGGCCGGTTTGCGCTCAATGAGGCGAGGCGACAAAGTGTCCAAAAGTTCTGTCGGGGCAAAAATTCCTATGGGCGTCTGGCACCACATCCGGGTTGGCCGGCGGACCGCCCCCAGGGGGTGGGGTAGGGATCGTTGGTCAGGCAGGGGGTGGGGGCCTGGCGCCCGGTCTGAGCTTCGCATGCGGATGAGCGGGCAAAGCGCCCTCTTTCGCGCCGAATGTCTGACGGGGCCTTCAGACAACACAGGTCATGCGACAGTCTAGCCGAAACTCTTTTCTAAAATGCAGCCGCAAATCTTTCTCGTGAGCAAAAAAGTTCCAGCTCATTGAATTTTTCTATGGCCGTCTGTTGCGGTATCCGGATCGGCAGTTGGAGCGCACCCAGGGGGTGGATGCCACGTTGCGCCTAGCCACCATGCGATCCGGATACTGCACCATTACCCTTTGTCGCATTCAACGGCCGACGCTTCCGGCAGATCAGACTGTTTGACCGACATAGAGCTTGGGTCCTACCGTCAGGCTGAGAACGAGAGCAAAACGAACTGTTGACATTATCGAACCATGTAAATAAACCCAGCTTATCGGTACGGCAGGCTAGGAGATTAACATGGCCAACATCATCGCTTTCGTTCCCCGCACTTCCCCAGCGGCTGCTCCGCCCTGCGGCGGCAGCTTCGGAGAAGGTTCGATCATCGCGTTTAAAAGGACGAAAGCTTTGGCACCTGCCGATAACGAACTGGCGGCCCTGAACCGGGCAACCATCGCTCTTATGGAAGCCGATCGTCGAGACGACGCTACCGAGGCGGCCGAGTGGCGCGACGAGCTCGACGTGCTGTCAATCTACACGCAAGACGAAGTGCATCGCGCTCGTTGCAATGCGGCGATCAGAGCCAGCTTGGAGAAAGCTGCGCGGCGCCTGCAGTGACCGTTCTTTAGAATATGCCCCAATCGAACCAGCTCTTTTGCCGGTTCGATAACTCGTCTCACGGTGCAAATCGAACTGAGTAGAACCGAACCATCTAAATCGAACTGAGGATGAATGCCATGTTTGTTCGCGCATATCTGCGCGCCAGCACCCTGGAGCAGGATGCATCGCGCGCGAAGTCTCAGCTGGATGACTTCGCACGAGAGAAGGGCTTCTCGATCGCAGCCTACTATGTTGAAAACAAGAGCGGCGCTTCGTTAAGGCGGCCGGAACTCTTCAGGCTCCTAGCAGATTGCCGGCCTGACGACGTTTTGCTGACTGAGCAAGTCGACCGGTTAAGCCGTCTCAATGAGGCCGACTGGGAAACTCTAAAACGTGAAATTGCCGCGCGCCAGGTGCGGGTAGTCGCACTAGACCTGCCCACCTCGCATATGATGCTGTCGAAAGCAGAGGATCAGTTCACCGGGCGAATGTTCACGGCGATCAACGGAATGTTGCTGGATGTCTTGGCGGCCGTCGCGCGAAAGGATTACGAGGATCGCCAACGCCGCCAGGCCCAGGGGATCGAAAAGGCAAAAGTGTCGGGCCGTTACAAAGGCCGGCCCGAAGATACTGAACGTAATGAAGCAATCACGCGGATGCTGGCGCGCAAGATGTCTTGGAACGATATCGTTGCTGCAACGGGCTGCTCGCGATCGACACTCCTTCGGCTTTCCAAGCGAATGAAAGAGCTTGGGGAGGTATCGCAGTGACTGAGCGTTTTTTCACCGAGCCTGAGGTCGCCGAGATATTGCGCTGCTCGACCTCGAAGGTCAAAAGGCTGCGCCTCGGCGGAAAACTCACTTATATTAGAGGGCGCCCCGTTCTAATACGGCAGCAAGATCTCGACGCGTACCTAGCGTCGGTGACCCGCGGCAAGTCGCTAACCGTGTCCGAGGCCGCGGACAGTCTCGAAATGGACATTGTGGAACAGATCCGCAAAAAGAATGCCGCGTCGAGGGATGCGCGAACATGGGCGCTGAACCAGATGCTCAAACGAAAATGGCGCGCCTCGCAGAAGGCTGGCCCTGTAAACAAAAAAGCTAAGCAAGAAAAGTGAGAGTATCAGCAGCCTGCTCTACCTCAAAGACCGACAAGCGACGATCGCTGATATGGACCTGCCGACTGAATATCGCGCCCACATGATCAGCGCAGCCGTGGGTGCTCTCTCGGAGGAATTACGAGATCTGCAACTGCCGGCGCTCAGCGCGAACCGTATTGCCTGCATAATCGAGCAGATAGAAATGAATGCTCAAGCTCTTTTCCCGGAAATGGGTCCCACACCTTGCCTATCGCAGCCTAGCGCGTCGGGCGGTTCGATCGAGTTGCCTAAGAGCAACGTGATCCCATTGCGTCGCCCGGCCTAGCCGAAGATGTCGCTATCGTCAGCTGGCCTCGACTGCCTTTCCCCAAGCCGTTTGATTTCGGCATTCAGTTGATCAGCCGTCATTTCATGCGGCTCGACGAGCTTATCCCCGTCTTTCCGGTCGAACAGCCCGGCAACGCGGAAAATGGTTGCGGAGGCGGTAGCACGAGCAGGCGCCGGCGCTTTCGGATCACGGCATATGGCCAAGCTGGCCTCGTAGGCAGCAACAACGCCTTCTGTGCGCACACGAACTAAAAGCTCGCGCTGGATATCTTCGACGGTCTCTGGCTTTCCCATTCCGCGCTTCCTCAATCAAAAATGTTTACGGCAGCGACCGCGGTCAGGCGCCGCTCCAGCGCTTCAATCTCCAATTGGAGTTCGACGCTTGCCGGATCAGGCAATCGCTCCTTGGCGAAAACGGCCGCGATGTATGCACTTTGCTCGCGTTCGCGACGCTTCACCACACGCGCTGCAGCAGGTCCAGGTCGGTGCGATTGCTGCCAAGCTTCGTGTGTGGTTCGCTGTTCTGGTGTCATCGTGGCAAGGCGCTTGGCGCGCGCTTTTGCGGCTTTCGCCTGGTCGTGGAGTTTGCGCGCGAGCTTCCCCTCCGCGTCAGTCTCCTTGCTATTTGGCCACTTGGTTTTGTGCCAGTCTTTTCCCGATCCGGTGCGCCCGCCGTGATAGTGGCAGCGGCCGTTCCCCATAGCGATCTGCTGACAGGGCTCGCCGTCATGCTTCCGCTTCGCGCCGCACCGGGGCCGAGTGGCGCGGAGTTTTCGATGCCAGCGCAAAATAGCCGCGCGTGCCTGCATACGGTTCTGGGTCGATGTCACCATCTGGACCGCCCTCTCGTACGCAAGGCCTTTGAGGTATCGCGGGCATTCGGCCTCCGTCTATTATGCGCACGGGTCGTTGTACTAACGCGCGTAACCCTAAGACCGATGGGGGAGCGAAGCCTGGAGGCGGTGCGCAGCATCGCTCCCCCTTTAGGGTGGGACTTTGCTGCAACACACTTTGCGGCACAGGAAATGGCCAGAAACCAAGGACTTTGCTGCACTTTGCTGCACTTTGCGGCGGACCTGCTGCAGCAAAGTGCAGCAAAGCTATAATGTTCAATGATTACAATAGCCTGACTACGTGCCGCAAAAGGACTTTGCTGCACTTTGCTGCAGCAGCGGCAAGAACGGCAGGAAACTTTCATTCGAAAATTCCTCCATTCGCTTCGTCCGCATAGGACAGAATGTCCGCGACAACAGCATAACCGCTCATCGGGCGCCGGCTCCCGTCACGCCCGATAACGCGAGACACCACGGCGCCAGCCTTTTCCAAAGTGTTCATTGCACGGACCAATTCGGCATCATCGAAAGCTTCGATAAGCCCACTTTCGCGACGCCTCAAAATTTTCAAAAAATAGAACTGGGAATTCTGAGCCCCGGCCATTCTCTGATCGGAGCAAGCGCGAAGGGCCGCCAGTAGGGCGTCACACGCTGCAACTTCAACGCTGGGCACGGCAAATACGCCCCCACGCTCGACAGCTTCTGCAGTTTGGGGCGCGCTCGACGCAAGCACTGCGAAAGCACCTTGATCCCATCGGAGTTTTATCAGGTTTCCGGCGGGTCCGTAGTTGCTCTTCATGCCTTCAAGTTCGCGAACAGAACCCTTCGTTACGCCCTTCGGATACCGAAGATATAGGCGGGACCTTACGGCATTGCTCCAGGCTGTTGAGCCGCTGGTTCCAGATCCTGATGCCTTGCCAGCCGCGGAAGGATGCCCCAGCGCTATGACCGTGCCGCCGATCTCTTGGGCCAGCCTTCCAAGGCAGGATTTGATAAACGCACTGACTTGGGCTCGATCGATCTCAGAGCCGCTATACGCGTCGGCAATCGTATCGATGATCACGACGTCCGCGCCAAAGGCTACTGCGTCGTCGCGCAATTTTTCCCAGACCGCCTGCCGATTCATCGCACCGGTGTTGCGATCCCATTGGACCATGAGATTATCGAAATATTTGCGCGGCGCGATCCTCAGATTTGCGTCAATATCGGTCAGCGTAAGGCCCAAGGCGCGATTGATGTCGATTTGGCGCCGGTGCAACTCATCAGCGCTGTCCTCGCAAAAGAAGCACATGACCTTGGCCTTTCGAGTTTCCTGACCGAGCCAAGGAAGGCCAGCCGCTGCCGCAGTCGCGTATTGGTGTGCAAGAAGTGTCTTCCCGATACCGCCATCTCCATATAGAAGGGTCACCTCCCCTCTTGGTATCCAGTCTTTGACTTCCCATTGCCGAACGGCGGGCGCGCGACCCTCCCATTGCGACGGGCTGATCCACTCGATCACCGCGGGGGGCGAAGGGGCGGGCGTGCGCACAATCTCAAGAGACTGGAACGGGTTATCGGGATTTTCGAGATCCTCGAACCACACTTCCCCAATCGAGAAGGAACCAGCGCCGTGCCGTTCGGCGAGCTGGTATAGCCATTGAGCACCACGCCGAAACGGCGGCTTCATGCGCGACCAGTCCGACGCGATCACGTCCGGGTCGTTGCTGCCATCGACCCACCTGTCGCACCAGTCCGCGAAGATCTCGAACGCGTCGTGTTCGTTCTCGACGGCGGCTTTAATCGCGTACCCCATATCCCGATAGCTTTCGCGCGAGGGGAACAAGGCCGACGTGTTGGGAATGGCGGTGACGGCCTTTCGCACTATCTCAGGTGCGCTGCGCAGCGACTGCTGAGAGACCTCAGACGTTCCGCCCTCCTTCTGCACCTTGGACGCTTCAGGCAAGCGCATGCGCAGCATCTCGAGCAACTGCGTGATCTGCTCGGGCGTCACTACTGGCAGCGCTTCGACAGCGGTAGGCGGTCGGAGCCACTCGTACGGCTTTCCGGTCTTGGGGTGGATGCCCTGGGCGACGAAGAACCGCCCGTCCGACAGGATCTCGACACGCTCAAAATTCGGTGCCTCGCCAGGCGGCGCGATGTTCGGCCCGAAGTCGATGCGTTGATACTGAACAGGTCCTGTCACACGAAACGGGTACAAGGCTTTCGGGCGGTTCCCTACACGGATCGGTGAGATCCCCAACTCTTCCTCGATCGTGTCCTTGATGATCTTGGCGTGGCCGTCGTCGAGCGTGTCGGCGTCGATGCCGACTAGACCGCGCCCCGTCTTGATGCCGACGCCGGCGCCCATGTCATGCCAGCGGCGATAGTCCCGCTCGTCGGCCTCGTACGGCACCCAGTCGAAGCTATAGAATTTACCGTCGCGCCCTTTTACGCCGGGTGTCTTGCCGCGGCCGTCCTGCTTCGTGCCCAGGCGCTTGAACAGTGATGAGCCTTGGCTGATCTCCGCAGTTGGCGGGATGACGGGGACCAGGCGCGTGTAACCGAGATCTGCGAGGCGCTCGAAATAGTTCAACTGCGTCTTTTCTACAGTGCCAGGTTTTGGTATGCTGTGGCTGTTCACAATATGCCTTTCAGGCCGGCCTCACTGCAATGAGAGCCGGCCGTTCTATTTCGTGTTGTCGACGACAAGGACGAGCTTGCGACGCACTCGCCTGCGACTGCGTTGGTGTTCAATGAGAAGGCGTAAGCTTGCGACCGTGACGCCCTGCCGACCATTGACATCAGCTCGCTCAAGGGGCCCGAAATTCAGATGTGTGCGGATCCATGACACCGAGCGCCCGGCGATTTCGGCGGCTGTAGCTACATCGACGACGGAACAGCCCCGGTAGGCATTTCGGTTGGTGAAGTGATTTTCCATGACGTCATTCTCCGCAGATTAGAATGCGTTTCTAGCCGTCCGATACGGCACCCTTTTCGCAACGCAGCTGCAGCTCATGGCGCAGCATGTTCAGCGCACGCTCAGCGGCATCAGCGCGCGCAAAGGGTCGCGGCTCTCGGATCGCCCGCTCCTCCACAGACCGGAAAGGAGTTAGGATCTGACCTGTAGCCATGAGCTCGCGTGCGTTGATCAACGCACGGCCCGGCCCTCCTAAGTGCTGCCACAGATGGAGCAAGGCCGTCGCTTTTGACGCAGCGAGATCGACCGCCACAAGAAGCACTTCGGTTTGAGCGATCAACGGGCGCACGAAGCTATCCAAGGCGTTTCGGACAGTGGAGGGTGAGAAGCCGAACATCATCTCCGCACGAGGAATGCCACGGTTTAGCGCCTTTGCCGTGAAGGCGCGGTTTCTAGCGGCGGCGAAGTGGACGCCGGCGATCACCTCCGCCTGAATTGATCGAGACGTCCGAGCGATAGGTGTGTAATTTCTGGATTGCTCAGCAATCCGCCTGCTGGCGACATCCTCAAGATATGGCCGCAACTCCGGACGGTACTCGCCCTCAGCTGCTTCCAACCGCGCCCGCTCCTCTTCGACTAAGACATAAAACAGGCCGTCGTGGCGCCTCTTGGCGTCAGCAAACGCCGATCGCAGTAATGCGTCAGAGCCAGAGGCCAATGGAAAAGGGGCGGGAGGAACAGCCGTTTCAATTTCCTCGACGAAGGTGGCCACCTCAACCGCAAACGCCAAAAAGGAAGCCGGGTGAGCGTGTCGCGTCATTTGCGCAACCTCGCTTCATAGGCCCTGGAACGCTGCGAACGGGCTAGGGTTTTGAGATTGGCGATAGTTGCAGCGGCCTCTGGATCAACAGCCTCGACCATGGCTAATGCCAGCCGCAAATTTGTTTCGGTGGACGCGCGAAACTCAGGCGGCAACATCACAGGCACGTCGTACACCAAGGCCGCGTCCCCCCGTTCACCGAATACGGGGTGGGTCTGAATTGTCAGCACCGACAGCCCTGGCGGATATTGGAAACCTTGGACCATGTCCCCGATCGTCATTTGCCGCAACTGAAGTAGCAGAGGGCAGCGTTGCACATGCTTCATCGACGTTCGGTAGCGCCGCCTCTGACCACTCATCCGAAAATCCCCGAAACACTACCTCTCTCGAGCGGGGGCTCTGTAAGAGCAACAGAGCTATCGTGCGAGGCTCCAAGCAACGCATCAGCGTCCGCGCGCCGGATCACGGAGCGACCGCCAATTTTCACCCGGTTAAGCGTGCCGCTGTTGATGAGGCGATAGATCCCAGAGCGGGATAGAGACAGATACTTCGCCGCCGATTGGATCGACATGGCTGCACTCGGTTCTTGATGTTTCATCCCGGTTCTCCTTGTTCAGAAGAACTCTAGCACCAAGAAATTCTAGGGAAAAGAGTGCAATTTCAATGGCTTGTTGTATGACAGTTGTATCACACCGTGGCAGCAATTCCGTTATCGCAATAGGGTCAGGCAGTTAGCAGGCACCCCAGAATGCTCGGAAAAAACTCGTGCGCCGCCTATCCATCGGAAGCACTGCCGGCGGAGATGCAAGTTAGGGTATCCGTAAGGACGGATCGCGAGAAAATTGAAATTAGACAATGAAATCAATGGGAAGTGGCGGAGAGGGTGGGATTTGAACCCACGATGCCCTTGCAGGCATGCCGCATTTCGAGTGCGGTGCATTCGACCACTCTGCCACCTCTCCGCGGGGTCAGAAGGCGCTTTGGAAGCGCGAAGCGGTTCATAGCGGCAGTTCGGGGGGATGGCAAGAGGGAGAAAGGCTTGAATGGGAAGGATTTCAGGGCTTTTACCTTGACAGTTTTCTAAAGTTCGCGTAACGGGCGCATCTGAAGTGGTGCGGACTCCGTGATGGGGTTGCGGCGTCACGTCATCCGGATGTCCGAGAGGGTATCCGTTTCGTCGGCCGGGGAGAACCTTCCCTTGGCCATTCCGACTGATAAAAAGACGGCCGTTCATGACCGGTTTCCGAGCATTCGGAACCTGTTGGGACAGAGCCGGACCGAACAGACAAGGACAAGACATGTTCGCAGTCATCAAGACCGGCGGTAAGCAGTACCGCGTAGCCGCAGACGACGTCATCACCATCGAAAAGCTGGATGGCGCCGAGGGCGACAAGATCGAATTCACCGAGATCCTGATGGTCGGCGTCGGCGCCGATGCCACGATCGGCCTTCCCTTCGTCGAAGGCGCGATCGTCAGCGCGGAAGTTGTCGGCCATGGCCGCGCCAAGAAGGTCATCGCCTTCAAGAAGCGCCGTCGCCAGAACTCCAAGCGCACGCGCGGCCATCGTCAGCACCAGACGACTGTCCGTATCCTGGACATCGCAGGCGCCAAGTAAGATCGATCGAAGGTTTAAAGGAGAAGACCCATGGCACACAAAAAAGCTGGCGGTTCGTCGCGTAACGGTCGCGATTCGGAATCCAAGCGCCTTGGCGTGAAGAAGTTCGGCGGCGAAGCCGTCATTCCAGGCAACATCATCCTGCGCCAGCGCGGGACGAAGTGGCATCCGGGCGCCAATGTCGGCCTCGGCAAGGACCACACCATTTTCTCGCTGACGACAGGCAATGTGGACTTCCGCACGAAGGCCAACGGCCGCGTGTACGTCTCGGTCATGCCGAAAGCAGAAGCAGCGGAATAAGCCGGTAGCGCTCTAAAACAGCCGGCGTCTCATCGACCCGGCTGGCCGTTTCAGGTTCAGACCACGACAAAGGGGAGATGGGGCAAGACCCAACTCCCCTTTTTCACGTCTGGAGGACGAGACATGCAGAGCGAACTGTTACGGGAAGACCCGCTGAGGTTTCCCGACGAGCGGCCGAGGCCGCAACGGTCAAGGACCGATTGCCCGATATTGTTGTCACCGCGGCTCGTCCTGCGCGCGCCCCATGAAGACGATATCGACGCCCTTGCCCATCTTGCCAACAACGCCAACATCGCCACCATGGTTTCGCGCATGCCGCATCCCTACACGGTGGCGGATGCCGCGGATTTCGTGCGACGCACGAATGCCGGCACGATTGGCAAGTGCGTCTATGCCATCACCAAAGCGGACACGGGCGCCTTTCTCGGCTGCTGCGGTGTCGAGCCGCACGAGGATGGGCGCACCGCCGAGCTCGGCTACTGGCTGGGTGAGCCGCACTGGAACAAGGGCTATGCGACCGAAGCCGCCCAGGCGCTGATCGACATGGCTTTCCGCACGCGCGACATCGCCCAGCTGGATGCCCGCTGCCGGGTGATGAACGTCGCTTCGCGGCGGGTCATCCAGAAGTGCGGGTTCCAGTATCAGGGCGGCGGCATGGTCGGCAGCCTGGCACTGGGCGGAATGGTTCCGGTCGAGTGGTTCCGGCTGGATCGCAAGACCTGGATCTCGCTCAGAAGCTGGGGAGGCGGACGATGACGCTCGACCTTGACAGGCCGGCACGGTTGAAGCCCGAGATCTCGGGCGCAAGGAGCCGGACCTCGGGAGCCTTGCCACCCTGCCCGGTCATCCGGACACCGCGTCTGATCCTGCGGCCGCATGCCCTGTCCGATGCGGCGGCGATCACCGCTTCCCTCTGCGACTTCGGCGTCGCGCGCATGCTCATGCGTGTGCCCCAGCCCTATCATCTGGACGATGCGCGGGAGTGGCTGGAAACGCAGGCCAATGCCGGCACCGCCTGGAACGCGGCCATTACCGAGAAGGGCGATGTCCATATCGGCGTGGCCTCGATCGAGAGACTGGGGAACGGCTGGCACCTCGGTTACTGGCTGAACCGGCAGGCCTGGGGCCGCGGCATCATGAGCGAAGCTGCCACTGCCCTCATCGAGACGTTCTTCCGGCAGCGGCCCGACTGCGTCCTGTTGTCCGGCGTCTTTGCGGACAACACGGCCTCGCTGAAGGTCCAGGCCAAGCTCGGTTTCGCGATCACGGGCATCTCGGATGTCTATGTCCCGGCGCGGGGCGGGGCGGTCAACCGGATCGAGACACGCCTCACGCGGGACGGGTTCGTACCCGCGATATAAGGATCTTGCAGGCGGCTTTAGCCTTGCGGCCGGGGCCGCCTGCATGAAGGATTTCTTTGACCTGTCCGGGCCGCGCCTATATCGATGGCGGCATTTCCGGCAGTAACCACGAACGGTACGACGATGAAATTTCTTGATGAGGCCAAGGTCTATATCCGCTCCGGCGACGGGGGTGCCGGCGCGGTCTCTTTCCGGCGCGAGAAGTTTATCGAGTTCGGCGGTCCCGACGGCGGCGACGGCGGACGGGGCGGCGATGTCTGGGTCGAGGCGGTCAACGGCCTGAACACCCTGATCGACTTCCGCTTTCAGCAGCATTTCAAGGCCGGCACGGGCATCCACGGCATGGGCCGCAACCGCACGGGCGCGGGCGGCGATCATGTCACGTTGAAAGTGCCGGTCGGCACGCAGATCTTCGAACAAGACGGCGAAACGCTGATCATCGACATGATCACCGAGGGCCAGCGCTTTCGCATCGCGGCCGGCGGCAATGGCGGTTTCGGCAATGCGCATTTCAAATCGGCCACCAACCAGGCGCCGAGCTGGGCCAATCCGGGGCTCGAGGGCGAGGAAAAGACCATCTGGCTGCGGCTGAAGCTGATCGCCGATGCCGGGCTCGTCGGACTGCCGAACGCCGGCAAGTCCACCTTCCTCGCCACGTGCACGCGCGCGCGGCCGAAGATCGCGAACTACCCCTTCACCACGCTGCACCCGAACCTCGGCGTTGCCACGATCGATGGGCGCGAATTCATTCTCGCGGATATTCCCGGCCTGATCGAAGGCGCGCATGAAGGCGTCGGCCTCGGCGACCGTTTCCTCGGCCATGTCGAGCGCACGCGCGTTCTGCTTCACCTCGTTTCCGGGCAGGAAGAGGATGTGGCCAAGGCCTACAAGACCGTGAAGCGCGAGCTGCAGGCCTATGGTGGCGAGCTGACGGACAAGGTGGAGATCGTTGCCCTCTCGCAGGTCGATACGCTTGACCCGACGGAGCTGAAGGCAAAGCAGAAGGCGCTGGCGAAGGCCTCGGGCAAGACACCCTTCCTGCTCTCGGCCATTGTCGGCACGGGCATGACGGAAACCTTGCGCGCTTTGCGCGATATCATCGTGACCGCCCAGACCGCGGGCATCGACGAATTCGGGAGCGACGACTGATGCGTGCTGCCCGCAAGCCGCTTTCGACCTATCGGCGGATCGTCATCAAGATCGGATCGGCGCTGCTGGTCGATGGCGCGCGCGGGCTGAAGACGACATGGCTCGACGCCATCTGCGCCGATATTGCGGCGCTGAAAGCAAAGGGCGTCGATGTTCTCGTGGTCTCCTCGGGCGCCATTGCGCTCGGCCGCTCGGTGCTGAAGCTGCCGGCCGGCGCTCTCAAGCTGGAGGAGAGCCAGGCGGCGGCGGCGGTCGGGCAGATCGCGCTGGCACGGGCCTGGTCGGAAAGCCTGTCGCGGGATGCGATCATCGCCGGGCAGGTTCTGCTGACGCTCGGCGACACGGAAGAGCGCCGGCGGTATCTGAACGCCCGCGCGACGATGAAGCAGCTCCTGAAAATGGGCGCCATCCCCATCATCAACGAGAACGACACGGTCGCCACCAGCGAAATCCGCTATGGCGACAACGACCGGCTGGCCGCGCGCGTCGCCACCATGATCGGCGCGGACCTGCTCGTCCTGCTTTCCGATATCGACGGCCTCTACACGGCGCCGCCGCATCTCGATCCGCAGGCCGCGTTTCTCGAGATCATCCCGTCGATTACGCCCGAAATCGAGGCGATGGCCGGCGGTGCCGCCTCTGAACTCTCGCGGGGCGGCATGCGCACGAAAATCGACGCCGGCAAGATGGCGACCAGCGCCGGCTGCGCGATGATCATCGCTTCGGGCAAGGTCGATCATCCTTTGAGAGCTCTCGCCGAAGGCGCCCGCTCCTCGTGGTTTGCACCGTCCACCACGCCCGTGACGGCTCGCAAGACATGGATCGCCGGGCAATTGCTGCCCTCCGGCAGCCTGGCCATCGATACAGGCGCCGAAACGGCCTTGCGTTCCGGCAAGAGCCTGCTGCCGGCCGGCGTGCGCGACGTCACCGGCTCCTTCAGTCGCGGCGATACGATCGCGATCCTCAGTGCGAACGGGCGCGAGATCGCCCGCGGCCTTGCCGGCTACGACGCCGACGAAACGCGGCAGATCGCAGGCCGGAAATCGGGAGAAATCGCGGCAATTCTCGGCTATGCCGGTCGCGCCGCGATGGTGCATCGTGACGATCTCGTCATGACCGGCGCGCTGCAGGAGAGCACGACGCCGGGGTCGGAAACGCAGATGGAGACGAAGAGGAGCGACATCCATGCTTGACGATCCCCGCAAGCGCGAAATCCAGGACCTGATGGCGACCATCGGCCGGCAGGCCAAGGCTTCGGCCCGGCCGCTCGCCATGGCGCTGCCGGCGCAGAAGACCGCAGCCCTGATGGCCATGGCGGATGCGATCGTCAAGCGGACGGCCGAGATCCTGTCTGCCAATGCGCTCGATCTGGAAAATGCGCGGGAAACCGGCGTTGCCGCCGCCTTCATCGACAGGCTGACGCTGAGCGAAGAGCGCGTGGCGAGCATGGCGAGCGCCATTCGCGATATCGCCGCTCTGCCGGATCCGGTTGGCGACGTCATCGCCGAGTGGGACAGGCCGAACGGCCTGCGCATCCAACGCGTCCGCACGCCGCTCGGCGTCATCGGCGTCATCTATGAAAGCCGGCCGAACGTGACGGCGGATGCGGGTGCGCTGTGCCTGAAGGCCGGCAATCCGGTGATCCTGCGCGGTGGCTCCGACAGCCTCCATTCCTCGCAGGCGATCCACGCCTGCCTGCTGGAGGGTCTGGCTTCGGCCGGCCTTCCCGAGCATGCGATCCAGATGGTTCCGGTCGCCGACCGCGCCGCCGTCGGCGCCATGCTCACCGGGCTGAACGGTGCGATCGACGTGATCGTGCCGCGCGGCGGCAAGAGCCTCGTCGCCCGCGTCCAGAACGAGGCCCGCGTGCCCGTCTTCGCGCATCTGGAAGGCTTGTGCCATGTCTATGTCGATGCATCGGCGGATCTCGACATGGCGCGGGACATCATCGTCAACGCCAAGATGCGCCGCACCGGCGTCTGCGGCTCGGCGGAGACGCTGCTGATCGACACGGCCGGTGCTGCACGCTTCGTCGCGCCGCTGGTTGCCGCGCTGCAGACCGCCGGCTGCGAAGTGCGCGGCGACGACGCGGTTCGGGCCATCGTCCCAGGCCTGATCGCCGCCACGGAGGAGGACTGGGCAACCGAATATCTCGATGCCATCATCGCGGTGCGGATGGTCGAGGGCATTTCCGGCGCGATCGAGCATATCGCTCTCTGGTCGTCGTCCCACACGGAGGCCGTCATCGCCGAGAACCCCGAGGTGGTCGGCCGCTTCTTCACCGAGATCGATAGCGCCATTCTCCTGCACAATGCCTCGACCCAGTTTGCCGACGGCGGCGAATTCGGCATGGGCGGCGAGATCGGCATTTCCACCGGCAAGATGCATGCGCGCGGACCTGTGGGCGTCGAGCAGCTGACCTCCTTCCAGTATCGCGTGCACGGCACCGGACAGGTTCGGCCTTAGGTGACGGGAAACGCAGGCGTCGCCGACCGCTATCTGCGAATGCCGCATGTCGAGCCGGGCATGACCGTCGGCCTGTTCGGCGGCTCGTTCAACCCGCCGCATGACGGGCATGTGCTGGTGGCCGATATCGCCCTGCGTCGGCTCAGGCTCGACCAGCTGTGGTGGATGGTGACGCCGGGCAACCCGCTGAAGAGCCGGCGCGAACTGGCGTCGCTCGCCGATCGCATCGCGCTGAGCGAAGCCATCACGGAAAGCCCGCGCATCAAGGTGACAGCCTTCGAGCAGACGCTCGGGCAGAGCTACACGGCACGGACGCTCGAAAGGATTCGCGCCCGAAATCCGGCCATCCACTTCGTCTGGGTCATGGGCGCCGACAATCTGAAGACCTTCGATCGCTGGCAGCGCTGGCAGGAGATTGCCCGCAGCGTGCCCATTGCCGTCGTCGATCGGCCGGGCGCAACCCTTGCCTATCTCTCCTCGAAGATGGCACAAACCTTCGACTACGCCCGCGTCGACGAGGAGGATGCGGCCCTTCTGGCCCGGCGGCCCGCGCCGGCCTGGACCTTCCTCCACGGACCTCGATCGCCCCTGAGCTCGACTGCCTTGCGGGCGACCAAGCCTGTGCGGGGCTGACGATCTTTTCGCGGGCGTCTTGAAACCTTAAGGCTTTGATGACTACATTTATCAAGGTCGCCGTTCGACAAGCGGTTGCCCGGCGCAAGATGTGCCGAACGTGCATGTTCTGGTCATTGGGAAAGGAAAAACTCTGACAACAGTACACGCCAAGGGAAATGTCACCCGCATCTTCCCGAAAAGCACGGAACGTGGCGACGATGCCGCCGACCGGGCACTTCAACTGGTCCTCGCCAGCCTCGAGGACTCAAAGGCAGAAGATATTGTCACGATCAACATTGCCGGGAAATCGGCGCTGGGCGACTACATGGTTGTGGTTTCCGGGCGATCGAGCCGCCATGTTGCAGCGATCTCCGATCACTTGGTATCCGACATGAAGGACGAAGGCTTGGGTTCCCCCCGGGTCGAAGGCCTGGAGACGGCCGACTGGGTGCTGATCGACGCCGGCGATATCATCATCCATGTGTTCCGTCCCGAAATCCGCGAATTCTACAACATCGAGCGGATGTGGGCGGCGCCCGAAATGGATGACGGCACGCGCCACTGAACCTCGACGCCGATCCTTGACATCAAGGCTTCGACGAACCCATGACGCGTGCGTCGAAGGGTGCAGCAGATGCACGGCCGTCTTGCAACGCGGCTGACAAGCATCATACGGACCAGGGCCGACACGGAGACGGTTGGCCAAGACATTGCTGTGCCGGAGGCCAGAGGGTGAAAATCGGACTTTTTGCTGTCGGGCGCCTGAAAGCCGGCCCGGAGAAGGATCTTGCGGCGCGCTATCTCGATCGCTTCGCCAAGGCCGGCCCGGCAATCGGGCTCGAGGCCGGGCGAATGACGGAGATCGCCGAAAGCCGCGCCTCGTCCAGCGAGACGCGCAAGCGCGAGGAAGGTGCCCAGCTGTTGAAGTCGCTGCCTGAGGCGGGTCTTCTCATTCTGCTGGACGAGCGCGGCAAACACCTGGACTCCCCTGCCTTGGCCGACCTCATCGGCGGATTTCGCGATCAGGGGAAGCGTGACATGACGATCGCGATCGGTGGAGCGGACGGTCTCGACCCTGATCTGCACGCCCGTGCGGACGCCGTCATCTGCCTCGGCCGCCTGACCTGGCCCCACCAGCTCGTCCGCATTCTCATTGCAGAACAGCTCTACCGCGCTGTTACCATCCTCTCCGGACATCCCTACCACCGCGTCTGAGCAACGCGCCGCCGCGTCATCAAGCTTGCGTCATCATGCCTTTGGCCATGCGTGCGCCGCATTTGTGACGAAAGGCTTTGACCATCCTCAAGGGCAAGCTTCGGGCAAGGCGGACGACGGCAGATGGCGGGATGATCAGCAACCGGCAGACGAGACGCGGAAAAGTCGAGGTAGGCGACCGGATGAACCCGCGTGCCCACCGCCTCGGACAAGCGCTTCTTCTCTCGGTAGCGCTCACGTCCTTCGGTTCGCTGGATCTGCCGGCGCAGGCGCAGGAGGCCGAGCGCGGCGATCGTCCGGCCGCAGCCGCGCCCGAGGACCCCGCCGCCGCCCTCTCCCAGAGACGCAACAATACCCGCATCGAGCTGGACGCTCTGTCGAAGACCATCAGCGTCTCGGAAGAGCGCGCGCGCGTGCTCCAGACCGAGATCGCGGACATCGAGAAGACCAACGAGTCCCTGCGCCAGGCACTGGTGGAGTCCGCCGGCAAGCGCCGGACGCTCGAACAACAGATTGCGGATGGCGAGACCAAGCTTGCCGATCTGCGCGTTCGCGAAGACACCGTCCACCAGTCGCTCAAGGCGCGGCGCGGGGTGCTGGCAGAAGTTCTCGCCGCCCTCCAGCGAATGGGCCGCAACCCGCCGCCTGCACTTCTGGTCACGCCGGAAGACGCTCTCGGCTCCGTTCGTAGCGCCATCCTGCTCGGCGCCGTCGTGCCGGGCATCCGTCACGAAACGGAAAGCCTTGCTGCCGATCTGCAGGCTCTTGCCGGCCTGCGCTCCGATATCGTGACCCAGAAGCAGGCGCTCGGCAACGACATGACCGCCCGGCTCGAGGAAGAGCGGCGGATGAACATGCTGGTGGCCGAGAAAGAAAAGCTCAAGAGCAGCAACACGACGGAACTGGCCGCCGAACGGCGCAAGGCGGAGCAGCTGGCCTCCCAGGCAACGAGCCTTCAGAGCCTGATCGGCTCGCTCGAAAGCGAGATCGGCTCGGTGCGGGCTGCGGCCGACGCGGCACGCGCGGAGGAAGAAGCCCGATCCCGCCTGTCGGAGGCCGAACGCGAGGCGGCACGCGAGTTGGCCCGCAACGCGGTGCCTGACAAAAACCGTATTGCCCCGGCATACGAATTTTCCGAGTTGCAGAAGAAACTCGCCTTCCCCGTCGCAGGCTCGGTCCTGCGCCGCTACGGCGAGGACGACGGCACCGGGCATTCCTCGCAAGGCATGATGCTGCGCACCGAAGCCGGCGCGCTGGTAACCGCCCCGGCGGATGGATGGGTGATGTTCTCCGGCGCGTTCCGCAGCTACGGACAGATGATCATTCTCAATCCGGGTGACGGCTATCTTGTTGTTTTGTCCGGGATGGAGACGGTCGCTGTCCAGCCTGGCCAGTTTGTCGTTGCCGGCGAACCCCTTGGCCAGATGGGCGCGAAAAGAGTAGCGAGTGCTGCGGCTTTGGCGCTGGAAACAGATCGACCAACGCTTTACATTGAATTCAGAAAAGACGGTAAACCGGTTGATTCTCGACCATGGTGGACCGCCTCGGACACCGGAAAGGTACGAAATGATTCGTAGGGCTTCTCTAGTTCTGGTTGGGGCGTTGATGGGCGCGACGGCGATGAGCGTCGTCTACTCTGCGGTCGTTCCGGCCGTTGCGGCCAATCCGTCGACCTATCGCGAACTGTCGATTTTCGGCGACGTCTTCGAGCGCGTCCGCGCCCAGTACGTCACGCCGCCGCAGGACGACAAGCTGATCGAGAATGCCATCAACGGCATGCTCTCGTCGCTCGATCCGCATTCGAGTTACATGAATGCCACCGACGCGGAAGACATGCGCACCCAGACCAAGGGTGAATTCGGCGGTCTCGGCATCGAAGTCACGATGGAAGACGAACTGGTCAAGGTCACGAGCCCGATCGACGATACGCCCGCCGCCAAGGCCGGTGTCCTCGCCGGCGACTTCATTTCCAAGATCGATGGCCAGGACGTTCGCGGTCTGAAGCTGGAAGAAGCCGTCGACAAGATGCGCGGTGCGGTCGGCAAGCCGATCAAGCTCACCATCCTGCGCAAGGGCGCCGACAAGCCGATCGAACTGACGATCGTGCGCGACGTCATCGCGGTCCGCGCCGTCAAGTCGCGTGTCGAAGGCGATGTCGGCTATGTCCGTGTCATCTCGTTCACGGAAAAGACCTATGACGACCTGAAGAACGCGATCGAGAAGATCAAGAAGGACGTGCCCGCCGACAAGCTCAAGGGCTACGTGCTGGATCTGCGCCTGAACCCGGGCGGTCTGCTCGATCAGGCGATCAACGTTTCCGACGCCTTCCTCGAGCGCGGCGAAGTCGTCTCCACCCGGGGCCGCAACGCGGACGAAACCCGTCGCTTCAACGCCACGCCGGGCGATCTGACCGACGGCAAGCCGGTCATCGTGCTCGTCAACGGCGGTTCGGCGTCCGCATCGGAAATCGTCGCCGGCGCTCTCCAGGACCTGAAGCGTGCGACGGTTCTCGGCACGCGCTCCTTCGGCAAGGGCTCCGTCCAGACGATCATCCCGCTCGGCGAGGCCGGTGCGCTTCGCCTGACGACGGCGCTCTATTACACGCCGTCGGGCAAATCGATCCAGGGCACCGGCATCTCGCCGGATATCAAGGTCGAGCAGCCGCTTCCGCCGGAACTTCTCGGCAAGGTCGAGAACACCAGCGAATCGAGCCTGCGCGGTCATATCCAGGGCCAGAACGAGACGCAGGAGGGCTCCGGCTCGGTTGCCTATGTTCCGCCGGAACCCAAGGACGACATCCAGCTGAACTATGCGCTGGACCTGCTGCGCGGCAAGAAGAGCGACCCGAGCTTCCCGGCCAACCCGCAGAAGGCCGAGCTCGCACCGTAAAGGCCGAGCGACTGTCGCACGTGTTTGCAAACGCCGTCCGGCTCGCCGGGCGGCGTTTTTGCATGTCGGGCGTCGGCGACGCACAAGCTTGGCACGGTATAGAGGTCGCTGGACCCTTACCGAACGGTCATGACGCCAACTGTGTGACCACAGGCGTGCCCGAGCGAATCGGGGTGAGGGCGCGCTGATAAACTTGCTGCGGCATTCCCAAGCGGGAAGCACCAGCCACCTGTGCAGGACGACTTTGGGGACGGATCTCAACGCACCGCTTGGCCAGAACAGGCGACCGGCAAAGACCAAGGCGCGGCTGCGCAAGGGCCCGGCAGCGCTTGGCCTGTTCGCGGCCGCCATTGCCGGGGTGACCGCCTTTGCGCTGATGTCGCCCTCGGGGCTTCTCCCGCCTTCGCCGGTGCCGGTCCAGACCGATATCGCCGTTGCGCCATCCGGTGGACCATCCGGGAAAGGCCCGCAGGATCTGGCGAAAGCCGGCTCCGAGCCGGGGCGTGCAACACCGCCCTCCGACGGTGCAACCGTCAATCGGACGCTCCTGAGCGACGGCAATGTCGTCACGACCTATTCGCCTGGCCAGCGCGGCAAGGACGGCCCCGCCATCATCGAGGTCGGGCCGGTCCGGGGACAGGATCCGCGGATGGCGGCACAGCCGAACGATCTTCTGCTGGAGGACGCTTCGGAGGGGCGCCTGCCCGTCATCGGCCCGGATGGACTGCGTCCGATGGATCAATATGCCCGGCCCTGGTCGGGCGCGCGCGGTACGCGGATCGCTCTCGTGATCGGTGGCTTGGGACTGAGCCAGACGGGCACGCAGAATGCCATCCGCAGTCTTCCCCCGGCAACGACGCTCGCATTTGCCGCCTCCGGCAACAGTCTCCAGCGCTGGATGCAGGAGGCGCGGCGAGCGGGCCACGAGATCCTGCTACAGGTGCCGTTCGAGCCTTTCGACTATCCGACGAACAATCCCGGGCCGCAAACGCTGTTGGTCGGCGACGGCGCGCAGCAAAATCTGGCGCAACTGCGCGACGCGCTCGGCAAAATCACGAACTATACCGGTGTCATGAACTTCCTCGGCGGACGCTTTCTGTCCGATGCGGGTGCGCTGGAACCCGTGATGCGCGATCTCGGGCGACGCGGTCTGCTGTTCCTGGATGACGGCACCTCGGCGCAATCGCTGACATCGACGCTCGGCGATGCTCTCGAAGTGCCCTATGCGTTCGGCGATGTCGTGGTCGATACGCAGCTTGACCGCACCGCCATCCTGCGCAAGCTCGACGATCTCGAGCGGATTGCGCGGCGTAACGGCACCGCGATCGGCACGGCGTCCGCCTTCGATGAAAGCGTTTCGGCCATTGCACAATGGATGGAGGAGGCGGAGAAACGGGGCATCGAATTCGTCGGCGTCTCCGCGCTGGTGAAGGACACGAAGCGAAACTGAACCGACCCCCGTGCGCGCTGCCAGACAGCCGCCAAATGTTTCGAGGATAGATGATGAGCAAGACCGGCAAGAACCCGCCTCTGCGCGCCGAAGATCTCCCCTATCGGCCCTGCGTCGGCATCATGGTGTTGAATGAGCAGGGTCTCGTCTGGGCCGGGCGGCGCATCCCTCTGGGGAATTCCGAATATGACGGATCGGGCCAGCTCTGGCAGATGCCGCAAGGCGGCATCGACAAGGGCGAAGACCCGCTGGAGGCGGCTAAGCGCGAGCTTTACGAGGAAACCGGCATGCGCAGCGTGTCGCTGCTGATGGAAGCGCCGGACTGGATCAACTACGATCTGCCGGCGCATCTGATCGGCATCGGCCTGAAGGGGAAATTTCGGGGGCAGACCCAGCGCTGGTTTGCCTTCCGCTTCCATGGCGACGACAGCGAGATCGCCATCAACCCGCCACCCGGCGGACATGAAGCGGAATTCGAGGAGTGGGCCTGGAAGCCGATGACGGACCTTCCCGATCTCATCGTGCCGTTCAAGCGCGCCGTCTATGATACGGTGGTCGCCACATTCGCGCATCTGGCAACGGAAACGGCCAGGAAGCCCTGAGCAGGCGGAGAGGGACCCGGACCGGCAGGCCTGTCTCTCGCGTGAAGGAGATGCGGCGCGTTGAACGCCGCATCCCTCGCGATATCCTGTGTCAGGCGTCTTCGCTACCGACTTCGGCCTTGTCGGCGGAGGCAGCGTTCAGCTGGCCGTATTTCTCGGCACCGATCGTATTGAACAGCTGCAGCTGCGTTTCGAGGAAGTCGATATGGCCTTCTTCATCGATCAGCAATTGTTCGAACAGCTTCATGGTGACGTAGTCGCCAGCCGCGTGACAGATGTCGCGCGATTCCTTGTAGGAGGCGCGGGCGTCGTATTCGCCGGCAAGATCCGCCTCGAGCACTTCCTTGACGTTCTGCCCGATGCGCAGCGCACCGACGGTCTGCAGGTTTGGATGGCCGTCGAGGAAGATGATGCGCGCGATAATCTTGTCGGCGTGATGCATTTCCTCGATGGATTCGGCCCGTTCCTTCTTGGCCAGGAGCGTGTAGCCCCAGTCCTCGAGCAGCCGGAAGTGCAGCCAGTACTGGTTGACCGCCCCCAGTTCGAGATAGAGGGCTTCGTTAAGCCGCTCTATGACCTTTGTGTCGCCTTTCAAGATCCGCTCTCCTGTTTTCTTCATGGAAATTTTTGAGACGGGTCATGAAATCAAATATTTGATCATCCGTCGAGTGCCGCAGGGCATGATAGCGCTCGGTGGTCCGGATAATCAGATCCACGACATTCGGGAAGCAGCCGCAGCAACGACCGCGCTTCTCCATGGCGTGATACACTTTCGCAGGCACGATCAGCTGCCAACAGTCCTCATCGAGAAGGGCGGTGATCGTGTCCTCGATCTCCTTTTCGGAGATGAAATTGCAACTGCAGACCAGCATGGCGTCTTGCCCGTTTTCGCATCCTCGCTGAGGCAGCAGTAAACAAACAAGATAATTGGTGTCAAGAAAAAACCCCGTGAGGAAAGCTTGCTTAGTTTAGAACAATTCCAAAGAGATAGACCGGTGGAATCGAAAGCCGGATATCCGCCGGAGGTGGGTACTGTTGGAATACCAGCCCCATGCGCGACGGCGTCCCTGCGAGGTGGGACACCGGGCGAAATCCATCCGGAAGGCTTTGCCCAGGACGGTCGCGCCCAGACGACGGCAGCGGATCGAGCCACGTCCGCCTCGGCGTGCCGACGGGACATGTCCCCGGACGTGTCAGGCGTCTCGAAAACGAACATCGTCCCGCTCGGGGCGAGGTCAGCGACGATATGCGCGTCCTCTGATATTTTTTGTGGACGCGCGATTGCTCTTATCCCGGCGCAGACCAAAGCGCGGCCCTTAGTGAAAATTCCGACCCTTCGGCATAACCTGCGCCGTGTCCATCAGGCCGGATTTGAGTCGCGCCTCGCGACGGGCCTGCTCGCGCAGGGCCTGATCCCTCGCATTCCCCTTCTGTCGCTGGTCGACCGTCGGGCGCAGCACCTCGTCGGCCCGTTCGTTGACGGCAAAGCGCCGGGCCTCGCCCTTCAGGAGACCCAGAGCCTCCGTCATGTCTTCCAGCCTTTCCGCGACGACATGAATGACGCCGTTCTGACTTTGCAGACGGCCGGTGACCTTGACCAGCCTTGCCCCCATGACGACGGCACGGAACGTTTCGAAGACCGCCTTCCAGACGATGATGTTGGCGACGCCCGTCTCGTCCTCCAGCGTCATGAAGATCACGCCCTTGGCGGAGCCCGGCCGCTGCCGCACGAGAACGAGGCCGGCCACCGTGACCCGACGTCCGGGACGCAAGGACCCAAGGCCACGGCTCGCCACCACGCCGTCCCGCGCAAAGGCCTCCCGCATGAAGGAGACCGGATGCGCCTTCAGCGAGAGCGACAGGGCCCTGTAATCGTTCACCACCTCCTCGCCGGCCGGCATGGTCGGCAGGCGCATGGCAGGATCGGCCCGGAGGTCCACCTCCCCGGCTGCGGCAAACAGCGGCAGGCGTTCGGCCGGCGCCTTTTCGTCAAGCGCCTTGATCTCCCATAGCGCCCGGCGACGACCGATCCCGATCGAGCCGAACGCATCGGCATCCGCCAGCCGCTCCAGCACGCTGCGCGTCAGCCCGGACCGCAGCCAGAGATCGTAGATCGAGACATATCCCTCGCCGCGGTTTGCCACCAGGCGCGCCATGTCGCCTTCCCGCAGACCCTTCACCAGCCGGAACCCGAGGCGGACGGCATATTGGGTCAGGATGACGGTGCGCATGTCGCGGTGGCGCGGATCGATTGACCGTGGGTCGAAATCGGGTCGTGCGGCAGACCGATCGTTTGATCCGTGCGGTCCGTCGCCCTCCAGGATCGTTTCCCAGCCGGAGAGATTGATATCGACGGCGCGGATCTGCACGCCATGCTCCCGCGCGTCGCGCACCAGCTGCGCCGGTGCATAGAACCCCATCGGCTGGGCATTGAGCAGCGCGGCGCAGAAGATGTCGGGATAGAAGGTCTTGAACCAGCACGAGGCGTAGACGAGGAGAGCGAAGGAAGCGGCATGGCTTTCGGGAAAGCCGTATTCGCCGAAACCTTTGATCTGGTTGAAGCAGCGGACGGCGAAATCGCGGCTGTAACCATTATCGACCATGCCCTCGATCATCTTGGTCTCGAAATTCGCGACCAGCCCGGATCGGCGGAAAGTGGCCATGGCGCGACGCAACTGGTCGGCTTCGGCCGCCGTGAACCGCGCCGCCGTCATGGCGATCTGCATCGCCTGCTCCTGAAACAGGGGCACACCGAGCGTCCGCTGCAGCACGGCCTTCAACTCAAGGCTTTCATAGGGGATCGCCTCGCCCCGCAGCTTTGCCTCCCGGCGCTTGAGATAGGGATGCACCATGTCGCCCTGGATGGGGCCCGGCCGCACGATCGCCACTTCGATGACGAGATCGTAGAACGCCCGCGGCCGAAGCCGTGGCAGCATGCTCATCTGCGCCCGGCTCTCGATCTGGAACACCCCGACCGTATCGGCCCGGCAGATCATGTCGTAGACCGGGTTGTCGTCGTTCCCATAATCGTGCTCGGTATCATAGACCTGCGAAAGCAGCATCTGCTTGCCGTAATGGGTTTCCAGCATGCGGAACGCCTTGGCGAGACAGGTGAGCATGCCGAGCGCGAGAACGTCGACCTTGAGGATCTTCAGCGTGTCGAGATCGTCCTTGTTCCACTCGATCATGTAGCGGCCGGGCATGGCCGTCGGCATGATCGGCACCACCTCGTCGAGCCGGTCTTTCGTGATGACGAAGCCGCCGACATGCTGGGACAGATGCCGCGGCATGTCCATCAGCCGCCCCGCATAGGTGAACATGCGCATGACCGTCGGGTCCGTCAGATCCAGCCCGGCGGCCTTTGCCTGCTCGTCGGTGAAGGACGATGTCCACCAGCCCCAGATGGAGGCGGCGAGCGCCGTCTGCACATCCTCGGAAAAGCCGAACACCTTGGCCACCTCGCGCCCGGCCGAGCGCGCACGATAGCTGATGGCAGCCGCCGCGATGCCAGAATGCTCCTTGGTATAGGTGTCATAGATGAACTGGATCACCTCTTCGCGCCGGGCGTGCTCGAAATCGATATCGATATCCGGCGGCTCGTCACGGTCCATCGACAGAAAGCGATCGAAGAGCAGGGTGAACTTGACCGGATCGACCTCCGTCACATGGAGGCAATAGCAGACGGACGAGTTGGCCGCAGATCCGCGCCCCTGGCAGAGTATGCCTTTGGATCGTGCAAAGGTCACCAGCCGGTGGACGGTCAGAAAGTAAGGCTCGTATTGCTTCTTGCGGATGAGATCGAGCTCGTAGGCGATCTTGGTTTCGACCGCCTCCGATACGCCGTGCGGATATCGCCGCGCCGCCCCTTCCCGCACCAGCCGCTCGAGCGTCTGCGCCGACGTCTCGCCCGGGCCGGCCTCGTCGGGATAATTGTGCTTCAGTTCATCGAGCGTAAAGTCGAGCGTCCGGAAAAAGCGCTCGGTATTGGCGACCGCTTGCGGATAACGGCGGAAGATACGGGCCATCTCGCCCGGCGTCTTGAGAAACCGCTCGGCATTGGCCTGCAGCCGGAAGCCGGCTTGTGCGATCGTCACATGCTCGCGGATGGCCGTCATCACGTCCGCCAGCGGTCGGCTGTCCGGAGCGTGGTAGAGCACGTCGTTCGTGGCGATGAGGCGCACATCCGTGCGATCGGCAAGCGCCGCGAGGGCTGCGAAATCCTGCGCATCGAACCCGTCATAGCGCGGCGTCATGCCGAGAAAGAGCCGGTTCTTCATGCGCGGCTGCAATGTTCTCAAGGCCTCGCCGAGCATTGTCCAGTCATCGCTCGCACGAGACGTATCGTCGGGGCGGACGTCTGTCCCCCCTCCATCGAGTTGATCGCTGCGCATGCCTTGGACATTGGTCATGCCGGCATGGAGGGCCTCTGCGGACGCGCTTTCACCGGCACGCCCTTTCATCACGATCACCTGCAGATGCTCCTGCCATGCAAGGAGATCGGACAGGAAGAGCGTGCAGGTGCCCTTGTCGTCGGCACGCAGGTTGCCGGCGCTCAGCAGGCGGCAGAGATGGGCCCATCCCTGCCGGTTGCGCGGATAGGCGAGCATATCCGGCGAACCATCGGCAAAGACGAGGCGTGCGCCCGGCTGGAAAGGAAATTTTTCCTCTTTCGCCTCCGCATGAACCCGCACGACGCCCGACAGCGTGTTGAGATCGGCGATCCCGAGCCCTTTGAGACCAGTCCGCTTGGCCGTGACCACCATCTCCTTGGCGCCCGAGGCACCGCGCAGGAAGGAGAAATTGGTGCAGGCGCCCAGCTCGAAAAAGGCCGGAGGCGGGGCCTTGGGTGGCCTCTCCCCTGCCCCGACCGGACCCCTTGCAGGCTCGCGGGTCATGCAAAAAGACCGTGCATGAACCAGTCGGGATGCATCCGCTCGCGCTGGAAGAGGCCGTTGCGGAACATCCAGAACCGACGCCCCGTCTCGTCCTCGATGCGGAAATAGTCGCGCGTCGGCGCATCCTCGCCGTCGATCCACCATTCCGCGGCAATACGCTCCGGCCCTTCCGCCCGGGCGACACGGTAGGCCGTTCGCCGCCAGAAGAATCGTTCCGGTGCACCGTCTGGAACGTCGGCTGCCGGGACCTCCACCCGTTCGGGATGGGTCAGAAGCCGCAGGGGCCGCACGGGCACGACCGGCCATTCCTCCGCCTGCAGCCGTCTGGCTGCCGAAAACGCGCCATCGCTCGCCGGCTGAAGGCTTGCCGCCCGCTCGGGAATATGGCTTGCCGCGAGAACGGCGATCGACAGCACGTCATCTCCGAAGCGGGCAATAACGCGATCGGTGAAATCGGCAAGCGCCCGGCTTTGGTCCGGTCGTCCGGAAAAGTCGTCCTGAACGGAGGAGATCGGCTCGGCCTTGAGCACGCAGAGCCGCAAGATCTCGAAACCATAGCCGGCATCCAGATCGTCATGCACCGCAGCCAGCCGCTCCCGATAGAGCGCTGCGATGCGCTTTGGATCGCGCAACGGAGACGACGTGCCGGCGAGCAGTCGGAACACCTTGCCGTCGACGCGGAAAAGCAGAAGTTCGAACTGGCGCCCGCCCTCTCCCCGCTCCTCCAGCCGGGTCTTCAGCCCGCCGGCCAGTTGCAGCGCCAGGCCGAGAATGTCGTCCTCGCCCGAAACCGGCGAGATCAGCCGGCGCTCGACCGAAAGCTCGGCCACAGGCCGACGCGGAGACAGCGGCTCGTCGTCGAGCCCCAGCGCCTGGTCGAGCCGGAGGAAGACGAGCGGCCCGAAGCGGCGGGCAAGGGCGGCCCTCGGCGCCTCCATGAGATCTCCGATATGCGTCAGCCCCAGCCGGATCAGCGTATCCGTCACCGCCTGCGGCAATCGCAGCGCCATCACGGGCAGCGGTCCGAGCGCCACGGCCTCCTCCCCCGCTTCGATGACGTCATTGCCGGAAAACCGGGCGAGCGCCCAAGCCAGACCCGGCGAAGCCGCAATCGCTCCGCGCGCTTCAACGCCGAGCTGGAAAAGCCGCGACAGGACATCGTCGAGCAGCGCTTTTTCTCCACCATGCAGATGCGTACAGCCGGTGATGTCGAGCGCCAGGCCGTCGGCACCCGCATAGGCGACCAGCGGCGTGTAGCGATCGCACCAGTCGGCAAGCCCAGAGAGAAAGCTCTGGTCGGCGGCGGGATCGGCCGGCAGCACGTCGAGCGTCGGATGCATGGCGCGGGCTTCGGCCACGCCCTGCCCCCGCTTCAGCCGCAGGCGCTCGGCCAGGCCGTCGAGCGCCACGATCCGCATGGCATTCTCGACCTTGTCGGAGAACACCACCGGCGGGTGATCAGGACGCCCGTTTGTAAGCCACGACGCGCCCCAGCGCCGGCGTGCCACCCGGTCGGCCGACAGATGCGGGAAGGACAGCGACAGGATCCGCTGCGTTTGCCGGAAGAGGGACGGCGACGGAATCGAGAGGGTAGAACCGGCGCGCATGGGAACTCCATTCAAGATAGGCATCGACAGGGGAAAAGGCCCGTGTCTTCTCGGCAATCACGTGAAAGGCAGGATGCCCGATGCCGGTCGAAAGCATCGTGCCATCGGGCAGCATGAACGGGGCCGCGGGCGCAGGACGTACGAGAAGGCGCAGATGCGCGCTGCTCGTCTCCTCCTCGCCTGCCTGGCGCAGCAGAAGGATCGGAACGCCGCTGCCCATCGACCGCAGCTGCAGCCGCCGGCTTTCGACAAGACCGAGACGTGCCGGATTGCCGCGGATCTCCAGAATGACGGCGGAGAAGACGGAAAAGCCGAGCGCCGCCTCGGCAATCCACAACGCCTGCTGGAGGTTGCGCGGCCGCGAGAAAAGGGCGGCACGAAGATCGATGCCGAGAAGCGACAGACCGACCCCGTAGGGTTCGCCCGCTTCCTGTCCCGCCATCGGCTCGGAGATCCAGAGGATGGGGCCGAGCTCGCCTTGCGCCTTGCGCCGTGCCTGACAAAGGGCGGCAAGCCCGAGCGTGAACCCTGTGGCGGCACCGGCATCGCGCGTTTCCGCCACACGGATCTCGCTCAAACCCTTGAGCGGCAGGCCGCCGGACATGGCATGATCGAGCGCGGGAACGCCAAGCGGCAGCACGTCGTCCTGCACGGTCGAAAACCGGCCGGACGCGGAAAACCCGGCGTGTTCGCCCTCGGTCTTCAAGGTGGGAAGACAGGAACCGGAGGGCCTGTCTCGTTCCAATCGGGCAATGGCATCGCGCAGGGCGAGCACCGTCTCCCGCGGCACAGCGTTTTCAGCCATGGCAGTCAGCTCCTATCCGTTCTTGCTATGTTCTTATTGATTCCAGAGCTTCAAAAAAGAGTCAACGCAGTTGGGAAAAGATTCCGTAGATTCTGCACAATCGCCTGCCGGTGCGAAATGCTTCTCGAAATGAACCGGGAAATGTCTATATAAACGAGACAAGGAGTATCCATGGCCCGGATTGACCAAAGCGACGATTGGCGTGAGCGCCATGCGCCGACCATCAGCACGTTCGAGTCCCTGACGCTGGAGGCCTATGGGCATCTTCCAGAGGAATTCCGGCTGCTGGCCACCGATCTGATCATCGACATCAAGGATTTTCCGGATGACGACGTGTTCGAAGACATGGCGCTGGAAACGCCGTTCGACCTGCTGGGTCTGTTCGAGGGCCGCGGCATCGGCGAGCGTTTCACCATGGAAACCGGCACGATGCCGAACCGGATCACGCTCTACCGCCGGCCCATCCTCGATTACTGGGCCGAAAACGATGAAACGCTGGGCGACATCATCACCCATGTGCTGATCCACGAGATCGGTCACCATTTCGGCCTGTCGGACGACGATATGGAGCGCATCGAGGCCAGCGTGGAGCATGTCGGCGGGTGATGAACCCGCCGCATGATGTGTGAACCGCGCTGTCGCCTATTGCTCGGACAGCTTCATATCCGGCACATAGTCCTTGCCCGCGACCTCTTTCACCACGGCCTGACCGCACTGCATGACCTGCGCATCCGCGTTGAAGGTATAGGTCGGCGATCCGTGCAGAACCCAGCCCTGATTCAGGGCGGCCGTCACCTTGTGGCAGAAGCTCGCATCGTCGGGACCGGTGAGAAAGCGATAGAGTTTCATGTCGGCGTTCCTTTGCTTTTGATAGCCTCGATCTTGGCAAGGCAGGCGAGCGCCTGTTCCAGATGCAGGACCTCGACCATCTTGCCCTTGTGGACGATGACCGATCGGCCCGCATTGTCGGGATGATCGAAGGCCACAACGATCTCCCGGGCGTCGGCCTCGTCCGCGGCCGAAGGTGCGAAAGCGGCATTCGCCGGGGCGATCTGCTGCGGATGGATCAGCATCTTGCCGTCAAACCCCATATCGCGACCCGCCGCGCATTCCTGCGCAAAACCTTCCGCGTCGCGGATGTCGTTGAACACGGCGTCGAGAACATCGAGTCCGCTGCCGCGGGCCGCGAGAAGGATCTGCATGAGCCAGGGCACGAGATAGGTGCGTCCGGGAAGAGCCGCAACGCCCGTCTCCTTGCGCAGATCGTTAAGGCCGGGAATGAGGCAATCGAGCCGTCCGCCGCGCGTGCGCCCCGTCTCGGCGATCGGCGCCACGTTGAGAACGCCCCTCGGGGTCTCGATCATCGCCCAAAGCCGCAGGTCCTCCGGTGCGTCCCCCTCGTCCAGCCGTTCGGCGATGTCGAGGATATCCCGCGGCCCCTCCACCTTGGGCACGAGGATGGCATCGAACCGGCAGTTTGAGAGAGCGGCGAGATCCGCTTCGCCGAAACCGGAGGCAAGGCCATTGATCCGCACGATCCGCTCGATGCCCGGCGTCTCCTGCGCCAGATGGCGCACCAGTGCCGCGCGCGCGTCGGACTTCCGATCCGGAAGCACGGCATCTTCCAGATCGTAGATCACCGCATCGGGCGCAAGGCTGATAACCTTTGCAAGCGCACGGTCATTATCGGCCGGCACGCAGAGCACGGAACGGCGCAGGCGACGGGGATGGCGGTCGGACATAGATATCATGCCCTGTTGTGCCTTTCCCTTCCCGTCTGCGCAAGTCTCACCCGTCCGAAGTTCCCCCGGGAGCAACACGCCGAGAGACAGGCAGCAACAAGCCGGCTCCATCGTTCGACGGAGCCGGCTGACTGTTTTAGAAGGGTAGGCCTCAGGCGGCCTTGCGGTCGTGGAGACCTTCTTCGACTTCCTCGACGATCTTTGCCACGAAGGCATCGAGATCTCCGGGATTGCGGGAGGTGATGATGCCCTTGTCTGTGACCACGGCCTCATCCGACCACAGACCACCGGCATTGACGACGTCGGTCTTGATGGACTTATAGGAGGTGACCTTGCGACCCTTGACCGCACCGGCCTCGACCAGAAGCCACGGCGCATGGCAGATGGCAGCGACGACCTTGCCGGAGGAGACGAACTCGCGGACGATCCGCAGGGCTTCGTCCTCGACGCGCAGCTTGTCCGGGTTAATCTGGCCACCCGGCAGAACGAGCGCATCGAAGTCGGCGATATCAACGTCCTTGGCATCGAGATCGACGTCGATGCTATCGCCCCAATCCTTTTCGTCCCAGCTCTTGATGCTGGTCTTTCCGATCGAGGCGATC
This sequence comes from Rhizobium sp. PP-F2F-G48, assembly GCF_004342335.1. Classification (NCBI taxonomy): domain Bacteria; kingdom Pseudomonadati; phylum Pseudomonadota; class Alphaproteobacteria; order Hyphomicrobiales; family Rhizobiaceae; genus Rhizobium; species Rhizobium sp. PP-F2F-G48. Next base: position 135,068 of record NZ_SLVH01000004.1, on the reverse strand, counting down.
TTCACGGTCGCACCCTGCTTCTTCAGGCCGTCATAAGGGACGCGCAGTTCCGACCGTTCATAGCCATCGGTCGCGAGAATGAGGATTTTGGATTCCTTGATGGAAGGCATGAGCCTGCTCCTTGATGTTTTTTCGTGTTCTGAGCTTCGGTCACCGCAGCCTGTCCGGCTGGTCGATGTCGAAGCGGATGTCACGACGGGTTCGGTCCGTTAACGAGACGAAGTGCGGATCGTTCCGAAAATGAAACCGTCAACGCACGCAAGATTGACGTTTCGGGAAAAAGAACATATGTAGAACACCATGAAGAAATCGCTGAAAGAGCGTTTGGCCATCCTTTCGGATGCTGCCAAATACGATGCATCCTGCGCCTCCAGCGGCACGACGAAACGCAATTCGTCCGCAAGCGGCGGGCTCGGCTCCACCGAGGGATCGGGCATCTGTCACGCCTATGCGCCGGACGGGCGATGCATTTCGCTGCTCAAGATCCTGATGACGAATTTCTGCATCTACGACTGCGCCTATTGCATCAACCGGTCATCCAGCAATGTCGAGCGCGCGCGGTTTTCGGTCGAGGAAGTCGTCTGGCTGACGCTCGAATTCTATCGCCGCAACTATATCGAAGGCCTGTTTCTATCCTCCGGAATCATCCGTTCGTCGGACCACACGATGGAGGAGATGGTGCGGATCGCCCGCGAACTGCGCGTGACGCATAATTTCCGCGGCTATATCCACCTGAAATCGATCCCGGAAGCCTCCCCGGCGCTGATCGAGGAGGCCGGGCTCTATGCGGACCGCCTGTCGATCAACATCGAACTGCCGACCGATGCGGGCCTGACGCGCTATGCGCCGGAGAAGCGACCGGCGGGTATCCGCAAGTCGATGGGCGATCTCCGCTTGAAGATCGAGGAGATGCGCGACCCGACGCTTCAGACCAAGCGCACACGGCGCTTCGCCCCGGCCGGACAGAGCACGCAGATGATCGTCGGCGCCGACCAGGCGAACGACAGCGTCATCCTCGGTACCAGCGCCCGGCTTTACGGCAGCTACGGCCTTAGGCGGGTCTATTATTCCGCCTTCAGCCCCATTCCCGATGCCTCGCGCAACCTGCCCCTCGTCAAGCCGCCCTTGATGCGCGAGCACCGGCTCTACCAGGCCGACTGGCTCTACCGCTTCTATGGCTTCGGCATCGAGGAGATCACCCGCGATCAGCCCGACGGCATGCTCGACCTCGATTTGGACCCGAAGCTCGCCTGGGCGCTCGCCAACCGGCAGCGTTTTCCGGTTGATATCAACAAGGCCGATCGTGAAATGCTGCTGCGCGTTCCCGGTTTCGGCGCGAAGATCGTCCGCGCCATCCTCACCGCCCGCCGATATCGCACTCTGCGCCTGGACGATCTCGTTCGCCTCAAAGTCTCGCTGAAAAAGGTCCAGGCCTTCATCGTTGCGGAAGGCTGGACGCCGTCCCGCCTCATCGACCGTCCGGATCTGCGCACGATGTTCGAGCCAAAACCGGAACAGCTGGTCCTTCTCTGATGCCGCCGCTCGAGGTTGAGAGACAAACCGTCATGCTCGACGGGAAGGGCGATTTCGGCGAATGGCGGGAGGCCGCTCGCCGGCTCCTCAAGGCGGGATTATCACCCGCCGCCGTGGACTGGCGGGACAAGCAGGGCGCCACCGATCTCTTTGCCGACCCGCCGCCGGCGCAGCCCGACCCGGAGCGGAAACCGGAGGAAGCAAGGCCGGAGATCACCGTTCCCCGCGCCTTCATGGCGCTTGCCGAAACCGTGATCTGCCATTCCGATCCCGGCCGTTTCACTCTCCTCTATCGCACGCTCTGGCGCCTGCAGGCCGAGCGAAACCTGCTCGATATCGTCTCCGATGCGGATATCGTCCGGCTCAATGCCATGGAGAAATCCGTTCGGCGCGACAGTCACAAGATGAAAGCCTTCGTCCGCTTCAAGGAGATCGGGGCCGGAATCGCGACGACAGGCGCATCGGGCGGGGATGTCATGGAGGTGATCGCCAGCCCGATCGCTCTGGAGGCCGGCAGCCTGACGATCGGCCGCCGCCGGTTTTTCGCCTGGTTCGAGCCGGATCATTTCATTGTCGCCCGCGTTGCCCCTTTCTTCCAGCGGCGCTTTACGGACATGGACTGGATCATCGCCACGCCGAAAGGCTCCGCCGCCTGGAATGGAACCACACTGACGGTAACGTCCGAGCCGGCGGAAGACCCCAAGCTGACCGATGACGCGGACACGCTGTGGCGCACCTATTACAGCAACATCTTCAATCCGGCGCGGCTGAAGGTGAAAGCCATGCAGTCGGAAATGCCGAAGAAATACTGGAAAAACCTGCCCGAAGCCGACCTCATCCCCGGTCTGATCGCCGGCGCGGAGGAAAAGGTGCGGGCGATGGCGAGACAGGCGATGAAGGACCCGCCGGCCTTCCACGCCAAGGTGCGCGAGGCCGCCATGCCGAAGACCGAGGAGAACACCGCCATTCCCGGCACGCTGGAGGCCGCGCGGGCAGAGGCGCGCGACTGCACCCGCTGTCCGCTCTCCTGCAAGGCGACGCAGACCGTGTTCGGCGAGGGGCCAGAGGATGCGAAACTCATGTTCGTCGGCGAGCAGCCGGGCGACCAGGAGGATCTCGCGGGACGTCCCTTCATCGGCCCCGCCGGACGGATGTTCGACACGATCGCCGGCGAGGTCGACCTCGATCGAAAAACGGCCTATGTCACCAATGCCGTCAAGCATTTCAAATATGAGCCGCGCGGCAAGCGCCGCATCCACCAGAAGCCGAATATGGGCGAAATCCGCGCCTGTCGCTGGTGGCTCAAGCTGGAGCTCGACCTGATCCAGCCGAAACTGGTGGTGGCGATGGGCGCAACCGCGCTGACATCCGTCATGGACCATGCCGAGCGGCTGGGCGACTACCGGAGCCGCAAGGTCGAGCTCGACGATGGCCGCGCGCTCTACACCACGGTCCACCCGTCCTACCTCCTGCGCATCCCCGACGAGGGGCGCAAGCGCGAGGAGATCGACCGGTTTCGCGAGGATCTCCAAGCCATCAAGAGCTTGAGCGACAGACTGTAAAGCCGGCTATGCGTTTTCCGCTACACAGAGATCAAATGTGAGGGAAGGTCGTTCATCACCTCATGACCCTCCGGCGTGATCAGCAACTGGTTTTCGATGATCATGCCGCCGACGCCATCGACATACCAGGGCGTCTCGAAGGCAACGACCATGCCTGGCTCCAGCACCACACCGCTGGTTGCAGAGAAGAACGGCCATTCCTCGCTGCCGAGCCCGGCGCCCAGCCCATGTCCGAAATGGCCGCGCGTAAAACCGGGAAATCCGGCTCCCGCCATCGCGGCGGTCGCAGCCTCATGCACTGTCCGCATCTCGTTGCCCGGCCGGATGTGCGCGAGCCCTGCATCGAAGGCCTGCGACAGCGCATCAAATAGCCTGCTTTGCATCGCGGTGGGTTCACCGCAAACGAATGTCCGGCCGGTGTCCGAGGTATAGCCCTGGACGAGGCAACCGACATCGACCTTGATCAGGGAGCCGGTCTCCACCACGCCGCCGCGCGACCATGGATTTTCCCCGACGGACACATATTCCCAGTGACCGGTGAGATTGCGGATATCCTGCACGCGCGCTGCCGTCTGAACCGCCGACGTCCAGACGTGCGCCAGCGCATCGCGCGTCTGTCCGGGGGCGATCGCTGCGGCCAGAGCGCCGATCCCGATCTCCGACAGCCGGACGGCCGTTCGCAGGTGCTCGATCTCCTGCGACGATTTCACCATCTTCAACCGCCGCAGCACGTCGCTGCCATCCATCAGCCGACAATCGGGCAAAGCCTCCGTCAGCAGGCCGAAATCCGAGACCGAAAGGCTATCGAGTTCGACGCCGACACGCGCGGCCTGCAGTTTTCGCGACGCCAGGAGATCGCCGGCCAGCCGAAATCCGTGGGACGCATCGAACGTTTCCGGCCGCGCAAAGCCTGAATCCCGGCCTGCGCCGGCCCAAGCGGCGGCAATGAGCTTTGGCACAGGCAGGGCCCCGTCATGCGGCCTGATATCCGCGGTCTCCACCCAAAGCGGGTGGACGCGGATATCCGTGACCGCGCTCGATGCCCGGAAACTTTCTGCAAAAAGGTCGCTGACCACGGCACCGATGGCAAGAGCCGGGTCTGCCGGCACGAGGGCCGCGACGGCACCGGCCCGCCGCCACATCGTGCCGACACCCGGGCTCGCTCCCGTCGCATAGGTAAAGCCTTCGGGCGTGAACAGAAGAAGCGCATCGAGCCCGGCTGCCGCCATGAGCCGTGCCGCCCGGTCCCGGTCGAGATACGCCATCTTCGTCTCCATCCGCATGAGGGGACGCGCCCAGGGGCGACGCGTTTCAGATATTGCCCATGCAGAGATATTTCATGTCGAGATAATCCTCCATGCCATGACGCGATCCTTCGCGGCCGATCCCCGACTGTTTCAACCCGCCGAAGGGTGCTGCCTCCGACGACATGCGGCCGGTATTTATCCCGATCATGCCGTATTCCAGTGCCTCCGCCACCCGCCAGACCTTGCGCAGCTCCGTGGCGTAGAAATAGGCGGCAAGGCCATAGATCGTGTCGTTCGCCTGACGGATCACATCCTCGACCGTCTCGAACCGTATGACCGGCGCGACCGGGCCAAAAGTCTCGTCGCAGGCGACCAGCATGCCGTGATCGACATGGGTCAGCACCGTCGGCGCAAAGAAGGTGCCGGTCTCGCCGACCCGGCCGCCGCCGCAGAGCACCTGCGCCCCGCGCAGCGTCGCATCCTCCACATGATGCGCCACCTTGCGCAACGCCGCCTCGTCGATCAGCGGGCCGACCGAAACGGTGGGCTCGAAGCCGTCCCCGACCTCAAGATCGGCGACATGGGCCGCGAGCTTCTCCGCAAAGGCATCGTAGACGCCGGACTGGACGTAGATCCGGTTGGCCGAGGTGCAGGTCTGCCCGGCATTGCGGAACTTCGCCTGCACGGCGCCATCCACCGCGGCATCGATATCCGCGTCATCGAAGACGATGAACGGCGCGCTTCCGCCGAGCTCCAGGCTAACCTTCTTGATCTGGTCGGCGCACTGCCGCATCAGAAGCCGCCCGACCTCGGTCGAGCCGGTAAAGCTGATCTTGCGGACCTTCGGGTGGGTGCAGAGCTCGTAGCCGACCGCCTGGCCTTCGCTCGCAAGAACGAGCTGGAAGACGCCTTGGGGAAAACCGGCATCGAGCGCCAGCCGGTGCAGCGCGACGGCAACGAGTGGCGTCTGTTCGGCCGGCTTCAGGATGACGGGGCAGCCGACCGCCAGCGCCGGCGCGACCTTGCGCGCCACCATGGAGGCCGGGAAATTCCAGGGCGTGATCGTGCCGACGATGCCGACCGGCTGCTTGATCACGAACATCCGCCGGTCGGTGGAGGGTGCCGGGAAGGTCTCGCCATAGACGCGCTTCGCCTCTTCCGCATACCACTCGATATAGGCGGCGGCGTGCTGCACCTCCGACCGGGCCTCGGCAAGCGGCTTGCCCATCTCGGCCGTCAGGATCGCGGCGAGATCGTCGATATGCGCGAGAACGAGATCGTGCCAGCGCCGCATGAGCTGGCTGCGATCCTTGGCCGGAAGCCCCGCCCAGGCCGGCTGCGCCAATGCCGCCCGCTCGATCGCGGCGCGCGTTTCCGGAACGCCCATATCCGGCAGGATGGCCAGCAGAACGCCGTTGGAGGGATTCCGCACCTCGAAGGCCGCGCCCGTCACCTCGGCTTCGGCAAGGATCCGCGGGTCCTTGAGATGACGGGTAAGATCGGATGTGACACGCATGAGCAGGCTCCCGGATCGACGCACGCCTCTTCGAGCGTCAGACACCATCGACGCCTTCAAGAGATGGCTGCGGAGATTGCCGCGATTGCCTTGACGTGACCAATGAAATCCGCTGATCGGATCACCACGCCTTCGAATGGTCGCGTTTAGGACCGCGAGTTCACGTGCCGTCGACAATCGCGGGAAAGGTCACCCTCGCCTTCAGACCGTGATCGGCCTTGCCCTCGGCTGTCACCGCCGGACCCAGCGAAAGGCGGCCTTCGAAGCGAACCGCGATCTCCTCGACGATCGGCAGTCCCAGCCCGAGACCGGGCGCCTCGCTCTCCCCCCGGGCAAAGCGCTGGCGCACGGCCGGCAATCGTTCCGGCGGAATGCCGGGGCCGTTGTCCTCGACATCGAGCAGCACGACGCCCGCGGCATGCCCCACCCTCACCGTCACCTCGGCGCCCTGCCCGGCATAGGCGAGCGCATTTTCCACGAGATTGCGCAGGAGTTCGCCGATCAGCAGCGGTTCCGCCGCGATCGACGCCGTCCCCTCGCCCTCGAAGCCGAGGTCGATGCCGGCATCGGCCGCGCGGGGCACGTATTCCGCCGTGATCTCCCGCGCCACCCCCATCAGGTCCATCGGCGGGAGCGCCGTCGCAAATCCCGATCCCGTCGCGTCGATCTTCGCAAGCAGCAGCAATTGCGCCAGAATCCGCTCGGCATGCCCGACGGCCTCATCGCTGCGAGCGATGAAGGTCTTGATGTCCTCAGGCTTTTCGGACCGGGCCGCCAGCGCAAGCTGCGTCCGCACGACGGCAAGCGGCGTGCGCAGCTGATGGCCCGCATTGCCCGAGAAATGCCGCATGGCATCGAGCGCCGATTGCAGCCGCACCATGAAGGAATTGACCGTTTCGACCAGCCCCTCCACCTCCCGCGGGACAGACTGCCGGATCGGACGGAGATCGTCGGGGCTGCGCTCGGCGATCGCGTCGCCCAGCCGGTAGAGCGGACGAAGCGACAATGTAACGGCGATCCAGACGATGGCCGCCGCGCCGAAGATCAGAAGAAACAGCCGCAGCGCCGAGCGAAACAGCAGCGCGCGGGCGAGCTGCTGGCGCGCCACCGTGGTTTCCGCCACCGTCACCACGAAGGGCAGGGAGTTGATCCCGGTCGAGGCCGAGCGCTCCAGCGCTGCAATGCGGATCGGCTCGCCACGATAATCCGAATCGAGGTAGACGGCCTGCCGCCCCTGCATTTCGGCGATGCCGGGCAGGGTGCGATAGCCCGTTATGAAGTGGCCGGGCGGCCCGTCGACCCGGTAGAACACCCGGTCCTGTGCAGCCGAGGTCAGCATTTCCAGCGCGACATAGGGCATATCGACCTCGAGCGTGCCGTCCTCGGCGACGACGACGCGATCGGCGATTGCGAGCGCGGATCCCGCCAGCACGCGGTCCGACACGCTGTTCGCCGTCTTCACGGCTTCCCGGTATGTGTCACCGAGCGCGATGATGCCGATGACGGCGGTGGCCGCCAGCAGCCAGGCGAGCAGCCGCCGGCGCAGCGAATGTGCCGCACGCACGCCGCTCATCGCGTCTCCGGTGCAGGCTCTGCCGGCGCGTCCGCCTTGTCGAGATAGTAGCCGATGCCGCGCGCCGTGCGCACGGTCAGCCCATAGGGGGACAGGCGCTTGCGCAGGCGGCTGACATATTGCTCGATGGCGTTGGGGCTGAGATCGTCGTCGAACGCCGTCAGCGACTGCATGATGGCATCCTTGGCCACCACCTTGCCGGCCCGCATGAACAGGATCTCCAGAAGGCCTGTTTCACGCGAGGGAATATCGATGGGAACGCCGTCGGACGAGAAGGTCCGCGAGGTCAGATCCAGCGAAACGGAGGCGAAGGAGATCATGGAGGAACGCAGACCCGCCTGCCGCCGCAGGAGGACGCGGACGCGCGCTTCGAACTCGCCGATATCGAACGGCTTGATCATATAGTCGTCGGCACCGAGATCGAGGCCGCGCACCTTTTCCTCCGCACTCCCACGGGCGGTGAGGATCAGCACGGCCGATCGGTTCTGCCGCGCCCGCATGGAGCGCAGCACGTCGAGCCCGTCCATCTCCGGCAGCGTCAGGTCGAGGATCACGAGGTCGAAACGCTCCGTCGCCGCGGCCGCGTCCGCCGAAGCGCCGTCGCGCACGACGTCAACGGCATAGCCGCTGCCGCGAAGAATGGCGGCAAGCCCCTCCGACAGGACCTTGTTGTCTTCGACCAGAAGAATTCTCAAAACGCGGCGGCTCCTCGACCCCGCCAATCCTAGAATAAGTCCGGGCACAGGCAAAACGATATTCGGCCATGAGGCTGGAAAGGCAACGGAACCCGTAACCGCGACACTTGTGCGGCAGCGGGCGCTGGCGCACACTCCCGCTCATGTACAGCCGCGCTGCCGCCATCCTCCTGTTTCTCGCCGGTGCGATCGATGCGGCGGCTGCGCCCGATTTCTTTCCTGCCCGATCCGGCCGGGCGGATGCACCCATCCTCGACGTCTACTCCTCGCTTGACGATCCTCTTGCGCAGCCGCTGATCCGGGGCTTCCAAGACGCCAATCCCGACATTGCCGTTCGTCACGAAAACATGCTGACCGGCGAGATCTACGACCGGATCGTTCGGGAAACGGATGCCGGGCAGAAGACGGCGGATTTCGCCTTTTCCTCGGCCATGGACCTACAGGTAAAGCTCACCAATGACGGCTATGCACAGCCGAGCAATCTGCCGCTCTCGCGCTCCTGGCCGGCCTGGGCCAACTGGCGCAACACGGCCTATGCGCTGACATTCGAGCCGGCCGTGTTCGTCTACCACAAGCCGAGTTTCGTCGGGCGCAAGCCGCCCTCGACGCGGGCCGAGTTCGTCCGTTTCCTCAAGGATGCGGGACAGTCAGCCCGTGGCCGCATCGGCACCTACGACATCGAGCGCTCCGGCGTCGGATTTCTGTTCATGGCGCGCGACCAGGAGCAATTCAGCGATATCTGGTCGGTGATCCGCGCGATGGGCGAGGCCGGCGTCAAGCTCTACGCGACGAGTTCCGACATTCTGGAGCGGGTCGCCGACGGCCGTTTCCTGCTTGGCTACAACATCGTCGGGTCCTATGCGGCCGACTGGGCCGAACATCATCCCGATCTCGGCATCATCCTGCCGACCGACTACACGGTCGTCATCTCGAGGATCGGCCTCGTGCCGGAGGCCGCCGCCGCACCCGAACTCGGACGCCGCTATCTCGAATTCTTCATGTCGGCCGAGGGTCAGTCGATCATGGCGCGCGAACTCCACATCGCCGCCGTCAATCCGGAGGTGGCCGGCGACAACACGGCGAGCACCCTCCAGGACATTCTCGGCGCGCAGCTGCGCCCCGTTCCCGTCAGCCCCGGCCTGATGGTCTATCTCGACCAGGTGAAGCGCGCCCGTCTGATCGCCCGCTGGAAGGACGTGCTCGGTCTTCGCTAGCCTCTGACGGCGAAAACGCCGGGCTTTCTCCGAGAACAGCCGCCTGCCACCCGGAAATCTCGTGCGATCGACGCTGTGTTATGCGCTGGATGCATGGATGTCAGGTTGATGTCAGCTTATTATGGTGGCTTACTGGTGTTCGTCAGCGTGGAGGCGGTGACGAAGCGGTGCGGAGGAGTGTCTCACCCAAAACAGTCGGAGCGAGGATCGTGTCGATCTTGGCCGCGCGCCTGTTTCCAAAACTCCTCGCGTCAACAATCGAAGCAAAGCGCGCACACGCGCTGACGGAGGACGTCACCTTGAAACAGTTTCTCATTGCATCCCTGATCGCCGGGGCCATGGCGCTTCCGGCGGCCGCAGCCGACTACACCATCATCGCCCCGGCAAACCCCGGCGGTGGCTGGGACCAGACGGCGCGCTCGATGCAGACCGCCCTGCAGCAGGAAAAGATCGCCGGCAACGTCCAGGTTCAGAACGTGCCCGGCGCCGGCGGCACCATCGGTCTCGCCCAGTTCGCCAGCCAGTCGGCCGGCAACCCCAACGCACTGCTGGTCGGCGGCTATGTCATGGTCGGCGCCATCCTTACGAACAAGTCGCCGGTTTCGCTGAGCGAAGTCGAGCCGATCGCCCGCCTGACCGGCGAATATGAAGCGATCGTCGTCCCCGCGGAATCGCCGCTGAAGACCATGGGCGACCTCGTCGAGGCGCTGAAGAAGGATCCGGGTTCGGTGTCCTGGGCCGGCGGCTCGGCCGGCGGCACCGACCACATCGCGGTCGGCCTCATCGCCAAGGCCGCCGGTGTCGATCCGACCAAGATCAACTACATCGCCTTCTCGGGCGGCGGCGAGGCTCTCGCAGCCATCCTCGGCAACCAGGTCACCGCCGGCATCTCCGGCTACGGCGAATTCGAATCGCAGGTGAAGTCCGGCACGCTGCGCCTTCTCGCCGTCTCCAGCGCCGAGAAGATCGCCGGCGTCGAAGCACCGACCTTGAAGGAAAGCGGCCTCGACGTCGTCGTGCAGAACTGGCGCATGGTCGCCGCTGCACCCGGCCTTTCCGCCGAACAGAAGGCCGCCGTCACAGCCGACGTCGAAAAGATGGTGAAGTCCGCCTCCTGGCAGGAAACGCTGAAGACCAAGGGCTGGCAGGATACGTATCTCTCGGGCGACGCCTTCAAGGCACAGCTCGCCAAGGACGTCTCGGCAACCGAAACCATCCTTAAAGAAATCGGCCTCGTTCAATGAGCGACGTCTCGCGCACCCCCAGCGCAAGCTCGCGCCGCCCCGACAGGGCGGCGCTTGCAGTTGCGGTCTTCCTCGGGGCCCTTGCCGGCCTGATCTTCTGGGATAGCTCCCGCCTTTCGGCCATGGCCAATTACTCCAAGATCGGCCCCGCCACCGTTCCCTTCGTCATCGCCTGGTGTCTTCTCGGTCTCGCCATCTGGACGGCCGTCGCCGCCTTCCGCAACGAGTTTCCGACACGCGAACGCCAGGAGATTCCGCCGGTCGCCTGGATCGTCGGGGGCCTCGTCCTGCAGATGCTCTTCCTGCGCACGGTCGGCTTCTCCGTTGCCACGGGCCTGCTCTTTGCCTTCACGGCCGCGGGCTTCGGCCGGCGCAAGCTGTGGATCACCATTCCGGTCGGCATTCTTCTCTGTCTCGCCGTCTGGCTCATCTTCGCCGGTCTCCTGCAGCTGTCGCTGCCGGCAGGGCCGCTCGAACACCTCTTCTTATAAGAGAGCGTCATGTCGACATTCGAATTCCTGCTCCAGGGCATCGGCATTGCCATGCAGCCGATGAACCTGATTTACGCGCTCGTCGGGGTGACGCTCGGCACCGCGGTCGGCGTTCTCCCGGGCATCGGTCCGGCGCTGACGGTGGCGCTCCTGCTTCCCGTGACCTACCGGCTCGATCCCGCGGGATCGCTGATCATGTTCGCAGGCATTTATTATGGCGGCATGTATGGCGGCTCCACCACGTCGATCCTGCTCAACACGCCCGGCGAAAGCGCCTCCATCGTGACCGCGCTGGAGGGCAACAAGATGGCCCGGAAAGGGCGCGGCGGGCCCGCGCTTGCCACGGCCGCCATCGGCTCGTTCGTCGCCGGCCTCATCGCCACCATCGGTCTCGCCTTTATCGCACCCTTCGTGGTCAAGGTGGCGCTCGTCTTCGGCCCGCGCGAATATTTCGCGCTCATGGTCCTCGCCTTCGTCACCGTCTCCTCGGCCTTCGGCGATTCGACGCTGCGCGGTCTCACCTCGCTCTTCATCGGCTTTGCGCTTGCCATCGTCGGCATCGACCAGCTGACGGGCCAGGCCCGCATGAGCTTCGGTGTCCCGGATCTGCTCGACGGCATCGAGGTGACGACGCTGGCCGTCGCCATGTTCGCGATCGGCGAGACGCTCTACATCGCGGCACAGGGCGCCACCGGGCCGGACAAGGTCGAGGCGGTCAAGGGCTCGGTCTGGATGACCAAGCAGGATTGGGCCCGCTCCTGGAAGCCCTGGCTGCGCGGCACGTTGATCGGCTTCCCGATCGGCGCCATGCCGGCCGGCGGTGCCGAAATCGGCACCTTCCTCTCCTACGCCACCGAAAAGCGACTGACGAAGTATCCGGAGGAATTCGGCGAAGGAGCGATCGAAGGCGTCGCCGGACCGGAAGCCGCCAACAATGCGTCCGCCGCCGGTACCCTGGTGCCGCTGCTGACGCTCGGCCTGCCGACGACGGCCACCGCCGCCATCATGCTCGCCGGCTTCCAGCAATACGGCCTGCAGCCGGGCCCGCTGCTGTTTGCGACCAATCCGCAGCTCGTCTGGGGCCTCATCGCCTCGCTGCTGATCGCCAACTTCATGCTGCTCGTCCTCAACCTGCCGCTGGTCGGTCTCTGGGTAAAGCTGCTGACCATCCCGAAGCCCTGGCTCTATGCAGGCATCCTGCTATTCGCGACGCTCGGTACCATCGGCGCCAATCCGTCGGTTTTCGAACTCGGCATGCTGCTCGCCTTCGGCCTTCTCGGCTATGTCATGCGCATCCTCGGCTATCCCATCGCCCCTGTCGTCGTCGGCCTCATTCTCGGGCCGCTCGCCGAGCAACAGCTGCGCCGGGCATTGGCGATCAGCCAGGGCGATCCGAGCGTGCTCTTCACCTCGCCGATCGCCGCGGTCCTGCTGATCATCGCAGCGCTCGCTTTGATCGTCCCCCTGATCCTGCGGGCCCGCGGCCGCGGCCAGGTGCTCTCGCAGCTCGCCGCCAGCGAAGACTGATCGAAACCACCTCTTGAAACCATGAATGGCCGGATGCCCCGAAGCATCCGGCCATTTTTCGTTCAGCGCTCACCAGCAAATATAATCGGTTTAATTCCTGTAAAGATACACAGGTTCGGCACTATCGTTGCGCTGCCTTGCAAAGTAACGATCTCTTAAGACCTCCGTCTTGCTTGCCACGCATGGCTGCAATGAACTCTTGTACGTTGTGAAAGCGGCTTGGAAGGCCCATCTTAAGGTCACACAAGACGAAAACAGGAGACGAAGAGAATGACCAGCAAGCGTAACATTTTCGGCCGTGCCTTTGCCGTTATCGGCGCCGCATCCGCAGCAGCAGCAGCCATCGAAGGCGGCCGTCGCCCCCAGGCCCGCGACCTCAGCACCCTCGGCATCGACCCGACCAGCTTCCCGGCTCCCTATCGCCGCGGCTGATACCCCCTTCGAAACGGCTATCGACAGGATGTCGCATCCGATACTCCGCCTGGGATGATCTATCCCGGGCTGCAGAAAGCCCGCAGGTCCATGACGGACCGGCGGGCTTTGCTTTTGTGCGGGGGGTGGCGTCGGTCACGGCACATGAAAAACCCGCGATCCTTTCGAACCGCGGGCTGTTGCAGAATAAAACGTAAAAGCGGCTTTTGCCGCCGATCCTCAATGAGGGGAGACGGCGTCTGCGCCCACGGGGTGATGCTTCCGGTTATACCGGATGGACGACCAGAGAGCGATGCCGATGAGCGTCGCGCCGCCGAGCCCGGTGATGACTTCCGGGATATGCACCAGCGTCTGGACGTACATGATCACCGACAGGATCAGGATCGCGTAGAACGCACCGTGTTCCAGGTAGCGATATTCCGCGAGCGTCCCCTTCTCCACCAGCATGATCGTCATGGAACGCACATACATGGCGCCGATACCGAGACCGATAGCGATGACGAACAGGTTCTGCGTCAGGGCGAAGGCGCCGATGACGCCGTCGAACGAGAAGCTGGCATCGAGCACTTCGAGATAGATGAACGCTCCGAGACCGCCCTTTGCCGCCTCGCTCATCGTCCTCTGCGACGCATCGAGCAGGCCACCGATGACTTCGACGACAAGGAAGGTCACGAGGCCATAGATGGCGGAGAAGACGAAGGTGGTGCTTTCGACGTCCGGCGTCGCCGCATCGTCCGGGATCAGTGCGGAGAAGGCGAGAATCAGGATGAGGACGAAGGCGATTTCGACGCCCTTGATGCTGGCTGCCGCCGACAGACGCTTTTCGATGAACGAGATCCAGTGGATCTTCTTGTCATGGTCGAAGAAGTAGGAGAGACCGACCATCATCAGGAAGGTGCCGCCGAAGGCTGCGATCGGCAGGTGGGCGTCGTTCATGATGCGCGCATACTCGTCCGGCCTTGCGGCCGCGAGGATGATCGCATCGATCGGGCCGATACCGGCGGCGATGACCACGATCAGGAGCGGGAAGACGATCCGCATGCCGAAGACGGCGATCAGGATGCCCCAGGTCAGGAAGCGCTGCTGCCAGACCGGCGTCATGTCCTTGAGCTTGTTGGCGTTGACGATGGCATTGTCGAAGGACAGCGAGATTTCGAGCACGGCGAGAACCGTACAGATGAAGAAGACGGTGGCCATGCCGCCGATCGTGCCGGTCTCGTTCCAGCCGAGCCAGGCGCCGAGCGCAAGGCCGACGCCGGTGACGATGAAGGCCCAGGTGAAATAGCTGAGGGTCGGGGTCTCGGTGGAGGGGGTCATGCGCCTGCTCCCCCGTTTGCAGCCGCATCCGCAGCCGGGTTCGCCCCGGTGAGGGAGGACGCGTTATACGCAAAGACCGATGTCGTGCCCGCGCGGGTACGCATCGTCGTGAAGACGTTCTTTGTCATGGGAATTTACATCCGCCGGCTCAGTGTGCTGGCGGTACCGACATCGCGAGAGCGCCGTTAAAACTCTCGCCAGAGGGGCCCGGCACCAAGTTCGTCCCGCGCGAGTGTCGATGTCGTATGCGCGGGATTGCTGAACTATCTATCCATCTCGCACCCGACGTCAAGTCGGGACACGCGCGACGGGTAAACTCATTTCCTTTTGTCATGAGACCATCGCGAACCGGCACTGGATCATGCCTGCCTTTTGTGGCAACAGGCGGAGCGGCCTGCAGCGCCGGATCGAGCGCGCACCGACCCGCGCACCGGCCTGCTCCCCGACCTCATCTCCGATCCCGCCGAGCAAGCCGCCATGTCGTCCACCGCGCCTCCCCAACCGCCTGCCATTCCGCCTGTCACCCCGGCCTGTCCGGCGACCCTGCAACATTCGGCCGGCCTTGGAATCGTCTTCATGCTCCTGGGCATGCTGATGTTCTCGCTGAACGACACGATGGGAAAATGGCTGGTCGAGACCTATCCGGTCCTGCAGCTGATGGCGATCCGCAGTGTCGCCGCCCTCCTCGTGCTGCTGCCGCTCGTTCTGCGCCGGGGCGTATCGAGCGTCATCCGCGTCGAGCGTCCGGGGCTGCAGGCCTTGCGGGCACTGCTCTTTGCCATCGATGCCACCGCCTTCTACTTTGCCGTCGGCTTCATGCCGCTCGCCGATGCGATGATCTACTGGCTCGCGGCCCCCATCTATGTCGCGGCGCTGTCGCCCTTCCTGCTCGGCGAAAAGGTCGGTTGGCGGCGCTGGACGGCGATCCTCATCGGCTTTGCCGGCGTGCTCGTCGCGCTCGACCCTTCGCGCGAGAGCCTGTCGCTTCCGGCCCTGGTCGCACTCTTCGGCAGTGCCTGCTTCGCCTTTGCCATCATGCTCGGCCGCACCTTGCGCACCACGCCGGATACGACATTGGTGGTCTGGCAGTTCGTCGGCTCTCTCGTCTTTTCGCTGATCGGGATGGCCGTCGTTCCCGGCAGCTGGAAGCCGCTCGATCCCGCAACCATTCTCCTTCCCGCCCTGCTCGGCGTGGTCGCCATGCTCGCCCATGTGCTTGTCAGCCGTTCCCTGAAGCTCGCGGATGCCGCAACCGTCGTGCCGCTGCAATACACGCTGCTTTTCTGGGCCGTGGTCTTCGGCTGGATCTTTTTCGGCGACACGCCACGCCCGACGGTCGTCATCGGTGCCGCGCTGATCGTCGCCTCCGGTCTCTTCATCTTTTTCCGTGAGCAAAAGCTAAAGAAAATCAACCACCGCGACGAATAGCGACCGGATTGACCGTTGAGCGTTGCCAAAGCGGTTGCGATCCTTATGCTGGTCAACCAACAGGGAACGGGCGGCAGCGGCTCCAAGGGACGGCGACGTAACCTCGAGAGGACGCCCGGAGAAAATCGCGGCGGCGAACAATGCGGCCGGCACAACGGGGAGAGTGGGAATGGGACTGATCAGCCTTCGGCAATTGCTGGATCATGCGGCCGAAAACGACTACGCGGTACCGGCTTTCAACGTCAACAATCTGGAATATGTCCAGGCGGTCATGCGAGCTGCCGACAAGACGGACAGCCCCGTCATCCTCCAGGCGAGCCGCGGCGCGCGCGCCTATGCCGGCGACGGCTTCCTGCGGCACCTGATCCTCGGCGCGGCCGAGGAATATCCGCATATCCCGATCTGCCTCCATCTCGATCACGGCGACCAGCCCTCCACCTGCATCTCGGCCATCACCAACGGCTTCACCTCCGTGATGATGGACGGCTCGCTGCTCGCCGACGGCAAGACGGTGGCAAGCTATGAATACAACGTCGCGGTGACCGCCGAAGTCGTGAAGATCGCCCACGCGGCCGGTGTCTCGGTCGAAGGCGAACTCGGCTGCCTCGGCAATCTGGAAACGGGTGCGGGCGACAAGGAAGACGGGCATGGTTTCGAAGGCAGGCTGACGCGCGAGGAACTGCTGACGGACCCGGAACAGGCCCTCGACTTCGTGGCCAAGACCGGCGTCGATGCGCTTGCCGTCGCCATCGGCACCAGCCATGGCGCCTACAAGTTCACCCGCGCGCCGGATGGCGACATCCTGTCGATCGAGACGATCGAGAAAATCCACAAGGCCCTGCCCAACACGCACCTCGTCATGCACGGCTCTTCCACAGTGCCGCAGGACCTGCAGGACCTGTTCACCGCCTATGGCGGCGAGATGACCCAGACCTGGGGCGTGCCGCTGTCGGAAATCCAGCGCGGCATTCCCTTCGGTGTCCGCAAGGTCAATATCGACACCGACCTGCGTCTTGCGATGACCGGAACGATCCGCAAATGCTTCAAGGAGAAGCCTGAGAACTTCGATCCGCGCGGCTATCTGAAGCCCGCGACGGCCTTGATGACCGATGTCTGCCTGGAGCGTTTCGAGGCCTTCCGCACCGCCGGCAAGGCGCCGTCGATCCGTATCAAGCGCATGGCCGAAATGGCTGCCGCCTACGCAAAGATGGCATGATCACAGTGCAGGGTAGCAGCCAGGAAAAACGGGGGGGAAAACCGGGGGCTTCCGCCCCCGACACCTCTCTCGACGCGACAGCCGCCAACCACCTTCCCGCGCCCGTCGTGGTCATGGGCGTGAGCGGTTGCGGCAAGAGCTCCGTCGGCGAGGCCATCGCCAAGGCTTTCGCAACCGATTTCATCGAGGGAGACGCCCTTCACCCACCGGAAAACATCGCCAAGATGTCGGCCGGTACGCCGCTGACCGACGAGGATCGCTGGCCGTGGCTCGATGCCGTCGGCAAGGCTCTGCACGAGGGTTCGGATGCGGGACACGCGGTCGTCGTATCCTGTTCCGCCTTGAAGAAAGTCTACCGCGATCACCTGCGCCAAGCCGCGGGCGGGCGGCTCGCCTTCGTCTATCTCACCGGCACCAGAGCCGTCCTCGAATCCCGCATGGGCCACCGAACGGGCCATTTCATGCCGACGACATTGCTGGACAGCCAGTTGGCCACGCTGGAACCGCCGACAGGCGAAGACCTCGTGGTCACGGTCGATATCGATCGCCCGCTCGAGGCGGTCGTGATCGCCGCCATCGATGGCCTGGGCAATCTCCCGACGGAATGACAGCTTTTTAGACAAAGGCACCGATACCCGGGCTGCGGCATATTTGACGCATAGCGGCTTTGCTTCTTTGAGAGCGCATTCGCCCCGGTGACTCCGGCGGGGAAAGCGCTTTAAGGACATGCGGAAGACGACTTTCCGTGATTCTCAAGACGGCATACCGACGGGGGAACGCGGGCGAGGCGACGGAAGGTGGGAACATGGCGCGATGTCATGACGTCGTCACACGAGAATGACACGCGTGCCGCAACGACGGTACAAATCCACATCTGCTTCGACATGCGTCTCCTGGTGCTCGGATGATGTGGAACAGGAAAGACTGCCACGGCTTTGCAAGATCGTGCGAAGGCCGGAAGCGGCCAGGATGAGGATGCGATGCGCTACGCCCTTTACTTCACGCCCCCCAAAGACGACGCGCTGACCCTGGCTGCATCAGCTTGGCTCTCCCGCGATGCCTTTCTCGATGGTCGCGTGCCGACGCCCGAGGTCCCCGGTTTCTCGACGGAAGAATTGGGCACGCTGACGGCAGACCCACGGCGCTACGGCTTTCACGCCACGCTGAAGGCGCCCTTCGAACTTGCGCCCGGCCGCACGGAGGCCGAGCTGCTGGCAGCGCTGGACGAGTTCTCCGCCGAAAGCGAGCCGTTCGAGATCCCGTCCCTGACGCTCGGACAGCTCGGGCCTTTCTTCGCGCTCGTTCCCGGTGCGCCGTCGGATGCGCTTGCGAGCTTTGCCGCCGAAACCGTGCGGCGGTTCGAGCCCTTCCGGGCAGCCCTGTCGCCCGAAGACATGGAGCGGCGCAAGCCGGAGACGCTGCCGCCGGCCGAGCGGCGGAATCTCGAAACCTGGGGCTATCCCTATGTCTTCGACGCGTTTCGCTTTCACATGACGCTGACCGGCAAGGTTCCGGAAGATCGGCGCCCCGCCATGCGCACCGCACTCGAAGAGGCCTTTGCCGGTTTCCTCGGAAAGCCGCTGCCGGTGACCGCCCTTGCGCTCTTCATAGAGCCGAAGCGCGGCAGTCCTTTTACCGTCCACTCGCTGATGCCGCTGGGCGATGCCGCGATCGAAGGAGAGAAATGATGGCCATCGAGCAGATCTTCACCAATGCCAGCATTGTTCTGCCGGATGAAATCGTCAAGGGATCCGTCCTCGTTCGCGACGGCGAGATTGCCGATATCTCGACCGGCTCGCTGCACACCGGAGAAGACTTCGAGGGCGATTACCTCATTCCGGGCCTGGTCGAACTGCACACCGACCACCTGGAAACGCATTATTCCCCCCGTCCGGGCCTGCGCTGGATGAAGATGGCGGCGATCCAGGCGCATGACGCGCAGATCGTCACCTCCGGCATCACCACCGTCTTCGATTGTCTGCGCATGGGATCGGCGGAGGGCGACGATGGCTTTGCCACCGGCGAGATGCGCGCCATGGCCGATGCGCTGGCCGAGGCCGAGCATGAGAACCGGCTGCGCGCCGATCACCGCATCCACCTGCGCTGCGAGGTCTCGACCGACAATGTGCTCGACCAGTTCGACGCCTTCCGCGACGATCCGAAGGTCGGTCTCGTCTCTCTGATGGACCACGCGCCGGGCCAGCGCCAGTTCCAGACGATGGATCAGTACATCCTCTATTACAAGATCAAGCGCGGCCTCTCGGACGAGGCCTTCGCAATCTATGTCGAGAAGCAGCTGGCGCTGTCGGAACGCAATTCCGCCCGCCACCGCATCGCGCTTGCCGAGCTCTGCGCCGCCCGCGGCATCCCGATCGCCAGCCACGACGATGCCACGGTCGCCCATGTCGAAGAATCGATCGACCTCGGCGTCAAGCTGGCGGAATTTCCGACCAGCCTGGAGGCCGCCGACCTCTCGCACGATGCCGGCCTCAGCGTTCTCATGGGCGCGCCGAACGTCGTTCGCGGCGGCTCGCACTCCGGCAACATCGCTGCGCGTGATCTTGCCGAGCGCGGCGTGCTCGATGTGCTCTCCTCCGACTATGTGCCCTTCAGCCTTATCCACGCGCCTTTTCTGCTCGCCGATGCCATCGAGGGCTTCGGCCTGGAAAAAGCGATCGCGCTCGTCAGCGACAATCCCGCCCGCACGGTCGGTCTGGAAGATCGGGGACGGATCGCGATCGGTCGCCGCGCCGACCTCGTGCGCGTCGAGCGCCCACGTGGCGTTCCCATCGTCCGCTCCGTCTGGCGCAAGGGGCGGCGTGTCGCATGACCCCGGATCACCCGACAGGCGGCACCGGCGCCATGATCGTCGTCGTCGGCCCGAGCGGCGCCGGCAAGGACAGCGTCATCGATTATGCCATGACCCGGCTGAAGACGAGATCGACCGAGGTGGAGCTTGTGCGCCGCGTGATCACGCGCGCGCACGACGCCGGGGGCGAGGATCACGAAGCCATATCGCCCGAGGCGTTTTGCGCCCGTGCCGAGCAGGGTGCGTTTGCCGTGCATTGGGAGGCCCACGGCCTTCACTACGGCATTCCCGCCGCATGTCACGCCAAACTCAAGGACGGACGCACGCTCGTGGCCAATGGCAGCCGCGCCGTGCTTGAGAAATTTCGGGAGGCATTTCCGCGCGTAGCTGTCGTCAATATCGTTGCGTCGCCGGAGGTCATCGCCGCCCGTCTGATTGCCCGCGCGCGGGAAAGCGAGGCTGAGATCCGCCAGCGGCTCGCCCGCCAGGTGCCGGATATGACGAGCGATCCGCATCTGACCACCATCGACAATAGCGGCCCGCTGGAAGAGGCCGGCGAGCGCTTCGCCGCCTTCGTGCTGTCCTTGGCGAAGGCCGAAGCCAGTTGACGGATAAGGGCGTCAAACGCGCCCTTATCCATTGTTCGGTTTACTCGATGTCGAACGACACGCCCTGGGCGAGCGGCAGCGCCTTCGAATAGTTCACCGTGTTGGTCGCCCGACGCATATAGGCCTTCCAGGCATCCGAGCCGGATTCGCGACCACCGCCGGTTTCCTTTTCACCCCCGAACGCGCCGCCGATTTCTGCACCCGACGTGCCGATATTGACGTTGGCAATGCCGCAATCCGATCCGTCGGCCGACAGGAACCGCTCGGATTCCTGCAGGTCGCGGGTAAAGATCGAGGAGGACAGGCCGGCCGCGACCGCATTGTGGGCCGCAATCGCCGTGTCGAAGTCGCTGTACTTCATCACATAAAGAATCGGCGCAAAGGTTTCCTCCAGCACCGGCCCTGCCTGCTCCGGCATTTCGACCAGCGCCGGCTTCACGTAATAGGCTTCGGCGTGGCCGAGATCGACACGCTCGCCACCTGTCACGCTGCCGCCATGTGCCTTGGCGTCCTCAAGCGCCTTTTGCATGCCCTCGTAAGCCGGGCGATCGACCAGGGGGCCGACGAGGGCCGTGCTTTCGAGCGGATTGCCGACGGACACGCTGCCATAGGCCTTTTTCAGGCGCGGCAGCAGGGCGTCATAGACGCTGTCATGCACGAACAGCCGCCGCAGCGTCGTGCAACGCTGGCCGGCCGTGCCCATGGCACCGAAAGCGATGGCGCGCAGCGCCATGTCGAGATCCGCGGACGGGCAGACGATGCCGCCATTGTTGCCGCCGAGTTCCAGAATGCCGCGGGCGAAGCGCTTGGCCAGCCGCGGACCGACATCGCGGCCCATGCGGGTGGAGCCGGTGGCAGACACGAGCGGCACCTTGGGATGATCGACCAGAACCTCGCCGATCCCCCGGTCGCCGATCAGCACGGACGACAGGCCGGACGGTGCGTCCGCGCCGAACCGCTTGATGGCTTTTTCGAGAACGGCCTGACAGGCCAGCGCCGTCAGCGGCGTCTTTTCCGACGGCTTCCAGACCACGGCATTGCCGCAGACGAGGGCGAGCGCCGAGTTCCAGGCCCAGACGGCGACGGGGAAGTTGAAGGCGGAGATGACGCCGATGACGCCGAGCGGATGCCAGGTTTCCATCATCCGGTGGCCCGGGCGCTCGGTCGCGATCGTCAGGCCGTAGAGCTGGCGGGAGAGGCCGACCGCGAAATCGCAGATGTCGATCATCTCCTGCACTTCGCCGAGGCCCTCGGACGGAATCTTGCCGGCTTCGAGCGACACGAGGCGGCCGAGATCGGCCTTGTGCGCGCGAAGCTCCTCGCCGAGCAGGCGGACGAGTTCGCCGCGGCGCGGCGCCGGGATCAGCCGCCAGGCCTTGAAGGCCTCGTGCGCCGCCTCGATCCGCGTGGCAGTCTCGTCTGCCGAGATGGTTTTCAGGCGCGCGATCTCCTGACCCGTCACCGGGGAGAAGGACGCCATGTCGCCGCCTGTGTGAAGGGACGGATCGACGCCGAGAAGGCCGAGCAATCGACCTGTCTCTGCAACCACATCGAGCGGCTTGTGGGCGATATTCATGGTTTAACTCCTGAAACTGTATCAGCCGAAGCGAACGGTGCCGAGCCCGCCGGGCGAGGTGAGGGGGAGAAGGCCGCAGGCCATGTCCTTGATCTTCTGCGGCGTATAGAGATCGTAATAGTGCTGGTTCTTGCGGCCGATGGCATGCTCGGCGCTGAAGCTGCCGGCAAAATCCTCGACGACGACGGCATAGACCCAGTCACGAAGCGCCGTTTCCAGCGAACCGTCGGAAAGCCCTTCCGCGTCCCGCGGGAAGACGATGTTGAGGTGGACCCCACCGTCGCCGATATGGCCGAAATCGCAGATCCGCGCCTCCGGAAAGCGCTCCGGCATGTCGCGCTTCATCCTCTCGCAGAATGCCATGATATCCCCGCGACGGAAGGCGACGTCGAAGGCGATGAGGCGGCCGGACTGTTTGACGCCTTCCGACAGAGCATGCCGCAAAGCCCACATTTCATGCGCCGGGCCGATGAAGGCGTCGGCGAGCGGCGCCTCCTCCGTCTCGAAGATTTCAGCCAGCACGGATTCGAGCATATCGCCCAGAGGCTCCTCGCTTTCGCGCGTCTGCCACGTCCGGCTGACCTCGGCGAGGATCACATAGTCCGGGATTTCGCCGTTCTGGAACGGGTTGCGCAGCGACGGCACATGATCGAGCGCCGCCGAGATGGCATTGCGCGACATGCCCTCGAAGGCCGACAGGGTCGTGCCCAGTCTTTCTTCCATCCGTCGCAGAAGCGGCATGACCGACTCCGGCCCTGCCGGCACCAGATAGGCGGTTGCGGTCTGCAGCGGCAGGCGTTCCAGATTGAGCACGCAGCGGGTGACGACGCCGAACACGCCGGACGTGCCGATGAAAAGCTGCTTCCAGTCCACGCCCGTGTTGTTCTTGCGCAGCGCCTGCCCGAATTCGAGGATCGTCCCCTCGGCATCGGCCAGCACCACCGTCAGCCCCAGCACATTGCGCCGGACATCGCCATATTTCAGGAAACGCGAGCCGCCGGTATTGGTGGCGATCATGCCGCCGAGGCGCGGATCGGCGCCAAGGTCGATCGGAAAGAACAGGCCGGACGCCTCCAGCCGCCGGTTGACGTCCGACAGCAACAGACCGGCATCGGCCTCCAGCGACCGATTGTCGGTATCGAGCACGAAATGCCCGGTCATCCGGTCGAGGCTGAGCACCACCTGCCCGCCGGCCGCGTCCGGCGTCGAGCCGGAGACGAGCCCGGTATTGCCCGACTGCGGCACGACCGGCAGGCCATGTCGCACGCAATAGGAAAGAACGGCCGACACCTCTTCCGTCGTCCGCGGCCGCAGGACGGCCAGCGCCCGGCCGGCATCGTAACGCGCGCCGGTCTCGTAGGCCGCCATATCGCCGGCGTCGGACACGAAACCGCGCTCGCCCACCAGCGCCGTCAGCGCCTGCACATGCTCGTCGCCCAGAACGACGCGCACGGTCACTCTGCCGCCTCGGCGCGCGATGTCGCCTGTCCCGAAATGCCGGCAAGGCAGGCTGCGATCGATGCCGCTTCGATCTCGGCATAATGGTCGAATTCGTTCAACACCGCCTGGCCGAGATCGGCCTCGAACTGCTGCTGGCTGGGGCTTGCGGAGAAATCCTGCGCGGCGGCATCGCCAAGGTTCGACTGGAAGATGCCGGCCGCGCTCACCGGCAGGAAGTCCTCGTAGACGATCGGATCGAACCGCACGAGCCCGTCGCGAAGACGCGTGTCGAGATCGCCGGACATGTCGACGCGCCGGCCCGCATCCGTCAGGCTGTAGGTGAAATAGCCGAGACCCTCCGCGCGGATACCCGCCCACGTGTCGGGAAAATCCTTGAACGCATCCGAAAGCGCCTGCTCGTAGGCCGCGGCGTTTGAGCCGTCGGCTGCCGGGCGGACAATGTTGCGCGAGCGGTCGAGCAGGGCATCGTAAAGCGCCCGCCCCTTCGGCGTCAGGGCGATGCCGCGCTGTTCGATCTCGCCGAAACGGGCGGTGTGAGAACCGGCAACCCAGGCGCCGGTCTCGTCCTGGAAGGAGACCGGCTCGTCCAGCGCCTTGAAGGACGTCTGGCGCAGAAGGATCGGGCAGGCCCGCGTCGGCGGGCCTTCGATGACGGCCTTGGGCGCAATGCCTTTCTCCGGCATGCGCGCCTGCACCGCATCGATATCGAGCGTGCGCGGCGTCAGATGGTTGATATGCGGCCCCTTGAACGAGACGACGTCGGCAAGCAGGCGATGCGCATCGTGCAGACGCTTGTAGAGACCCGCATCGACGATCGCCTTGTCGTGCCAGCGGAACGTCTCGAGCACCGCCTCGACGAACGCGGCGGCGTCCTGAGCGTCAAGACCGCCTTCGCTCTCGGCCTTTTCGGTCAGCGCGACAGCAGTGGGGGTGAAGATCGCGCGCGTCTCAAGCACGCGCTCGGCTTCGGCCCGCAGGTCCGCGTCGTCGATCAGGTCGAGCCGCAGCAGCGAGGTGAAGACGCGGAAGGGGTTGCGGCTCAGCGCCTTCGCACCGACGGGACGGAACGCCGTGGAATGAACAGGAACACCCGCGGTGCTGAGGTCGTAGTAGCCGACCGGGAACATGCCCATGACCGCAAAGACGCGTCGCATCATCGAGAGTTCCGCAGGCGTCCCGAGCCGGATGGCGCCATGCCGCTCCTGCGAAATCCGTTCCAGCGCATCGGTTTCGGCAAGCCGCTCGGCAAGATCGGGATGCGAGGACAGCACCTCTCCGTTCACCTCGGCGACGAGATCCATCAGCGTGCCATAGGCCGGCACTTCCGTGCGGTACATGGCCGACATGGCGGCGGAAAAGGCGGAACGGATGTCGTCGTTCTGAACGAAGGTCGTCTCGGTCATGGCAGCTTGCCTCACGATATGGCGTCACGATAGGATGTGGCGCGCTGATCATTCTGGTTTCGTATGATACTACCCCGAAATGCGCTTTGATTGCGACTGTTTTGACTATGATCATGCGGGGGCGGAATGAAGTTGAGCCGACGACTGGTTCCCGACATCGCCACGCTGCAGGCGTTCGAATGCGCCGCACGTCACGGCAGCTTCACGCAGGCCGCTGCCGAACTCAGCCTCACCCAGAGCGCCGTCAGCCGCCAGATCAAGGATCTTGAAAGCCAGCTCGGCGTGCTGCTGTTCGAGCGCATCCGCCAGCGGGTCATCCTGTCGGATGCCGGACAGAAGTTTCTGCCCGAGGTGCGCCGGTTGCTGCGCCAATCGGAAGAGTTGATGGTGCGGGCCATGGGTGCCGCCCGGTCCGACAATGCCCTGTCGATCGCGACGCTGCCGACCTTCGGCAGTCGCTGGCTGACGCCGCGCCTCTCCGACTTTCTCCGCCTGTACCCCGATACGATCCTGAACATCGCAGCAAGGTCGCAGCCATTCGACTTTGCAGAAGAAAACTTCGATGTCGCCATTCACTACGGGCAATCGGTCTGGGCGCATGCGATCTGCGACTATCTCTGCAGCGAAGTCATCGTGCCCGTGGCAAGCGCCGAGCTTCTCGCGCGGCATCCAGCCGGCGCCCCTGTCGATCTCGACGGGGCACCTTTGCTCCATCTCGCGACCCGGCCGAAAATGTGGGCGGAATGGTTCGAGGCGAACGGCACGACGGCGCGCAGCGCCTATCGCGGCAGCCGCTTCGACCAGTTCGCCATGGTGATCGAAGCGGCGATCGCCGGGCTCGGCTTCGCGCTCCTGCCGCGCTATCTGATCGAGCACGAACTGGCCATCGGACGTCTTGTCGTGGTGTTCGACCGGCCGATGAAGACCGAGAACAGCTATTACCTCGTCGTGCCAGAAGGAAAGATGGAGAACCAGGCGGGCCTCGCCTTCCGGGACTGGATCATGGGCCAGGTCACGTGATGTGACGAGACCGCGGAACTTTGTGCATGGCTTACGGAACAAAACTGCCTGAGCCGCGTTGTCGCGCCGAGAGAACGGCCATGCTTCGCTTCGAGCCCGGGAGGTGGCGGTCATCGAATTTCATCCGAAAACATCTTTGACCGCGCCTGTCCCCGTCCGGCGTCCAGACCGGTTTCAAGCCATGCCGAAGCCGCGCTTTACCTTGCAAGCGCACCGGCATCCCGCTAGAAAACAAAGCCTTAAATTCAGTTTCCGCACATTCGATCGGTTCTCTCAACGGTCGGCAGCGGAGATCGTCTCTGCAAACCGCGTCCTGCGGAGCGGCGTTATGGTGGTGGCGGATTGCCCAAGCCGGTCTCTCCCGGCGGTGGTATAACTGCAAACGATACCGGCGCCGTGAAAGCGCCCGAATGAGAGGCCACGCCTCACGCCGACCGACTGTGCCCCGTACAGTCGCCTCATCTTAACTCAACGGTTGGATCCAGAACCCCCTCCATGGCCCTGCAAGACACACACACGACCTCGCCGCGCGAAGCCCAGCCCGCCCTCCTCGACACCAACGACTCGATCCGTTCGACCTATTTCACGAACGACGAACTTCGGGCGGCAGGGGCAGCACTGGCACGGGATGGCGCAACGAGCCTGCCGAGCTTCTTCCCGTTCGAGTTCCACCAGCGTCATCGCGAGAACGAAGGCGAGATCTTCCGGGTCTACAAGATCACGGCGGCCGACGTGGAAGGCGGCGCCACCATCACGCCGGCGGCGGAATGGCTGCTCGACAACCATTATGTCGTGGAAGAGGCTATTCAGGAGGTGCGGCGCGACTTTCCCCGCAAGTTCTATCGCCAGCTGCCGACGATACCCGTCGCCGGTTCGTCCATTCCCCGCACCATGGCGCTGGCCTGGCTCTATACGGCCCACACGCATTCCACCGTCTCGCGCGAGAGCCTGACCGCCATGGTCGAAGGCTTCCACGAGCATGCCACGTTCAAGATCGGCGAGCTCTGGGCCCTCCCCTCCATCCTGCGCTTCATCCTGATCGAAAATCTGCGTCGCATCGCCATCCGCGTCGAACGCTCGCGGGCCATGCGCAACAAGGCGAACGATGTCGCCGACCAGATCGTCCGCCTGAGCGATCCGGACAAATCCGCGACGCTTCTCAAGGACTATGAAGACCTGACGGCCGACAATTCCTTCGTCGCCCAGCTTCTCTACCGCCTGCGCGACGGCTCGCAGAGCGGCCGCGTCGTGATCGCCTGGCTCGAGGAGCAACTGGAAAAGCGCGGCAGCGATGTCGAGGCCGCCCTGGTCGCCGAACAGAACCGCCTGTCGTCCGGCAACGCGACGATGAGCAACATTATCCGCTCGCTCCGCGAAATCGACGACAATGACTGGGCCGTCTGGTTCGAAAGCGTCAGCAAGCTCGATGCCGAGCTGCGCGAGCATTCCGATTACATGTCGCTCGATTTCGGCTCGCGCAACAAGTACCGCACGACGATCGAACGGCTCGCCAAGCGCTCCGGCCTGACAGAGCTGGACGTCACCCAGCGCGCGATCGCCATGGCTGCAGGTGGTGCCGCAGACGCGCCAGCCAGCGAGACGACCGCTGGAACCCGTGCCGTGCCGACCCGCACGTCGTCGGACGCGATCGTGCCGGAGGACGGGACAGAGAACCGGACGGGCACGGAGCCCGTACCGGACGATATCCAGCCCCATTCCAGCAACGTCGGCGACTTCCTGGTCGGCAACAGGACGGATGCCTTCGAGGAGGCGATCGGCTATCGGCCGACGCTCGTCCAGTCGGTGGTGCGCATCGCGCGCCGCATGGGCTGGCTCGCCATCGCCCTGCCCAATATCCTTCTGACCATCCTTGCCATGGTGCTCGTCTACGACTTCATTAGCCCGATGGAGATGCCGACCGGCGCCAAGCTGATCATCCTGCTGCTTTTCGCCCTGCCCGCCTCGGAAGGTGCGGCCGGCCTCTTCAACACCGTCGTGACCTTCTTCCTGACCCCGTCGCGACTGGTCGGATACGAGTTCCTCTCCGGCGTTCCCGAAGACGCCCGCACCCTCGTCGTCGTCCCCTGCCTGATCTCCAAGCGCGATCACGTCGATGAACTCGTTCGCAATATCGAGGTTCATTACCTCGCAAACCCCAAGGGCGAGATATACTTCGCCTTGGTCAGCGATTGGGCCGACAGCCAGACCGAGGAAACGAACGCGGACCTCGACGTGCTGGACTATGCCAAGGGCGAGATCGCGACGCTCTCCAAGCGCTACGCGCATGATGGCCGCACCCGCTTTTATCTCTTGCACCGCCGCCGTCTCTACAACGAGGGCGAAGGCGCGTGGATGGGCTGGGAACGCAAGCGCGGCAAGCTGCACGAGCTCAACCTTCTCCTGCGTGGCGATCGCGACACGACGTTCATCGCCGGCGCCGACAAGGTGCCGGAAAACGTCCAGTACGTCATGACGCTCGACAGCGACACGCGCCTGATGCGCGATGCCGTCACCAAGCTTGTCGGCAAGCTGTACCACCCCATCAACCGTCCGGTGATCGACGCCAAGAACCAGAAGATCCTGTCGGGCTACTCGATCCTGCAGCCGCGCGTGACCCCGTCGCTGACGACCGGCAGCGAAGCCTCGTCCTTCCAGCGCATCTTCTCCGCCAATCGCGGCATCGACCCCTATGTCTTCACCGTGTCGGACGTCTATCAGGATATCGTTTCGGAAGGCACCTTCACCGGCAAGGGTCTCTACCATGTCGACGCCTTCGAGGCGGCGATCAAGGGCCGCATCGACGAGAACGCGGTTCTCAGCCACGACCTTCTCGAAGGATCGCTCGCGCGTTGCGCGCTGGTGACGGACGTCGAGCTGGTCGAGGACTTCCCCACCCGCTACGAGGTCGAGACCTCGCGCCAGCATCGCTGGGCGCGTGGCGACTGGCAGCTCCTTCCCTACATCTTCAGCCCCTCGAACGGCCTGTCCATGCTCGGCCGCTGGAAGATGTACGACAATCTGCGCCGCTCGCTGATCCCCGTCGCCTGGCTGATCGCGTCCGTGCTCGGCTGGTACTACATGGAACCGACGCAGGCGCTGATCTGGCAGGTCGTGCTGATCTTCTCGCTCTTCGTCGCTCCCACCCTGTCGCTCATCTCCGGCCTGATGCCGCGACGCAACGACATCGTCGCCCGCGCCCATTTCCATGCCGTCCTGTCGGAAATCAGCGCCGCCAATGCGCAGGTCGCGCTGCGCATCGTGTTCATCGCCCATTCCGCCGGCATGATGGCGGATGCGATCGCTCGTGCCATCTACCGCACCTTCGTCAGCCGCAAGCTGATGCTGGAATGGCGCACGGCGGCACAGGTCCAGAGTGCTGCGACCGGCTCCGTGCTCGACTACTACCGCGCCATGTGGATCGCGCCGGTCATCGCCGTGGTTTCGCTCGCGCTGGCCGCCGTTTCGGCCACCGGCCTGCCCTTCATCGGCATTCCCTTTGCCGTTCTCTGGGCCCTGTCTCCCGCCATTGCCTGGCTGGTCAGCCAGTCGGCCGAAACCGAGGACCAGCTTGACGTTTCCGATGAGGTGAAGGCCGAGTTCCGCAAGATCGCGCGCCGCACCTGGCGCTTCTACGAGGACTTCGTCACCGCAGAGCAGCACTTCCTGCCGCCGGACAACTTCCAGGAAATCCCGCATCCGATCCTTGCGGAACGCACGTCTCCGACCAATATCGGCGTCTACCTGCTCTCGGTCATGTCGGCCCGCGATTTCGGCTGGATCGGTTTCGAGGAAACCATCCGTCGGCTCGAGGAAACCATCGCGACCGTCGATGGCATGCCGAAATATCGCGGCCATCTGTTCAACTGGTACACGACCAACCGCCTGGAAACGATGGAGCCGAAATACATCTCGGCTGTCGACAGCGGCAATCTTGCCGGCCATCTCATCGCCGTCTCCTCCATGTGCCGCGAATGGGCGGAAGCGCCTTCCGCTCACGTGCAGGGCAGCCTGGACGGCATCGGCGACGTGGTGTCGATCCTTGCCGAAATGCTGGCCGCTCTTCCCGACGACCGCAAGACGGTCCGCCCGCTGCGCCGCCGCATCGAGGAACGCCTGATCGGCTTCCAGAGCGCGTTGCAGGCGGTGAAGCGCGAGCATGAGTTCGCCTCGATCCGCGTCATCAACCTCTCGGTCCTTGCCCGCGACATCCAAAAACTCTCGCTGAACCTCGACCACGAGGTCAAGAGCGGCGCGAGCGGCGAAGTCGTCAAGTGGGCGAGCCTTCTGGTCCAGACCTGCGAAGCGCATATCGCCGACAGCACCTTCGATCTCGGTGCCATCGATGCTCTGCGCCAGCGCCTCGTCGTGTTGCGCAACCGCAGCCGCGACATCGCCTTCTCGATGGACTTCACCTTCCTCTTCCGCAAGGAGCGCCGCCTGCTCTCGATCGGCTACCGCGTCAACAGCGGCGAGCTCGACGAAGCCTGCTACGATCTTCTGGCCTCCGAATGCCGCCTGACCAGCCTGTTTGCGATCGCCAAGGGCGACCTTCCGACGGAGCACTGGTACAAGCTCGGCCGTCCGGTCGTGCCGATCGGCGCGCGCGGCGCGCTGGTCTCCTGGTCCGGCTCGATGTTCGAATATCTGATGCCCCCGCTCGTCATGCAGGAACGCCAGGGCGGCATCCTCAACCAGACGAACAACCTGATCGTGCGCGAGCAGATGAACCATGGTCGCCGTCTCGGCACGCCGTGGGGCATCTCGGAAGCCGCGTTCAATGCACGCGACCATGAGCTGACCTATCAGTACACCAACTTCGGCGTGCCCTCGCTCGGCCTGAAGCGTGGCCTCGGCCAGAATGCCGTCATCGCGCCCTACGCCTCGATCCTGGCAAGCATGTACGATCCGAAGGCCGCACTCTCCAACCTGGAGCGTCTGCGTGGCTTCGGCGCACTCGGCATGTACGGCTTCTACGACTCGGTCGACTTCACCCCGACCCGCGTTCCCGAAGGCAAGACCTGCGCCGTCGTGCGCAACTACTATGCCCACCACCATGGCATGTCGATCGCCGCCGTCGCCAACGTGGTCTTCAATGGCCGCCTGCGCGAGTGGTTCCACGCCGATCCGGTCATCGAGGCCGCCGAACTCCTGCTCCAGGAAAAGGCGCCGCGGGACATCCCGATCATCAATGCCAAGCGCGAACCGGAAGCGCTGGGCAAGGGTCAGGAAGACCTGCTTCGCCCCGAGGTTCGCGTCGTCACCAATCCGATCGCCAAGGACCGCGAGACCGTGTTCCTGTCCAACGGCCATTATGCGATCATGCTGACCGCCGTCGGCTCCGGTTACTCCCGCTGGAACGGACAGACCGTCGTGCGCTGGAAGCCGGACCCGGTCGAGGACCGCACGGGGACCTTCATCTTCCTGCGCGATACCGCCACCGGCGACTGGTGGTCGGCAACCGCCGAGCCGCGCCGTGCGGAAGGCGAAAAGGCGACGACCCGGTTCGGCGACGACAAGGCCGAGTTCATCAAGATCGTCGGCGATCTCACCAGTGAGGTCGAGGTCATCGTCGCGACCGAGCACGATGCCGAAGGCCGGCGCGTCACGCTCGTCAACACCGGCTCGGAAGACCGCTTCATCGAAGTGACCTCCTATGCCGAACCGGTCCTGACGACCGACGACACCGACAATGCGCATCCGCTGTTTGCCAAGATGTTCCTCAAGACGGAAATCGACGCGCGGGGCGATCTCATCCGCGTGATGCGCAACAAGCGCACGCCGAGCGAGCCCGACATGCAGGTCGCGCACCTGATCGTCGACAATGCCGGCACCGACCGGCCGACGGAGGTCGAAACCGACCGCCGCCGCTTTATCGGCGAAGGCCGCACACTGGCGGAAGCCCGCGCCTTCGATGGCGATGTCAGCCTCTCCGGCACATCCGGATTCACGCTCGACCCCGTCATGGCGCTTCGACGCACCGTGCGGGTTCCCGCCGGCAAGAAGGTCAGCGTCATCTTCTGGACGATCGCGGCACCGAACGGGTCCGATATCGACCGCGCCGTCGAGCGCTATCGCCACCCCGACAGCTTCAGCCATGAGATGATCCACGCGTGGACGCGCAGCCAGGTGCAGATGCGCCATGTCGGCGTGACCTCGCAGGAGGCGGCAAGCTTCCAGATCCTTGGCCGCTACCTCGTCTATCCCGACATGCAGCTGCGCGCGGACACGGCCACCGTCCGCGCCGGTCTCGGGCCGCAATCGGCCCTGTGGCCCCTGTCGATTTCCGGTGACTTCCCGATCTTCACCGTCCGCATCAATGACGATGTCGATATGGGCATCGCCCGGGAAGCCCTGCGTGCGCAGGAATATATGCGTGCGCGCGGCGTCACCGCGGATCTGGTGATCATCAACGAGCGTGCCGCCTCCTACGCCCAGGACATGCAGCATGCGATCGACAGCATGTGCGAAAACCTGCGCCTGCGCAGCCAGTCCGATGGTGCGCGCCAGCACGTCTTCGCGGTTCGCCGCGACATCATGGAAGCCGAGACATGGG
This sequence comes from Rhizobium sp. PP-F2F-G48, assembly GCF_004342335.1. NCBI lineage: Bacteria > Pseudomonadati > Pseudomonadota > Alphaproteobacteria > Hyphomicrobiales > Rhizobiaceae > Rhizobium > Rhizobium sp. PP-F2F-G48. Next base: position 102,643 of record NZ_SLVH01000004.1, on the reverse strand, counting down.
CGGCGCTTCTGTCGGCCTCGCGCGCGGTCTTTCATGCCCGCAACGGCAAGATCTCCGACCAGATGGCCCGCGCCGAAGCCCTCTATTCGACGCCGAGCATCAAGAAGGACAAGCCGGCCGTGGGCTCCGTGCCGCTTCTGGCAGCACCGATCGCCATCGACGCCGCACCCGCCACGATTTCCGGCGACGGCCTCGACTTCTGGAACGGCTATGGCGGCTTCTCCACCGACGGCCGCGAATACGTCACGCGTCTGCGCGGTGGCGAGGCGACGCCGCATCCGTGGATCAACGTCATCTCCAACGACATCTTCGGCTTCCATGTCTCGGCCGAAGGCTCGGCCTTCACCTGGAGCCGCAATTCGCGCGATTACCAGCTGACGTCCTGGACCAACGATCCCGTCGGCAACCGTGCCGGGGAAGCGATCTTCATCAAGGACATGACCAGCGGCTCGGTCGTCACCCCCTATGGTGCGCTCTCGCGCCGCAGGGATGTGACCTTCGAAACCCGCCATGGCCTGGGTGTCTCCACCTTCAGCAGCGTGCAGGATGGCCTGACGGTGGAAGCCACGCAGACCGTGCATCGCACCCTGCCGGTGAAATACACCCGCCTGCGCCTCACGAACGGCGCCGGCGAAGCCCGTCGCCTGCGCCTCTACGGCTATGTCGAATGGGTGCTGGGCAACAACCGCGCCAAGACCGCGCCCTTCGTCGTCTGCCATTATGACGACGTCGCGGGAATGATGTCGGCGACCAACCCCTACAGCATCGACTATGCCGGACGGACGGCCTATCTCGCGGTCAGCGAGACGCCGACCAGCTTCACGGCAAGCCGGCGGGAGTTCCTCGGCCGCACGGGCGGCATTCTCGCGCCGCAGGCGGTGGTCGACGGTGCCATTCTCACCGGCAGCTCCGACATCGATGGCGATGCCTGCGCGGCACTGTCGCTCGACGTCACCCTGAAACCGGGCGAAACCCGCGACCTCGTCTTCTACATGGGCGACAGCGACAACCGCGCCCAGGCGCTCGAACATCTGGAATCCGCCAAGGCCGACACGTTCGATGCGGTGCTCGAAGCGTCGACCGCCTATTGGGAAGCCTTCACCGGCGTCGTGCAGATCGAAACCCCGGACAAGGCGTTCAACAACCTGGTCAACCGCTGGCTTCCCTACCAGAGTCTCGGTTGCCGGATCCTCGCCCGCTCGGCCTTCTATCAGGCAAGCGGCGCGTTCGGCTTCCGCGATCAGCTTCAGGATACGCTGGCCTTCATCGTGCACCGGCCGGAACTGGCGCGGGCGCAGATCCTCAACGCGGCTGCCCGGCAGTTTGCGGAAGGCGACGTGCTGCATTGGTGGCTGCCGGGTTCGGGCGCCGGCGTGCGCACGCTGATCTCCGACGACGTCGTCTGGCTCGGCCATGCCACGCAGCACTACTGCGAGGTGACCGGCACCACGGACATTCTCGACGAGACCATTCCCTTCATCGAAGGGGCGGCGCTCGAGCCCGGCCAGCACGACAGCTTCTTCCAGCCGAAGGTCTCGGAAACCACCGCAAGCCTCTACGAGCACTGCGCACGGGCCCTGGACCTCGCCATCAAGCGGACCGGCGAGAACGGCCTGCCGCTGATCCTCGGCGGCGACTGGAACGACGGCATGAACCGGGTTGGCATTGAAGGCCGGGGCACCAGCGTCTGGCTCGGCTGGTTCCTCGCCTCAACCCTGCGCGCCTTCACGGGCATTGCCCAGACACGCGGCGACAGCGCCCGCGTCACGGCGTGGACCGCGCATCTCGAGCGGCTCAAGCAGGCGCTCGAAACGGCCGGCTGGGACGGCACGCATTACCGTCGCGGCTATTACGACGACGGCACGCCGCTCGGCTCGGCCACATCGGACGAATGCCGCATCGACTCGATCGCCCAGTCCTGGAGCGTGCTCTCCGGCGAAGGCGACCCGGCCCGCGGCAAGCAGGCCATGGATGCGGTGCTTGCGGAACTTGCCGACGACGAACATCGCCTGATCCGCCTGTTTACCCCGCCGCTGTCCGGCACCGAGCAGGACCCGGGCTACATCAAGGCCTATCCGCCGGGCGTTCGTGAGAACGGCGGTCAGTATACCCATGCAGCCACATGGGTCGTGCTGGCGCTTGCCCGCCTCAAGCGAGGCGACGACGCCTGGAAGGCCTTCCAGATGCTGAACCCGGTCACCCATGCGCTGAACCGCGAAGACGCCAATGTCTACCGGGTCGAGCCCTATGTCGTGGCCGCCGACGTCTACGGCCATGGCGACCTCACCGGTCGCGGCGGATGGACCTGGTACACAGGTTCGGCCGCCTGGCTCTATCGCGTGGCCGTCGAAGGCATTCTCGGCCTGCGCAAGGAAGGCGACCGCCTGATCGTCGATCCCGCCCTTCCCTCGGACTGGCAAGGCTTCAAGGCCCGGCTGACGATCGATGGCAAGGTGCACGAGGTTGCCGTGGCGAGAAGCGTCGACGATAATGGTGTGTTTGACGTGACGGTTGATACGACTGTCACAAAAAACGCGCATGATGGCGTTTTGCTCTAGCCATTCAAGGTAAAGCCGGCCCCGGCGAACCGGGGCCGGCCACCAAGGAAGCCTGAACGATATCGGCGAGGTTGAGGGGCTGGGGCGCCAAAATCCGCATGAGACACTTCGAATGCTTCAAGACACGCCACCGGTGCTGCGCACCACGCCTCCTGCCCTGCTGCAACCCTTGTTGCAGCCGGTGCCCTCACCGCTCCCCGGCCGGCCGGTCACCGGAATCCCGGTCCCGGCCGAGCGGGACACGCGGCTCGATACCTACCGGGCCATCTGCCTGTTGATGATCTTCATCAACCATGTACCGGGGCAGTATCTCGAATATCTCACGACCAAGAACTTCGGCTTTTCGGATTCGGCCGAAGCCTTCGTGCTGATCTCGGGCCTTTCAGCCGGGCTTGCCTATGGGCGCAAATTCCTGCCCGGCAACAGGCTGGCGCTCAGCCTGCGCATCTGGCGTCGCGCCTTCACGCTCTATATCGCCCACATCATGTCGAGCATCATCACGCTTGCCATCTTTGCCGGCGGTGCGCTGTATTTCCACCGGCAGGATCTGATCGGCGAAATCAATATCCGCCCAATGGTCGACAATACGGAGCAGGGCGTCGTGGCCATGGTGCTGCTGGGTCACCAATTCGGCTACAACAACATCCTCTCCATGTATGCGGTGGTCTTTCTCATGCTCCCGGCCATGCTCCTGTTGCAGAAGGTGAGCCCTGCCCTCCTCCTCGGCGTGTCCTCGCTCGTCTGGCTTCTCGCGGGCCTCTTTCACATTGTGCCGATCAACTTCCTCGATCATAACTACTGGTTCCTGAACCCGTTTTCCTGGCAGTTCCTGTTCGCCATCGGCCTCGTCGCCATGATGCGCAGCCGGGCCGGCAACTCCCTTCCGCGCCACCCGGCCCTCGTCTCGGTCGCCGCGCTCTATGTCGGCATCTCCTTTGTCTGGGTGCTGTTTTCCTGGTGGTCGATCGATTTCTCCTACGGGCTGCCCGCCGTCCTTACCGGCTTCGACAAGACCTTCCTGTCCCTGACCCGCTTGCTCCATGTCCTTGCGCTCGGCTACCTTCTCGCGATCACGCCGGTCTTCAATCGTCTGTCGCGCCTTCGCCTCGATCATCCCCTGGTCATGATCGGGCGGCACTCGCTGCCCGTCTTCATCTTCGGAACGATCCTCGCAATGATCGGCCAGGTGCTTCTGTTCGTCACCGGCAAGGACCCCATGCTCGGGACCCTGTTCGTCCTCGTCGGCATCGCACTGCATTTCGCCTATGCCCGTTATCTCGATTGGCTCGGCGGTCTCACCAGGGCCGTGCCGGTCAAAACCTGACAGGACAGGTCTCATTCTTGGCGAAGTGGCATTTTCCTGCCGAGCGACTTGCGCTAAGGAACCGGCACGCAAGCGGCATCGCCGCAGTCCGTTCGTTTCGGTCAAAGCCATCAGTCAGGCACGTCATTGGGAGGCCACCTTGTCCACGCGCACACTTTTCCTTCTGCCGGGTGACGGCATCGGTCCGGAAGCCATGGCCGAGGTCGTCAAGATCATCGACCACATGAACATGGAAACGGGCGCAGGCTTCGTCACCGACACGGGTCTCGTCGGCGGTTCGGCCTATGACGCCCATGGCGCCGCCATCTCGGATGCCGACATGGCCAAAGCCATGACGGCCGATGCCGTGCTCTTCGGCGCCGTAGGCGGCCCGAAATGGGACGACGTGCCGTATGAAGCGCGTCCCGAAGCCGGCCTTCTGCGCCTGCGCAAGGACATGCAGCTGTTTGCGAACCTGCGCCCCGCCATCTGCTATCCCGCACTTTCGGCCGCATCGTCGCTGAAGCCCGAACTGGTCGAGGGCCTCGACATCCTCATCGTCCGCGAACTGACGGGCGGCGTCTATTTCGGCGAGCCGAAGGAGATCATCGACCTTGGCAACGGCCAGAAACGCGGCATCGACACGCAGGTCTACGACACCTACGAAATCGAGCGGATCGCCGGCGTCGCCTTCGAACTCGCCCGCACGCGCTCGAACCGCGTCTGCTCGATGGAAAAGCGCAACGTCATGAAGTCCGGCGTCCTCTGGAACCAGGTCGTCACCGCGACGCACAAGGAAAAATATTCGGACGTGCAGCTGGACCACATGCTGGCCGACGCCGGTGGCATGCAGCTCGTCCGCCAGCCCAAGCAGTTCGACGTCATCGTCACCGACAACCTGTTCGGCGACATGCTATCGGACGTCGCTTCCATGCTCACCGGCTCGCTCGGCATGCTGCCCTCCGCTTCGCTCGGCGCGCCCGACGGGACCACCGGCAAACGCAAGGCGATGTACGAGCCCGTTCATGGCTCGGCGCCCGACATCGCCGGCCAGGGCATCGCCAATCCGATCGCCATGATCGCGTCCTTCGCCATGTGTCTGCGCTACTCGTTCAACATGATCTCGGAAGCGGACCGTCTGGAAAAGGCGATCGCCAACGTTCTCGACAAGGGCATCCGCACCGGCGACATCATGGCGCCCGGCGCCCGACAGGTGGGCACCACCGAAATGGGCGACGCCATTCTTGCCGAGTTCAAGGCGCTTTCGGCCTGATATTCATCGAGAAGCCTGTCGAATGCCCCGGCTCCCTGCGGAGACCGGGGCTTTTTCATGTCCGGAGGTTGACTTCAGCAAAAGCGAAAACACATCAGGCGAGATCGAAAGGACCATCATGAACAGGCCGATTTCCTCCTCCGTCTGGCTGCTCCTCAGCGCCATCCTTCTTGTCGTCGCACTCGTGCCGTTCGATCCGCGCCTCTCGCAATCGGCGCAGGCGCTGCCGGAACCCTTCGTCGCTTTCAACGCGCGCATCACCGATTTCGGCACCTTCGCCTGGATGATCTACGGCTCGGCGACGCTGGTGATCATCGCCTATATCCTCGCGCGTGTCGTCAGCAGCCACGGGCTCGCCGAAAAGGCGAGGGCGGCGCGCCGCCTGTCGCTCTATTTCCTGGTGACGATCGGCACCGCCAGCGCCGTGGTGCACATCCTCAAGTTCTTCATCGGCCGGGCCCGCCCGGAGGCCTTTTCCGATCTCGGTGCGTACAGCCTGAACCCCTTCGCGTCGGACTGGCTGTTCCAGAGCTTCCCCTCCGGCCATTCGGCGGCCGTCGGCTCCTTCTTCGGAGCCTTTGCCATGCTGGCGCCGCGACTGCGGATCCTCTTTGCGCTCGGCGCGCTCACCATCGGCGTGACCCGGGTGGTCGTCGGCGCGCATTATCCGAGCGACGTCGCCGCCGGTCTTCTCGTCGGCCTCTGGAGCGCCCTGATGATCGCCTTCCTCTTTGCTCGCAAGAATTGGGTGTTCCGGCTTGATGAGAAGGGCTGGCCACGCCCGAAGACGCAGTTCCCGAACCACGGGGACGTCTGACGAAAAAACCCGGCGGAAAGCCCGCCGGGTTCGTATCCTTCGAAACTCAGACTTTCTCAATCCATGGCGTGGATGTCGCGATCCTTTGTCTCCGGCAGGAACAAGAGGCCGATCACCAGCGTGATGCCTGCAAAGATGATCGGGTACCAAAGGCCGTAATAGATGTCGCCCTTGGCCGCGCTCATTGCAAAGGCCATGGCCGGAAGCAGACCACCGAACCAGCCATTGCCGATGTGGTAGGGCAGGGACATGCCCGAGTAGCGGATGCGGGTCGGGAACAGCTCGACCAGAAGCGCCGCGATCGGGCCGTAGACCATGGTCACGTAGATAACCAGCACCGTCAGGATGGCGATCGTGCCGATCCAGTTCACGCGCTGCGGATCGGCGACCATCGAATAGGTCCCGCCGTTCGCCACCGTGTAGACCGGCATCGACGTCACGCCGGCCGCTTCCTCGGCCGTCAGCAGCTTGGCAGCCACCAGTTGGTCGGCCGTCATCGTCGCCGGCGCCGACGCGCGGACCGTTGCCGGATCGAGCGACAGTTCCGGATTGCCGGCAACGAAGCCGTCGAGCCTGCTGTCCGGCACCTTCGCCGCACCACGCTGCAGGGGATAGCCCGCATCGTGAAGTGCCATGTTGATGCCCTTCTCGAAGGCCGAAGCCTTGGTCTTTGCATCCGCACCGGCAGCCACGGTGTCGTAGCTCGGCACGCTGGCCTCGCCGATCTTCACGGTCGCGGCCTGTCCGGCCGGACCGGGAACGATGTCGTAGGGCACGGAATTGCGCGTCAGGAACGCGGTTGCGACGTCGCAGGAGGTGGTGAACTTTGCCGTGCCCGTGGGGTTGAACTGGAAGGTGCAATCCGCCGGATCGGCCGTGACCGTCGCGCGGACGGTCGCCTGAGCCTCGGCCAGCGCCGGGTTGGCCGTCCAGGTCATCGCCTTGAACAGCGGGAAGTAGGTCAGCATGGCCAGCAGCAGCCCGGCCATGATGATCGGCTTACGGCCGATCTTGTCGGAGAGCAGACCGAAGATGACGAAGAAGCTCGTGCCGACGAGCAGCGAGATCGCGACCATGATATTGGCCGACTGACCATCCACCTTCAGGATGTTCTGCAGGAAGAACAGCGCATAGAACTGGCCGCAATACCAGACGACGGCCTGGCCCATGGTGGCGCCGAAGAGCGCGAGAATGCCGATCTTGGCGTTCTTCCAGGTTCCGAAAGCCTCCTTGAGAGGCGCCTTCGAGGTCTTGCCTTCTTCCTTCATCTTCTTGAAGGCCGGAGACTCGTTCATCTTCAAGCGGATCCAGACGGACACGCCGAGAAGCACGACGGAGACCAGGAACGGAATGCGCCAGCCCCAGGCCGCAAACGCCTCCTTGCCGAGGGCGAACTGGACGCCGAGGATGACGATCAGCGACAGGAACAGCCCGAGCGTCGCCGTCGTCTGGATCCAGGACGTGAAATAGCCGCGTCGGCCCTGCGGCGCATGCTCTGCCACATAGGTGGCGGCACCCCCGTATTCGCCGCCGAGCGCCAGACCCTGCAGCATGCGCAGGAGGATCAGGATGATCGGTGCGGCGATGCCGATGGTCGCGGCACCCGGCAGGATGCCGACGAGGAAGGTCGAGAGACCCATGATGAGGATGGTGACCAGAAAGGTGTACTTGCGCCCGACGAGATCGCCGAGCCGCCCGAAGACGAGGGCGCCGAAGGGCCGGACGAGGAAGCCGGCGGCGAAGGCGAGCAGCGCGAAGATATTGCGCGTCGTTTCCGGATACTGACTGAAGAAGGTTGCGCCGATATACACGGCAAGCGAACCGTAGAGATAGAAATCATACCACTCGAACACGGTGCCGAGCGACGAGGCGAAAATGACCTTTCGCTCCTCCCCGGTCATCGGTGCGGCCTTCGTTCGGCCCACGGATGTCACATTTGCCATTGCAGTCGTCCTCCCAAAACGTGCATGCCACGATCCTCCTCGATCGGTTTACCGGATGCACCGATAGGCAAGAATGCCAGATCGCAGACCCATCGGGCAGCGATGCTTTCGGCTTATGACTTTCGTCTAAGACTACGCTGCGTCCGGCCCGTCCCTGCCGGTGAAAAACCTTGACTTTATCGGCGGAATGAATATGAGCAGCAACGGAAAGGGAAGGGTTCATGCTTCGTCGGATGTCCATCATCGGCAGCGCAGACGGTCTTGCTTCGGCAGGAGCGCGTGAATCCATGTCCGCACTTTTCACAAACACGGCCAAAACGACGACGAAAACCGTCTGACGTCTCTGGCCCACCGCTCTCTCCCCGGCACGGCCGGGGACGCGAAGCCCGCGCCGCAGGCGGTCCGGGTTTCTCCCCCAGCTTCCGCGGAGAGAAGAGAAAGAGAGCAAGACAATGGGTTTCAAGATCGCCGTAGCAGGCGCCACCGGCAATGTCGGGCGCGAAATGCTCAACATCCTTTCCGAACGCGGTTTCCCGGCCGATGAGGTCGTGGCGCTGGCCTCCGCCCGGTCGCATGGCACCGAAGTATCCTTCGGCGACAAGACGCTGAAGGTCAAGAACCTCGAGAATTACGACTTTTCCGACACCGACATCTGCCTGATGTCGGCCGGCGGCGCTGTGTCGCTGAAGTATTCCCCGAAGATCGGCGCGCAGGGCTGCGTCGTCATCGATAATTCCTCGGCATGGCGCTATGATGCCGACGTGCCGCTGATCGTGCCGGAAGTGAACCCTGATGCGATCACCCAGTTCACCAAGCGCAACATCATCGCCAATCCGAATTGCTCCACGGCGCAGCTCGTCGTCGCGCTGAAGCCGCTGCATGACTTCGCCAAGATCAAGCGCGTCGTCGTCTCGACCTACCAGTCCGTATCGGGCGCCGGCAAGGACGGCATGGACGAGCTCTTCAACCAGACCCGCGCCGTCTTCGTCGCCGATCCGGTCGAAAGCAAGAAGTTCACCAAGCGGATCGCCTTCAACGTCATTCCGCACATCGATAGCTTCATGGAAGACGGCTACACGAAGGAAGAATGGAAGGTTCTGGCCGAAACCAAGAAGATGCTCGACCCGAAGATCAAGGTCACCTGCACGGCCGTGCGCGTTCCCGTCTTCATCGGCCATTCGGAATCGGTCAACATCGAGTTCGAGAACGAGATCACTGCCGATCAGGCCCGCGACATCCTGCGCGAGGCGCCGGGTTGCTTGGTCATCGACAAGCACGAAAATGGTGGATACATCACGCCTTACGAAAGCGCCGGTGAGGACGCGACCTATATTTCACGCATTCGTGAGGATGCGACCGTCGAAAACGGTCTGAACATCTGGGTCGTCTCCGATAATCTGCGCAAGGGTGCAGCGCTCAACGCGATCCAGATCGCGGAACTGTTGGTTGCACGTGGGTTGATCACGGCCAAGAAGCAGGCTGCCTGATCACCGGCAAGAAATGAGGGAACCCGCCAATCGAATGGCTGGCGGGCCCCGGACCAGATGTGAAGACGAACGCTTGCGGACGGATTCACGTGAAACATCAAGGCGCTGCCTCTGCTTGCGAGCAAAGTCGGCAGCCATCAGAAGCAGGGCTACGGGGTTTTTTATGCTGAAGAAGACGTTCGCACTGGCAGGTCTTGCACTGGCTGCAGCCACCGCCCTCGTACCGCAAGCAGCCTTTGCCGCCAGTTGCGGCAACACCTCCGCCGGCTTCGATGCCTGGGTGCAGGATTTCAAGCAGGAAGCCTCCGGCCGGATCAGCCCGGCCGTTCTCGATCGTGCCTTTGCCAATGTGAATTACAACACGGCGACCATCCGCGCCGACCGTGGCCAGAAGAGCTTCAAGCTTTCGCTCAACGAATTCATGAAGAAGCGCGGTGGTGCTGCCATCGTCTCGCGCGGAAAGAAGATGAAGGCGCAGAATGCGGCGCTCTTCGCGTCGATCGAACAGCGCTACGGCGTGCCCGCCGGACCGCTGATTGCGATCTGGGGCATGGAAACCGGCTTCGGCGGCTTCATGGGCAAGGAGCACACGCTGTCCGCCGTCTCCACGCTCGCCTATGACTGCCGTCGGTCCGACTATTTCACCGACCAGCTCTACGCAGCCCTGACGCTCGTCCAGCGCGGCGATCTCTCGACGGACGCCCGCGGTGCGGCGCATGGCGAAATCGGCCAGACGCAGTTCCTTCCGGCAAACGTCGTGAAGTACGGCGTCGACGGCGACGGCAACGGGCATGTCGACATGGTTCGGTCCAAGGCCGACGCCCTGACCTCCACGGCGAACTTCCTGCGCGGTCATGGCTGGCGGGCAGGGGGCGGCTACCAGCCGGGCCAGGCCAATTTCGGCGCGATCCAGGGCTGGAACGCCGCCAGCGTCTACCAGCAGGCAATCGCCCAGATCGCCGCCGACATCGACGGCTGATCTCTTCAATCCTGTCTTATGCGGAGCCCCGGCCAGACAACGGTCCGGGGCTTTTTCATATCCGGACATGGGCTCGGACGTGAAAAAGGCTGCGATGGTTTGATCCAGGCAGCCTTTTCACGCTCTCATGTCATGCGTCGCATCATGTTCCGGGCCGGGAAAAATCACCCGACTTCGGATCCATCACCCACAGTTCCCCGGTCGAAATATCGAACCAGGCGCCGTGAAGCTGCAGCTTGCCGCGCTGTTCTAGGATCTGCACGCAGGGGAACGTCCGCAGATTGACGATGGAATTGCGGATCGACACATGCTCCATCGCGCGCTGGCGCTCCGCTGCCGTCATGATGGCGTTGCCGGCGATCTGCTCGGCCGCCGGCTTCAGCATGTTCATCCATTTGCCGATGAAGTCGCCGGGTGACAATGGCTCCGCATCGGCATCGAGCACGGCCTTGATGCCGCCGCAGCGACCGTGTCCCATGACGACGATATCCTTGACGCGCAGCGACTGGACGGCGAATTCGAGTGCTGCCGACGTCGAATGATACTGGCCGTCCGGCTCGAAGGGCGGAACCATGTTGGCGACGTTGCGCACCACGAAGAGTTCGCCCGGGCCGCTGTCGAAGATCGTCTCCGGCGCCGCGCGCGAATCGCAGCACGCGACGATCAGGGTCTTCGGCTGCTGTCCGGATTCAGCCAGCGTCTTGTAGCGGGCCTGCTGCTCGGAGAAACGGCCGGTCATGAATTTCCGGTAGCCGCCAAGCAGGTTCTCTGGAAAATTATACATGTGACTTTGCCCTTTTTTCTGCCTGTGTTTAAACGCCGATGGTGCGATGAGGCAAGAGCATCGCGGCAGGTCGGTTAATGCGGACGTGGAAAGCACGCAAACCGCCCTTGAAGACGGCTCTCAGCGTTTGCGCGCCTGCCCCGGATGCATCAGGTGACGCATCTGCACGAGCGACATGGGACCCGTGAGGCAATGTGCATCCTGCTGCAGCGTCAGCTCGTCCGCGCCGCGACGCGCCGAACGGGCGACCATCTCGAACACGCTGGCGGTCGCAAGCTGCAGCGCCTTCTCCTCGCTGTGGCCCTCCAGAATCCTTCCCAGAAACAAAGCTGCCATCAGATCGCCTGTTCCGTTGGGCGGATTGTCGACCAGCCTGTGCTCGGCAAGCAGCGCGTGATGCCCGGAGAGATAGAGGTTGCCCGTGCTTCCATTCATCATCGCGATCGCCGATGTCACCAACATCCGCGATGGCCCAAGCGCCAGAGCCGCTTCGAGAATGGCCGCATTGCTGTCGAGAGCGGCGCTCGAAAGCCAGGACAGCTCGAACCGGTTCGGCGTGGCCAACCCCGCGAGCGGAATCAAGCGATCCCGAATGCCCGAGGCCACCGTTTCCGGCACGTAGAGATCGCCCCTGTCGCCGATCACCGGATCGCAGGCATAGAGGAGGTGAGGGTTGCGCGCCTTCAGCGTCTCCACCAGCCGCGCGACCGCCTCGATCTGCTGCGCATTGCCGAGATACCCGGACAGCACGGCGCGGACCTCGCCGATCCAGGGCGACGCCGCAAGCTCGCCCAGCATGGCATCGAACGTCTCGGGATCGATCGCCATCCGCGTCGAGCGGCCATGGCCGGGATGCCAGGGCATGATGACGGTCGGCACGGCCCAGACGGTGAAGCCCAATGTTTCCAGCGCAAACACGGCTGCCCGATTGCCGACGGAGCCGCGCATGACGTGGCTGGAAATGACGATGACGGTGCCGGCAGCGGTCTCGGACATGCAGCGGGTCTTTCTCTCGGGCGCGCTCCCGACAGATCGCCCAATGGTCATACCGCTGTCAACTGTGCATGGGAGGGGAGGGAAGGTGGAAACCACGTGACGCGGAACACCGGCACTAAGGCACATCGGCGCTTTGGAAGAAACTGGCAGGCTTGCGGTCGCAAATGCGAATTCTTCTGCTAGGTTCAGGGAAAAACAACGGTCGGAGGACGCAAAATCATGGGCACACGACATCATCCGAAGAAAACCCGGTTGATCGGCGACATCGAGCAGGCGGCCGAGCGCCTCGGTCAGCCTTTCCTGTCGCCGGCCATCCTCTTCGGACGCGCGAGCCCCGATGATATCGCCGCCTACGATATCGGCATGCTCGCCAGCGCCGCCGTCCACGCCTACAGAGAAATCAAAGCCCGCAGGAAAGACACCTCCCGCGTCACCGTGACCGATCTGGAAAGCGTCAGGCCCGGCGGGGCAGCGATCTCCGTCCTCTGCGTCACCGACCGCAACATGCCCTTCCTCTATGATTCCGTCATGGGCGAGGTCACCAGCCGGCATCGCGACCTGTCGCTTGCCGTCCACCCGATCCTCGTGGTCTCCAAGGGTTCCGAACCCGTCCTGTTCGACCCCGAGGAAGAGAGCGATCCCGCCGACCGGGTGAGCCATATCCAGATCCATCTCAGCCATCTTTCGCCCGACGAGGCGAAAGCACTGGTCGAGGCGGTTGAAACGGTGCTCGCGCAGGTCCACCAGGCCGTCGGCGATTGGGAGCCGATGAAGACGCTCCTTGGCGAGGCCATGGGTGAGCTGGAACGGCATGCCGCAAACAAGCGCGAGGCCGATCGCGACGAGGCCCTCGCCTTCCTGACATGGCTGCGCGACGACAATTTCACCTTCCTCGGCATGCGCGAATACAGCTATTCCGGCGACGGGCAGAAAGCGACGCTCGACCGCGGCACCGGCCATGGCCTCGGCATTCTCTCCGACCCCAATGTGCGCGTGCTGCGCCAGGGGCTCGACGCCGTGGTCACCACGCCGGAAATCCTCGCCTTCCTGCAAGGTCCGGATTTCCTGATCGTCACCAAGGCGAATACGAAGGCCGTCGTCCACCGCCGTGCCTATATGGATTACATCGGCATCAAGCGCTTCGACGCCAAGGGCAACGTTATCGGCGAATTGCGCGTCGTCGGGCTCTTCACCTCCACGGCCTATACGCGTTCGGCCTCCGACATTCCGCTGCTGCGGCTCAAGGTGCGGCGGGTCATCGAGCACTTCGGCTTCGACCCGCACGGCCACTCCGGCAAGATGCTCATCAACACGCTGGAATCCTATCCGCGCGACGATCTTTTCCAGATCGACGTCGAGGAACTGCAGGCCTTCTGCGAGCAGATCAACGAACTCGCCGATCGCCCGCGCGTCCGCGTTCTCCCGCGCATCGACCGCTTCGACCGCTTCGTCTCGATCATCGTCTACGTCCCGCGCGAACAGTATGATTCCCGCGTGCGCGAGCGCATCGGCGATCTCTTTAAGGATCTCTACGAAGGCCGGGTTTCCGCCTATTATCCGGCCTTTCCGGCTGGCGGTCTCGCCCGCGTCCATTTCATCATCGGCCGTTCCGGCGGCACGACGCCGCGGATTGCCCAGAGCACGCTTGAAGACGCCGTCCGCGAGATCGTCACGCGCTGGGCCGATCGCTTCCATCTGCTCGCCCGTCGCGATGGTGTCGCGCTGAGCGTGACCGAAGGCTACCAGGCGGCGTTCACCCCTGCAGAAGCCTATGCCGACCTGCCCGATATCGCAGCTGTGCGGACGGACGACCCGATCCGCATCGCGTTCTACGAGCGTCACAGGCCACAACTGGCACAGGACGCCGAACCGGATACCACCGAGGCTGAGACTGCCGATCGGCTCGAGCTGAAAATCTTCCACGCCGATCACGCCGTTTCCCTCTCCCAGCGCGTGCCGCTGCTCGAAAACCTCGGTTTCCGCGTCGTCAGCGAGCAGACGCATGACATCTCCATTTCCGACGGAGACGGCGAGCGATTGGTGGTCTTGCACGACATGGAGCTGATCCACCGCGACGGAAAAACGCTCGACGTCTCGTCCATGGGACCGCTTCTGGAAGAGGCCTTTCTGTCCGCCTGGACGGGCAAGATCGAGGATGACGCCTTCAACCGGCTGATCCTCCTCTCCGGCCTCAATGCCCGCGACGTGACGGTGCTGCGCGCTTACGCGCGATATCTCCGCCAGGCCGGCATCCCCTATTCCCAGGGTCTGATCGCCGAGACGCTCAACAAATACCCCCGGGTTTCAGCCGCTATCTTCCATCTCTTCATTGCCCGGATGGACCCGAAAACCGAGGAAACGGCGCGATCGCGAGAGGTCTCCGCGCTCCAGGCAAGCCTTGAAGACGCGCTCAACGCGGTGCCGAGCCTCGATGAGGACCGCATTCTCCGGCGCATGATGAACGCGGTGCTTTCGACGCTGCGCACCAATTATTTCCAGCGCGACGAAGCCGGCGAACCGCGCGTCATGCTGGCCTTCAAGTTCGATCCGAAGCTTCTGGACGGCCTGCCGGAACCGCGGCCCTTCCGCGAGATCTTCGTCTACGGCGTCGAGGTGGAAGGCGTGCATCTGCGTTTCGGCAAGGTCGCCCGCGGCGGCCTGCGCTGGTCGGACCGGGCACAGGACTATCGCACCGAGGTGCTGGGGCTCGTCAAGGCGCAGCAGGTCAAGAACGCGGTGATCGTGCCTGTCGGCGCCAAGGGCGGTTTCTTCCCCAAGCTGCTGCCGGCCGGCGGCGCGCGCGACGAGATTTTCCGCGTCGGCACCGAGGCCTACAAGACCTATATCCGCACCATGCTGTCGATCACCGACAACATCGTCGATCAGCAGATCGTGCCCCCGAACGACACGCTGCGGCTGGATGGTGACGATCCCTATTTCGTCGTCGCCGCCGACAAGGGCACGGCCACCTTCTCAGATACGGCCAACGGTCTGGCGCAGGACGCCGGCTTCTGGCTCGACGATGCCTTCGCCTCCGGCGGCTCCGCTGGCTACGACCACAAGAAGATGGGGATCACCGCGCGCGGTGCCTGGGAGACCGTCAAGCGCCACTTCCGCGAAATGAACATCGACATCCAGACGACCCCCTTCAGCGTCGTCGGCGTCGGCGACATGTCGGGCGACGTCTTTGGCAACGGCATGCTGCTGTCGCGCCAGATCCGCCTTATCGGCGCCTTCGACCATCGCGACATCATCATCGACCCCGATCCCGACATCGCCGCCTCCTTTGCCGAGCGCGAGCGGCTGTTCGCGCTGCCCCGCTCAAGTTGGCAGGATTACGACCGCTCCGCGCTGTCGACGGGCGGCATGATCATTCCGCGAACGGAAAAATCGGTGAAGCTGACCCCGGAAGCGGCGGCAGCCATCGGGCTTGAGAAGACGCAGGCAACCCCCTTCGAAATCATGACGGCCATTCTGAAGGCGCGCGTCGATCTGCTCTGGTTCGGCGGCATCGGCACCTATGTCCGCGGACCGACCGAGACCGATTCCGATGTCGGCGATCGTGCGAACGACCCGATCCGCATCACCGCGGACGAGGTCGGCGCGCGGGTGATCGGCGAGGGCGCCAATCTCGGCGTCACGCAGCGTGGCCGCATCGCCTTCGGCCTTGCCGGCGGCCGCTGCAATTCCGACGCCATCGACAACTCGGCCGGCGTCAATTCCTCCGACGTCGAGGTCAATATCAAGATCGCGCTGGCTTCTGCCATGCGCGACGGCCGCCTGACGCGCGCCAAGCGCAACACGCTGCTGGCATCCATGACCGATGAAGTCGCGTCCCTGGTGCTCCACAACAATTACCAGCAGTCGCTCGCGATTTCGCTGACGGAAATGCAGGGCGCCGCCAATCGCACCTCGCTTGCGCGCCTGATGACGCGACTGGAGACGGAAGGGCTGCTCAACCGCAAGGTCGAGGTCCTGCCGAACGACAGCGCGCTCAGCGAACGCTACCAGTCCGGCAAGGCGCTGACCCGTGCCGAAATCGGCGTGCTGCTCTCCTATGCCAAGATCGTTCTCTTCGACGAGATCGTGGACAGCGACCTGCCGGACGACCCCTATTTTCACGAGACGCTGATCGGCTACTTCCCCGGCAGGATGCAGAAGGCGCATCAGGGCGATATCGAGACCCATCGCCTGCGGCGCGAGATCATCGCCACGCTGCTCTGCAACGACGTCATCAACCGGGGCGGACCGGCCTTCGTCTCCACCATGATCGACCAGACCGGCTTCCTGCCGGCCGATGTGGTGAAAGCCGCCGTGCTGACCCGTGACGGTTACGACCTGCCGCGCCTCTACAAGGCCATCGACGCGCTCGACAACAAGGTGCCGGGTAGCGTCCAGAACGAACTCTACCAGGATGTCGGGCGCATCTTCGCCATCGTTACCGAGCGCACCTTGCGAACCCGTGCGACCACCGGGCCACTCGGCCAGGCGATCGACAGGCTGCGCAAGGCTCTGGAAAACCTGAAGACGGCCGCACATGGCGCCGTGCCCGAAGAAGCGGGCACGGAGATCGAGGCGCGCGCTGCAGCTCTGATCGAAAAAAGCGTTCCCGAGGCACTGGCGCGGGATATCTCGCAGCTGTTCCTCATCACGCTCGTGCCGGAAATCATGCAGATCTCCGGGGTGGCGGGAACCTCGCTCGGCCGAACCGCGCAGAGCTACTTCGCGGTGACGCAGAGCCTCAAGGTCGGCCGGTTGCTGGCAGCGGCCGAGCGCATCATCACCACGGATCCTTACGAGGCCATGGCGCTTGCCCGCAGCACCAGCGATATCGCCGATGCCCGCCGCGCGATCACGATCGCCGCGCTCACCCAGCGCAAGGGCGAAAAGCAGCCGGTGCTTGCCTGGCAGGAAGGGGCTGCCGACCGCTTCAACCGCGTCGTGACGCAGCTGACGCAGATGACGGAGAAGGGCGAAACGACGCTCGCGAAGATCACCGTGGCGGCAGGCCTCTTGAGCGATCTCGCCGAAGACAGGGCCGGCTGATGGCCGATGCGGTGGAGGCAGCGTCCGCGCGCTCAGGCCAAGCCAAGGTCGGACGCGCGGGCCTCTGGGGCTGGATGCTGTTCGATCTGGCAGCCCAGCCCTTCTTCACCGTCGTCATCACCTTCATCTTCGGCCCTTACTTCGTCTCCCGCCTGACGGACGATCCGGCAGCGGGACAGGCAATGTGGGGCTATACGCTGACCGTCTCCGGCCTTGTCATCGCGGTGATGTCGCCGGTCCTCGGATCGCTGGCGGATGCCACCGGCGCGCGAAAGCCCTGGATCGCCGGTTTTGCCATCGTCAAGATCGCCGCTCTCTCGGCGCTCTGGTTCGCGGTTCCCGGGTCTGCGCTGATCCTGCCCTTCGCCTGCATCGTGCTGGCGTCGATTGCCGCCGAGTTCTCCATCGTCTTCAATGACAGCATGATGCCGCGTCTGGTGCCACCGGAGGAGACCGGCCGGATCTCCAACATCGCCTGGGGCATCGGCTATCTCGGCGGCATGATCGTCCTGATCGCCGTCGTCGCGCTTCTCGCCGGCAGTCCGGAGACAGGCCTGACGGCGCTCGGCATCGCCCCGCTCTTCGGCCTCGACCCGGCAACCGGCGCCGATGCCCGGATCACGGGCCCGCTCGCGGCTGCGTGGTACGCGCTCTTCATTCTGCCGATGTTCCTCTTCACGCCGGACGCGCCGAAGACGGCGGCGTCGCCGAGCAGAGCGATCCGGGAAGGCCTCACAGACCTGAAAAGCGCGGTTCTCGGCCTTCGCGAGCGGCGGGGCATTCTCAAATTTCTGATCGCCCGGATGATCTTTCAGGACGGCGTCAACGGTCTCCTGGCCTTGGGCGGAACCTTTGCGGCGGGCATGTTCGCCTGGCGGACGCTCGAACTCGGCCTCTACGGCATCATCCTCAACATCGTGGCGATCGGCGGATGCCTGTTCGCGAGCCGTCTCGACACGGTGCTCGGCTCCAAAGCCGTCGTCGGTCTCAGCCTCGTGAGCCTGATCGTCGCCACCATCGGCATCGTCTCGACCGGCCCCGGCTTCACGCTGTTCGGCCTCGTGCAACTCTCGTCCGCCGACAGCGGTGGCCTGTTCGGCACGATGGCGGAGAAGGCCTATATTCTCTTCGGCCTGCTGGTGGGCATCGCCTTCGGGCCGGTGCAGGCTTCCGCCCGCTCCTATCTCGCCCGCAGCGTCGCGCCGGAGGAGGCGGGCCGCTATTTCGGCCTTTACGCTTTATCGGGCCGCGCGACATCGTTTCTAGCACCCGCCAGCGTCGCGACGCTGACGCTCGCCACCGGTTCCGCACGCATCGGCATGATGGCGCTGATTGCGTTTCTCGTCATCGGGCTGCTGATCCTCCTGACGACCCCCTATCCGGCCGACAAGGGCGACCGGATAGGATAGGTTTTCGGCCCGTTGCGGCTTAATGCCGGAAATGGCGCATGCCGGTGAAGACCATGGCGACGCCGGCCTCGTCGGCCGCGGCGATGACCTCCTCGTCGCGCATCGAACCGCCCGGCTGGATGACGGCGGTGGCACCGGCCGCAACGGCCGAGAGAAGACCATCGGCGAACGGCAGGAAGGCTTCGGACGCGACGGCCGAACCGATCGTCAGCGGCTTGTCCAGCCCCAGCGCCCGCGCGGCCTCCTCGGCCTTGATCGCGGCGATGCGCACCGAATCGACCCGGCTCATCTGCCCGGCACCGATACCCACCGTCTGGCCGTCCTTGGCATAGACCACGGCATTCGACTTGACGTGCTTTGCCACCTTGAAGGCGAACTTCATGTCGATCAGTTCCTGCGCCGTCGGCGCGCGGCGGGTGACGACCTTGAGATCGAGATCCTCGACCATGCCATTGTCGCGGGTCTGAACGAGGAGACCGCCCGCCACCGTCTTGGCCGACAGGCCGGGCAGGCGCGGATCGGGCAGGGAGCCGGTGACGAGCAGGCGCAGATTGGCCTTGCGGGCGATGATTGCCTTGGCTTCGTCGCTGACTGCAGGGGCGATGATCACCTCGGTGAAGAGCTTGACGATCTCCTCCGCCGTCGCGCCGTCCAGTTCCTGGTTCAGCGCGATGATGCCGCCGAAGGCCGAGGTGCTGTCGCAGGCCAGCGCACGCCGGTAGGCCTCCACCAGCGTCGTCGCCGTCGCGACGCCGCAGGGGTTGGCATGCTTGATGATGGCGCAGGCCGGTGCGGTTTCCGGCGGAAATTCGGCCACGAGTTCGAAGGCGGCGTCCGTATCGTTGATATTGTTGTAGGAAAGCTGCTTGCCCTGCAGCAGCGTCGCGGTCGCCACGCCGGGGCGGTTCTCGCCGGTGACATAGAAGGCGGCCTTCTGATGCGGATTCTCGCCGTAGCGCATCTCGTCCTTCAGCACGCCGCCAATCGCGCGATGCCGCGGCATCGGCGTGTCCAGCACCTCGGCTAACCAGCCCGAGATCGCCGTGTCGTAGGCGGCCGTCCGGGCATAGGCCTTGGCGGCCATCTGGCGCCGGAAGGCGAAGGTCGTCGCTGCGTCCTCGCCAAGCTGCGCGATCAGCGTGTCATAGTCCGACGGGTCGGTGACGACGGTGACATAGGCATGGTTCTTCGCCGCCGCGCGGATCATGGCGGGGCCGCCGATATCGATATTTTCCACCGTCGTCGGATAGTCGCCGCCCTTGGCGCGCACGTCCTCGAATGGATAGAGGTTGATCACCGCGAGATCGATCGCAGCGATGCCATGGGTCTCCATGGCCGCAACGTGCTCGGCATCGTCGCGGATCGCAAGCAGGCCGCCGTGCACACCCGGATGCAGCGTCTTCACGCGGCCGTCCATGACCTCGGGGAAACCCGTCAGCTCGGACACGTCGCGAACCGGCAGACCTGCCTCAGACAAAGTCTTGTGTGTGCCGCCGGTCGAGACGAGGGCGACGCCTTTTTCCTGCAGGGCACGGGCAAGCTCCACGATGCCGCTCTTGTCGGACACGGAGAGGAGAGCCGTGCGCAGGGCGACGCGGTCGGGGGCGGGAATGTTCTTGGAGGCAACGGCCATGACGGGCTCCTGGCGGCAAGGGGCGGGGAAGCCGGCGGGCACGCGAAACCCCGGCCGGCAGGATGCCGCTGGCGTTAGCACAGCTGACGCCGCGAAGAAACCGCAGCAGATCGCGGACGGCCGTCATTTCCAACGAATCCGGCCGTGTCCGTTGGCTTTTGGATCGCGCCTCATGTCTGACGGGACAAAATCCACTGGATTTCCGGCTGGTCGCCGGCGGAAAAACTGATCGTCAGCATCTGCGTCTTCCGCAGACCCGACGGGTCGGCAAAGAAGATGTCCTCCTCCACTGCGATCTCGCCATCGCGGCAGGTCAGCACCCAGCTGTCACCGTCTGGGGCGACCAGTCGCACCTCGTGTGCATCGGCTCTGCGCAAGGTGATGGAAGGATGGATATGGAACCGCGCCACCGCCTGTGCGGACTGATGAGGACCCGGATCCGTCCCGTCTTCCGTGACCAGCCGGTCCCGGCCGCGCAAGGTCGTGCCGGTCGCATTGAGGCTCAGATCCCGCTCATGGACCAATCCGAAGGTACCGGCATAGCCATTATGGCGTGCAACGACGCTGTCGCCGCCGTCGCTGACAGAACGCTTCGCCGCAACCTTGGTCACGCCGCCGGTAACGATGGGACCGAGAAACCGGGAGGTCGAGAGGCGGGCAGAGGATCGATCCTCCACGGTGACGGTGGAATGGGCCGCCGTCAGCCGCGCCATCTGCCGGTAGCGTTCGCCGGCAAAACGCGGCGCACCCGAATTGATGATGAAGCGGTGACGTCCCGACGAGAGCTCGAACGAAAGACAGCCGGCATGGGCCTCTCGCGAAAGCGCCGCCGAGATCGGGCAGCCCGTATCCATCACGACGACGACGTCCTTTGCCGCCAGCCGCTCATACTGGCTGTCGGGCAAGCCCTTGAACGGCTGGCCTGCCGTCTCGTCGTAGCGCAGCACCGACATGAGTTCGTTTGCCTGCGCCGAGGTCGCGCCGTTGAAGAGCGCCAGCTCGCCGCCCTGATGTCGGAAGAAGCGCAAGGCGGGAAACATCCGGTCGATCGACGGGATCAGCTTGACCGGCACGTCATGCCCGAGATTGACATAGGTCTGGCGGAGCGGCAGCAGATCCAGAAGCAGATCGAGTGCGACCCGCGGATTGCGGGAGACGTGACCACCATCGGGGAGGATCTGGCGGTCGAGTTCCTCGTCGAGATGGCGCGCGGCCCGACGAATCGACGACGCCGAGGCCGGCATCGCCACCGTCGCAAAAGCGATGGCGACCCGCACGCGCAGCCGGCCCTCTCCGTCCGGCACCGCATCGGCGACATGCCGGAGGTAGCGCACATGAACGGCCAGGCTTTTCAGAAACCGGCGGTAGAACACATGATCCGCCTGCTTGAGGATGACGGGCGAATGCGACAGCCACGCGATCAGCCGCTGTGCCGCGACATCGGGCTCCCAGGAAACCCCCTTCATGAGGCGTCCATGCGTGGCGATCCACCGGCTGACAAGCTGGCGCGCGCGGGCAAGATCGTCTTCCTCGGACAAGGCCCGGATATGCCGGGCCCAGCTGAACGTGTGCAGGCGGATGGCGAATTCCCGTGACGGGAGATCGACTTCGAACGGAGACTCGCCGCCCGTTTCGAGAATGCGACCGGCAAGCGGGAAACGCCCGGCAACGATCTCGCTCGCGACATGTGGATCGATGACCCTGAGATCGGTCGGCGCGACGATCAGTCGATCCGGTGTTTTCCCGGAGAAGCGCAGAAACGAGACGCGCCCAAGCACCAGGCGGCGCGACAGGCGCCACCAGGCCTCTCTTCCATAGAGATAGATCAGCCGTCGATTGTCCGCCATACGCATGAATGAAATGAAGCCCTACCCCGTTCCGACAGCACTGCGGAACGTCCACGATTGGGACACAGTGACGTGTTTCCGCGCGTCGCGCCAGTGGAGGACGCAGCGAACGCTTACCTTGACGATATGGAAAGTGTGTCCTTACAACGATCTACGCAGGACTGTGGCATAAAAGCCGTCCAGCCCCCCGGAAAATCCATCCTGGGCCGCAAGCATGGCCGGCGTGGTGCGCAGCTCCCCGAGAGAAGTCACGGCATTTTCGAAACCGGGAAACGCTCCGGGTTCAACCGGGACACGCTCGCAACCGCCGCTTGCAACGACGCGCGCAACCATGGTCTCGCCCTCGGCAGGATCGAGCGAGCAGTTCGAGAAGACCACGATCCCGCCTGGCTTGACCAAGGTCAGCGCATGGCGGAGCAGACGCTCCTGCAGGCCGGCGAGCTTGGTAATATCGTCAGGACCTTTGGTGTAAGGCACATCGGGATGCCGGCGGATCGTGCCGGTCGAGGAGCACGGCGCATCAAGCAGGGCGGCGTCGAACAGCGTTTCCGGTCGGAAATCCGCCATGTTGCATTCCAGTGTTTCCGCCGAGAGACCGAGCCGCTCGAGATTGCCATTGAGCCGTTTCAATCGGCTGGCAGACTGGTCAAGGGCTGTCACCTGTGCACCCGCGCCGATCAACTGGGCGGTCTTGCCTCCGGGCGCCGCACAAAGGTCCACGACGCGTTGGCCGGCGATGTCGCCGAAGAGTTTGGCCGGAAGAGACGCTGCCGCATCCTGGACCCACCATTCGCCCTCGTCGAACCCGTCAAGGCTTGAGACTGCCCCCTGGAACGATGCAAGGCGCACGCTTCCGGTTGGCAGGACAAGGCCGCCAAGGCGCTTCGCCCATCCTTCCGGGTCGGATTTGACCGTGATGTCGATAGCGGCCGGCTCGAGAAGCACGTCGGCAATGCGCCGCGCTTCCTCACGACCATAGGTCGAGACGAGTCTGTCCATGTACCATTTGGGCAGCGAGGGTGTCGTTTCGGAGGCGATTCGAAGCAGATCGTCCTTCTCGCGAGACAGACGCCGCAGGACGGCGTTCGTCAGGCTGGCAAAACGGCGATTGCGCGGGTCGGCATTGGCCTGCTCTACGGCGAGATCGACGGCCGAGTGGTCGGGAATGTCGAGATAGACGATCTGTGTCGCGGCGACCACCAACTGGTGGTGCAAGGCCCGCGCCCCATCCGGCAGCGGGGTCTTCAGAAGTTGATCGAGCATGAACTCGATTCGTGGAAGATGCCGCAGTGCCGTGTGAAGGATGGCTTTGACGAGCGTTCGATCGATGTCGGAAAGCTGTCGATAGGCGGGGTTGCCGCCGATCGGATCGAGCATTCCATCCAGCGAGATCTTTTTCTCGAGGACGGCACCGAGCAGTTTCGCCGCTGCCTGTCGTGCAATAAGGCCAGGCTTCTCAGGGCCGGGTGCGGGCCGGGAAGATCGTTGCGTCGCCGAATCGTTCTTTGTCTTCGTCATCAAGACCACGGGCCCTTTGGAGGTTCGGAGCGATCACGTCCCCAGCCAGTGCTGGGAATGGACCGCGTCTTTCGCGTCGCCGTAGCAGGCGCGGCGGTGCGCGTCGAGGGCTGGGAAAACCGGGACGCCATGTCTTCGAGCGCCGCGATACGATTTTCCGTGGCCGGGTGGGTCGAGAACAGATTGTCCATCCGCTCGCCGGAGAGCGGATTGATGATGAACATATGGGCCGTCGCCGGATTTCGCTCGGCTGCGGCATTCGGGACATGAGAGGCGGCGCCGGCGATTTTCCGGAGCGCCGAGGCGAGCGCCAGAGGTTGCCCGCAGATCTCCGCGCCACGACGGTCAGCCGAATATTCACGTGTCCGGCTGACGGCCATCTGGACCATCATCGCAGCAAAAGGCGCGATGATCATCGCAGCGAGCGTTCCGATGAAGCCGAGCGGATTGTTGTTTTCGCGGTTGCCACCGAAGAAGAAAGCGAAATTGCCGAGCATCGATATCGCCCCGGCCAGCGTCGCGGTCAGCGTCATGGTCAAAGTATCGCGATTTTGCACATGAGCAAGCTCGTGCGCCATCACGCCCGCAACTTCGTCATAGGTCAAAGCCTGGAGGAGGCCCGTCGAGGCAGCCACGGCCGCGTTCTGCGGGTTGCGACCTGTCGCGAACGCGTTCGGCTGCGGGTTGTTGATGACATAAACGCGCGGCATCGGCAGCCCGGCATTGGCCGCAAGGTCGCGAACGATGCCAAAATATTCCGGGGCGCTTCGTTCATCGACCTCCTGCGCATCATACATGCGCAGCACGAGTCGGTCCGAATTCCAGTAGGAAAGGAAGTTCATGGCAATGGCGATGAGCAACGCGATCATCATGCCGCCCCGACCGCCAATCAGGAGGCCGATCCCCATGAAGAGCGCCGTCATGAAAGCCAGAAGCATGGCCGTACGAAGGAGGTTCATACGCATCTCCAAAGACAAAGGTGCATTTTTGACGGCGTTTCACGTGAATCATCGTGGGATTGCCGCGTTTCACCCTATATGATGGGGCGGAGATGCCACGGATTCAACGGCGTAGTGAGGTCACACAATGCTGAACGACAACGACAACAACCAGGAGATACCGGGCAAGGTTCTCTCGCCGGCGGCGCGCCGTGCTCTTGAGGAAGCAGCCGCACGCCGCGCAGCGGAAGAGGCTTTGGAACTGCCGACCGAAATCGGCGGGCGCGGCGGTGCCGAGCCTGTGCGCTTTGGCGATTGGGAAATCAACGGCCGCGCGATCGATTTCTGAATTGAAAAGAGGTCGCAGGCCGGCGGACGGATCGCCCGACGGCCATCGGCACTATTTTCTGTTCTGGCGATTCTGGATGAGATCGTCCACCACGGCCGGGTCCGCCAGCGTCGATATATCTCCGAGTGCGCCGAAGTCGTCTTCCGCAATCTTGCGGAGAATGCGCCGCATGATCTTCCCGGAACGGGTTTTCGGCAGCCCGGGCGCAAACTGGATCTTGTCCGGCGACGCGATCGGCCCGATCTCGTTACGAACATGCGCCACGAGCGCCTTGCGAAGGTCGTCAGACCCTTCCCGTCCCGACATCAGGGTGACGTAACAATAGATGCCCTGACCTTTGATATCGTGGGGATATCCAACCACAGCCGCTTCCGAGACCGCATCATGGCTGACCAGCGCCGATTCCACCTCGGCGGTGCCCATTCTGTGGCCGGAGACGTTGAGCACATCATCCACCCGGCCGGTGATCCAGTAATAGCCGTCCGCATCGCGCTTGCAGCCGTCCCCGGTGAAATACTTTCCCTTGTAGGTTGAGAAATACGTCTGGATGAAACGCTCATGGTCGCCGTAGACCGTGCGCATCTGGCCCGGCCAGCTGTCGGCGATGCAGAGATTGCCGTCGGCGGCACCCTCAAGCACGTTGCCCTCGTTATCGACAAGCTCCGGCCTGATGCCGAAGAAGGGCAGCGTGGCAGAACCGGGCTTGAGCGGCGTCGCGCCCGGAAGCGGCGTGATCATGTGGCCGCCGGTTTCCGTCTGCCACCAGGTATCGACCACCGGGCAGCGACCGTCGCCCACGACATCATGATACCACTGCCAGGCCTCCGGATTAATCGGTTCCCCGACCGTGCCGAGAACGCGCAGGCTCTTGCGCGAAGACCGCTTCACGAAGGCATCGCCGGCGCCCATCAACGAGCGGATCGCGGTCGGCGCGGTGTAGAAGATGTTGACCTGATGCTTGTCGATGACCTCCCAGAACCGGCCCTGATCGGGATGGTTCGGTACGCCCTCGAACATCAGAGTCGTCGCGCCGTTCGCGAGCGGTCCGTAGACGATGTAGGAATGGCCGGTCACCCAGCCGACATCGGCCGTGCACCAGTAGATATCGCCGGGATGATAGTCGAACACATATTCGTGGCTCATCGCGACGTAGACGAGATAGCCGCCCGTCGTGTGGAGCACGCCCTTCGGCTTGCCGGTGGAACCGGAAGTGTAGAGGATGAACAGCGGATCTTCCGCCTGCATCGGCACGGGCTCGCAGGTCGGCTCCGCTGCCTGGGTGGCGGTATGGTACCAGATGTCGCGCCCGTCGGCCCAGGTGATCTTGCCGCCGGTGCGGCGCACGACCAGCACGGTTTTCACATCGACGCCGTTCTTCGCCGCAATCTCCACGGCCTTATCCGTGTTGTCCTTGAGCGGGATCGGCTTTCCGCCTCGCATGCCCTCGTCGCAGGTCACGACGAAGGTGGACGCACAGTCCACCAGCCGCCCGGCCAGAGCATCCGGCGAGAAGCCGCCGAAGACGACGGAGTGGACGGCGCCGATGCGGGCGCAGGCGAGCATCGCATAGGCGGCCTCCGGGATCATCGGCATGTAGATCGTGACGCGATCTCCCTTGGCGACGCCCTGCGCCTTCATGACGTTGGCCAGCCGGCAGACATGCTGGTGCAGCTCGCGATAGGTGATCTTCTTGTCGATATAGGGATTGTCGCCTTCGAAGATGATGGCGACCTGATCGCCGCGCGTCTCCAGATGCCGATCGATACAGTTGTAGGACGCATTGGTCTGCCCGTCCTCGAACCACTTGATCGAGACATCGCCGGTAAACGAGGTGTTCTTCACCTTCGTATAGGGTGTCGACCAGTCGATCCGCTTGCCGTGCGCGCCCCAGAAGGCATCCGGATTTTCGACGCTGTCACGGTACCACGCATCATAGGTCGCCTTGTCGACAAGGGCGCGTGCCTGCGTTTCCTTCGAGACGGGATAGGTCTTGTCGGACATGGTTTTCTCTCTCCCTGCTGTCG
This sequence comes from Rhizobium sp. PP-F2F-G48, assembly GCF_004342335.1. Taxonomy (NCBI): domain Bacteria; kingdom Pseudomonadati; phylum Pseudomonadota; class Alphaproteobacteria; order Hyphomicrobiales; family Rhizobiaceae; genus Rhizobium; species Rhizobium sp. PP-F2F-G48. The sequence goes on along the minus strand of NZ_SLVH01000004.1, from coordinate 75,739 downwards.
CGCGCGCACATCCTCACAGCGCTTTTCAGGCGATACATATCAGGTGCTGAGCCGGCGGCAATGAGACGAAAGTCAGGACGTCGAGAAGAATTGCAATTCTGCGACAAGAGGGGTATAGAAGCGCCCTATTCCCGGAAATCAGTGGTATTCCACGGCCCGCGACACCGGCGCGGCGGACAGAAGGACTATATCTATGGCTCAACAATTGCTGATGCCGAAAGCCACGGCGGTCTGGCTTGTCGATAATACCGCCCTGTCGTTCGAGCAGATCGCCACGTTCTGCAAGCTGCATCCGCTGGAAGTCAAGGCGATCGCCGATGGCGAATCAGCCCAGGGCATCAAGGGCCTCGATCCGATCGCCACCGGGCAGCTGTCGCGCGATGAAATCGTCCGCGCCGAAGGCAATCCCAACCACAAGCTGAAGATTTCCGATCCGAAGGTCCGCGTGCCCGAGTCCAAGCGCAAAGGTCCGCGCTACACGCCGGTGTCCAAGCGCCAGGATCGCCCCAACGCCATTCTCTGGCTGGTGCGCAACCATCCCGAACTGAAGGACGCCCAGATCTCGCGTCTCGTCGGCACCACCAAGTCGACGATCGAGCAGATCCGCGAGCGCACACACTGGAATTCGGCCAACCTGACGGCGAGCGATCCGGTCACGCTCGGCCTCTGCAGCCAGATCGATCTCGATCTCGAAGTCGAACGTGCCTCCAAGGGCCGGCCGCTGCCGACCGCCGCCGATCTCGGCGCAACGCTGGAACCGGCGCAGGAAACCGAACGCTACAGCTATGGCTACGAGCGTGAGGAAGAGAAGGAAATGGATGCCGACGCCGTCTTCGCAAAGCTGAAGTCGCTGAAGTCCTCCACGCCGGACGAAGAAGAAGAGAAGTACTGATCCGCAGTCGCGTCATTGCGCCATGTATGAAAAACCCGGCCACGTGCCGGGTTTTTTGTGATCTCGGGTTTCACACGCCTCAAGCAGGCGGCGTAGCAACATCGCGAAGGCCGAAAATCGCCGAGCCGACGCGGACGCTGGTGGCTCCAAAGGCAATAGCGACGTCGAAATCGCCCGACATGCCCATCGATAGTTTCTCGACACCGTTCTCGGCTGCCAGCTTTGCCAGCAGAGCGAAATGTGGGCCTGGATTTTCGTCCGCCGGCGGAATGCACATCAGCCCTTCCACGGGCAAGCCGAGCGTATCGCGGCACATCGTCACGAATGCAGCCGTCTCCTCCGGGGCGATGCCGGCCTTTTGCGGCTCAAGCCCGGTATTCACCTGAACATAGACCCGAACCGGCTTCCCTTGCCGCGCGACTTCCGCCGCCACCGCCCGTGCGATCTTCTCGCGGTCGATCGTTTCGATGACGTCGAAGAGAGCGACGGCATCGGCCGCCTTGTTGGACTGGAGCGGGCCGATCAGATGCAGCGTGAGACCCGGGGTCTCCGCCTTCAACCCCGGCCACTTCCCTTGCGATTCCTGCACGCGGTTTTCGCCGAACACACGCTGCCCGGCGGCGATAACGGGCCGAATGGCCTCCGCATCGAAGGTCTTCGACACGGCCACGAGCGCCACGGATCCAAGGGGACGCCCGGCTTGATCCTCCGCTGCGCGGATACGCGATATGACGTCTGTCCACTGGTCCACACGGCTCATCGGAAGGTCTCCCTGGCAGGTGTGTGGCGGGAAGCGCCACAAGTCTGCGCGGATATAGACAATCCGCAGCAGCCCGCCAAGCGGACTTGCGGCGGGATAGGCCAGGCCTCTGCAAAGGCCCGCAAAACTTGACGCTACCGTTGTTTCATGATGAAGGTCACGCCACATAAGACCGAGCGGCAGCGCCCCGCCACAATTTCCGGAACGACTGAACACATGGCCACAGAACGCTATAACCCGCGCGATGCAGAACCTCGCTGGCAGCGCGAATGGGATGAGAAATCCGTCTACAAGACGGACAACAACGACCCGCGGGAGAAATATTACGTTCTGGAGATGTTTCCCTATCCCTCCGGCCGTATCCACATGGGCCATGTCCGCAACTACGCGATGGGCGACGTCGTCGCTCGCTTCAAGCGTGCCCGCGGCTATAATGTCCTTCATCCCATGGGCTGGGACGCCTTCGGCATGCCGGCCGAAAATGCCGCCATGGAGCGCGGCGTTCATCCCGCGGAATGGACCTACCAGAACATTGCCTCCATGCGCGCACAGCTCAAGGTGATGGGTCTGTCGCTCGACTGGAGCCGCGAGTTCGCTACCTGCGACGTAGCCTATTATCAGCAGCAACAACACCTGTTCCTTGATTTCATGGAAAAGGGCCTCGTTTACCGAAAGCAGTCTAAGGTCAACTGGGATCCGGTCGATCACACCGTGCTCGCAAACGAGCAGGTGATCGACGGGCGTGGCTGGCGGTCGAACGCACTCGTGGAGCAGCGTGAGCTGACGCAGTGGTTTTTCCGCATTACCGATTTCAGCCAGGACCTGTTGGACTCTCTCGACACGCTGGAGCACTGGCCGGAAAAGGTCCGGCTCATGCAGAAAAACTGGATCGGTCGCTCGGAAGGCCTGTCCATCCGTTGGGAACTGGTTCCCGACGCGCAGGCGTCCGGTGAAACCGAGATCGAGGTCTATACCACCCGTGCAGACACGCTGTTCGGCGCGTCCTTCCTCGCTATTGCCGCAGATCACCCGCTCGCTCGCAAGGTTGCTGCCGGCAATGCCGAGCTTGAAGCCTTCTGCGACGAGTGCCGGCGCGCGGGAACCTCGCTCGCTGCGCTGGAAACCGCAGAGAAACGGGGCGTCGATACCGGTTTGCGTGTCCGCCATCCGCTCGACCCGTCCTGGGAGCTGCCGGTCTATGTCGCCAACTTCGTCCTGATGGATTACGGCACGGGTGCCATCTTCGGCTGCCCGTCCGGAGACCAGCGTGACCTCGATTTCGCGCGACGCTACGACTTGCCCGTAACACCCGTCGTGATGCCCGCCGATGGCGATGTCGCCACGTTTAGCATCGGCACGGAAGCCTATACGGGCGATGGCGTCATGATCCATTCCCGCTTCCTGGATGGCCTGACGCCGGAGGCTGCCTTCGAGCGCGTTGCGGCTCTGCTGGAAAGCCAGAACGTCGACGGCCGTCCACAGGCCGAGCGTAAAATCAACTTCAGATTGCGCGACTGGGGAATTTCTCGCCAGCGCTACTGGGGCTGCCCGATCCCGGTTATTCACTGCGAGGTCTGCGGCGTCGTGCCGGTGCCGAAGAAGGACCTGCCGGTCCGGCTCCCGGATGACGTGACGTTCGACAAGCCCGGCAATCCGCTCGACCGCCATCCGACTTGGCGCCATGTCGGCTGCCCGCAATGCGGCGCCGCTGCGCGCCGTGAAACCGATACGATGGACACGTTCGTTGACTCTTCCTGGTATTTCATGCGTTTCACCGCGCCGTGGGAGGAGCAGCCGACCAACCGCGCCATGGTCGATCGCTGGTTGCCGGTCGATCAGTATATTGGGGGCATCGAGCACGCGATCCTGCATCTTCTCTATTCCCGCTTCTTCACCCGCGCCATGAAGGCTGCAGGACATGCGGGGCTGTCAGAGCCGTTCAAGGGGCTCTTCACCCAGGGCATGGTCGTGCACGAGACTTATAGCCGCGGCGAAGGTGCACAGCGCGAATGGATCAACCCATCGGCCGTCACCATCGAGGATCTCGGGAACGGCCGCAGGGCGACCTTGAATGAGACCGGCGAGGACATCGCCATCGGCTCCATCGAGAAGATGTCGAAATCCAAGAAGAACGTCGTCGACCCCGACGACATTATCGCCTCCTATGGTGCGGACACGGCACGTTTCTTCGTGCTGTCGGATTCGCCACCGGATCGCGACGTCATCTGGTCGGAGGCGGGCGTCGAAGGCGCGCATCGCTTCGTCCAGCGCGTCTGGCGCCTGATCTCCGAGGCCGCGCCCGTGCTGTCTGCCGCCAAGGCTTTACCGGCGAGCGACGGTCCGGCGCTCCCGATCTCACAGGTCGCCCACAGGACGCTGAAAGCGGTCGAGGCGGACTACGAGAAGCTCGCCTTCAACAAGGCCGTGGCGCGTCTCTACGAGATGGTGAACGCCTTGGCCTCGCCTTTGGCAGATGTTGCGGCGGGTGCTGACGCGGCGACGACGAACGCCATGCGCGACGCGGTCGAGATCCTGATTCACCTGATGGCGCCGATCACCCCGCATCTCGCGGAACAATGCTGGAGCGTCATCGGCGGCGAGGGTCTCATCGCCCAGGCCGATTGGCCCCGTTTCGACGAAGCGTTGGTGACGGTTTCCGAGATCGTTCTTCCCGTGCAGATCAACGGCAAAAAGCGCGCCGATTTGACAATCGCACGCGATGCAGATCAGACTGCTGTCGAGGCCGCCGTACTCGGTCTCGAAGCCGTGCGGACCGCACTTGAGGGCCGGACGCCGAAGAAAATCATTGTCGTGCCGCAGAGGATCGTAAATGTCGTCGTCTAAGTTCGATCCTCGCCGTCGTCTCGCCCTGGGCGTTGTCGGCATTTCTCTGCTGCTGGCGGCAGGCTGCCAGGTGCGCCCGCTGTACTCCGATGGACCCAGCGGTGCCCCTGCAACGGCGCTGGCGTCGATCGGCATATCCGAGGCCCGCGACCGGGTGGAGCAGCGTGTTCGCAACGCACTGATCTTCCTGACGTCCGGTGGCAAGGGCGAACCCGCCGCGCCGCAATACCAGTTGGCGCTCACCGTCAGCCACCAGGCAACAGGCGTGCTGTTCAACGAGCGCAACGACAACGACACGGCATCCGCCGGCCGCCTGACGGTCGAGGCCGATTACAATCTGACGCGGGTCGATACCGGCAAGACGGTGAAGTCGGGCCATCGCAAAGCCGTGGCCCTTGTTGATTTCCCGGTTCAGGAATTCGCCAAGCTGCGTGCGATCCGCGATGCCGAGAACCGGGCTGCTAAGGAACTTGCCGAGATCATCCGCGCGGATCTTGCTGCAGCGCTTGCCAACTGATCCGGCATCGGCATGAGCGAAATCAAATCCCACGAGTTCGACAGCTTCGTGGAAAGGCCGCTGCCCAGCCAGCGGCTTTATATTTTCTACGGGCCCGACCGGGGTCTCGTCGCTGAACGCGCTGCAGCGCTCGCCGAAAAGACCGGGATTGCGCTGGACGATCCCTTCTCCCTCATCAAGCTGGATGGCAGCGACCTGTCTTCGGGCAGACTGGCCGACGAAGCCAATTCTCTTGGCCTCTTCGGCGGCGGCAAGCTTGTCTGGGTGCGGGCGGCCGGCACGGAAAAATCTCTCAGCGAAGGCCTATCCTATCTTGCCGAAGAGCCGCCGCGCGATGCCTTCGTCATTATCGAAGCGGGTGACCTGAAGAAGGGGGCAGCACTTCGCAAGATCGGCGAAACCGCACGAAGCGTCCTCTCCGTCGCCTGTTATGCGGACGACGTCAAAGCCATCAATGGTTTGATCGACAAAGAATTGGGGGCTGCCGGCCTTCGCATCACGCCGGCCGCGCGCGAGGCCCTGCGCGACCTTCTCGGCGCCGACCGGCTGGCATCCCGGAACGAGATCGTGAAGCTTGCACTCTATTGCCGCGACGAGCCGGTGATCGAGGAGCACCATGTCCTGGAGATCATCGGCGATGCCAGCTCCACCTCGGTCGATGACGCGGTGGACGCCGTTCTCCAAGGCGATATGGACCGCCTCATGACCTCTCTCAGGAAAGTGGAAGCATCGAAGACATCGATGTTTCTCGTGCTGCAGAGCTGCCTGCGCCAGTTCCAACAGCTCGATATTCTGCGCGCGGAAATGGACGCGAAACGGATCGGACCCTCACAGGTCACAGCGACGCTCGGCCGCGGCATCCACTTTCGACGCAAGCCACTGATCGAGGCGGCGTTGAAGAACTGGGGGCTTCAGACCATCCGGCGTGATCTCCAGAGACTTCAGAACGCCATCCTGCAAAGCCGCGGACGCCAGACGCTGGAAGCGGATATCGCCAGCCAGGCCCTGATTGCCATCGCATTCCAGGCAGCGAGACAACGCGCCTCCAACTGAGACGCTGACGCTCCAGCCGGGTCTCGGAGCCGGCCTCGTCATCATACTGGCCAACGGTGCATCGGGGCTCGAACCGGATCGAGAACCCATTTTCACGCACGGTCGATGGCGTTCTGTCTATATGCGCTTATCGGCGTTCAAGCAGCCGGCAGATATCTTCCAGCTGTTCGAGCGTCGTGTAGCTGATCTTCAAATGGCCGCCACTCGCCCGATGATTGACCGAAACTTCGAGCCCGAGCCGATCGGTGAGAGACCGTTCCAGCGCAACGGTGTCGGCGTCCTTTTCCGGCCGCGGCTTTGAACCGAAGCCTGGGTCATTCTGCGCCCGGATATCGTTCTGTGCGAGCTTCTCCGTATCGCGAACCGAAAGACCCTTTGAGATGATCGCGCGGGCGAGGGTGGTCGGATCGGAGGTCGGGATGAGCGCACGCGCATGGCCGGCCGACAATGTCCCAGACGACAGCATATCCCGCACGGGCTCCGGCAGCTTCAGCAGCCTAAGACTATTGGCAACATGGCTGCGGCTCTTGCCGATGATCTCTCCCAGATCGTTCTGGGTATAGCCATGATCGGCAATCAGCAGCTCGTACCCCATCGCCTCTTCGAGCGGGTTAAGGTCCGAGCGCTGCACGTTTTCGACGATCGCGATCTCAAGGGCCGTCCGATCGTCGACATCGCGCACAATAACCGGGATATCGGAGAAACCGGCAAGTTGAGCAGCTCGCCAGCGCCGCTCGCCGGCGATGATCTCAAATCGATCGCCACCAACCGTGCGGACGACCACCGGCTGAACGATTCCATGTTGACGGACGGAATTTGCCAGATCCTGTAACTCGGACTGGTCGAATGTCCGTCGTGGGTTGCGCGGATTGCGTGTGATATGTTCGATCGGAACACGACGATCAGCTGGCACCGTCGGAACTGGCGCAGCCTCGGCAGCCATCGGCTGATCCATTTCACCGATCAATGCTGCCAATCCACGCCCGAGACGGCGTCGCGCAGGATCTTCGTTCATGCCGTTCTCCTCATGATTCTGGAGCCGAATCGATTACGCCGCTGCCTTGCGCTGGCGTTCGCGCTGGATGACTTCGGATGCCAATTGCAAATAGGCCTGACTACCGGCGCACTTCAAATCGTAAAGGATTGCCGGTTTGCCATACGAGGGCGCCTCTGAAACCCGGACATTCCGCGGGATTAGTGTGTGATAGACCTTCTCACCGAGATGCGTGCGAACGTCCGTCACGACCTGCTGCGCAAGGTTGTTTCGGGAGTCGAACATCGTGAGAACGATGCCCTGTATGTCGAGCTGCGGATTGACGCTTCTACGGATCTGATCGACCGTCTCCAGAAGCTGGCTCAGCCCTTCCAATGCGAAGAATTCGCATTGAAGCGGGACGAGAACCGAGTGGGCGGCCGCCATGGCGTTCATGGTTAGAAGATTGAACGAGGGAGGGCAATCCACCAGAACGTAGGAATAGGCCAGCGCCTCCGGAGACGCGAGCGCTTTCCGCAGGCGGAAGACGCGGTCACTCTGACCGGAAATCTCCATCTCCAGACCCAGCAGATCCATCGTTGATGGAATGATCGATAGGTTTGGCACAACGGTCGGGTGGACGATCGTCTCGATCGAATGCGTTCCCATCATCAGATCGTAGGACGAAAAACGTCGGTCACGCCGTTGGATACCCAGTCCCGTGCTGGCATTCCCTTGAGGGTCGAGATCGATGATCAAAACAGACTCTCCGATCGCCGCCAGAGCCGTCGCCAGATTGATGGCTGTCGTGGTTTTCCCCACCCCACCTTTCTGATTGGCGATCGTGATGATCCTGTTTTTATCCCGCGACATTGATCGCTCCTGCGCCTTGGCTAAGCTGCTGCATCCGCGTGACCTCGAGAATGACGGAGTCAGCCTCGACAATGCTTTGATGTTTTACCAGATCGAAATCATACCGGCCACGCGCTTTCGCGATCTCGGCCTCATAATCCCGCCCTTTATGGAAAAAGGCGCGCGTCGAGCCGCTCGACATCCAGGGAGCGATGAACTGAAGGAGAAGCGAGAGATCCGCAACAGCGCGAGCGGAGATCGCGTCGCAGGCGGGAAGTTTCGCGGGCGCGTCTTCGATCCGCAGAACATGAACGGACCCGCGTGCGCCCGTCTCCTGGAGCGCGACGCGGAGAAATGCTGCTTTCTTCTGGTTGCTTTCCACAAGATGAACCCACCCGTCAGAGATCTCTGCCAGCAGAATGGATGTGATGACGCCGGGAAAGCCGCCACCACTGCCAAGGTCGATCCACGTCTTCGGGCCGGGAGCCAACTGGTAGATTTGCGCGCTATCGCGGATATGCCGATTGCCAAGATCGCCAAGTGTGGACGGCGCGACAAGATTGATGGTCCTCGCCCATTTCAGAAACAACTGTGTGAAGTGCTCTAACCGATCCTGCGTTTCACGTGAAACACGTAGACCGTTTATTCCTGACGTCTGACTCGCCATCAGTGTACACCCTCTGCTGTATTGCGCCGCTCATGGCGTTGGAGATGGGTCAGGATCAAAGTGGCCGCTGATGGTGTCATACCATCGATGACCTGCAACTGCGCAAAATTCCTGGGCTGGATCCGGGACAGCTTCTGCCTCAGTTCATTCGAAAGCCCGGTCAGATTGCTATAGGAGAAGTCCCCGGGGATGGTTCGATCTTCTTCCTTACGAGCGCGCAGGATGTCGGAGGATTGACGCTCCATATAAACGGCATAATGCGCGTCAATTTCGATCGCCTCAGCCAGCTTTGGCGCGACATGGCGCAAGTCAGGCCAGATACCCGCTAGGCGCGATAGGGTAATGTCGGCGTGGGACAGGAGATCGAAGGCGGAGCGTCGCTGTCCGTCCTTGTTCAGACTTAAACCGTGGGTGGCTGCTTCGTTCGGCGTGAGGGTCCGCTGATGAAGCGTTTCCTTCGCGTCATTGAAGTCTCTCTGCCAATCCTCGAACCGGGTTTTCCTCTCTCGTCCCACACAGCCGAGCTTTATGGCAGCCGGCGTCAGACGCATATCGGCATTGTCGGCACGAAGAGACAATCGATACTCCGCGCGCGAGGTGAACATGCGGTAGGGCTCGGCAACACCGCGGGTGATCAAATCATCGATCATGACGCCAATATAGGAATCCGTCCGTGAGAAGACATGTGGTGCTAGGTGGCCCGCTTTCCGCGCTGCGTTCAGCCCGGCAACGAGTCCCTGAGCCCCGGCTTCTTCATAGCCCGTCGTGCCATTGATTTGACCCGCGAGAAACAGGCCGGGGATTTTTTTAACCTCGAGCGTCGCTGATAATTCGCGCGGATCGACATGATCATATTCTATCGCATAGCCCGGTTGAAGGATATGCGCGTCCTCAAGACCGGGAATGGTCCGGATAAACGCGGCTTGAACATCCTCGGGCAGGGATGTCGAAATTCCATTCGGATAGACGGTGTGATCATCCAGGCCTTCCGGCTCTAAGAAGATCTGATGCCCGTCACGTTCTCCAAACTTAACGATCTTGTCTTCGATCGACGGACAGTAGCGCGGACCGACCCCGGCGATCTGTCCGGAATACATGGCGGAGCGCTGCAGGTTTTCTTCAATAATTCGATGTGTGTGCTCTGTCGTTCGTGTCACACCGCATTCGATCTGCCGCGTGGTGATCCTATCCGTCATGAAGGAGAAAGGCACAGGTTCCGCATCTGCCGCCTGGCTTCCGATTCTGTCCCACGCGATGGTGCGCCCATCAAGCCGCGCCGGCGTACCGGTCTTCAATCGTCCCAGCGCAATCGCATGGTCTTGCAAGACCTTCGAAAGACCGAGAGACGGAGCCTCGCCAACGCGTCCCGCCGGAATTTTCTTGTCGCCGATATGGATCAGGCCGCGCAGGAATGTTCCCGTCGTCAAGACAACCGCGCCACAAGAGACGACCTTTCCGCTCGAGAGTGTCACGCCGGCAATCAAGCCGTTATCACAAACGAGATCGACCACATCACCCTCGATGATCGTCAAGCCCTCCAGCCCCGAGAGTTCGGCCTGCATGGCTTCGCGGTAGAGGCGTCGATCGGCCTGCGTTCGAGGGCCACGAACGGCAGGGCCTTTCTTGCGATTGAGGAGACGAAACTGGATCCCGGCACTGTCGGCAACGCGGCCCATCAGACCGTCGAATGCGTCGATCTCGCGAACGAGATGACCTTTACCCAGACCGCCGATCGCAGGATTGCACGACATGACACCAATGGTCTCGCGCTTGTGGGTCACCAATGCGACAGTGGCGCCGAGCCTTGCGGCAACGGCCGCGGCTTCGCAACCCGCATGGCCTCCGCCAACGACGACAACATCATATGAGACGGTCATTTCGACTCCGATTCAATGTTTCACGTGAAACGTGCGGTATGACTCGCATGCGTTGCAGATCATTTGCCGATACAGAATTCTGAGAAGACAACATCGAGCAGATCCTCAACATCCACTCTCCCTGTTATGCGCCCTAACGCATCGCTGGACTGCCGCAGCAACTCCGATTGGATGTCGAGATCAATGGTCTCGATGGCCAAATTCAGCGCTGTCGCGCATTGCCTCAAGTGATCCGCATGTCTCCGCCGGGAGGGAAGCGCGAGCACCTCACCGGCAGTTCTTTTCGGAAGACGCTCCACGAGCGCCTCTAGAAGAGCCTGCAAGCCATCCTGCGTTTCGACCGAAACGAAGATATCTGCGCCGGACCTATCCCACGAACCAGCCGAAATATCAATCTTGGTGGCCACCTTGAGAACATCCAAGTGCGGATGGTCAGGGATCAGAAAGCCATCCGGTGTGTCCGATAGACAGAGAAGAATGTCTGCATCCGCTTGGATATGCCGCGCCCGTCGAATGCCCTCCTGCTCGACAACGTCGGTTGTTTCTCGCAAACCGGCCGTGTCGAACAGCTTCACGGCGAATCCGGCTAATGAAATATCGACGCTTAGAACGTCCCGTGTCGTTCCTGCAATGTCCGTGACGATGGCGATGTCTTGCTTCGCAAGCGCATTCAGAAGGCTGGATTTCCCGGCATTCGGCGGACCGGAGATCACCACACGGTAGCCGTCGCGGATGATCGCGCCGGCTCTTGCCCCGTCGAGATGATGCTCGATCTCCGCTTTCAGGTGGGTCATGTCCCGCCAGATCGAGGCGCTGACAGAGCCGGGGACATCGTCCTCGTCGGCGAAGTCGAGTTCCGCTTCGATCATCGCGCGGGCGTGCGTCAAACGCTTCGCCCAGCTTTGATAAAGCTGCGACACATCTCCACGCGCATGCTCGCTCGCCAACCGGCGCTGCATGTCCGTTTCGGCGGACAGAAGATCGGCGAGACCCTCGATCTCCAGGAGGTCCAGCTTGCCGTTCGCAAGGGCGCGTCTGGAAAATTCTCCAGCCTCGGCATGACGAAAGAACGGGATGCCGGCGAGTTCATCAAGAACGCGGCCGACAACGGCGCGCCCGCCATGGATCTGCAGCTCGACGCAGTCTTCGCCGGTAAAGGAGGCTGGCGCTGGAAAGGCCAGGACCAGACCCTGATCGAGCAGTTCTCCGTTCCGGGACCGAATCGTTCTGAGCATTGCAAGCCGGGGGATGACAGGTCCGCCACAGAGGCTGTCGCAGACACTCAAAGCCAGTGACCCACTGATCCGGATGACCGCAACACCGGACGGCAGGCCACCGGACGAAAGGGAATAGATCGTGTCGCTTGCCGCCGCCATCCGCATTGCCCTTCAGAAACTCGCTCAGAATCCTGCCTTGCGACCAATAAAAAATCCCTGGACGACGCCAGGGATGATGAGTTCGTCCAGCATGAGCGGAGACCGAGCGTTTCGGCGATCTCCGACTTCAGATCGTGCGACGTCAGGTGTTCATCGAGTCGAAGAAATCGCCGTTCGTTTTCGTCTGCTTCAGCTTGTCGATCAGGAACTCGATCGCATCGGTTGTGCCCATGGGCGCGAGGATACGGCGAAGGACGAAGATCTTCTGGAGATCCTGACGCGGGACGAGCAGGTCTTCCTTGCGGGTTCCCGATTTCAGGATATCCATGGCCGGGAAGATGCGCTTGTCGGCGACCTTGCGATCAAGCACGATTTCCGAGTTACCGGTTCCCTTGAACTCTTCGAAGATGACTTCGTCCATGCGGCTGCCCGTGTCGATCAGCGCCGTCGCCACGATCGTCAGCGATCCGCCTTCCTCGATATTGCGTGCCGCGCCGAAGAAGCGCTTCGGGCGCTGCAGGGCATTGGCATCGACGCCGCCCGTCAAAACCTTCCCGGAGGATGGGACGACCGTGTTGTAAGCGCGTCCCAGTCGCGTGATCGAGTCGAGAAGAATAACGACGTCGCGACCATGTTCGACCAGCCGCTTCGCTTTCTCGATCACCATTTCGGCGACCTGAACGTGGCGCGTTGCGGGCTCGTCGAAGGTCGAGGACACGACCTCGCCCTTTACGGAACGCTGCATGTCCGTCACTTCTTCCGGCCGCTCATCGATCAGAAGAACGATCAGATAGCATTCCGGATGATTGGCAGTGATCGAATGCGCGATGTTCTGCAGCAGGACGGTCTTGCCTGTCCGCGGTGGTGCGACGATCAGGCCGCGCTGGCCCTTGCCGAGCGGTGCCACGAGATCCATGACGCGTGGCGACAGGTCCTTCGACGTGGGAACCTCGAGCTCCATCTTGAAGCGCTCGTTCGGATAGAGCGGCGTCAGATTGTCGAAGTGAACCTTGTGCCGGATTTTTTCCGGATCTTCGAAATTGATCGTGTTGACCTTCAGAAGCGCGAAATAGCGTTCGCCTTCCTTCGGTCCCCGGATCGGCCCCTCGACCGTATCGCCGGTCTTCAGCGAAAAGCGTCGGATCTGGGAGGGAGAGATGTAGATATCGTCGGGGCCGGGGAGGTAGTTGGCGTTGGCGGAGCGCAGGAAGCCGAAGCCGTCCTGGAGAAGCTCGACCACGCCTTCGCCGATGATCTCGACGTCCTGGGCCGCCAGCATCTTCAGAATGGCAAACATCAGCTCCTGCTTGCGCATCACGCTGGCGTTTTCGACCTCGACCGATTCTGCAAATGCCAGAAGATCGGTTGCAGATTTGTTCTTGAGGTCTTGTAGCTTCATTTCAGCCATGAAGGAAAATCACACTTGCAGAGGGAATGGAAAGGCTGGCGCTGTGTGGGTCGAGGGAGCGGCAGGGGGATAGCCACTCGAACTCGGACGCGCGCCAGAAAGATGGGATGGCATAGGCTAGCGACTTCCGGTCTGCGCCGCAAGGGGTCGAAGGATGCAAGACGCTAAAATGTCTGTGATGGCCTAAAACGGCTTCACGATGACGAGGATGACGATGACGATCATCAGAACGGTCGGGACCTCGTTCATCAGCCGCCAATAGCGCGCTGTCCGTCGCGCGCTGTCCCGCGAAAAGCGCCCGACGGCGTCGGCGTAATGCAGATGGACGGCCGTCAGCAGGATCACCGCGAGAATTTTCGCGTGCAGCCAACCGCCCTGAAAACCGTAGACGCTCCAGGCGAGATAGAGCCCGAGCGTCCAGGTGATCATCATGGCCGGGCGCATGATTACTTTCAGAAGCCGCTGCTCCATGACCTTGAACGTCTCGGAGGTCTGCGATCCCGGCTCGGCGTCGGTGTGATAGATGAACAGCCGCGGCATGTAGAGAAGCCCCGCCATCCAGGAAATGACGGCGATGACATGCAGTGCCTTGATCCAGAGCATGAGATCCGCCGGCTGCCAGGCGATCAGGCCGACGACGATGGCGACAAGGACGGAAAGCGCCACAAAAGCCCGCAGACGCGATTTCCGGCCTGCCGGGGCATCGGTCTGGCGGGAACCATCCCCATCGCGCCCAGCGGTGCTCATACGCCCCTCCTGACACGGGCGACGAGATCGGCGACATGGGCGGGATCGGCCTGCGGCGTGATGCCATGGCCGAGATTGAAGATCAGAGGCCCTTGTCCGAGACGATCGAGGATCCGGTCGATGCCCTCTTCGAGCGCCTTGCCCCCGGCAACCACCCGCATCGGATCGAGATTGCCCTGCACAGGCCCGTCCTTCTGCAGCTCGACGGCGAACGAGAGGGGAACCGACCAGTCGAGGCCGATCGCGTCGGCCTGCGTCTTCTGGCGATAGTCCTTCAGCAGCAGACCCGCACCCTTGGCAAAGGCGATGATCTTTGCATCCGGGCGCCGGGCCCGAACGCTGTCGATGATCCGACGGACGGGCGCGACCGCGTAGCGCTCGAACGTATCTTCGCCGAGAACGCCCGCCCAGGAATCAAAGATCTGAACCGCGTCCGCGCCGGCATCGAGCTGCGCAACCAGGTAATCCGCGGAAAGCTCCGCGAGGATGGCGAGCAACGCGTCGAAGGCTTCTGGATGCCGGTAGGCGAACAGGCGAGCCGGCGCCTGGTCCGGCGTCCCGTGCCCGGCGATCATGTAGGTTGCAACCGTCCAAGGGGCTCCGCAAAAGCCGAGCAGCGCTGTCTCATCTGGTAGCTCCCGCCGCAGACGCGCCACGGTCTCGATCACGGGACGCAGATGATCGGCAACCGGTCTTCCGTCGAGAGCCTGAATTCCCGCGACATCGATCGGATCGAGCTTCGGCCCGCTTCCCTCCTCGAAACGGACATTCCGCTTCAAGGCATCGGGAATGACGAGGATATCCGAAAACAGAATGGCCGCGTCGAAGGCGTAGCGCCGGATCGGCTGCAGCGTCACTTCCGTGGCAAAGTCCGGGGAGTAACAGAGATCGAGAAAACTTCCCGCTCGCGCCCGCGTCTCGCGATATTCCGGCAGATATCGTCCGGCCTGGCGCATCAGCCAGATGGGAGGGGGGGTCAGTGTCTCCCCGTTCAGAACCCGGACGAGTTTGCGGTTTTCAGACGTCACACACAGCTTCCCTCTTAAAATAGAATCTTGAATCTAAGGGTTTCTATTTCTTAGAGTCGGTGACTATCAAGGATTAAAGGTTGTCGGTCTTTTGTCCCCAGCGCATCTCCCCGCCGGAGATCGCGGTATGAAGACAGAGCGCTCCAGGGACAATATAGAGCGTAAGCTCGGATTATCCTGTTGTTGGAGCAACTTGCAGATCCACATCTCAATTTTCCGCCTGTGGATGAGCTGTTGATCGTCGGCGGCGATCGGTCGCATCGCGAGTCTTTTTCACAAGCTCTCCGAAAAGAACGCCGGCGCTGGCCTCTTTGTGAATAAGTCGGAGGTTTTCCCCTTGCCTGCCGGGGCGGCTCGCCCCTAGGCTCTCGTCATCCACCATCATCAACAGGCGGCCGAGAATAGCGTGGACAATCAGAAAAACTATTTCCACCTCCATTTGATCTCCGACTCGACAGGGGAGACGCTCATCGCAGCGGGCCGGGCAGCAGCGGCGCAATTCCAGACCTATCACGCGCTGGAGCACGTCTATCCGCTGATCCGAAACCGCAAACAATTGATGCAGGTGCTGGAATCCATCGACAAGGCGCCGGGCATCGTTCTCTATACGATCGTCGATCGCGAACTCTCCGACATCATCAATGCCCAGTGCCAACAAATCGGCGTGCCCTGCGTATCTGTGCTGGAGCCGATCATCGATCTGTTCCAGACCTATCTCGGCACATCGTCGCGTCGGCGCTCCGGGGCGCAGCACGTGATGGACGCGGATTATTTCGCACGGATCGACGCGTTGAATTTCACGATGGATCATGACGATGGACAGCTTCCCGCCGATTTCAACGATGCCGATGTCGTCCTGATCGGGATCAGCCGGACATCGAAAACGCCGACCAGCATCTACCTCGCCAATCGCGGCATTCGCACCGCCAACATTCCGATCGTTCCGGGCGTGCCTCTACCGGAGCGGCTGATGGAGGCAACGAAACCGCTGGTCGTTTGCCTCATCGCCACGGCCGACCGCGTGTCCCAGGTGCGGGAGCACAGGGTGCTCGGCAGCACGCAGGGCTTTCACGGTCAGGAATACACCGACCGGGCGGCCATTGCCGAGGAACTGAAATATGCGCGGGCGCTGTGCGCGCGCAACAACTGGCCGATCATCGATGTCACCCGTCGTTCGATCGAGGAAACGGCAGCCGCCATCGTTGCCCTGAGGCCGCGCCTGCGCTAGTCCGCAATCGGCACAGGGAGAATATCATTCATGACGCATCAGCTTGTCCTCGCCTCCGCGAGCCCGTTCCGGCGCATGCTGCTCGCCAATGCCGGCATCGCCTTTTCGTGGCAGGCCGCCGCGATCGACGAACGCGCGTTGGAAGCGCCGCTCGAAGCAGAAGGTGCCTCTCCCGAAAAAGTTGCAGCCGTCCTGGCCGAGGCGAAGGCGCAAGCCGTCGCCTCGGCTCTTGCGGCGGCGCAATCTGGGAAGACCGAAGAGACGGAAACCGGTCGCGGTCCTCTGGTCATTGGCTCGGACCAGACGATGTCGCTCGGCGCCCGCGTCTTTCACAAACCCACCTCGATTGCGGAAGCGCATGAGCACTTGCGGGCGCTGTCGGGCAAGACCCATCAGTTGAACAGCGCCATCGCGCTTCATCAGGACGGTCGGACCGTGTGGTCGCATGTCTCGACCGCGCGCCTGACGATGCGACCGCTGGATGACAGCTTCATCGCCCGCCATCTGGAGCGCGTCGGCACCAAGGCGCTGACCAGTGTCGGGGCCTACCAGCTGGAAGGCGAGGGGATCCAGCTGTTCGAGGCGATAGAGGGCGACTATTTCACGATCCTCGGTTTGCCCCTCCTGCCGCTGCTGAACGAACTCAGAAGATTGCGTGCGATCGATGCGTGATTCACGTGAAACATTTGTTAACCATGCCTTCGTCGCGGGCTATCCCGTGCGCCATTCGCGCTCGCCGCTGATCCACGCGCACTGGCTGAAGACGCTGGGTCTCACAGGCAGCTACACCACGCGGGAAGTCACGCCCGCTGTCTTTCCCGATTTCATCGCGCTCCTTAAATCCGGACAATCCGGCTTCATCGGCGGCAACGTCACCATTCCCCACAAGGAAACGGTCATCGCCCATGTCGACGAGGCCGATCCCCTCAGCCGGGAAATGGGTGCCGCCAACACGATCTGGCTGGAAGAAGGCCGGCTGAGGGCGACCAACACGGACGGCATCGGCTTCGCCGCCAATCTCGACGAGCGCGCGCCTGGATGGGATGAGGCCGGAACGGCAATCGTGCTCGGCGCGGGCGGGGCCAGCCGTGCTGTGATCCAGGCTGTGCGCGATCGAGGCGTGAAAACCATTCATGTCGTCAATCGGACGCTGCCGCGCGCCCGCGAACTCTCCGATCGTTTCGGACGGACCCGGGTGGTTCCTCATGCCCTGGACGCCCTGCCGGAACTTCTGTCCGATGCACGCCTGTTCATCAACACCACCTCTCTCGGAATGGATGGCACGCCTGTTCCCGACTTCGATTTCACGACCATGCCGACGAACGCCGTTGTGACCGATATCGTCTACGTCCCCTTGATGACGCCCATTCTGGCGCAGGCACAGGCGCAGGGCCGCACCGTGGTGGATGGGCTGGGCATGTTGCTGCATCAGGCGGCCCCGGGCTTCGAGAAATGGTTCGGTCAAAAGCCCGTCGTGAACGAAACGCTCCGCGATCTCGTCATCGCGGACATGGCGGCACACACATGATCGTCCTCGGGCTCACGGGATCAATCGGCATGGGCAAATCGACGACGGCCGACATGTTCAAGGCGCTCGGCGTTCCCGTCAACGATGCCGATGCCGTGGTTCACGATCTCTATCGCGGGCAGGCCGTCGGCCCGATCGAAGCGGCTTTCCCCGGCTCCACGAAAGACGGCGCGGTCGACAGGGCGGCGCTGAGTGCCGCACTTGCAAGACATCCGGACGGCTTCAAGACCCTGGAGGCGATCGTCCACCCTCTCGTCCGCGCGCGAGAACAGGCCTTCCTGAAGCGGGAGAAAGAGGCGGGTACGCCGCTCGTCGTCCTCGATATTCCCCTCCTCTTTGAAACCGGCGGCGCGGCGCGGGTGGATACGGTCGCGGTCGTCAGTTGCGATGCCGACATCCAGCGCGACCGCGTCCTCGCCCGGCCCGGCATGACGCCCGAGAAGTTCGCGCTGATCCTGTCGCGGCAGATGCCGGACCATGAGAAGCGCGCCCGTGCAAACTATGTAATCGATACCGGGCACGGACTTGAAGTCGCGCGTCAAAGGGTCGAAGAGATTGTCAGCGATCTCACAGCGAAAGCGGACGGAACGTCTCCTGGCTCTCTTGAGGGATGAGCGGGTCGCGTTCAGCGAAAGGAAGAGCCATGCGGGAAATCATCTTCGATACGGAAACCACCGGCCTCGACAATCGCCAGGATCGCGTCATCGAAATCGGCGGCATCGAACTCAACGACCATTTTCCGACGGGAAGAACCTTCCATCGCTATATCAACCCCGGCGATCGCAAGGTGCACCCCGACGCACTCGCTGTCCACGGCATCACCGATGATTTCCTGAAAGACAAGCCGGTCTTCGCCGACGTGGTCGAGGAACTCATGGCCTTCTTCGAAGGCGCGCGCTGGGTCGCGCACAATGCCACCTTCGACATGGGGTTCATCAATGCCGAACTGGCCCGTCTCGAGCGTTCGGCCGTCTCGCAGGATCTGGTGACCGATACCCTTTCGCTCGCCCGCCGCAAGCACCCGATGGGTCCGAACTCTCTCGACGCGCTCTGCCGTCGCTATGGCATCGACAATACCCACCGCACGAAGCACGGCGCGCTGCTCGACTCCGAGCTTCTGGCGGAAGTCTATATCGAGATGATCGGCGGCCGCCAGGCGGCCCTCGGCCTGACCACGCGGGAAAGCCGCGCCCAGGCCGACGCCTCCGAGGATCTGGTCGTCGTGCCACGCGAGCGCCCGGCGCCGCTGCACCCGCGCCTCGCTGAAACCGACATAGCCGCACATGCGGCGCTGATCGAGACGATGGGCGCCAAAGCCATCTGGTCGCGCTACGAAGTCTGAACGAAAAACGCCCGGTCTTGTCGGACCGGGCGCTGGAAAAAAGCGACGGATGTGCCGATCAGTTGGGGGTCGATGATACCTGCGCGCGGACGCGGTCTTCGGCCATACGCTGCGTGAACATCTGCGCAAAATCGATCGGGTCGATCATCAGCGGCGGGAAACCGCCATTGCGCGTCGCATCGGCCACGATCTGGCGTGCGAAGGGGAACAGCAGGCGCGGGCACTCGATGAAGAGCAGCGGCAGCATGTGCTCCTGCGGGAAGCCTGTGACGCGGAAGACGCCGCCATAGGTCAGTTCAATCGCAAACAGAACCTTGTCGACATCCTTGGCTTCGGCATTCAGCGTCAGCACGACGTCGAACTCCGTATCCGAGAGCGGATTGGCGTTGACATTGACATTGATGTTGATCGCCGGAGCCTTGTCGCGGGCCTGGAGCGAACGCGGCGCACCCGGGTTTTCGAACGAGAGATCCTTGATGTACTGGGCGAGAATGTTCAGCGAGGGATTTTCGCCGGTACCATCGTTCGTGGGGGCTGCTGTATCGGTCATGAGTCGCGTTCCTTGGAGGCGTTCGATCGGAAAAGACGTTGATGGGAGCGGTTCATCGGTCGAGCGCATCTATCATTTCGGGCATGCCCTTACAACCCGAACAGCCGGACCGATCTCGGCGGCGATAACAGTGGTTCGGAAAGTCTTTGGTCAGCGCAAACGGTCATTCGGGTCGCTGAGATCCGGATCCCTGGTAAATTCTGCGTCATCGAGATCGATCACACCGGGTATGGAGCGGGTCCGTGTTTCCGCTGCGTCGGGCCTGGCACTGCTGGTCCGCGTCACCACGGTAACCCGCTTGCGGAGAAACTGCCAGGTTGCCTCCCGCACCGCCGGAATGAAGAGAAGAATGCCGATGAGGTCGCTCAGGAACCCGGGCAGGATCAGGAGAAACGCGGCGACGACGATCATGGCACCATGCACGATCTGGCGTCCGGGATTTTCGCCCGTGCGCGAGACGGACTGGAGTTTCCGCAAGACTCCAAGGCCTTGCGCGCGCAGGAGCACCGCGCCGACAACGGCCGACAGGAGAATGAGGCCCAGCGTGGCCACCACACCGATCTCGCGTCCGACGACGATGAAGGTGGCGATTTCGGCCATCGGCAGGAGCAGGAAGAAAAGCGGGATCAGGGAGAGGCGCATTCGGTCCACATGTTCGTTGGAAGGGTTGTCGTCTCGCTCATGCCGTCTGGCACGAGGCATGAAGGGGGTATTGGATCACGAACCGACTTGTCGCTTTCGTGACGATACGGTCGATCTACTTTGCCGAGCGGCTCCAGCTCCGCCCCAATCTGCTTCTGGCCATTTGAATGATCGGATCATCGCGTCTATATGGGTCTTTAAGATACATCATAAAAGCGGCATTGGTGGAAATGGGATCTTTCGACTTCGTAACATTGTTCTTTCTTGTCGCCGCGGTGATCATTTTCATCCAGCTTCGCAGCGTGCTGGGCCGTCGGACCGGCAATGAACGCCCGCCGTCCGATCCCTTCTCCGCCCGCGAACCTGTCGACAGTGCCGACCCGACCGGCAAGGTCGTGCAGCTGCCCCGCCGCGACACCGTCGTGGACGAAGCTGCGCGCTACGCCGCGATCGATGCCTTTGCCAAGCCCGAAACTCCGCTGAACGCCTCGCTGCGCAAGATCGCCGATGCCGACACCGGCTTCGACCCGAAGACGTTCGTCAACGGTGCGCGCATGGCCTATGAAATGATCGTCATGGCTTTTGCGGATGGCGACCGGAAGACTTTGAAGTCGCTCCTGTCCAAGGAGGTCTATGACGGCTTCGAAGCGGCGATCGCCGATCGCGAGGCCAAGGGCGAAACCGTCAAGTCCACCTTCGTCGGCATCGAGAAGTCCGACATCGTGTCCGCCGATCTCAAGGATGGCGAAGCGATCGTCACCGTGCGCATTTTCAGCCAGCTGATCTCGGCGACCTTCGACGCGTCGGGCAAGCTGGTGGATGGCGATGCGGAAGCCGTCTCCGAGGTCAACGACCTCTGGACCTTCGCACGCGACACCCGCTCGCGCGATCCGAACTGGAAGCTGATCGCGACCGAATCCGAGAACTGAGAATCTGTGCGGTCTGTTTTCAAGCATGACGTCGCGGAAAGCGTGTCAGAGGGATAGGGATCGCCGATGGATTTCGCGCTCCGCAAGGTGTCTTTTTCGGACTTGCCCGGCTGGGCGGAGGACGATCCCTCGGCGCTCCTGCCGGCCATGCGCCGGTGCCGGCATCATGTCGAGACCGTCAAACCTTATCGGACGGGATCGCTCGGCATTTCTTCCGATGATCTCCTCCCCGCCTTCAAAGCGGCCGATGAGATAGACGGGCGCGATGCCGCTTCGGTGCGAGCCTTCTTCGAGGAAAACTTTCGACCTTTCGCGATCGAGCGCCGCGATGGACAGCCGGGCTTCGTCACCGCCTTTTTCGAGCCGACGGTCGCCGTCAGCCGGGAGCGCACCGGCGACTATATCCATCCCTTCTATCGACGTCCGGATGATCTGGTCGATCTCGATGCGACCAACCGTCCGGCCTCGCTGGACGGGAGCTTCGCCTTCGCCCGCCGCGTAGGAGACCAGATCGAGGAATATCCCGACCGGAAGGCGATCGAAACCGGCTGCCTGGACGGGCGTGGGCTGGAGATCGCCTTTGCTCGCTCCAAAACGGATGTCTTTTTCGCTCATGTGCAGGGAGCGGCCCGCCTCCTCTTCTCGGACGGGTCCACCGAGCGCATAACCTATGCCGCAAAGAGCGGACACCCCTTCTCGGCCATCGGCAGGCTGTTGATCGATCGCGGTGCGATCGATGCGGCGACCGTGTCCATGCAGTCGATCAAGACCTGGCTCGACACCCATCCCGAAGAAGCCGACGCGGTGATGTGGCACAACCGCTCCTTCATCTTCTTTCGCGAGGCCGCCGTCGATGATCCCGTGCTCGGACCCGTCGCTGCCGCAAAGGTGCCGTTGCAAGCGGGACGCTCGCTCGCCGTCGATCGCCTCATCCATACCTTCGGCGTGCCGTTCTTCGTTGCGAGCGACAGTCTGACCCGCATCGACGCGGGACGACCCTTCCGCCGCCTGATGCTGGCGCTCGATACCGGCACCGCCATCGTCGGGCCCGCGCGCGGCGACATCTTCACCGGCTCGGGCGACGAGGCCGGCGAGAGGGCGGGCGCGGTCCGCAATGCGGCGGACTTTTTCATCTTGATTCCGAAGGCGGCCGCGGCAAGATACGGCGCATGACGAGGAAGAAGACGCTTTCGAGCGAAGACCGCATTCTTTGGGGCAAGGTCGCCCGTTCGACCCGCGCGCTTCCCGGACGCATGGAACTGCTCGCCCTCTTCGAGGGGGAGGAACCCCCGCCGAAGCCCGCCGAACCCGCGCCGGTTCCCGCCGCGATCCGGGCGCGCGAGATGGCGCCCGCCGTCAAGGTCGAAACGCAGAAACGGCACCAGCCGCTCGAAAAGCCGGTCAAGCGAAAGCTCGCCAAGGGTCATCTCCCGATCGATGCCCGCATCGACCTTCACGGCATGGCGCAGTCCGAAGCGCATGGTCTCCTGTTGCAGTTCCTGTCGCGGGCCCATGATCGCGGTTTGCGGCACGTGCTCGTCATCACCGGAAAGGGCACATCGATGGGCAGCGAAGGCGCCCTGAAGCGGGCGGTGCCGCTCTGGTTTTCGCTTCCCGATTTTCGCCCGCTGATTTCCTCCTATGAGCCTGCGGCCCGCAATCATGGGGGCGAGGGCGCGCTCTATGTTCGGCTATCGCGGCACGGCTTTTCGCGACACGGTTCCGGCCCCCTTGCATGACGGCCGTCGGTGAGAAGCCATGACACCTTTCGGCGAGGAGATGGTTCGCCTTCGGGCGGAGCGTGGGGTGACGCAGAAGCAGATGGCCCACGCGCTCAACGTGTCCGCCGCCTATCTCTCGGCGCTGGAGCACGGACGGCGCGGCACGCCGAGCTTCGATTTCCTCCAGCGGGTGGCCGGCTACTTCCACATCATCTGGGACGAGGCGGATGCTCTCTTTGCGCTGGCCGCCCAATCGAACCCCCGCGTCACCCTGGACACCGCAGGCCTCTCCCCTCGCCACACGATCCTCGCAAACCGGCTGGCAGCCCACATCCGGCATCTCCCGGACCAGACGGTTGTGGATATCACGCAACTTTTGGACAATGCGCAGAAGGGTGCTAAAGATGGTTCCTGAACCCCTCTCCGGCGCCAGCGCTTTTTGATATGCCGCGGAAGCAGTGACGACAACCGATGAACTTATCCCTTCCGATTCCGCTTTCACCGGATCGATTTCCAGTCCCGTTTCAGGCCGCAACCCTCTGTCAGACTGTGGAAGCGAACCCTGAAATGCCTATA
The DNA here is from genome assembly GCF_004342335.1 of Rhizobium sp. PP-F2F-G48. Lineage (NCBI taxonomy): Bacteria > Pseudomonadati > Pseudomonadota > Alphaproteobacteria > Hyphomicrobiales > Rhizobiaceae > Rhizobium > Rhizobium sp. PP-F2F-G48. The sequence continues at coordinate 52,229 of NZ_SLVH01000004.1, read as the reverse complement.
TTCGAACGATTGCCAGCAAGCTGATTCGCCATCCCGGATGGCCGCATGGCCCGGATTCCAGCATGGCAAGCGTCGGAGACGACGCCGTAACAATGAAAGACCCGACCTCTATGACCGAACTGCCTGATGCTGCAACCGGCGCGAATGCCGAATATGGTGCCGATTCCATCAAGGTTCTGAAGGGTCTCGATGCTGTTCGCAAGCGCCCGGGCATGTATATCGGCGACACCGACGACGGCTCGGGTCTGCACCACATGGTCTATGAGGTCGTCGACAACGCGATCGACGAGGCGCTCGGCGGCTATGCCGACCTCGTGACGGTGACGTTGAACGCCGATGGCTCTGTGACGGTGACCGACAATGGTCGCGGCATTCCGACCGACATCCACAAGGAAGAGGGCGTTTCCGCGGCCGAGGTCATCATGACCCAGCTGCATGCCGGCGGCAAGTTCGACCAGAATTCCTACAAGGTCTCCGGTGGTCTCCATGGCGTCGGTGTATCCGTCGTCAACGCGCTTTCCGTTTCGCTGAAGCTGAAGATCCGTCGGGCCAACAAGATCCACGAGATGAGCTTCACCCATGGCGTGGCCGATGGTCCGCTGCAGGTGACCGGCGACAGCGGTGGCCTGACGGGAACCGAAGTCACCTTCCTGCCGAGCACGGATACCTTCACCAAGGTCGAGTTCGACTATGGAACGCTGGAGCATCGCCTGCGCGAGCTCGCCTTCCTCAATTCCGGCGTCCGCATCGTTCTGACCGACAAGCGCCACTCCGACATCAAGCAGGAAGAGATGATGTATGACGGCGGCCTCGAGGCTTTCGTCGTCTATCTCGACCGGGCCAAGAAGCCCCTGGTCACGCGACCCGTCTCCATCCGCGGCGAGAAGGACGGCATCACCGTCGAGGTCGCGATGTGGTGGAACGACAGCTACCACGAGAACATGCTCTGCTTCACCAACAACATTCCCCAGCGCGACGGCGGCACGCATATGGCCGGCTTCCGCGGCGCTCTGACGCGGCAGGTCACCTCCTATGCCGACCAGTCCGGCATCACCAAGCGGGAAAAGGTGACGCTGCAGGGCGAAGACTGCCGCGAAGGCCTGACCGCCGTCCTCTCCGTCAAGGTTCCCGATCCGAAGTTTTCCTCGCAGACCAAGGACAAGCTCGTCTCGTCCGAAGTGCGTCCCGTCGTCGAAAGTCTCGTCAACGAGGCGCTGAGCACCTGGTTCGAGGAGCATCCGGCCGATGCGAAGATTCTCGTCGGCAAGGTGGTGGAAGCCGCCGCCGCGCGCGAGGCTGCCCGCAAGGCGCGCGAACTGACCCGCCGCAAAGGTGCGCTGGACATCTCGTCGCTCCCGGGCAAGCTTGCCGACTGCTCGGAGCGCGACCCGTCCAAGTCCGAACTGTTCCTCGTCGAAGGTGACTCCGCCGGTGGCTCCGCCAAGCAGGGGCGGTCGCGCGAGAACCAGGCGATCCTTCCCCTGCGCGGCAAGATCCTGAACGTCGAGCGCGCACGCTTCGACAAGATGCTGTCCAGCCAGGAAATCGGCACGCTGATCACCGCGCTTGGCACGTCCATCGGCAAGGACGAGTTCAACCCGGAAAAGCTGCGCTACCACAAGATCATCATCATGACGGACGCCGACGTCGACGGCGCCCACATCAGGACGCTGCTGCTCACCTTCTTCTTCCGCCAGATGCCGGAACTGATCGAGCGCGGCCACCTCTATATCGCCCAGCCGCCGCTCTACAAAGTTACGCGCGGCAAGTCGGCGCAGTATCTGAAGGACGAGAAGGCTTTCGAGGAATATCTGATCTCGATGGGCCTGGAAGAAGCCCGCCTGGAGCTTGGCTCCGGCGAAGTACGGGCCGGGCAGGATCTGCGCGAGGTCATCACCGATGCGCTGCGCCTGCGCACGCTCGTCGAAGGGCTGCATTCCCGCTACAGCCGCTCGGTCGTCGAGCAGGCCGCGATCGCCGGCGCGCTCAATCCGGAACGCCTGCGCGACGACGAGAAGTCTGCGGTCATCGCGCGCGAACTGGCCGAGCGGCTCGATCTCATCGCCGAGGAAACCGAGCGCGGCTGGAGCGCCGAGATCGCCGGCGATGGCGGGCTGCGGCTCGAGCGCATGGTCCGCGGCGTCAAGGAACTGGCCTTCCTCGACATGGCGCTGATCGCGTCCCAGGATGCCCGGCTGATCGACCAGCTGAACACCAAGCTCCACGATATCTATGCCGTGCCGCCGGTGCTGCGACGCAAGGAGGGCACGCAGGAAATCAGCGGCCCCCGCGCGCTGCTCGACGCCATCTTTGCCAGCGGCCGCAAGGGTCTTTCCATGCAGCGCTACAAGGGTCTCGGCGAAATGAATGCCGAACAGCTCTGGGAAACGACGCTCGATCCGAACGTTCGCTCGCTGCTGCAGGTCCGCGTCAACGATGCGACCGACGCCGACAGCCTGTTCTCCCGCCTGATGGGCGACGAAGTCGAGCCGCGCCGCGACTTCATCCAGGAGAACGCGCTGAACGTGGCGAACCTCGATATCTGACGGACGTCATTGTCGGACATTCACATCAAAAAGCCCTCGCAACCCTTCGGCTGCGAGGGCTTTCTCATGTCGGTCCCGTGCTGTGATCAGTCGGCCTTGAAGCTGCCGTTGAAGGCGAGTTCGGACAGCGGACGACGGGGGCTCGGGGTCTCCCGGGCCTGCAGGCCTTCCGGCAGCACGGACTTGTCGCCGACCCGGCCGATCGCGATGGCGGCTTCGACGCGATAACCCTCGGGAATGCCGAGGATCTCTGTTGCCTTGTCGAAATGAATCCCCGTCATGCCATGCGCCTGATACCCGAGCAGCGTCGCCTGGTGGGCGATGGCGCCCCAGGCTGCGCCCGCGTCGAAGCTATGGCTGTAGGAAGGCTTGGATTCGGTCGAGCCCGGTGCCGTAAAATGCGTCTTCGAGATGATGATCGCGATGGCGGATGCGGATTTCGCCCAACTCTGGTTGAAATCGTTGAGGATTGGCAGGAGCGTGTCCCATTCCGGCGTTCCGCGGAGCGCATAGGAGAAACGCCAGGGCTGCGAATTGAAGGCGGAGGGTGCCCAGCGTCCGGCCTCCAGGATCGTCAGGAGTTCCGCCTCCCCCATGGTCTGGTCCTTGAAGGCGCGGGGCGACCAGCGGTCGAGAAAGCTGGCTTCGATCGGAAAATCGGCCTGTCGGAAATTGCTCGATGTGGTCATGGTTCTGGTCCTTGATGTGTCGGCCGCTGAGCCAGCGGTGCCGATGGGAAAGCGCGGGCGTGCGAGGGAGCGCACACGACACCATCTAGTAAGTCCATATCATCGCCGACAAGATGCTTCGGCGAATAGAGTGTCTTTGCCATGGAGACGTTGGCGATATGCCCTATGTGGTTTTTCAGGACACAAGAAGGAGATGCGCGTGCCGGCACCGGTCAACCACTTCAAGGCGGCCTTGCGCGAGCGGCGCTTCCAACTCGGGTTCTGGGTGGCGCTGGCCAGTCCCTATGCCGCCGAGATCCTGTCCGGCAGCGGTTATGACTGGCTCCTCATCGACGGCGAACATGCACCGAACGATATTCCGTTGCTCGCAGCGCAGGTCCAGGCGCTGAACGGCTCGCAGAGCCACCCGATCGTGCGGTTGCCGGTGGGCGAGACATGGATGATCAAGCAGATCCTCGATGCGGGCGCGCAGACCATCATGATCCCCATGGTGGAGACGGTGGAAGAGGCCGAGCGGCTCGTCCGCGCGGTCCGCTATCCGCCGCGGGGCGATCGCGGCGTGGGTGCGGCCCTCGGGCGCGCCTCGGCTTTCAGCCGCATCGAGGATTATCTGGAAACGGCGGAGCGCGAAATCTGCCTGATCGTCCAGATCGAGAGCCGGGCTGGTCTCAAGATGCTTGATGAGATCGCTGCGGTGGATGGCGTCGATGGTCTGTTCATCGGCCCGTCCGATCTGGCAGCCGATATGGGGCTCCTCGGCCAGCCCGGTCATGCCGACGTCACGGAGGCCATTCGCGACGCCTTCGGGCGCATCGCCCGCGCCGGCAAGGCCGCGGGCATCATGACGCTGAACCTCGATCAGGCGAAACTCTATCGCGATCTCGGCGCAGACTTCATGGCGATCGGCGCGGATGTCACGACGCTCGCGCAAGCAACGACCCGTCTCCGCCTGCAATATCAAGGCGATGAAACGTCCCAGCCGACAGGAGCGTCAGGCTATTGAGGCGTATTATCGACTTGTCAATTCCTACGGGCGCACACTCCCCTCGCAGAACGATTGTCTATTTCAATGGCGGGTGAAGAGACCGCCATAGAACAGCCTCACACTGGCCTCACCTGATACTCTAGAGAACTTGCCGCATTGCACAATAAGGCGTAGCCTGAAATATTGACAGAGAAGTGAGCGGAGACCTCACGCCAGACATCGTCTCCTCTCATGGTAAAAGGAGTTTGCATCCAATGTTTTACCAGTTCTACGAATTGAACCACGCGATCATGGCGCCCTGGCGAGCCGCAGCCGACGCCATGCGTCTGGCCTATAGCAATCCCCTCAATCCGCTGTCGCAAACCTATCTCGGCCGAACCGCCGCAGCGGGCCTTGAAGTCTTCGAGCGCTCGACCCGCCGTTACGGCAAGCCGGAATTCGGCCTTGACGAAACGATCATCGACAATCGGCCGATCTCGATCGACCAGAAGATCGTCTGGCGGCAGCCTTTCTGCAATCTCATCCATTTCGAGCGCGTCCTTGAGAAACCGGCCCGGTCCGATCCCCGCGTCCTGATCGTCGCTCCGATGTCCGGCCACTACGCCACGCTTCTGCGCGGCACAGTGGAAGCGCTGCTGCCGACATCCGATGTCTACATCACGGACTGGATCGACGCCCGCATGGTGCCTCTGACGGAAGGCACGTTCGACCTCGACGACTATATCGAATACGTCATCGAGATCCTGCATTTCCTGGGCCCCGATACGCATGTCATCGCGGTCTGCCAGCCCGCCGTTCCGGTTCTGGCCGCGGCGGCGATCATGGAAGCGAGAGGCGATCTCCTGTCGCCGGCTTCCATGACGCTGATGGGCGGGCCGATCGACACGCGGATCAACCCGACGGCCGTCAACAAGCTCGCCAAGGACAAGCCGATCGAATGGTTCCGCGACAATGTCGTGATGCCCGTGCCCTTCCCGCAGCCCGGTTTCATGCGGCCGGTCTATCCCGGCTTCCTGCAGCTTTCCGGCTTCATGTCGATGAATCTCGATCGGCACATCAACGCCCAGAAGGAATTCTTCGACCATCTCGTCAAGCATGACGGCGATGCGGCCGAAAAGCATCGGGAGTTCTACGACGAATACCTCGCCGTAATGGACCTGACCGCCGAATTCTACCTGCAGACCGTCGATGTCGTGTTCATGCAGCACGCGCTGCCGAAAGGCGAGATGATGCATCGCGGCGAGCGGGTCGACACGAACGCGATCCGCAAGGTGGCCCTTCTGACGGTCGAGGGTGAAAACGACGACATTTCCGGCGCTGGTCAGACGGAAGCGGCCCAGACGATCTGTGCCAATATTCCCGACCACATGCGGATGCATTACGTGCAGCCGGACGTCGGCCATTACGGCGTTTTCAACGGATCGCGCTTCCGCCGCGAGATCGCTCCGCGCATCACGGCTTTCCAGCGCGAGCACGGCCACAAGACGGCCTCCGTCAAGGTCATCCGAGGCGGAAAAACCGGATAAGCCCCGAAAAAGCGAATCAAATATCGAAAAATCATGAGATCGGGCAAGTATTTGCCCGATTTCGATTCGTTTTGTCTTGTGAAGGAATGTCGCTATTCCCACATCGACGTCAGCGGGTTCGACGACCGAACCCTCCATTGACGAGGACTAAACTCCATGAATCAGAATGCCTTGATCCGTCCTGACTGGACGCCCGCGACCATTGCGTTGATGGTTCTCGGCTTCGTCGTCTTCTGGCCGCTCGGCCTTGCCATGCTGGCCTACATCCTGTTCGGCGAACGCCTGAAATCCTTCAAGCGCGACGCGAATGCCTCTGTCGACACGGTCTTTTCCACGTTCAGGGGCAGCTTCGGTGGCCTTCGCAGGACTGGTTTCACCCGCGGTACGTACCGTGCAGGCGATACCGGCAACGTCGCTTTCGACGACTGGCGCGAAGCGGAACTGACGCGTCTCGATGAAGAACGCCGCCGCCTGGACGACATGCGCGAAGATTTCGACGCTTACGTCCGCGAACTGCGCCGTGCCAAGGACCAGGACGATTTCGATCGCTTCATGCGCGAGCGCAACAACCCGTCGAATGGTCCGGTTACCGGTTACACCGGCAACTGATCCATCAAGCGCCGTGTTACGCAACGGCGCTTGACACCCCAAGGCCGGCCTCCCTCAAGCAGGAAGGCCGGCTTTTTCATGCCGCGCCCTGCGGCGCAACGCCCGCGAATCATCTATCAGGAACGTCATGTTTCCTCTGCTGCTGAAGCCCGTTCGCCGCAAGAAGCCGGTCGCACCTGTCCGGCCGGCGACAAAGACCGTGGTGAAGACGTTGATCGTCGATGAGCGGCCGGTTCCTTTGACGATCCGGCAGAACCCGCGTGCGACACGCATGACCCTGCGCATCGAGCCCGGTGGCCGGGCGTTGAAGATGACCATTCCCGAAGGGCTGCCCGAGCGCGAAATCACCCAGTTTCTCGATCGTCATCAGGCTTGGCTCTCAAGTCGGCTCGCACGCTTTTCCGGCGAAAGCGTGCTGGAGGAAGGCGGCATGATCTTCGTGCGCGGCATCGCCCACCGTATCGAACGGACGGGGCGCCTGCGCGGCGTCACGGAAAGCGCCATGGTCGAGGATGAGCCTGTGCTCCGGGTCAGCGGTGCGCCCGAGCATCTCGGCCGCCGCATCGCCGATTTCCTGAAGAAGGAAGCCCGCAAGGATCTGGAGCGTCTGGCGCCCGCGCATGCGTTAACCGTCGGGCGGCGGATCAAGTCGATGACGCTGCGCGACACGCGAAGTCGCTGGGGCTCCTGCGCGGTGGATGGCGCGCTGAATTTCTCCTGGCGCATCGTCATGGCGCCACCCTATGTCATCGATTATCTCGCCGCCCATGAGGTCGCCCATCTCAAGGAAATGAACCACGGCCCGAACTTCTGGGCGCTCTGCGAACGGCTCTGCCCCCGCACCCCCGATGCCCGTCACTGGCTGAAGCGTAACGGGACGCTTCTTCACGCCATCGACTTCACCTGATCGCGGCCTGCGACACAGGCGCGAGCCCCTGTTTTGGCTCGACTCGCAGGCCGATTCATGCAAATGCGATGCCGTATGACCATCGATGTCAAGATCTGCGGATTGAAGACCGCCGAGGCCGTCGACAAGGCGGTTGCCTTGGGCGCGAACCATGTCGGCTTCATCTTCTTTGAAAAGAGCCCGCGCAATATCGAGCCGGACGATGCCGCGCGGCTTGCCGACCGGATTCGCGGTCGCGCGAAGATCGTTGCCGTAACGGTCGATGCGGACAACGACACGCTGGATGAAATCGTCTCGTCGCTCGACCCCGACATTCTTCAGCTCCACGGTCACGAGACGGCCGCGCGCACGCTGGACATCCGCGCCATTTACGGTCGCCCGGTCATGAAGGCGTTTTCGGTGCGCGAAGCCGAGGATCTGCGTGCGGTCGATGCCTATGTCGGCATTGCCGATCGCTTCCTGTTCGATGCCAAAGCGCCAAAGGGCTCCGAGATCCCGGGCGGCAACGGCGTATCGTTCGACTGGACGCTCCTCGATGCGCTTGACGCCGAGGTGGATTACATGCTTTCCGGCGGCCTCAACGCCGGAAATATCCGCGAGGCCCTGGAGAAGACAGGCACGCGCGCGATCGACATCTCCTCCGGAGTGGAGCGCGCGCCCGGCGTCAAGGATCTCAGGCGGATGGAAGAGTTTTTCGATGCCGTTGCTGAGGCTCGTGCAGAGCCTTTCCGGTTAAGGAGCACGACGTGAATCAGACCCCTTTACCCAATTCCTTCCGTTCCGGTCCCGACGAGGACGGCCGCTTCGGCATTTTCGGCGGTCGCTTCGTTGCGGAAACGCTGATGCCGCTGATCCTTGAGCTTGAAGCTGAGTGGGAGAAGGCCAAGACCGATCCTGCCTTCAAGGCAGAGCTCGAACATCTCAACACGCACTACACCGGCCGTCCGAGCCCGCTTTATTTTGCCGAGCGGCTGACGGAGGAGCTGGGTGGCGCGAAGGTCTACTTCAAGCGCGACGAGCTCAACCACACCGGTTCGCACAAGATCAACAATTGCCTCGGCCAGATCCTGCTTGCCAAGCGTATGGGCAAGACGCGCATCATCGCGGAAACCGGTGCCGGCCAGCATGGCGTGGCGACCGCGACCGTTGCCGCCCGCTTCGGCCTGCCCTGCGTCGTTTATATGGGCGCGACCGATGTCGAGCGTCAGTCGCCGAACGTCTTCCGCATGAAGCTGCTCGGCGCGGAAGTCCGTCCCGTCACGGCCGGCCACGGCACGCTGAAGGACGCCATGAACGAGGCCCTGCGCGATTGGGTCACCAACGTGGACGATACCTATTACCTGATCGGCACCGCTGCAGGCCCGCATCCCTATCCCGAGATGGTGCGCGACTTCCAGTCGGTCATCGGCCGGGAAACGCGCGAGCAGATGATGGCGATGGAAGGCCGTCTGCCGGACATGCTGGTTGCCGCCGTCGGCGGCGGCTCGAACGCCATCGGCCTCTTCCATCCTTTCCTGGACGATGCCAGCGTCAAGATCGTCGGCGTGGAAGCCGGCGGCAAGGGTCTCGACGGCGAGGAGCATTGCGCCTCGCTGACGGCGGGCTCCCCGGGCGTCCTGCACGGCAACCGGACCTATCTGCTGCAGGACAAGGACGGGCAGATCAAGGAAGGCCATTCCATCTCGGCCGGCCTCGATTATCCCGGCATCGGCCCCGAACATTCCTGGCTGAAGGATGCCGGCCGTGTCGAATATGTGCCGATCATGGACCATGAGGCGCTCGAAGCCTTCCAGCTTCTGACCCGCGTCGAAGGCATCATTCCCGCGCTGGAACCGAGCCATGCACTCGCCGAGGTCATCAAGCGGGCGCCGACGATGGGCAAGGACCAGATCATCGTGATGAACCTCTGCGGACGCGGCGACAAGGATATCTTCACCGTCGGCAAGCTGCTCGGATTGGAATTGTAAGAACATGAGCGCACGTTTCGACAGGACCTTCGCCAAGGCTGCCGCCGAGCGCCGTCCGGTGCTCGTCACCTACATTATGGGGGGCGATCCGGATTTCGACACGTCGCTGTCGATCATGAAGGCGCTGCCGTCTGCCGGCTCCGACATCATCGAGCTCGGCATGCCCTTCTCCGACCCGATGGCCGATGGCCCGGCAATCCAGCTTGCCGGCCAGCGCGCCCTTGCCGGTGGCCAGACGCTCGAAAAGACGCTGGAGCTGTCCCGGCAGTTCCGCAAGACCGACACCGACACGCCCGTCGTCATGATGGGCTACTACAATCCCATCTACATCTACGGCGTCGATCGCTTCCTGGAAAACGCTCTTGCCGCCGGTATCGACGGGCTGATCGTCGTCGATCTGCCGCCGGAAATGGACGACGAGCTTTGCCTGCCCGCGCTCGCGAAGGGTATCAGCTTCATTCGGCTGGCGACACCGACCACGGACGGCCGCCGCCTGCCCAAGGTTCTCGAAAACACGTCAGGCTTCGTCTATTACGTCTCCATGAACGGTATCACGGGCTCGGCTCTGCCGGAGCCGGCTTTGGTCGGCGGGGCGGTGGCGCGCATCAAGGAGCACACCAGCCTGCCCGTCTGCGTCGGCTTCGGCGTCAAGACCGCCGAGCACGCGCGCGCCATCGGCGCGTCGGCCGACGGGGTGGTCGTCGGCACCGTCATCATCAATCAGGTCGCTTCCAGCCTCACCGAAGACGGTCAGGCCACGGGCGCGACCGTTCCGGGCGTCGAGGCTCTGGTTCGCGGCCTTTCGGCGGGCGTCCGGGCCGCACGTCTTGCCGCAGCCGAATAATCGCCCACATTCAGGGCAATGACAGGCTGAACGATTTCAGGAGTTTCATGTGAACTGGATTACCAACTACGTTCGCCCGAAGATCAATTCGATGCTCGGCCGCCGCGAGGTTCCGGAAAACCTCTGGATCAAGTGCCCGGAAACGGGCGAGATGGTGTTCCACCGCGATCTCGAAGAAAACAAATGGGTCATTCCCGCCTCCGGCTTCCACATGAAGATGCCGGCCAAAGCGCGTCTGAAGGATCTGTTCGACGCGGGCGTCTACGAGACGCTGCCGCAGCCGAAGGTGGCGCAGGATCCGCTGAAGTTCCGCGACTCGAAGAAATACACCGACCGCCTGCGCGACAGCCGGACGAAGACCGAGATGGAGGATACGATCCTTGCCGGTGTCGGCACCGTCGAGGGTCTGAAGCTCGTGGCCGTCGTCCACGAATTCGCCTTCATGGGCGGCTCTCTCGGCATCGCCGCCGGCGAGGCGATCATCAAGGCCTTCGAGCGTGCCATCGCGGAAAAGTGCCCGCTGGTCATCTTTCCGGCGTCCGGCGGCGCCCGCATGCAGGAAGGCATCCTCTCGCTCATGCAACTGCCGCGCACGACGGTCGCCGTCCAGATGCTGAAGGAGGCGGGCCTTCCCTATATCGTCGTCCTCACCAATCCGACCACGGGCGGCGTCACGGCTTCCTATGCCATGCTGGGCGATCTGCATCTTGCGGAGCCGGGTGCCGAAATCTGTTTTGCCGGCAAGCGCGTCATCGAGCAGACCATCCGTGAAAAGCTTCCCGAGGGTTTCCAGACGTCGGAATATCTCATGGATCACGGCATGATCGACATGGTCATCAAGCGGCATGATATCCCTTCGACGCTCGCACGCGTGCTGAAAATCATGCTCAAGAAGCCTGTCGATGCCGTGAAGCGGCCCGTCGAGCCGGAGGTCGTGGTTCCCGCGGCCGCCGTGCCGGTCGCGGCCAGCGTCTAGTCTCGCGATGACGGTCGAGGTGAGCGAAGCCACGCAGGAGATCGACAAGCTCCTTGCCCTCCATCCCAAAGGCTTCGATCTGTCGCTGGAGCGCGTCACCCGCCTCCTCGACCGGCTTGGCAATCCGCAGGAGCGCTTGCCGCCGGTCCTTCACGTGGCAGGCACCAACGGCAAGGGGTCGGTTTCGGCCTTCTCGCGGGCGATCCTTGAAGCGGCCGGCCTTTCGGTCCATGTTCACACCTCTCCGCATCTGGTCACCTGGCACGAGCGCTATCGGCTCGGCGTTCCGGGCGGACGCGGTCAATACGCGACGGACGCGGTTCTCGCAGATGCCGTTCGTCGTGTTGCGGCCGCCAATCGCGGTGAGACGATCACGGTCTTCGAGATACTGACTGCCGTGACCTTCGTTCTCTTCTCCGAGCATCCGGCCGATGTCGCCATCATCGAGGTCGGTCTCGGTGGACGCTTCGACGCGACCAACGTCATCAAGACGCCAGCCGTTTCCACGATCATGCCGATCTCGCTCGATCATCAGGCCTATCTCGGGGATCGGGTCGAACTCATTGCCGCCGAAAAGGCGGGGATCATGAAACGTGGCTGTCCTGTCGTCATCGGGCAGCAGGAGGAGGAGGCCGCGCGCGACGTGCTGGTGGCCACCGCCGAGCGCCTGCGATGCCCCGTGTCCGTCTACGGACAGGATTTTCTCGCCCATGAGGAGTTCGGCCGGCTGATCTATCAGGATGATGACGGGCTGATCGACCTGCCGCTGCCGCGTCTTCCCGGCCGGCATCAATATGCCAATGCCGCCGCGGCGATCCGCACGGTTCGCGCTGCCGGTTTCGATCCGGCTGACGCGGCGATCGAGACCGGCCTGACGACGGTCGAATGGCCGGGCCGCCTGCAGCGGCTGACGAGCGGACGGCTGGCGGATCGCGCGCCCAAGCGCGCCGAGATCTGGGTCGATGGCGGGCACAATCCGGGTGCCGGAAAGGTGATCGCCGAGACCATGGCAAATCTGGAGGAACGCGACCCGCGACCCCTGTTTCTCATTATCGGCATGATCAACACCAAGGATCCGGCCGGCTATTTCCAGGCGTTTTCCGGCCTCGCCGAACAGGTTTTCACGGTGCCCATCCGGGGCTCGGATGTCGGCATCGATCCTGTCGCGCTGGCACAGGATGCCGCAGCACAGGGTTTTGAGGCCGAGCCCGTCTCGTCGGTCACGGAAGCGCTGTCGATCCTATCGGCCGTGTTCGAGGACCAGCCGGTCCCGCCACGCATTCTGATCGGCGGATCGCTCTACCTTGTCGGCAACGTCCTGGCCGATAACGGGACACCGCCGCGATAAAAGACGTCAACGAAGAAACGATATGAAAAAACCCGGCTGCGAGGCCGGGTTTTCCAATTCTCATATCCGATAAAGCGGAGACTTAAGCGGCCGCGTTGGAGATCCAGGAGGTCAGCGCGGTCTTCGGCGCTGCACCCACCTTGATGTCGGCGACTTCGCCGGCCTTGAAGATCGCGAGCGTCGGAATCGAGCGGACGCCGTACTGCGCGGCAATTTCCGGGTTCTCATCGATGTTGATCTTGGCGACCTTCACCTTTCCGGCCATCTCGTTGGAGATTTCCTCGAGGCTCGGTGCGATCATCTTGCATGGGCCGCACCATTCGGCCCAGAAATCGACGATGACCGGCTCCTGTGCATTGAGAACTTCATCCTGAAAATTGGATGTATCGACTTTCACGGTCGCCATGATGCGCTCCTAATTTCTATGGTGCGGAGGACCCGCAGGGCATGATCAGGATGTGATGATCCAGACCCTGAATTTCAATGTCCGGTATCTCATTTTGTCGCAAGGTCCACAAGCGCGGCATCGAGAAGCGCGTCCGATACTTCGATCGCGCGCGGCCCCTCGGTAAAGACGAGAACACAGCGAAATCGATGCGCCGGATAAAGCGGCCGCAGGATCTCCCGGTAGATCGCGAGCTGTGTTCGGTAGACGAGGGGCACGGCACCGACATCGCCGGGAACGTCCCGGTTCGTCTTGAAGTCGGCGATCACCGCGTCCTCGTCTGAGACAGCCAGACGATCGATTCGTCCTGAGACCGCGTGATCGCGCGCTCCGAGCCGAAGCGTTCCCATGATCGAGACCTCGGCACGGCTGTTGGCAGAGAACAGAGCGGAAAGCGCCGGATCCTCGATGACCGCGAGAACGGAGCGCACGATTTCCGTCCGCTGCTTTTCGCTCCAGCCGGGAACGGCGCGCGACAGGTAAAGGGCGGCATCGGCCTCCCGTTCCCCCGGCGCGCGGGCGGGCAGAACCTGCAGCAGCCGATGCAGGATCGCACCGCGCAACAAAGACGGCCCGGTCCGCTTGTCTTCGGAAAAGAGGCGCGAACCGGTGACCGTGTCCGCCGCATCCGCCTCTACCGTAAAGCCGGCTCCGGACGGGCTCAAGGGACGAGGGAGGTGGCGCTGCGGCGGCAGAGGGTCGAGCAAGGCCTGCGGCAAGGCTCCGACGTTATCGGCCGTGATGTCGCTCTTCACGGACTCGATGTCGAATTCCGTCCGCTTCGTCAGCGCATGCCAGCGCGCGCCGGTCCATTGCAGCCCGGCCACTGAAAAATCGACGGGCATGAGACGGCCTTCCGTGTCCACTGAAAGGCCGGCCTTCACCATCGCATGCCAGCTCTCGGGATTGTCGAGCTTGCCGCGATAGCCGCAGACGATCAGGCGGTCCGCCGCCCGCGTCATGCCCACATAGAGCAGGCGGCGATATTCCTCCTCGGCGCCTGCCTTCAGTCGCTGGGTATCGCCGTCGATCAGGCTGTTGGAGGCGGCCCGTGGCGGTCGCCACACGGGAATGATCGGGATCTCGCCGCCAGGGCCGCGTCCATGCGGGGAGGGCACCATGCGAAGTGCCGGAACATGCTGGTTGTTGAAGGCCTTGCCGCTGCCATCGACCAGAAAGACGACCGGCGCCTCCAGGCCCTTGGCCGCATGCACGGTCATGACGCGCACCTCGTTGCGCTCCTTGTCCTGCTCCCGCTTGATCGTCGGTGCTTCCAGCTCAAGCCCGGAGATAAAGCTCTGCAGACCCGGAAGCCCGTTGGCTTCGTGATCGAGGCAGAAGGTCAGGAATTCGTCGAGGATATCACTGACCTCGCTGCCGAGCCGCGACAGAAACGCCGCGCGGCCGCCATCCGCACCCAGCAGCCGCGCATAGAGATCATGAACGGAGAGCGTATCCGCGCGTGTCCGATAGTTCGCCAGCCGAGCGACGACCGGCTCCAGAGCGGGATCATCCGATCTCTGAAGCGCGGACCAGAGGCTTTGGCCGAGCGGACGCAGGGTCGCGGCCTCTGCCAGCATCTCCTCGGTCACCGCAAAAAGCGGGCTTTTCAGCACGGCGGCGAGGGACAGGTCGTCCTGCGGCAAGAGCAGGAAGCGGCCGAGCGCCATCAGGTCCTGTACGGCGATATGCGCTGTCAGCACCAGCCGGTCGGCACCGGCCACTGGAATGTCGTGCCGCGTCTTCAGGGCGCGCATCAGTGCGTTGACGAAGGCATCGCGCTTGCGCACCAGCACAATCACGTCCCCCGGCCGCATGAGGCGACGCGTGGTCTTCTCGATGATGGTCTCGGTGCCGATCCAGCTTGCAAGCATCGCCGCGATGCGTTCGGCGAGAATGTTCGCCGGCGCATTTTCCGGCGTCGCATCGAAGGCCGCGGTCCAGTCCTCTTCCTCGAAGCTCGGCGCGGGCGCGATGGCATCCCAGATCTCGACCAGACCGGGATGGCCGATACGGTTGGAGGCATGCACGACGGGCTCGTTGCGGGCGCTGAGGCCGCGCGCATGCGTGGGCTGGCGAAACACGGTGTCGACGGCCGACAGCACATCCTCGGTCGAACGGAAGGAGAGCTGCAACTGCACGGGGCTGAAGGCGAGCCCGCTGGCATCGATTCGCCGCCTTGCCTCGCGCTCCTCTTCCGAAAAACGCTCCGGTCGCGCGCCCTGGAACGAGTAGATCGACTGCTTCTCGTCGCCGACGGCAAAGAGCGTGCGATGCCGCCCGCGGGCGCTGTCGCCGGTGAAGAAATCCTCGGCCAAGGACCGGATGATCGACCACTGCACCGGGCTCGTATCCTGCGCCTCGTCCACGAGGATGTGATCGATGCCCTGGTCAAGCTTGTAGTGCACCCAGGCCCCGACGTCCGCGCGTGTCAGCAGCCGGGCGGTGCGGTTGATCAGGTCGTCGAAATCGAGCTGGCTGCGGCTTTTCTTGATGTCCTCGTAGTCGTGCGTCAGCCGCTCGGCCAGCACCATGGCGGCTTGCGTCGCCTCGAACATATGCAGGAGCGCCAGCCTGTCGGAAAGCCCGATGACCGCGTCATAGGCGGCCTGCACCTTGTCTTCGAGATCGGGCGCCGCCTTGCGCAGCGGTGCGGAAAAGAAGCCCGAGATCGCGCGCGGCTTGCCCGACGAGGCGGAGAAGAAAAGTTCGCGAACGGCCTGATAGCGCTGGAGCGGTGTCTTCAGCTCTGCCGCAACGGCCAGCCCATCGGCGAAATCCCGTACCTTGGCGCCGCCCGAGGCGCGGCAAAGATCGATATAGCGCGTCAGATCCGGACCATTGAGGCCTGCCAGCGGCCAGAACTGCGCGATGACGCTGTCTGCCGTTTCATCCGCAGACAGGCCCAGCGCGTCGCGGAGGACCGGCTCCGTGCCGCCTCGCTGTTCGGCTTCGCTCAGAAAGGCCTGAAGTGCGGTCCGGTTGGCGACGATCATCGAGAGCAGGCTTTCAAGCCCGGTATCGTCGGCCAGCGAGAGAACGGTCTCGAAGGCGCCGGTCAGCACCGGATCGCCTTCCGTCGCGGCAGCCGTGAGGAGAAGGCGACGTGCGTCGGCCAGAAGGATCGTCGCGGTCCGGTCGTCCAGGACGGAAAAGTGCCCGGCCACATTGGCTTCGAGCGGAAACTGATGCAGCAGCGCTTCGCAAAAGGCGTGGATCGTCTGGATCTTCAGCCCGCCCGGCGTTTCCAGCGCACGAGCAAACAGACGCCGTGCCTCGGCGACCGTCGCGGCACTCGGTGTCTGTCCTTCGAGTGCGGTGATGCGCGCGGACAGCGTCGCGTCGTCGAGCGTCACCCACTCGCCGAGACGCTCGAACACGCGGTTCGACATTTCCGCGGCTGCCGCCTTCGTATAGGTCAGGCAGAGAATGGCCGAGGCGCGGCATCCCGAAAGCAAAAGCCGGATGACGCGCTGCGTCAGCACATGGGTTTTGCCCGATCCGGCATTGGCCGACACCCAGGCCGATCGTTTCGGGTCCGAGGCGAGCGCCTGCTGCTGTGTCGTCCAGTTCAGCCAGTCGGCGGGCGAGCCGCTCGTCGGTGCGAGATCGTCAGGCATCCCCCGTCTCCTCTTCGCCATCCGCGGTCGACCACTCGGCCACGCGCGCCAGGTGATCATATTCGCCGCCATAGGATTTCTCCTTCTGGACGATCACGCGCGAGGCAAAGCCGCGCTGACCCGATTGCAGCGCCCGCAGCAGGCCAGTGAACTGGGCAAGTGATTCGTCGGCCAGCATTTCCGCCGTCTTCGGCTCGACATCGCCTTTCGCGCGCCCCTCATTGTTGACCTCGTCCACTTCGAACCGATCTCCAGGTTTCAGCCGGACATACAGAAGAGAGGCGGGGTGGCGCTTGCCGACCGTGTCGAAGGCACCTGCCTTCAGTGCGGCGGCTTCCAGCGGCAATTGCGGATCGAGCAGCGCGCGGGCTTCCTTCACCGAGGGACTGGCGCCGGTCTTGTAGTCGACGATGACAGCCTCGCCGTCCGGGCCGATGTCGATCCGGTCGGCCATGCCGGTCAGCTCGATATCGGCGACGCCGACCTGGAATTTCGCATAGCGCTCCAGGAAGGATTGCCGGATTCCGTCTTTGCGGGAGATCTCCCAATCGATGAAGGCCCGACCGACGGCGGCAAAGCGGGGCCGCCAGATGACGTCGATATGGACGGGCAGGCGCTGCTCGTCGAAGGCCGCGTCGATCAGCTCTTTCATCACGATCTGGGCTTCGGCCGTTGCCGGATCGACGGCGCTTTTGGCGAAGCGCTCGACGATCGCGTGGTAGATCGTGCCGCGCTCGGCCGCGCCGGGGTCAGCGTTGAAGCCGTCGATCGGCTGGAGCCGCAGGATGCGCCGGGCATAGATGGAATACGGATCGCGGCGCAGGCGCCCGACCTCGCTGAAGGAATAGCGCTTCGGCTGCAGCGCGAAATCGGGCCTGGGCTCCGGCCGCCGGGCGAGCGGCGTATCCGGCCGCGCATCGAGAAGGGCCGCGTAGCGCAGACGATCGCGTCCGTTCTCACGCAGGCGCTCACCGAGATCCTTGCCGCCGACGGCGAGAAGCCGCTGCAGCCAGCGTGATGCCACGGTGGGCGTCGCACCCTTGCGCAAGGATCGGCTGAAGACGAGGCGGCGCGTGCCGCAGGCCATTTGCAGGTCATGGGCCAGCTGGCCGATGCGCCGTTCCGGCGGCTCAAGTCCGATGCCGGTCTTCATGCTCCGCGACAGGAAGGGATCGTTGGCGGTCTGTCCCGGCCACGTCCCTTCGTTCATGCCGCCGAGCACGACGAGATCGACGCTCTGCAGTCGCGCCTCCAGCGCCCCGAAGATGAAGACGCGCGGGTGCCGCATGGCGCGCGGCTTGACGGCGGAGCCGGCCATCAACGCTTCCACTGCCTCACACCACTGCCCGCCATCCGCCTCGATCTGCCCGTCGGCCTCGATGACGGCGCGCAGCAGATCGGCCAGTGCCGCACCCGCCTCGCCGGACCAGAGCGCACCGAGATCGCCTGTCTCGGTCGTCGCAAGGCCTTCCAGCGCCCGGCCGGTCCGCTCGGCCCAGTCGGACAGGGTGAGCGAGGTACTGAAACCACCAGCCCCCTTTCGCCGCCGCACCAGCATGGCGACGAGCGGCTCGACGGCCGTGGCGATGGCACCAGCCACCGAACGCGCCTCCTCGATATCCGCATCGGTCACCTGCGTCAGCCATTCCGGCGCATGGCGATCGGCCCGCCGGCGCGGCGCCGCCTCGTCGAGGAGCGGCCTCAGGTCGGCGATATCGGCCGGCATCGTTCCTCCGCGTAAAGCGAGCAGCTCCAGCAGCGTCGCGGCCGGGCGGAGACGTTCGGGCGAGACGCCGAAGAGGGCGAGCGGATGCTTCATCAGTGTGGTGATGGCGACGGGATCGCCGGGGCGTAGCGCGACATCGAGCATCAGCCGCAGCAGCGTGCCCTGCGGCGTGGATGCGAGCGGCGTTCCCGCGGAATCATCCGCCTCGATGCCGAAGCGCTGCAGTTCGGCGGCAACCCGACGGGCGAGATCCCGGTCGGGCGTGATCAGCGCCGCCTGGCATTCCTCGTCCTTCTGCAAGGCCAACCGCAGCGAGAGCGCAATCGCGGTCGCCTCCTCCCGTTCGTTGATAGCCTCGATCAAGGCCGCGTCGGCAAAAGCCGCCTCGACATGCCCGGCGTCCAGCGACCGTCGCACGGCGTCCCAGGAACTGGTCGCCTCGACCGGCAGAAAGGCATGCGACAGCGTCTCCGCACGGTCGCCGAGATCGGTTTCGACTGTGCCGATCGAAACGACCTCGCTTCGGAAGATGCCCATGCGCCGGAGGAGGCGCACGAAGCCATATTGCGGGTGGCTCCGGCTGGCGGAATCGTCGCGGCGTGCAGCGTCGGTGGCCGGGGGATCGATCAGGTTCCAGTCCGTCTCCGTCATCGTCTCATCGAGGCCGGGCAGGACGATGGCGCCCTGCGCCAGCTTCTGCACCGCAAGAATCAGCCGGGCGGTGGCGGGAATGGAGCCCGTGGAGCCGGCAATGATGACAGGACCATCGATGGCGCCGGCCGCGATCCGGTGGCTTTCCGCCTCAAGGACCGCATTGCGGTGGCGGGCGGGCGAAGATCGGCTGAGTTCGGCCAGCCGGGCCGGCCAGAACTGGCTGGCGATCTCGAGGAATTCGAGCGTCAGCGTCCACCATTGCGCGTAGTTGCTGGCGTCGAGCGTGCCGAGGCTCGTCCAATCCAGATCCTCCGTCTCGATATCGTCGATGATCTGCACGAGGTTTCGGGCCAGCCACAGGGCGTCGGCCGGGCTGGCCGGGGCGATCAGCGGGCTGTCGCCATGGAGTTCGGTGACGATCCGCGGCAGCGTGTTGCGCCAGGCAAGGATCAGCCGAGACAGTTCGATCAGGCGGGCCGGGCCTGTCAGCGGCGGCGCGAGGTCGAGGACAGCGGGCATTTCCGCATCGAAGAAGCCGCTATCGTCGTCCGTCTCCCCCAGCGCCCGGATAACCGGAAGGATCGCCGAGCGGGCGCCGAGGCAATCCACGAACTCCGAGCGGAGCACGCGCGCCGCGCGCCGCGTCGGAACGAAGATCGTAACGCCCGCAAGCGACAAAGGATCGGCGGGATCGTAGCGATAATCGGGGACGATGGTCCCGTCGCAGATTGCGTGGACGAGCGTCTTCAGGAAGGGCACGCCGGCCGGGATCGTGAAGACGTTCTGTCGCGCTGGCGTCATGTCTTGGTCCCCTCAGGCGCGTTCCGCCAGCCGCGCAAACTGCGCTTCGGCCTTGCCGATCGCATCCGGCGTTCCCACCGTGATCCACTCGCCTTCCAGCATCAGGCCGTACAGGCGCCCGGCGGCGATGGCCCTGTCGAAATAGATGTTGAGATTGAAGGCATCCTTCGGCGCATCATCGAACAATGTGCTCATCATGGCGATGGCGCCGGCATAGACGACCGGTCGGGACATGCCCTCGGCATAACGCACGAGTTTGCCGTTCGCCTGAAGCGAAAAATCCTTCTTGCCGTCATGCCCCGTGGTCCGCTCGAGATCGACGCAGAGGAGCAGCATGTCCATGCGGGCGGGATCGAAGGCTTCGGCCAGTCGCGCCAGATTGCTGCGGCCTTCCGGCTCGCCGATCCAGAACAGATCGGCGTTCATGACCAGCACGGGACCGGACTCCAGAAGCGAGAGCCCCTTGGCAAGCCCACCGCCCGAATTCATCAGGGCATCGCGTTCATCGGATATCCGGATGGCGGGCGCGGCGCGGGCGTGGAGATGGTCTTCCATGCGGTCTGCGAAATGATGCACGTTGACGGCAGCGGTCTTGATGCCGGCATCGACCAGAAGATCGAGCACATGATCGATCATCGGCTTGCCGGCGATCGGCACCAGCGGTTTCGGCATGGTGTCGGTGATGGGGCGCAGGCGCGTTCCGAGCCCTGCAGCCAGCACCATGGCATTCTCGATGAGCATGTCGCCCTTTCCCGGGTTGGCGCTCCCTTGGCGCCGTGATTCGTAATCGAAGCCTTGCATCATTTCCGAAACGCGGCAGGGTTCAAGAACAGATCCTTGCAGGTGACACGTTGCCGACCCCTTCTCAAGGCGTGACGCGCCGAAGCGTCAGGTTGATACGGCCGCCGTTCTTCAGAAGCGTCGATGTCGCGGGGTAGATCCGATCGACGCCATGAAAGGCCAGCCGGCTTTCTCCGCCGAGAACGACGATGTCGCCGCTCGACAGCTTGAACGAGACCGTCCGGTCGCTTCGCTCGCGACCGCCGACCCGAAACAGGCAGGCATCGCCCAGCGACACCGAAACCACGGGCGTCTGAAGATCCTGCTCGTCCTTGTCCTGGTGCAGCCCCATCCGGGCCGTTTCCGCATAGAAGTTGACGAGGCAGGCCTGCGGCGGCTTGGCGGCGCCGGCAACGGTTTGCCAGAGATCCAGGAGGCTCTGCGGAATGGCGGGCCACGGCTCTTGCGTCACGGGGTGAAGCGGCTGGTAGCGATAGCCTAGATCCTTGTCCGTGACCCAGCCGAGCGTGCCGCAATTCGTCATTCTGACCGAGAGTTCCTTGCCGGTCTTCGGCATGGCCGGGCGGTAGAGCGGGGCCGCGGCGACGATGCCTCTCACCGCCTCGACAAGGGCTTCCTGCCGATCGCGATCGAGAAAGCCCGGAATGTGGCGAAAGCCTTTCGGCAGGACCAGCATGGCCTCCTCCTGTTCGCGTTGTTGCCAGTTGCTCAAGATGGATCCGGCCATGACGGCATCGCTTGCCGGAGTCTCACCGCGATCGATCCGCTTTCGCTCGACACATCGTGTCCCCGAAGGACGCGTCCGGTCTTTGACTTCATCTAATCGCCATCCGGCCGGCCGCGCATTTTCTTGACCTCTCCGCGCCCGCTCTTGGCCTTGAGACGGCGCTCGACCGAGCCGCGGGTCGGCTTTGTCT
Organism: Rhizobium sp. PP-F2F-G48; assembly: GCF_004342335.1. Classification (NCBI taxonomy): domain Bacteria; kingdom Pseudomonadati; phylum Pseudomonadota; class Alphaproteobacteria; order Hyphomicrobiales; family Rhizobiaceae; genus Rhizobium; species Rhizobium sp. PP-F2F-G48. The sequence goes on along the minus strand of NZ_SLVH01000004.1, from coordinate 30,868 downwards.
TCCGGCGGGGCGGCGGTGGGGGTTCGGCCGCCTTGAGGATCAGCGCCTTCAAGCGTTCGCGCGCGTCCTCGCGGTTGCGGTCCTGGCTGCGGAAACGGTTGGCCTCGATCATCAGCACGCCGTCCTTCGAGACCTTCCGCCCGGAAAGGCCAATGGCGATGTCGCGGATGCGCTCGGGCAGAGACGGGGATGCGGCGATATTGAAAAACAGCTGGACGGCAGTTGCGACCTTGTTGACGTTCTGCCCGCCGGGCCCGCCCGCCAGCACGAACTGTTCGCTCAGCTCCCAGCCGGCAATCACGATCCGATCGTTGATATAGAGGGGGTCGCTTGCCATGCCGTCGCCTTTCGTTCCCTGTTTATTCCAGCTCGGGGCACTTTGCAAATAGAGCAGAACGACAAAACCCGACGCTGTCGACAGCGTCGGGTTTCACGTGAAATCATCGGTAAGGCGTCTCCGCCTCGCTGCGCTTATTCCGCAGCGATCGCCAGACCCGGTGCCGCATCCCGCACGCCGCCATCGACGTGGCTTTCGAACTTGGTGAAGTTCGCCACGAACATGTTGGCAAGCTTGCTCGCTTGCGCATCATAGGCCACGCCATCGGCCCAGGTCGAGCGCGGGTCGAGAATGCCACCTTCGATGCCGGCAACTTCGACCGGAACCGCGAAGCCGAAATTGGCGTCGGTGCGCATGTCGGTCTCGGCCAGCGAGCCATCCAGCGCTGCGGCAAGCAGGGCACGCGTGGCCTTGATCGGCATGCGGCGGCCCGTGCCGTAGGCGCCACCGGTCCAGCCAGTGTTGACGAGCCAGCAGGTAACGCCGTGCTCGGCGATCAGGTCGCGCAGCAGGTTGCCGTATTCGCTCGGATGCCGCGGCATGAAGGGGGCGCCGAAGCAGGTCGAGAAGGTGGCTTCCGGCTCGGTCACGCCCTTTTCCGTGCCGGCGACCTTGGCGGTGTAGCCGGAGAGGAAGTGGTACATGGCCTGGTCGGCGGTCAGCTTGGCGATCGGCGGCATGACGCCAAAGGCATCGGCCGTCAGCATGATGATCGTCTTCGGATGACCGGCCGTGCCGGTTGCGCTGGCATTCGGAATGAAGTCGAGCGGATAGGCGCAGCGCGTATTTTCGGTCAGCGAGCCGTCGTCGAAGTTCGGTACCCGGTTTTCATCCAGGATGACGTTCTCGAGCACGGTGCCGAAACGCTTGGTCGTGGCGAAGATTTCCGGCTCAGCTTCGGCCGAAAGACGGATCGTCTTGGCGTAGCAGCCACCCTCGAAGTTGAAGATGCCGTCCTTGCCCCAGCCATGCTCGTCGTCGCCGATCAGCGTGCGCTTCGGATCGGCCGACAGCGTCGTCTTGCCGGTGCCGGAAAGGCCGAAGAAGACGGCGGAATCGCCATCCGGGCCGACATTCGCCGAGCAGTGCATCGGCATGACGCCCTTTTCCGGCAGCAGGTAGTTGAGCGCCGTGAAGACCGACTTCTTCATTTCGCCGGCATAGGAAGTGCCGCCGATCAGCACGAGGCCGTTGACGAGATCGCAGGCGATGACCGTTTCCGTGCGGCAGCCGTGACGGGCCGGGTCGGCGCGGAAATGCGGCAGATCGATGATCGTCAGCTTCGGCGCGAACGTCTTCAGGCTTTCGCGGTCCGGACGGATCAGCAGGTTGCGGATGAACAGGGAATGCCAGGCAAATTCGGTGATGACGCGCGTCGGCAGGGCGTTGTCGCTGTCGGCACCGCCGATCAGATCCTGCACATAGAGCGAACGGCCACGGGCGTGGTCCATCATGTCGTTGCACAGCGTCTCGAAATGCGCCGGTGACATTTCCTTGTTATTGTCCCACCAGATCTGGTCGGTGGTCGTCGCATCGCGAACGACGAACTTGTCCTTGGCGGAGCGACCGGTGTGCTGGCCGGTCAGTGCCCGAAGAGCGCCATCGGCCGTGACCTGTGCTTCGCCGAGACGCAGCGACTCTTCGTAGAGTTCTGCAGGCGTCAGATTGTAACGGACGGCGACGATATCGTCGAAACCGAGTGCAGCGATTCCGAGATCCGGATTGCGAATGCCAAATTCTTCCATGAGCGCTGCTCCCCTGCGTTGTATCAATGCCGCAACATTAGCCGGAGTTACAGAAAACGCAAGACGGCATTCTAAAAAATACAATAAATTCAATATATTAATCGATTTAAAGGAAATTGTTCAATGTTCAATCGGTTTAAATTTCGAATTGAAAATGTCTGAGGTGCGCACCTCAGCGCTCATACGAACGATTGTGCGTCATCGCGACATTTTCGCTTCGCCACAATTTGTTCCACCTTTATACTCATGAACGCGCGCCGGCCTCGGCCGACCTCCTGATGCGGAGTTCTGTCTATCCTGGCCGGCCTCTGTCGATGACGCCCTTCTTCCAGCGGGAGAGGGCCGGATGAGAGAAGGCGCGAAGATATGATGGAGCGGAATACGATGCAGACCATTGCACTTGTCGATGACGACCGGAACATCCTGACATCGGTCTCGATCGCGCTGGAAGCGGAAGGCTACAAGGTCGAGACCTATACGGACGGCGCCTCCGCGCTCGATGGGCTTCTCGCCCGACCGCCGCAGCTCGCGATCTTCGATATCAAGATGCCGCGCATGGACGGAATGGAACTGCTGCGCCGCCTGCGGCAGAAGTCGGATATCCCCGTCATCTTCCTCACCTCCAAGGACGAGGAGATCGACGAGCTTTTCGGCCTCAAGATGGGTGCCGACGACTTCATCACCAAACCGTTCTCCCAGCGCCTGCTGGTCGAGCGCGTCAAGGCGATCCTGCGCCGCTCCGCCAACCGGGAAGCGGCGGCCGCGGCCGGTCCGGCCGGCCTCCAGAAGATGAAGGACGACATCCAGGCCCGCTCGCTGGAACGCGGCCAGCTGTCGATGGACCAGGAGCGCCACACCTGCACCTGGAAGAATGAGCCGGTGACGCTGACGGTGACCGAGTTCCTGATCCTGCATTCCCTTGCCCAGCGCCCCGGCGTCGTGAAGAGCCGGGACTCGTTGATGGATGCGGCCTATGACGAGCAGGTCTACGTGGACGATCGCACCATCGACAGCCACATCAAGCGGCTGCGCAAGAAGTTCAAGATGGTCGACAACGACTTCGATATGATCGAAACCCTGTATGGCGTCGGTTACCGGTTCCGCGAATCGGCCTGACGTCTCGAATCATGACGCCCTGAACATCGCGACGAGCGGGAGAGGCTGAGCATCCGACGTGGCAGACATCACGAGGCATGCGGCGATCGAGGAAGCGGACGGAGCCTATCGCTCCGGCCGGCGCTGGGCGCATCCCTTCACGCTGATCCGCCGCCTCTTCGGCAACGCCGTCTTTTCGAGCCTCACGCGCCGCATCCTGTTCTTCAATCTCGTGGCGCTCGTCGTGCTCGTCGGCGGCATCATGTATCTCAACCAGTTCCGCGAGGGACTGATCGATGCCCGCGTCGAGAGCCTGCTGACGCAGGGCGAGATCATCGCCGGTGCCATCGCCGCCTCTGCTTCGGTCGATACCAATTCCATCACCATCGATCCGGAAAAGCTTCTCGAGCTGCAGGCCGGGCAGAGCATCACGCCGCTGCCGCGCGATGAAGACCTGGAATTTCCGATCACCCAGGAGCGTGTGGCGCCCGTGCTGCGACGGCTGATCTCGCCGACCCGCACCCGCGCCCGTCTGTTCGATGCCGATGCCGATCTCCTGCTCGACAGCCGTCACCTTTATACGGGCGGGCAGGTGCTGCGCTTCGACCTGCCGCCGATCGAGCCCGAAAACCAGACCCTGACCGGCAAACTCAACACTTGGTACAATCGCATGCTCCAGCCGGGCAACCTGCCGCTCTACAAGGAGCCGCCAGGTGGCAACGGATCGATCTATCCCGAGGTCATGAACGCGCTCACGGGCGTGCGCGGCGCGGTCGTCCGGGTGACGGAACAGGGCGAGCTCATCGTGTCCGTCGCCGTCCCCGTCCAGCGTTTCCGGGCCGTTCTCGGCGTGCTGCTCCTCTCGACCCAGGCGGGCGACATCGACAAGATCGTTCACGCCGAGCGGCTGGCGATCATCCGGGTCTTCGGCGTCGCAGCCCTCGTCAACGTCATCCTGTCGCTGCTCCTGTCGAGCACGATCGCCAATCCCCTGCGCCGCCTTTCGGCCGCCGCCATCCGCGTGCGCCGTGGCAGTGCCAAGGAGCGCCAGGAGATTCCCGATTTCTCCTCGCGTCAGGACGAGATCGGCAATCTCTCGGTGGCGCTACGCGACATGACGGGTGCACTCTATGACCGTATTGCCGCCATCGAGAATTTCGCCGCCGATGTCAGCCACGAGCTGAAGAACCCGCTGACCTCGCTGCGCAGTGCGGTGGAGACCCTGCCGCTGGCCCGCAGCGACGAGTCCAAGAAGCGCCTGATGGACGTCATCCAGCACGATGTGCGCCGGCTCGACCGCCTGATCAGCGACATCTCCGACGCCTCGCGGCTGGATGCCGAGCTTGCCCGCAGCGATGCGCGCGTCGTCGATCTCGAAAAGCTGCTCGGCGATCTCGTCGATATCTCGCGTCAGGTGCGCAACAAGAAGAAGGCGGTGCTGCTCAACTTCGTCGTGGAGCGAAAGGACAATCCGAAGGCTCGCTTCGATGTCAGCGGCTACGAGCTGCGCATCGGCCAGATCATCACCAACCTCATCGAGAACGCCCGGTCCTTCGTGCCGGAAGAGGGGGGACACATCATCGTGCGGCTGACGCGCAACCGTACGCGCTGCATCGTCTATGTCGAGGACAACGGCCCGGGCATCCAGGCCGAGGATATCGACCGCATCTTCGAACGCTTCTACACCGATCGGCCCGATGGCGAAGACTTCGGACAGAATTCGGGCCTCGGTCTCTCGATCTCGCGGCAGATCGCCGAAGCGCATGGCGGCACGCTGCGGGCGGAAAACATGACGGATCCGCACGGAAAGATCACCGGGGCCCGCTTCATTCTCTCGCTGCCCGTCGGCGAGGCGGCGTGAGCGCTGCGCGATGAAGTCCGGAGAGCACGAGGCCGAATGCGGTCACGCAAGCCGAGAGAGGAACGCGCCCGCCAACATCCACGCGACGGCCATCGTTCTCGGCACGCTCGGTTATCTCTTCGTCGGGCCCTCCGGCACAGGCAAGACCAGCACCGCCCTTGCCTGCCTGTCCTCCGCCGTTCGTCGCGGCTGGAACGCGGCACTCGTTTCGGACGATCAGGTCCTCATCTCTCTGCAAGGCGACCGCCTCGTCGCCCGCGCGCCGGCGAGCATTGCGGGCCTTGCCGAGCTGCGCGGGGTCGGCCCGGTGCCGATCCGCAGCGTCCGGGCGGCCGTCATGTCCTTTGCCGTCCTGCCCGTTCTGCCCCCTGTCGGGCTGCGGGTCGCACCGGAGGCCGAGACCTGGACGGTGGGCGCAGTGACCCTTCCCCTGCTTCGGCTTCCGCTTTTGCCGGGGCTTGACCCGCTCGATGCACTCAGCCGCTTTTCGACTCTTTAAATGTCGCAGTCTGCACAGATTTTGCTCATGTGATCCGAGTTTTAGGATTTTTGACTTGCACTCCGGCATTTCCTCGCCAAGATGACCGCCCCAAGGCGGAATGAAATTGTTGCATTGCGGCATGGCATGGCTATCGTCCGCCGAAGGGAAAAGGCAGTTGGAGCAAAGACACATGATCGGACTTGTGCTTGTCACGCACGGCAAGCTGGCTGAAGAGTTTCGTCATGCGCTCGAACACGTCGTAGGGCCGCAGAAATTCATCGAGACCGTGTGTATCGGCCCGGAAGACGACATGGATCAGCGGCGTCAGGATATTCTGACGGCCGTGATCGCTGCCAACGAGGGCAACGGCGTCATCATTCTCACCGACATGTTCGGCGGCACGCCGTCCAATCTTGCCATCTCCGTCATGCAAAGCGGCACGGTCGAGGTCATCGCCGGCGTCAACCTGCCCATGCTGATCAAGCTGGCGGGTGTGCGTGGCGAGAGCGACATGGACAAGGCCTTGGTGGAGGCCTCCGAGGCCGGGCGCAAATATATCAATGTTGCCAGCCGCGTTCTCAGCGGCAAATAACGGGCGCAATCCTTCATGACACTGTCGCGGGACCTCCAGATCATCAACAAGCGCGGCCTGCATGCGCGTGCCTCTGCCAAATTCGTGCAGACGGTCGAGGCCTACGATGCCGAAATCCACGTCACCAAGGACGGCATGACCGTCGGCGGCCTGTCGATCATGGGTCTGATGATGCTGGCGGCCAGCACCGGCAGCTCGATTTCCGTCACCGCAAGCGGCCAGCAGGCGGAGGCGGCGCTGGAAGCGCTCGACGCTCTGGTGCGCGACCGGTTCGGCGAGGAAATGTAGGGATATAAACATATAAAGACGTCTTTATATGTAGGTTGCCTGCCATCCGCTTTCCTGCTAGAGAAAGATCGCGCCCCGCCTATGGCCGGGCAAGAGATCAGTGCCCGCCTGCGGTCCCGGAGCCTCAAGCTTTCGACCCGGCGAGCCACCAGCGGAGAGCTTCATGAGCACGACCAACGACTATCTGGTAGCCGATATCGGCCTGGCCGACTTCGGCCGCAAGGAAATCACCATTGCCGAAACCGAAATGCCGGGCCTGATGGCCTCGCGCGAGGAATTCGGTGCGTCGAAGCCCTTGAAGGGTGCCCGCATCACGGGATCGCTGCATATGACGATCCAGACGGCGGTTCTCATCGAGACGCTGGTCGCGCTCGGTGCCGACGTTCGCTGGGCATCCTGCAACATCTTCTCCACGCAGGACCATGCTGCCGCCGCGATCGCGGCTGCGGGCATTCCGGTCTACGCCGTCAAGGGCGAGACGCTGACGGAATACTGGACCTACACCGACAAGATCTTTCAGTGGACCGACGGCGGCGTCTCCAACATGATCCTCGACGATGGCGGCGATGCCACCATGTACATCCTGCTCGGCGCGCGCGCCGAAGCCGGTGAAGACGTGCTGTCGAACCCGGGCTCGGAAGAAGAAGAGATCCTGTTCGCGCAGATCAAGAAGCGTCTGGCCGAAACGCCCGGCTTCTTCACGAAGCAGCGCGACGCGATCCAGGGCGTCACCGAGGAAACCACCACCGGCGTCAACCGCCTGTACCAGTTGCACGCCAAGGGCTTGCTGCCCTTCCCGGCGATCAACGTCAACGACAGCGTCACCAAGTCGAAGTTCGACAACAAGTATGGCTGCAAAGAGTCGCTCGTCGACGGCATCCGCCGCGGCACCGACGTGATGATGGCCGGCAAGGTTGCCGTCGTCTGCGGTTACGGCGACGTCGGCAAGGGTTCGGCAGCCTCGCTGTCGGGTGCGGGTGCCCGCGTCAAGGTCACGGAAGTCGATCCGATCTGCGCCCTTCAGGCCGCCATGGATGGCTTCGAAGTCGTCCAGCTCGAAGACGTCGTCGCGAGCGCCGATATCTTCATCACCACGACCGGCAACAAGGACGTCATCCGCATCGAGCATATGCGCGAGATGAAGGACATGGCGATCGTCGGAAACATCGGCCACTTCGACAACGAGATTCAGGTTTCCGCCTTGCGGAACCTGAAGTGGAACAATGTGAAGCCGCAGGTCGATCTCATCGAGTTCCCTAAGGGCAACCGGATGATCCTTCTGTCGGAAGGTCGCCTGCTGAACCTCGGCAACGCCACAGGTCACCCATCCTTCGTCATGTCGGCGTCGTTCACCAACCAGGTGCTCGCCCAGATCGAGCTCTTCACCAAGGGCGAGCAGTACGAAGCCGGCGTCCACATCCTGCCGAAGCACCTCGACGAGAAGGTCGCGCGCCTTCACCTCGCCAAGCTTGGCGTCAAGCTGACGACGCTGTCGGATGAACAGGCGTCCTATATCGGCGTGACCCCGCAGGGTCCGTTCAAGGCGGATCACTACCGCTACTAAGCGCGAGCGAAAAATATCCGGAGTTGGAAGAGGCCGTACGCTGAAGAGCGTGCGGCCTCTTTTTCGTCTCCATGCTTCCCGCTTCCAAGGGGAGGGACTATGCTGACCTGTATCGATTCGGGACGAAGATGCGGCACTGACGCGGACCGAATCGGAAAAAAGCGTTGGTTTTCAGGACGGAACGACGCACGCCGTAAGCGGCGGGCAAGCAAGAACGCGTAACGATCCCGAAGACGACGATATTCGTTCAACCGGCCTTGTCGAAAGGTCGTGCGGACGGCGGATGCGTGCCTGTGGGGTTTTGCCATCTTGGCGGAAGACCGGCCGGGCGCCGTGCAACGGGGACAGGCACGTGATGACGAAAGCTTCTTGGAACGCCGGACGAACGCCTGCCGAGCCGGGCGTAAGCTCTGCGGTCGACACCCGGCCGGATCGACGTCGCAAGCGCCTGTCGTCGATCATTCGCCACCTTGCCGCGGGTTCTGCCCTCGGGCTCCTCTCCGGCGAGGCCATGGCCGCGGAAGGCGTCACGAGCGTTTTTCACTCCTCTGAGATCATCACGTTCTCGCTCCTCACCGGTGCCATTGCCGCCGCCATGATTTCGGCCGTCTGGGTGATACGGCAGCGCAGCACCGTCGAGACCGACAATCGCGACCTGAAGACGGCGCTTGCCGATGCGCGCCAGAGCATCGCGCGCTTCCAGGCACTGATTTCCGACAAGAACCGCAGCATCGTGGTCTGGGATGGTCCGGCCGAAAAGCCCGAATTTCTCGGCCAGCTACCGCCGGAAACGGGTGCGCCGCAGGACGACCGCGATTTCCTCGCCTTCGGCCGCTGGATCAAGGCGACGTCGGCGAGCGAACTCGAACGGGCCATCGATCGCCTGCGCACCTTTGCCGAAAGCTTCGACCTCGTCGTGCAGACGAACCGCAACGAGATCCTGGAAGCTCAGGGACGCGTGTCCGGCGGCCGCGCCTTCGTGCGCTTCGTCGCTCTCAACAATCTGCGCGAGGAACTGGCCGAGCTGACGCTGGAGCGCGACCGGCTGCGCGGCGATCTCGCAAGCCTTCAGACGCTTTTGAATGCGGTGGATATGCCGGTCTGGCAGCGTGGACGCGACGGACAGATCGCCTGGGTCAACGAAGCCTATCGCGACGCCGTGGAAGCGCCGAGCACCGACGTCGTGGTCCAGGAAGGCCGCGAACTGCTGGCAACCGTTTCACGTGAAAAAGCCAAGGCGCTCGCCACCTATGATTCGCCCTTCCGCGACAAGATCTCGACCGTCGTGCGCGGCCAGCGCACCTTCTTCGATGTCGTCGATGCGAAGACCACCTATGGCACGGCCGGTATCGCCCATGATGTCAGCGCCATCGAGGCCGTTCGCGAGGAATTGTCCCGCACGCTGAAGAGCCATGCCGAGACGCTGGACCATCTGGCAACGGCCGTGGCGACCTTCGATGGCTCGCAGCGCCTGCAATTCTACAATCAGGCGTTCCAGACCCTCTGGAACCTCGACACGGCCTTTCTCGCCCGCCGCCCCGGCAATGGCGAGATCTTCGACCAGCTGCGCGAAAGCGGCCGCCTTCCCGAGCAGCTCAGCTGGAAGCAATGGAAGGAACAGGCTCTCTCCGTCTATCAGGCCATCGAAACCCAGATGGACATGTGGCATCTGCCGAACGGCCAGACCCTGCGCGTTTTCGCGACGGCCCGTCCGCAAGGCGGGGCAACCTGGGTCTTCGAAAACCTCACCGAGCGTGTCGATCTGGAAACCCGCTACAATACGCTGGTGCAGGTCCAGGGCGAAACCATCGATCACCTTTCCGAAGGCGTTGCCGTGTTCGGTCCGGACGGGCGCATCAAGCTGTCCAACCCGGCGTTCCGGGCGCTCTGGGGTGTGACCGAAACCGAAGTCGCTCCGGGCATCCATATCCGCGCCATCGAGCAGGCCTGCACCGTTTCCTACGACCAGCCGGATGGCTGGAAGCGGTTTGCCCACGCCATTACCAGCTTCGAGGACGAGCGGCCGTCGAGCCGCGGTATGCTCGAACTGCGCACCGGTCTCATCCTCGACTTTGCCATCATCCCACTTCCCAATGCGCAGACCATGCTGACCTTCGTCGACATGACCGACAGCGTGCGCGTCGAGCGCGCCCTGACGGAAAAGAACGAGGCGCTGCGCATGGCCGACTCGCTGAAGAACGATTTCGTGCAGCATGTCTCCTACGAGCTGCGCTCGCCGCTCACCAACATCATCGGTTTCGCCGACCTTCTGAAGACGCCCGCCTTCGGCGAGCTATCGACGCGCCAGGCGGAATATGTCGATCATATCTCCACCTCCTCCTCGCTGCTCCTGACCATCGTCAACGATATTCTCGACCTCGCGACCGTGGATGCCGGCATCGTCGAGCTCGACCTCAGCGAGATCAATCTCACCGATTTCCTCGATGAGGTGTCGCAGCAGATGGCAGATCGTCTGCAGGAAAGCTCTGTCACCCTGCGCATCGACACGCCCGACATGCTCGGCACTTTCGTTGCCGACCACCAGCGGCTGAAGCAGATCTTCATCAAGCTCCTGACCAATGCCGCCAACTTCGCGCCGGAGGGCAGCGTCGTTGGCCTCTCCTGCGCGCGCGAGGCCAGCGATTTCGTCTTCACCGTCAGCGATCAGGGACCCGGTATTCCGAAGGACGTGCTGGAAAGCGTCTTCCATCGCTTCGAGAGCCATGGCCAGCGCGGCGGCGCCGGCCTCGGCCTTTCGATCGTCGATAGCTTCATCACCCTCCACCATGGCAAGGTCCGCATCGTGACGCGGGAAGGCGAGGGGACCGAGGTCATTTGCCGTATTCCCTCGGGCGCATTGCCGAAGGCCGAAGCCGCGGAATGACCGACATGCTGCGCCTGCCGCTTGCCGATGAAGCCGCCACGATCAGGCTTGGCGAAGATCTGGCGCTCGCTCTGAAATCCGGAGACACGGTCGCTCTCTCGGGCGATCTCGGTGCGGGAAAATCGACCCTCGCCCGCGCGCTCATCCGGGCCGTCGCAGACGATCCTTTTCTGGAGGTGCCCAGCCCGACCTTCACGCTCGTGCAGTCATACGATCTGCGCACGACCGTCTCGCATTTCGATCTCTATCGACTGGGGGATGCGAGCGAGGTGCTGGAGCTTGGCCTCGATGAACTCTCGGCGAACGGCATCTGCCTGATCGAATGGCCCGAGCGGGCGGAGGGCTACCTGCCGCGACAGAGCATCGTGTTGGCGTTGGAGCAGGATGGAGACGGTCGCATGGCCATCGTTTCCGGCAGCGAACCGATCCTGTCCCGCATCCGCCGCAGCCTTTCGATCCGGCAGTTTCTGGACGACCACGGCTACCACGGCGTCGCGCGCCGCCATCTCAACGGCGATGCTTCCGTGCGCGGCTACGAGCGCATCCATCAGCCAGCCGGGCAGGACATGATCCTGATGGACGCCCCGCGCACCATTCCCGGGCCGATCCTTGAGGATGGAAAATACTATCAGCAGATCGCCCATATCGCCGAGGATGTCGGCGCCTTCGTCGCGATCGACCTTTATCTCCGCAAGCGCGGCTTCGCTGCGCCCGAGATCCTTGCTCAGGATATCGACGCCGGCATGCTTCTTCTGGAGGATCTCGGGGCCGAAGGCGTGCTCGACACGGGCGGCGCGCCGGTTGCGGAACGCTACATCGAAACGGCGCGCCTGCTTGCCCGACTGCATGGCGAGCCACCGGAAAACCGCCTGCCGCTTCCCGGCGGGCAGGTCCATGTCATCCCGCCCTTCGATCGCGCCGCGATCAAGATCGAGACCCGGCTGCTCCTCGACTGGTTCCTGCCGCATCATCGCGGCACGCCGGCCACGCCTGCCGAGCGCGAAACCTATGCCGCCGTCTGGGACCGGCTGATCGACCTGTCGGAGCGCGGAGAGAAGCACCTCCTCCTGCGCGACGTCCATTCGCCGAACATCCTCTGGCGCAAGGACAGGACGTGCATCGACCGCGTCGCCCTCATCGATTTTCAGGATGCCATGATCGGCCCGACGGCCTATGACGTGGCTTCGCTCGTCCAGGATGCGCGGGCGACCATCCCGCCGGGTCTCGGGCGGGCCATCCTCGATGCCTATATCACCGAGCGACGCCGTCTCGGACCCTTCGACGAGGCCGCGTTCGTCGAGCACTTCCACCTGATGGCGGCGCAGCGCAATTGCAAGCTCGTCGGTATCTGGGTGCGGCTGATGCAGCGGGACGGCAAGCCCGGCTATATGAAACACATGCCGCGCACGTTCGCCTATCTCCGCGAAGCGCTCGATCATCCCTCGCTTGCGCCTCTCGAAACCTGGCTTCGGGAAGCCGGTCTCCTGTAGGCGTTTACAGCTTGCGCAGCGCAACCGTCTGGACGAGGTGATTGGTGCCCTTCTGCAGGATCAGGTCCGCACGGGGCCGGGTCGGCAGGATATTGCGGCGCAGGTTCTTGAGGTTCGTATTCTGCCAGAGACCCTCGGCGATCGACCGGGCCTCCTCTTCGCTCACCTCGGCATAGCGCTTGAAGAAGGATTCCGGGTTTTTGAACGCCGTCTGGCGCAGTCGCATGAAGCGATCGACATACCAGGAGTGGATCAGCGTCTCGTCGGCATCGATATAGATCGAGAAGTCGAAGAAGTCCGACACCATCGGTACGATCTTGCCGTCCTCCGGCAGGTCGCGCGATTGCAGAACGTTGATGCCCTCGAAGATCAGGATATCCGGCCGGTCCACGACCTGAAACTGGTCGGGCAAGACGTCATAGACGAGGTGGGAATAGCTCGGCGCCTGCACATTCGGCTGTCCGGCCTTGATGGCCGAGAGAAAGCGCAGCAGCGCGCCGATATCGTAGCTTTCCGGAAAACCCTTCCGGTTCATGATGTTGTCGCGCATCAGCACGGCATTCGGATAGAGAAACCCGTCCGTCGTCACGAGATCGACCTTGGGGCTGGAGGGCCAGCGCGACAGAAGCTCGGCCAGAATACGGGCGGTGGTCGATTTTCCCACAGCCACCGATCCGGCGATGCCGATCACGAACGGCGTCTTGGTCTCGTCCGAGATCGTCAGGAAGCGCTTGCGCTGTTCGTAGAGGATCTGCGACGCCTCGACATGGGTGGAGAGCAGGCGCGACAGCGACAGATAGATCCGACGCACCTCATCGAGATCGATCGGGTCGTTCAGGGAGCGCAGCCGGCGAACCTCGTCCGCCGTCAGTGTCAGGGGCGTATCCGCTCGAAACTGCGACCACGCGTCGGCCGAAAAGAAATGGTAGGGGGAATAGTCTCGCCTGCCGAGATCGTCCGGCATATCCGCTTCACCCCTGTTCTGCGGCGCAATGGTCACGTCTTTCGGCTCGCCTTCTCCTCAAGGCCTGACCGGACCGTGCGTCCCTCAAGCTCCTCCAGGACTTCCTGTAACGGAACGTCCGCAATTTTCAATACCACCATGAGATGATAAAGCAGATCCGCACTCTCGGAGACCAGTTCTTTCCGGTCGCCGGAAACCGCGGCGATCACTGTTTCCACGGCCTCCTCGCCAAGCTTCTTGGCCGCGCGCGCCTGTCCTTTTTCAACGAGCTTGGCGGTCCACGATGTCTCCGGCGAGGCCTTTGCCCGCTCGGCGACGATGGCTTCGAGATCGGAAAGCGAAAACCGGGTCACAGGATGCTCTCCGCCTGCGCCAAGCCGTCGAGCCGCATCGGAATGCCGTGCTCGGCCATATAGCGCTTCGCTTCGCCGATGCTGTATGTTCCGAAGTGGAAGATCGATGCGGCCAGAACCGCCGTCGCATGTCCGTCGCGAATGCCTTCCACCATGTGATCAAGCGTTCCCACGCCGCCCGAAGCGATGACGGGAACGGAAACGCGGTCGGCGATGGCGCGGGTCAGGTCGAGGTCGTAGCCGATCTTGCTGCCGTCTCGATCCATCGAGGTGACCAGCAGTTCGCCGGCCCCGCGCTCGACCATTCGCGTTGCGAAGTCCACCGCGTCGATGCCCGTTGCCGTGCGGCCGCCATGGGTGAAGATCTCCCACGCGCTGGTGCCTTCCGCTCCCGGCGACACGCGCCGCTTGGCGTCGATCGAGACGACGATGCACTGGTTGCCGAACTTGTCGGCCGCCTGTGCCACGAAATCGGGATCGCGCACGGCCGCGGAGTTGATCGAGACCTTGTCGGCGCCAGCCAGAAGCAGGCGGCGAATGTCCGCGACGCTGCGCACGCCACCGCCAACGGTCAGCGGCATGAAGCAATGTTCGGCGGTGCGCTCGACCACGTCGAAGATCGTGTCGCGGCCGTCCGACGAGGCGGTGATGTCGAGAAAGCAGAGCTCGTCGGCCCCGGCCGCGTCATAGGCCTTGGCCGATTCGACGGGGTCGCCGGCATCGATCAGATCGACGAAGCTGACGCCCTTGACGACGCGGCCGTCCTTGACGTCGAGGCAGGGGATCACGCGGGCCTTGAGGGTCATGCGGCACGTCCTCTTGCACGGTTGAGAACGGCGAGCGCCTCGGCCGGGTCGATCCGGCCGTCATAGAGCGCGCGCCCGGAAATCGCACCTTCGAGCTTGGCCATGTCGGGTGCTGCGAGACGATTGATATCCTCCATGGAGGCAAGGCCCCCCGAGGCGATGACGGGAATGGCGACCGCATCGGCAAGGGCCAGGGTGCCCGCCCAGTTGATCCCGGCGAGAATACCGTCGCGATCGATATCGGTATAGATGATCGCGGCAACGCCGGCACCCTCGAAGCGCTGCGCAAGCTCGATCACGCCGAGTTCGGACGCCTCGGCCCAGCCCTCGACGGCGACCTTGCCGCCCTTCGCATCGATGCCCACGGCGACCTTGCCCGGAAAGAGGCGGCAGGCCTCGCGGACCAGCGCGGGATCGCGCACCGCGACGGTGCCGAGGATGACGCGGGCAAGACCTTTGGAGAGCCAAGTTTCGATATGAGCCAGCGTGCGGATGCCACCGCCGAGCTGGACCGGGTTGGTGGTCGCCTTCAGGATCGCCTCGACCGCAGCCCCATTGACCGTTTCGCCGGCAAAGGCGCCGTTGAGATCGACCACATGCAGCCACTCGAACCCCTGATCCTCAAAGGCCTTCGCCTGGGCGCCGGGATCCGGATTGTAGATGGTGGCCTCCGCCATGTCGCCGAGCTTGAGGCGGACGCAGGCACCGTCTTTGAGGTCGATCGCGGGAAAAAGGATCATGTCAGGGCTTCCAGCGCAGGAAATTGGTCAATAGGGCGAGGCCGAGCGTCTGGCTCTTTTCCGGATGGAACTGAGCGCCCGCTTTGTTCTCATGCGCAACGAAAGCCGTGACAGGCGCCCCATAGCGCGTCGTTGCGACGAGATCGTCGGGGTTTTCCGTCGCGAGGTGATAGGAGTGCACGAAATAGGCATGCAGTCCATCAGGCCCGGTCGGAATGCCGTCGAACAGAGCGTGCGGCCGGTTGAGCGTCAGTGTGTTCCAGCCGATCTGCGGAATTTTCAGCGCGGCATCCGCCGGCCTCATCTCCACCACATCGCCCTTGATCCAGCCGAACCCTTGCGTCGTCGCCTTTTCCAGCCCGCGCGAGGCCATGAGCTGCATGCCGACGCAGATGCCGAGGAACGGCTTTCCAGCATTCTCGACGCCGTCGATGATGGCTTCGCTCATGCCATCGACGGCGGATAGACCGGCCCGGCAATCGGCATAGGCGCCGACACCCGGCAAAACGATCCGGTCGGCCGTCGCCACGCGATCCACCTTGTCGGTCAGGTCGATCTCCGCAGCGATGCCGGCCTCGCGGGCGGCGCGCTCGAAGGCCTTGGTCGCGGACCGCAGGTTCCCGGATCCGTAATCGATGATCGCGACGCGCATCAGCGGCTCCCATAGGTGTCGAACAGGCCGAAGCCCGGATTGGCAGGGTCGATCGCCCTTGCGCCGTTCTGGCCAAAACCGAAGCTCGGGCCAAGGCGCGGCAGAGGCAGCGCAGGATCGTTCGCGAGATCGTCGAGCGTCGCGCCATACATGGCTTCGGCCGTCTTCAGATCGGGTGCCGGCAGGACGGCGGCAAGCGTGAAGCCCCGCTTCTCCAGCCGGTGGGCAAGATAGGTTGGCCCTTCCAGCGCCACCAGGAGCCGGAGCGCAAGTTCCAACAGGATCGCGGCAAGTGCCGCATCGGCCAGTCCGCCGGCCATGGTCATCGCACCCTGCAGGATGAAGACGGCGATGCCGGCGATCCATTGGCGCTTGAAGAGAAGCCAGAAGGCCGGGAAGACGAAAGCCGGCCAGGCGAAACGATCGGCCACGAAGACCGCATCCGGGCTGTCGCGCCGCGCGCCGGGCGGGAGATAGACGAGGAACGGTGTCATCAGCAGCCTGCTCTCAACAGAGGGATCTTCTCTCAGGAAGACGTGTCTCGACGGGGCGGCGCACCCCCGGGAATGCGCCCAAACCAAACCAAACCGAAGTGGCCCGGCGTCCGCAGCGGAAGAACCCGGCTTAGGCCAGAGTCCCCTTGGTGGAGGGAATACGGCCGGCCTGGCGGGGATCGATCTCGGTTGCGGTGCGCAACACACGGGCGACGGCCTTGAAGCATGTCTCGGCGATATGGTGGTTGTTGGCGCCGTAGATGTTCTGGATATGCAGCGTGATGCCGGCATTCTGCGCCAGAGCGTGGAAGAACTCCCGCACCAGCTCCGTATCGAACGTGCCGATCTTCGGCGCGGAGAAGGCGACGTTCCAGACAAGGAACGGACGGCCGGACACATCGACGGCGGCGCGGGTCATGGTTTCGTCCATGGCAAGGTCGATCGAGGCATAGCGCGTGATGCCGCGCCGGTCGCCGAGCGCCTTGGCGATCGCCTGGCCGATGGCGATGCCGGTGTCCTCAACCGTGTGGTGATCGTCCACATGCAGGTCGCCCTTTGCCTCGATCGTCATGTCGATCAGGGAATGACGCGACAGCTGCTCGAGCATATGGTCGAAGAATCCGACCCCCGTCGAGATGGTCGATGCCCCGGTCCCGTCGATTGCGACGGACACGGAGACGGACGTCTCGTTGGTCTTGCGGGATATGCTGCCGGTGCGGCCTTCTGCCTCTGCCATCGGGAACTCCGGTGTGTGAAAGTCGCCTGATATCAGGCCGGCCGGGAAAGATCCAGCTTCGATTGACCCGCATCTCCCGGGCACGATCGTGTGTCCCGACGGACGCCGGAACCACCCTTTGCAATCGCTTCCGGCATTCTTACATAGATCGCGACATCAAGCATTCAAACGCCCCGGACAGTCCCGGGTGCGGAAGGCAACAGGACTCTCATGAGCGAACATAACCCCTACGGAACCATGCATGCGACCACGATCATCACCGTGCGCAAGGGCGGCCAGGTGGTCATGGCCGGCGATGGCCAGGTCAGCCTCGGTCAGACCGTGATGAAGGCAAACGCCCGAAAGGTGCGCCGGCTCGGCAAAGGCCAGGTCATCGCGGGTTTTGCCGGCGCCACGGCGGATGCCTTCACCCTGCTGGAGCGGCTCGAAGCCAAGCTCGAGCAGTATCCCGACCAGCTGATGCGCGCCGCCGTCGAGCTTGCCAAGGATTGGCGGACCAACAAATATCTGCGCAATCTCGAAGCGATGATGCTGGTCGCCGACAAGTCGATCACGCTAGCGATCACCGGGAATGGCGACGTATTGGAGCCGGAACATGGGACGATCGCGATCGGTTCCGGCGGCAACTACGCCTATGCCGCGGCCCGCGCGTTGATGGATTCGGATCGCACAGCCGAAGAGATCGCCCGCCGCGCCATGGAGATCGCCGGCGATATCTGCGTCTATACCAATGGCAACATCGTCGTCGAGACGCTGGACGCCGCCTGAACATGCCCTTCGAGCCGGGCGCCTCTTACGTCTTTCGCCCGCTGAGCCCCGCGGATTTCCCCCGTCTGGCGCAGTGGCTTGCGGAGCCGCACGTCAGGACATGGTGGGATGCGGTGGAGGTCGAACTCGACGCCATTGCGAAAGCCATGGAGACGGGAGAGACCCGGCCGATGATCGTGGAACGGGAGGGGCGGCCGATCGCCTACCTCCAGTCCTACGATCCGCACCGGGAGGTGGACCATCCCTATCGCGACCAGCCGGCGGGAACTATCGGCATCGACATGGCGATCGGCCCGCCCGATGAGATCGGCAGAGGCCATGGCGGCCGGATCGCCGCCAGCTTTGCGGCCCGACTTTTTGCAACAGGCACGATGCGGATCATCGTCGACCCGCATCCCGAGAATGCACGCGCGATCCGCGCCTATGAGAAGGCCGGATTCCGCTTCGTCGACCGGCGTCACAGCCAATACGGTCCGGCCCATCTCATGGCGCTGGATCCCCAGATTGAAGAAACGGACACACCATGACGACCTTTTCCCCCCGCGAGATCGTTTCCGAACTCGATCGCTACATCATCGGCCAGCACGATGCGAAACGCGCCGTGGCCATCGCCCTGCGCAACCGCTGGCGCCGCCAGCAGCTGCCCGACGAGTTGCGCGACGAGGTGATGCCGAAGAACATCCTGATGATCGGACCGACCGGCGTCGGCAAGACCGAGATTTCGCGTCGTCTCGCCAAGCTCGCCGGGGCGCCGTTCATCAAGGTGGAAGCCACAAAATTCACCGAAGTCGGCTATGTCGGCCGCGATGTCGAGCAGATCATCCGCGATCTGGTCGAGGTCGGCATCGGCCTCGTGCGCGACAAGAAGCGCGGCGAAGTAAAGGCGAAGGCCCACCAGAATGCGGAGGAACGCGTTCTCGATGCGCTCGTCGGCAGCACGGCGTCGCCCGCGACCCGCGACAGCTTCCGCCGCAAGCTGCGCGACAACGAGCTTGACGACAAGGAGATCGACATCGAGGTCGCCGACAGTGCGAGCCCGGGCGGCGGCTTCGAGATTCCCGGCATGCCGGGCGCCAATATCGGCGTGCTCAACCTGTCGGAAATGTTCGGCAAGGCCATGGGCGGCCGTACCAAAAAAGTGCGCACGACCGTCAAGGAGTCTTACGCGCTTCTGATCGACGATGAGTCCGACAAGCTGCTCGACAACGAGCAGATCCAGCGGGAAGCCGTGCGCTCGGCCGAAAATGACGGCATCGTCTTCCTGGACGAGATCGACAAGATCGCCGCCCGCGACGGCGGAATGGGCGCCGGCGTCTCGCGCGAGGGCGTGCAGCGCGACCTGCTGCCGCTGGTGGAAGGCACGACGGTCGCAACGAAATACGGGCCGGTGAAGACCGACCATATCCTCTTCATCGCATCCGGCGCCTTTCATGTGTCCAAGCCCTCCGATCTCCTGCCGGAGCTTCAGGGCCGCCTGCCGATCCGGGTCGAGCTGAAGGCGCTGACAAAGGAAGATTTCCGCCGCATCCTGACGGAAACCGAGGCGAGCCTGATCCGCCAGTACAAGGCGCTTCTGGAAACCGAAGGCGTCGTCCTCGACTTTTCCGACGATGCGCTCGATGCGCTGGCGGATGTCGCGGTGCACCTGAACGCCAGCGTCGAGAATATCGGCGCGCGCCGGCTGCAGACGGTCATGGAGCGTGTGCTCGACGAGATTTCGTTTGCCGCACCCGACAAGTCGGGCGAGCAGCTCGCGATCGATGCCGAGTATGTGCGCAAGCATGTCGGTGACCTCGCTGCCAATACGGACCTGTCGCGCTATATTCTCTGATGCGCTGCGATCCCACCTGCCGCCGCGTCTTTCAGAGGCGTGGGGCAGGCGGTTGCGGCGGCATGCCGAATATCGGAGGATGGCAGAGGACATGCCCCTTGGCATGATTCCGACACCTTTGCGCCGCATCACGAGCGCACCGCCATACCCTTTGGAGACTGAAGCCTTGCGCAAACTTGTTCCCGCTCTCGCCCTCGTCACGGTCCTGATTGCTTCGGGCCTGCTCGTTTCGGGGCTGGCTGCGTCGGGATCGCCGGCCAGAGCGGAGATGCACGTCATGCCGGAGGGCAACCGCAATGCGGAACAGCCGTCCGTGCCTGGCGCTTCGGTTCGCCGCACGAAGGCAGGAAAATCGAGCTTCGACGCAAAGTACGAAAAGGTTCGCCAGCTGCTTGCGACCGACAGCAAGCTGATGGGCAAGATCAAGTCCACGGCACGCGCCTATGGCATCGACCCGATCCATATGGTCGGCGCCATCGTCGGCGAACATACCTATAATGTCGATGCCTATGATCGGCTGCAGTCCTATTACGTCAAGGCGGCGGCCTATGCCGGAGACAGCTTCCGTTTTGCCTATGAAGGCGAATCGATCGCCGACTTCGTCGACCGTCCGCAATTTTCCGTCTGTGCCAGCAAGAAAGGGTCCTACGCTCTCTGGAGCTGCCGCGAGAGCGTCTGGGACAAAGAGTTCCGAGGCGAAACGGTGGGGGGGACAACGTTCTCGAACAACCGTTTTTCCGCCGTCTTCTTCCAGCCCTTTTATGCGGGACAGACCTTCGGCCTTGGCCAGATCAACCCGCTGACGGCCCTGATGATGACCGACACGGTCGCCCGTGTGTCTGGCTATGATCGGCTGGACGAAAACAGCGCGGCCGACGTCTATAAAGCGATTATGGATCCCGACCAGTCGCTCGCCTACATGGCGGCCGTCATCCGCCACTCGATCGACGTCTATCGCTCGGTGGCCGACATCGACATCAGCGACAATCCCGGCATCACTGCGACGCTCTACAATATCGGCAATCCCGACCAGCGCGCCGCAGCGCTTGCCGCAAAGAACCGATCGGGCCCCGTGCAGTGGCCGGAGGAAAACTATTATGGCTGGCTGGTGAACGAGAAGCTGCCCGAGTTGAAGGCGCTTCTCTGATCCAACGGAGGTCGGCGACAGAAGCCCCCCACCCCGATCCCGGCCCAAACCTCAAAGGTCGACATCCGATGGACATGATCTCGCGAACGTTCGAGCCGCCGGCCCCCATTCCCCGCAAGCAGGAACTCTCGAAGCTCAACGTTCTCCGGACGGTTCTGCGCAATCCGCTCGAACTCTGGAGCGAGCAATCCTACACGCTCCCCTGGATCGAGACGCGGTTCGTCAACCAGCAGACCCTGATCGTCAACGATCCCGGCCTCATCCGCTACATCCTTGTCGAGAACGTCGCGAATTACGAGATGTCGGAGGTGCGCCGGCTCGTGCTGCGGCCGATCCTGCGCGATGGACTGCTGACGGCCGAAGGCCCGACATGGAAGCGCACGCGCAAGGCGGTCGCGCCGGTCTTCACGCCCCGCCACGCCAAGGGCTTCGCCGACAAGATGCTTTCGACCTGCGAGCACTATGCGCGCCGGTATACGCGGGCGGCCGACGGAGGCATGTCTGTCGATATCGCCACCGACATGACCGAACTGACCTACGATATCCTGGCGGAAACCTTGTTTTCCGGGCAGATCGCTGCGGAAACCGAAGCCTTCACCAAGGATGTCGAGACGCTGCTCGGCAGCATGGGCCGTGTCGATCCCATGGACATGCTGCTGGCCCCATCCTGGGTCCCGCGTGTGACCCGCTGGGGGAGCGGCAAACTGATGCGCCGCTTCGGAACGGTCGTGGCCGCCACGATGGAGGAGCGCCGCCGGCAGATGCGCGCCCACCCCGAGACGGTGCCGCAGGATTTTCTGACCTTGCTTCTCGAACGCGAAGGCCCGGACGGGCTGCATGCCGACGAGATCGCCGACAACATCCTCACCTTCATCGGCGCCGGTCATGAAACGACGGCCCGGGCGCTGGGCTGGACGTTCTATTGCATCGCGCATGTCCCCGAATTTCGGGCTCTGATGGAGGCGGAAATCGATCGCGTCGTCGCGGACGGAACAGATCCCGTCGATTGGCTGGACAACATGCCGCATGTCCGCGCCGCGTTCGAGGAATCTATGCGGCTTTATCCGCCGGCGCCCTCGATCAATCGTGCGGCCATCGAGGCGGACAGTTGGACGTCGCCGACCGGCGAGCGCGTCGATATCGCAAAGGGCGTCTCCGTTCTCGTCATGCCCTGGACACTGCACAGGCACACGCTCTATTGGGAGAACCCGCGCGCTTTCGTGCCGCAGCGCTTCCTGCCCGGCCATCGCGAGAGCCTGCACCGGTTCCAGTATCTGCCCTTCGGCGCCGGCCCGCGCGTCTGCATCGGTGCGACCTTCGCGCTGCAGGAAGCCGTCATCGCGCTCGGCGTTCTGATGAAAGACTATCGTTTCGACGTGACGCCCCAGACCCGCCCCTGGCCGGTTCAAAGGCTGACGACGCAGCCGCAGGGCGGCATCCCCATGCGGGTGACGCGACGGTAGGATAGTCACCGTGCACAGCCCTTCCCCATCGGAAGACGTTGACTTCGCGGCGTACGTGAGGACATTGCAGTGCACGCAACGGGGCAAGAGCGAGGAGACCTCATGAACCGCATCGATATCAAGGGTTTGCAGATCGAACAGGGCCTTCACGGCTTCATCGTCAACGAAGCGCTGGCCGGCACGGGACTGGAGCCCGAACGCTTCTTCGAGAGCTTCTCCGCGATCGTCCATGATCTCGCACCGAAGAACCGGGTCCTGCTGCAGGTTCGCGATGCCTTGCAGGAGAAGATCGATGCCTGGTATCGCGCAAACGGCGTGCCGGTCGATCTCAAGGCCTATACCGGTTTCCTGACCGAGATCGGCTATCTCCTGCCCGAAGAACCTGATTTCACGGTCTCGACCTCCCATGTCGATCCCGAGATCGCCGCGATCGCCGGGCCGCAGTTGGTCGTGCCCGTCATGAATGCACGCTATGCGCTCAACGCCGCCAATGCGCGCTGGGGCTCGCTCTACGACGCGCTCTACGGCACGGATGCGATTTCCGACGAAGGCGGCGCGGAGAAGGGCAAGGCCTACAATCCGGCCCGCGGCAGCAAGGTCATCGCCTGGGCCCGCAACTTTTTGGATTCGAGCGCACCGCTTGCAGGCGCTGGCTGGACAGATCTCCGCTCGATCTCGGTGACCGACGGTCGCCTGATCCTGAACGACGGCAACCTCGCGCTGAAGGATCCGGCCCAGTTCGTCGGCTTCACGGGCGATGCCGCAGCGCCCGCGTCGATCGTCCTCAAGCGCAACGGCCTGCATGTCCAGATCGTCATCGATTCGACGACCACCATCGGTGGCGGCGATCCGGCGCATATTTCCGATGTCGTCCTGGAATCCGCCGTCACCGCGATCATGGACTGCGAAGATTCCGTTGCAGCCGTCGATGCCGACGACAAGACGCTGATCTACCGCAACTGGCTCGGCCTGATGGACGGCACGCTGACGGAAGAGGTTTCCAAGGGCGGCGCCCGCTTTACCCGCCGCCTCAATCCGGATGTCGCACTGACGGCGCCCGATGGCAGCGAGATCACGTTGAAAGGCCGGGCGCTGATGCTCGTGCGCAATGTCGGCCACCTCATGACGAATCCGGCAATCCTCGATCGCGACGGCAACGAGGTGCCGGAAGGTATCATGGACGCGATGTTCACGGCCCTGATCGCTCTTCGAGACATCGGACCGTCCGGACGTCGCATGAACTCGCGCGAAGGCTCGATGTATGTCGTCAAGCCGAAGATGCACGGTCCCGACGAAGTGGCCTTCGCCTGCGAGATCTTTACCCGCGTCGAACAGGCGCTGGGCATGGCGCCGAACACGATCAAGATGGGCATCATGGACGAGGAGCGCCGCACGACGGTCAATCTCAAATCCTGCATCCGTGCCGCGCGCGAGCGTGTCGTGTTCATCAATACCGGCTTCCTCGACCGGACCGGCGACGAGATCCACACCTCCATGGAAGCGGGTCCGATGATCCGCAAAGGCGACATGAAGCAGGCAGCCTGGATCGCGGCCTATGAGAACTGGAACGTCGATATCGGCCTGTCCTGCGGTCTGGCCGGCCATGCGCAGATCGGCAAGGGCATGTGGGCCATGCCGGATCTGATGGCGGCGATGCTGGAGCAGAAGATCGCCCACCCCAAGGCCGGCGCCAACACCGCCTGGGTTCCATCGCCGACGGCGGCCACGCTGCACGCGACGCATTACCACACGGTCGATGTCGCCGAGGTTCAGAAGGGTCTGAAGACACGCCCCCGCGCCAAGCTCGACGATATCCTGTCCATCCCGGTGGCAACGCGCCCGAACTGGACGCCGGACGAAATCCAGCGTGAACTCGACAACAATGCGCAGGGCATTCTCGGCTACGTCGTCCGTTGGATCGATCAGGGCGTCGGCTGCTCCAAGGTGCCCGACATCAACAATATCGGCTTGATGGAAGATCGCGCCACGCTACGCATTTCCGCCCAGCACATGGCGAACTGGCTCCATCACGGCGTCGTCTCGCGCGATCAGGTCACCGAGACCCTGAAGCGCATGGCCGCCATTGTCGATCGGCAGAATGCGGACGACCCGGCCTACCGCCCGATGGCACCGGATTTCGATTCGTCTGTCGCCTTCCAGGCTGCGCTCGATCTGGTCTTCAAGGGGCGCGAACAGCCGAACGGCTACACCGAACCGGTCCTTCACCGCCGCCGCCTCGAATTGAAAGCGGCATCGCGATAACAAGACCCATAAAAAAACCCGGAGCGATCCGGGTTTTTCGTCAATGGCGAAACGCCAGGAGCGGCTCGACTACTGCTGGACGACGACAAGCGTGTTCTTGCCTGGGCGAACGCGGGAATAGAGGTCGATGATGTCCTGGTTCATCAGGCGGATGCAGCCCGAGGAAGCAGCCGTCCCGATCGAGTTCCATTCCGGCGTGCCGTGCAGACGGAACAAGGTATCCTTGCCTTCGTCGTTGAAGAGATAGAGCGCGCGCGCGCCGAGCGGATTGCGCAGGCCCGGGCCCATGCCGGATTCGACATATTGCGCGACGTCGGGGCGACGCTCGGCCATTTCCTTCGGCGGATGCCATGTCGGCCATTCCTGCTTCCAGGCCACATAGGCGCGGCCCTGCCAGGCAAAGCCCTGCTTGCCGACGCCGATCCCGTAGCGAACCGCCTTGCCGCCCGGCAGCACGTAATAGAGGAAGCGGTTCGGCGTGTTGACCACGATGGTGCCGACCGGGTCGTTCGTCGCATAATCGACGATCTGACGATGGAAGCGCTGATCGACGCGGTTGATCGGGATCGCCGGAAGCGCATATCCGTGATCTTCGACAGGACCGTAGCCGTCGGAGAAGATCTGGTTCGTCGCGACATGCTGGATCGGCATATTATTGGACGTGGTGACGGGCGCCGTGGAGCAGCCGGCCAGAGCGACGCTTGCCAGAAGGCTGCACAGGAAGAATGCGTTGCGGGTGCGCATGAGAATCTCTTAAAAGGGAGCGAAGGACGGCTCGAGTGGTTCGACCATCAGCCTCTATGCTTATTTTCCATTCGCCGGGTCCTTGCAAGGGAATGCGCTGCAGCATGAGGCTGCGCTGATTCAAATTCGGCCTGGATGGTTTTTTTGCAACAAAGACCGCCATGTCCGGCATTTCAAGCGCAGGCCAGTTAGGAAGATGCCATGCCGATCGTTTCGCTCCACGCCACCACCCCGCTTGTCGATGGACGTCAGTCCCGCCGCGCGATGCTCGTTCGCCGCGGCCTGCAACGGTATCTCTACGACCTGCGCCACGCTGTGATGCCCGAACTCACGCTTGCGGGCGGCCGCAGGGCCGACCTCGCCTCGATCTCGCCGAAGGGCGAGATCTGGATCGTCGAGATCAAGACGTCGATCGAGGATTTCAGGGTGGATCGAAAATGGCCCGATTACAGGCTGCATTGCGACCGGCTGTTTTTCGCCACGCATGCGGACGTGCCGCTCGACATCTTCCCGGAGGATTGCGGCCTGTTCCTCTCCGACGGTTATGGCGCCGACATGATCCGCGACGCCCCCGAACACCGTCTTTCCGCCCCGCAGCGCAAGTCGGTCACCCTCAACTTCGCGCGCGCCGCCGCCCAGCGGCTGATGCTCGCGGAATGGTGCGTCGGTGGCGCCGGCGACGCCTCGCCGCTGTCGGACATCATGTCCGGCGCGCAGGACAGCGATCTCTGAACGCTTACTTCGGGGCTCGCTTGGCAAGAATCCGCTGCAGCGTGCGCCGGTGCATGTTCAGCCGCCGCGCCGTCTCCGACACGTTGCGTTCGCAGATCTCGAACACGCGCTGGATATGCTCCCACCGGACGCGATCGGCCGACATCGGGTTTTCCGGCAGCTCCGCCTTGTCGCCGTCGTTCTGGATGAGGGCATTGTAGACTTCGTCGGCATCCGCAGGCTTCGACAGATAGTCCACCGCGCCGAGCTTCACCGCGTTCACCGCCGTCGCGATATTGCCATAGCCGGTCAGCATGATGATGCGTGTGTCGTCGCGGCAGCTGCGGATCGCTTCGATCACGTCAAGCCCGCTGCCGTCGCCGAGGCGAAGATCGACCACCGCATATTTCGGCGGATGCCGTTTCGCCTGGGCGACGCCGTCCGCAACCGATTCGGCGATCGCGACCGTAAAGCCGCGCTGTTCCATCGCGCGGGCCAGACGGCGCACGAACGGCCCGTCGTCATCGACGATCAGCAGCGACGGATCGAGCCCGATCGCGTCGTCCAGGTTGTCTGCAACTGTTTCGCCGGCTCCGGCGTCTGCTCTCTCGCTCATGGCGCGATCCTTCTTGCCCCGTTCAGCTCGTCTCGCTTCATCTCATGGAGGGATAGATAAGGGTCCGTCCCGAATGGCGAAAGGTACGACCGGTCATTTCGCCGGCTTGGTGTCCATCAAGGCCCGCGGCCATTCGACGCTGACGCGCGCGCCCGGCTTCTCCGGCCCGCCATTCTCGAAGGCGAGCGTCGCGCCCGACCGTTCCAGAAGCGTCTTGGCGATGAACAGCCCGAGCCCCAGCCCGCCTGCGGTGTCGTCGCGCTGCCGCCGCGTCACATAGGGTTCGCCGATCCGGCTCAGAATGTCCGGCGCGTAGCCGTCGCCGTCATCCTCAATCGTCACCGAAACGCGATCGGCGGAATGTTTTACCGTCACGATGACCTCGGTCTTCGCATAGTCGACAGCATTCTCGACCAGATTTCCGAGCCCGTAGAGAATTCCGGCATTGCGCGTGCCGACCGGTTCGCCCTTGCGGCCGGAAACCTCCACCAGAATGATCTCGATGTCGAACTCCCGATGCGGCGCCAGAACCTCTTCGATCATCGACGACAGCGGCAGGTAGCGCATATGCGCCTCGTCGTTGGAGGAGAGCGTCGTCAGTCGCCGCAGGATGTCGCGGCATCTCTCGCTCTGGCTGCGTAGAAGCTGGACGTCCTCGCCGAATTTCGGATCGTTGCCGAGTTCCCGCTCCATCTCCTTGGCGACCACGCTGATCGTCGCGAGCGGCGTGCCGAGTTCATGCGCGGCGGCCGCCGCCAGCCCGTCGAGCTGGGACAGATGCTGCTCGCGCTGCAGCACCAGTTCGGTTGCGGCCAGCGCTTCGGCCAGTTCGCTCGCCTCGAGCGACACGCGATAGGCATAGAAAGCGGCAAAAGCCGTGGTGGAGACGATGGCGAACCAGAAGCCGACCATCAGCGCCGGCGGCACGACGAGAACCGCGCCATCGTACCAGGGCAGGGGATAGGGCGAAAATGCGAGCGCCGTCACGCCGGCCACGGCGAGCAGCGCAAGCGCAACGCTGTACCATTTCGGCTGCGATGCCGAGGAGATGATGACGGGAACCGAAACGAGGGGCGCAAACGGATTGGCGATGCCCCCGGTCATGTAGAGAAGCGCCGTCAGCTGCGCGAGGTCGATGCCCAGAAGCGTGAAGGCGGCGACCGGATGCAGCCGGTGTGCCGGGGGATAACGCAGGGTCAGGTAGATGTTGACGATGGCCAGAAGCGCGATCAGCAGGAAGCAGGCGATCAGCGGCATCGGGAATCGCAGCCAGAGCGCGACGATGATGATCGCGATCGACTGTCCGGCCACCGCCAGCCAGCGCAACCGCACGATGGTCTGCAGCCGCAGGGATCGGCTCGCTGTCGGATCGTCCGGCTCGCGCGATCCGGTCGCCGCGGTCTCCAGAGCCGTATCCTGATGTGCCATTCACGTCCCCCTCGGTTTGGCCCGCGCCGTCGGCGCGGCCTGTGCCGGGTCCTCCGGCCAGGGATGCCGCGGATAGCGGCCGCGCATCTCCGCGCGCACGTCCTTCCAGGATCCCGCCCAGAAGCCCGGCAGGTCCCGCGTCGTCTGGATCGGACGCTGACCCGGCGATATCAGCTCCAAGAGCAGGGGTATACGTCCCCCGCCGATCGCCGGATGCACGGTCAGCCCGAACAGCTCCTGCACCCGGATCGAGAGAACCGGCTCGTCGGCATCGTAGCGGATCGCATGGCGGTTGCCCGTCGGCGCCTCGAAATGCGTCGGCACGAGCTTGGACAGGTCCCGCGATGCGCCTTGTGGAACGAGGGATTGAAGTCCCTGCGTGAGGCTGCCCGGCTCGATATCGCTCAAACCCCGCGCATCCGCCTGGAACGGCACGAACCAGTCGTCGAGACGGTCGAGAAGGGCGAGATCGGAGACATCCGGCCAGGGATCGCCCAGTTTCCTGTGCAGAAATCCGATCCGGTCACGCAGCTGGCGCCCCTCTTTCGAGAACGGCAGCACATCGAGCCCCAGCATCTGCACGCCCTCCGCCACAGCGCGTGCGGCATCCAGGCCGGACGGCCGCGCCATCGGCGTCTCCTCCAGCACGATCGCGCCGATCCGCGTGACGCGCCGCGCTCGCACCTGCCGGCTCTGGCGGTCGAAATAGGTCTCGTTCCCCGTCACGATGGCGGAGGGGAGATGATCGACGACATCCTCCCGACGGATCTCGGCCGCTGCCAAGATCCGGTGCCGCCCGGCCGACCCCGTGACATCCGCGATGACGAGCATGGTCGCGCCGGACAGGCGCTCGGTCTCCGGCAGCTCGGCGCCGCGCCCATTGGCCATCACGAACCGCCCCCGCCCGCCGCGCTGCAGGGCGATCCGATCCGGAAATGCCCGGATCAAGAGGGCGCCCGCAAGAACGGGCTCGGCCGGACTGTTGCGCCGAACCCCAAGCTCGGACGCCATGCGCCGCGCAAGCCCGCGCGCCGCTTCGCCGCGCGGACTGCGGTCTGCGCGAAACTGCCGCAATCGATCCTCGAGATCGATCGATGTGCCGCCAAGCCCCTGTTCCGTCAGAAGGACGGCGAGCTCGCAGGCCGCCATGCCCTGTCCGTCAGACGCTGCCCCCACGGCCATGGCCGCAAGCCGCGGCGGCAAGGCCAGATTTCGAATCCGCTGTCCGGCCTCCGTCAGCCTCCCCTCGGCATCCACGGCGCCGAGTGACGAGAGCAGCGCCCGCGCCTCGCGCCAGGCCGGGCCTGGCGGCGCATCGAGAAATCCCATCGAGGAGGGATCGGTCACGCCCCAATGCGCCAGATCGAGCACGAGCCCGGAGAGATCGCTTGCGAGAATCTGCGGCGGCGTGAATGCGGGCAGCGCCGCTGTCTGTCCCGGATGCCAGAGCCGGACGGCGATGCCGGGCTCGGTGCGCCCGGCGCGCCCGGCCCGCTGGTCGGCCGAGGCCTTGGAGACGCGAACGGTTTCAAGCCGCGTGATGCCTGTCGCCGCCTCATAGGCCGGCAGGCGCTGCAAGCCGCTATCGATCACGATCCGTACGCCGTCGATGGTGATCGACGTCTCCGCGATCGAGGTCGCCAGCACCACCTTGCGCTGTCTCGGCGAGACCGGCTTGATCGCCCGATCCTGTTCGGCCTGGCTCATCGTTCCGTAAAGACCAATGATGTCGGTCGCTCCGGGAAGGCGACCCTGCAGCCGCTCGATCGTCCGCTTGATCTCCGCCTGCCCGGGGAGAAAAGCCAGAATGGAGCCTTCCTCGCCGCGATGCGCCTCGATGATCGCCCGTGCCATGGCATCTTCGATCCGCTCGTTCGGCAACCGGTCGCTGTGCCGGATGTCGATCGGAAAACTGCGGCCGTGGCTCTCGATCACAGCGGGATGGCCCAGCAACGCCGCCACCCGCTCCACGTCGAGCGTCGCCGACATCACGAGAAGGCGCAGATCCTCCCGCAGCGCGGCGCGCACATCCAGGGCCAGAGCCAGTCCGACATCCGCATCGAGCGATCGTTCATGAAACTCGTCGAAGAGAACGGCCGCCACCCCTTTGAGCTCCGGATCGTCGAGCACCATCCGGGCGAACACACCTTCGGTCACCACCTCGATGCGCGTCCGCGCCGAGATGCGGCTGTCGAGCCGCATCCGGTATCCCGCTCTCTCCCCGATCTCCTCGCCGAGAAGCGATGCGATGCGGCCCGCCGCGGCCCGTGCTGCAAGGCGCCTCGGTTCGAGAAGAATGATCCGCCCATCCCCCCGCCATGACGCGTCGAGCAGGAAGGGCGGCACGAGCGTCGTCTTGCCGGCACCCGGAGGGGCGGAGAGGACGGCAAGGCCGCTGGTCGAAAGAGCCGTCCCGATCTGCGCGAGGACAGCTTTGACAGGAAGGTCGGGTAGCGAGGCAAAGATGGTCATAGTGCCAATCTATAGGGCCCTGAGACAAAGTGCACGAAGCCCATGTTGTCTGTCCGCGAAAGACTGGCGCGAATGATCGTGGCCAAGACGGAAAGGACAGGATGATGAGCATAGGAAGGGAAGACAGCAGACAGGTGATTCCCGCGGATGGGCTGACCGATTGGGGAGAATGTTGCGACGAAAATCAGGAGAAATTGAAAAGGCGTATTATATCAATGTGTTATAAAAAATGTCATTTTTCCCGCCACCCCCTGTTGACGAAGCGGTGAAGTGGGATCTATAAACCGCACACCAACGAGGGCGGCGGCGCTGCTGGCGACCGACGAACTCGCTCTGAAGTTTCT